>CAZKZP010000054.1:3162-19514 GCA_964557295.1 uncultured Chromatiales bacterium | reverse complement strand
CCGCCGCGGCGGAACTGCGCATCGGTTATTTCGCCCAGCATCAGCTGGAGCAATTGCATGTCAACGACAGCGCGCTGGCGCATCTGCAAGCCTTGGATCGAGAAGCCGCCGAACAACCCTTGCGCGATTTCCTCGGTGGCTTTGGTTTCCTCGGCGATCGTGTCTACGACGCGATCGCCACGTTCTCCGGCGGCGAGAAGGCGCGGCTGGTGCTGGCGCTGCTGGTGTATCAGCGGCCCAATCTCCTGCTGATGGATGAGCCGACCAATCACCTCGATCTGGAGATGCGCGACGCGCTCGCCCTCGCCCTGCAAGGGTTCGAGGGCGCGATGGTGGTCGTCTCGCACGACCGCAGCCTGTTGAATGCGGCGACCGACAAGTTTCTGCTGGTGACCGATGGCGCCGTGGCCGAGTTCGATGGCGATATGCAGGACTATGCCGCGTGGCTGGCCCGCCGACGCGAGACGCAGACGGTCGGCGCACCCTCTGAGGATAGCGCCGCGAAGGACCACAGCGCCGCGGCGCGCAAGGATCGCAAGCGCCTGGAGGCCGAGCAGCGCCAGCGCCTGCAACCGCTGAAAAAGGAATTGCAGCAAGTTGAAAAGCAGATCGAGCGCCTGACCGCCGAACAGCAGGCGCTGGAGCAGCAGCTCGCCGACAGTGCGCTCTATGAAAGCTCCGCCAAGGAGCGCTTAAAGACCATGCTGGCGCGCCAAGGCGAGATCAAAGGCGGGCTCGAAGCGCTGGAGCTGAAGTGGCTCGATCTGTCCGAGCAGATCGAGGCCATGGGGGAAGGTTAACCGGCCTGTCGGCGGCTAGTTGCTATCGCCGTGCTTGTGCTTTTCCTTGTGATGGTCCTTGTCCTTGTGCTTGTGCTTCGAATGGTACTTGCTCCGGTGCGAGTGGTGGTCGCGGTACGGTTCGTCGGAGTCCATCTCGATCATCACGTGTTCGCCGAGCCGGGCTTTCACGTTGAGCGGGATGCTGGCCGACATCTTCCAGTTGCGGTCCGACAGATAGAAATACACGCGGCGCCCGGAGTCATAGTACACATCCGCATCCGGATAGTAGTGGTAGTGGTGCTTGGCGCGATAGCCGTGCGCCGGGGCGTGATCCGGCGGGCCGGAATGGTGGTGTGAATCGTGTTCCACGTGATCCCGGGACTTGTTGGAGAGATCGATTTTGATCCCCAGGTCCACATCCGCAGCACAAGCCGCGGTCGCTCCCAACAATGATGCGTTCATCACCGCTGTCAACAGGGCCGCCTTGAGCGCGCTGGCTTTGATTATCATGCACGTACTCCAATGGTTGAATTTTCGGCAGGGTATCACCCGAATCGGAACCAGGCGATAGATTCTTGAATGCCACTTACCGCTTTTTCGTGTTTATGTGATCAGCCGCGCGAATTCCAGCAGGAACCGCACGACCCCCGCGATCGTCAGTGCCGTGGCGACGGACAATAGCACGGAGAACAGCGCCTCCTTGCGGCCGATGGTCTTGAGCATCACGGCGAAGGTGGAGATGCACGGCACGTAGAAGGTGAGAAACAGCAGGAAGGTGGTGATCTGCACCCAGTCCATCAGGCCGCCGATCTCGAAGGTGCCGAGCGCCTGGTAGATCATCAGCAGCGAGAGTTCCTTGCGCAGCACGCCGAACAGGATCGGCACGCCCAGCACCACGGGCAGCCCCAGCCACCAGGCGGTGATCGGCGTGAACAGGGTATTGATGAGGGCATCGGCGCCGATGTGGCTGAGGATTGCCAGCACCACGCTGCCGCCCACCAGCAGCGGGGTGACGATGGTCAGGATGTCGCGGGTGCGCTCCCAGGTGGTGCGCAGCAGGGCATTCCAGCGCGGCAGGGCGTAGGCGGGGATCTCCTGCACCTGGCCGGGACCGCTCTTGGGGTAGCGCCGGGTGAGCAGCCGGCCCATCACGGCGATGACTACCATGGTCATCACGAAGATGGCGAGGATGCCGATGCCGCCGAGGTACTTGCCGGCCAGCGCCAGGATGATGGCCGAACGCGCCGAGCAGGGCACGAAGGTGATCAGCAGCGAGGCGATCACCCGTTCCCGCCCGCTGCTGGTGGCCGCCGCTGCCGAGATCGCCGGCACGTTGCAGCCTAAGCCCAGCAGCATCGGCACCGCCACGCCGCCGTGCAGGCCGATGTGGTGAAAGCCGCGGTCGACCACGAAAGCGATGCGGTGCATGATGCCCATCTGCTCCAGCGCGACCAGCAGCATCACCAGCGGGATCATGTAGGGGATGACGATGCCGACCAGCCCGATCAAGCCGTCGACCACCGCGCGCGCGATCACCCCGCCGGTCGAGCTCGGCTGCCAGGGTTCCGCCCAGGCGATCAGGCGCGCGGCAGTCAGACTGTCGAGCCAGGCGCTGACCTCGAACACCACGAACAATACCGCGGCGAAGACCGCCAGACTCCCCAGCAGGCCCCAGTGCGGATGCAGGAACAGCTCATCCAGCCAGTAGCGCCAGTCGCGCCGGGTATAGGCCGCGCCGAGCTTGGTCACCGCCTCGTGGAACACCGCGGCCTGGTGGTGACGGTCGGCGTGGATCTCTTCCTCCAGTGGTCGCGGCAATGCTTGGGTGGCGTCCGCGCGCGCGCGTTCGATCTCGGGGAGCAGTGCCGGGAAATGCTGTCGCAACTCGTCGAAGATGAATTCGTCGCCGGCGGCGATCTGCGTGAGCAGATAACTGTGCGGCACCCGGAAGGCCTGATGCAGATCGGCCTGCATCACCAGGTTGTGCAGCGGTTGCAGGCTTTTCACGATGTGATCGCTGAGCGGCTGCGCCAAGGGACAGGCGCGGCTGCGCACGGCCTCGACGGCCGTCTGAAACAGGGTGGAAATGCCGTGACCCATGAGCGCGGAGATCGGCACCACCGGGATCCCCAGGCGCCGGCTCAGGGCGGAGTGATTGATATTGATGCCCCTGGGTGTGGTCTCGTCCCAGCGGTTGAGCGCCAGCACCATCGGCCGGCCGAGCTGGCTCAGTTCCAAGGTCAATTCGAGATGGCGGGCGAGATTGGTCGCGTCGGCCACCTGGATGATCACATCGGGCGGCGCGAACGGCGCGGGCGCCGGGGTCGCTTCGTGCGCCGAGACCGGCGGCCGCTCATCGCCCCAGAGCAGGTACTTGAGGGTGACGAGATCGTCCGGTTCCAAATGGTGCAGGGAGTGGATGCTGGGCAGATCGATCAGACTCGCTTCATCCATGCCGATCTGAACCTTGCATTCCCGGTAGGCGCGCACGGTGCCGGCCAATTCGCCCGACTGCGGCGCGGTGCTGGAGACTGCCTTGAACAGCGTGCTCTTGCCGCTGTTGGGCATGCCGACCAGGGCGATGTGCAGGCGCTGCTCACCGCGAAAGAGCGGGGTCTGGATCTTGACGACATGTTCGACCGCCGTGGGCATGGGCGTACTTCTTTTGATTGATAATGATTCTCAACAGAATGGCACAGCATCTGTGAGGGTGTCCACGGGTTTCTGGCCGCAGACGCACGGGCGGCAAAATATTCGGGAGGCCTTAAGCCAGCTTTAATCTCCCCGCGACTACAGTGTGGCTGTCCCCCCCTTTATCCCAAGGAAACACAACAATGAAGATCAAGCATGGAATCTGGGTGCTGCTGACCTCCTGGTTCTGCCTGTCAGCCGCGGCGCACGCCGTCGAAACGGCGCCCTTGTTTTCCATTCCCGATGGCAAGACGATGATTGAAATCAAGGATCAGGTCGTGTATCTCGACTTCTGGGCCTCGTGGTGCGGGCCGTGCCGCAAATCCATGCCCTGGATGAACAGGATGCAGGAGAAATACAAGGATCAGGGTCTGGTGATCATCGGTGTGAATGTCGACAGCGACCGCAAGGCCGCGGACGACTTCCTCAAGGCCGTTCCCGCCAACTTCAAGGTCGTCTACGACCCCGAAGGCAAGATCGCCTCGCAGTACAAACTGATGGGCATGCCCAACTCCTTCCTCATCGCGCGCGACGGCACCCTGCAGAAGCGTCACGTGGGATTCAAAGAAGGCCTTGAGGATGAGTACGAATCCGAAATCCGCCAGTTGCTCAAACAATGATCCACAAGAGGCAAGAATCCATGCGTACATTCATGACGGCCGCGTTGCTGAGCTGCACGGCGCTGCTGACCGGCTGCACCCATCTGGGCGTGGAACCCTGGGAGCGCGATCTGCTCGCCAAGCCCGCCATGGCGCTCAATCCCGACGCCATACAATCGGCATATGACGATCACATCTATTTTAGCAAAGAGGCCTCCAGCGGTGGCCGCAGCTTTGCCGGGGGAGGTTGCGGATGCAACTGAAAAAGAACCACAAGAAAGTGGCCATCCGCGGCGCGCTGACCACGGCCAGCTGCACCCTGCTGGGTTTGGGCAATCTCGCGCAGGCGGAAACCGCGCCGTGGCAATTCGATGCCGGCGTGCTCTATTACAGCGAGACCGATCGCGTCCAGGCCATCGAGCCGGTGGTGGCGGGCAAAAAAGACTTCGGCGACGATCGCTGGCTGAATCTGAAACTGGTGGTCGATCTGCTGACCGGCGCCTCACCGAGCGGCGCCACGGCGACCAACACGGCGCAGACCTTCACCCGTCCGTCCGGCAAGGGTTCGTATACCATCGATGCCAACGAAACGCCGCTCGACGATACCTTCCGCGACACCCGTATCGCCTTTTCGGGCAGCTGGGAGCAGCCGCTCGGCGAGCAGACCAAGGGCAGCTTCGGGGCGAATGTGTCGGGCGAGCATGACTTCTTCTCGCTGGGCGCCAGCGCCTCGCTGGCCTACGACATGAACAAGCGCAACACTACGCTCAGCGCCGGCGTATCGTTCGAGGCGGACACGATCACGCCGGAAGGCGGCGTCCCCACGCCGTTCGCCTCGATGGCGCCGGCCGGCGGCCCGCAACCGCGCGATGCCTCCGAGGACACCCGCACCCTGGTCGACCTGCTGTTCGGCGTCACGCAGGTGATCAACCGGAACCTGCTGATGCAGGTCAATTACGGCATCAGCAGCTCCAGCGGCTATCACACCGATCCGTACAAGATCCTGAGCGTGGTGGACGGCGGCACCGGCGCCACCACGGATTATGTCTACGAACACCGCCCGGACAGCCGCAACAAGCAAAGCCTGTACTGGCAGATGAAATACCATCTGACCGAAGACATCGTCGATCTCTCGTATCGTTATCTGTGGGACGACTGGGGCGTGACCTCGCACACCATCGATGCGACCTATCGCTGGGAGCTCGGCGGCGCGAAATATCTCGAACCGCATGTGCGTTATTATCAGCAGAGCGCGGCGGATTTCTATCGCGTCTTTCTGATTGATGGCGACCCGCTGCCGGCCGAGGCGAGCGCCGATTATCGACTGGCGGAGTTCACCGGCATCACCTTAGGCCTCAAATACGGCATGCAGATCAAGGGACACGATACCAGCGTGCGCCTGGAATATTTGCAGCAGACCGGCGACAGCTCACCGAGCGAGGCGATCGGTGTGCAGCAGAGTCAGGATCTCTTCCCCGATCTCAAGGCAGTGATGTTGCAGTTCCGGTATACCTTCTAGGGGTGGAGGTAGGAGCCAGTTTTGCCTACATGGAGGTAGGCAAGGGGCGTGAGTCTGGAGCGGAAGCTTCAGCTTGCGATCATGCCATCACCGGCTGACAATGGCTCCTGCGTAATCCACACTGGGCAACGTAGGTGAATGATCAAATCTCTCGCTTAATCCGCCTCGAACACCGAGCCGACCACTGGCTCGGCCAATTCCAGGCCATGGCCAGCCCATGCGAGATCCTGCTGGAGATCGACGACGCCGAGCTGGCGCGACACCTGACCCAACTGGCGGCCGATGAGGCCTGGCGCATCGAGCGCAGCTTCAGCCGCTATCGTGATGACAACATCATCCATCGCATCAATCACAGTCGTGGCCAGCCGGTGCCGGTGGATCTGGAAACCGCGCAGCTGCTCGACTTCGCCTATCAGTGTTATCAACTGAGCGACGGCTTGTTCGATATCACCTCCGGCGTGCTGCGCAAGATCTGGAAATTCGACGGCAGCGACCGCGTGCCGAACGCCAAGCAGGTGAAAGCATTGTTGCCGTATGTCGGGCTGGATAAGGCGCGCTGGCAGGCGCCGTATTTCACCCTGCCCGAGGGCATGGAGATCGACTTGGGCGGCATCGCCAAGGAATACGCCGTCGATCGCACGTCGCTGATGTTGCAACAACAGGCCCAGGCCAGCATGGTGGTGAACTTCGGCGGCGACATGCATTGCAGCGGCCCGCGCGCCAACGGCCAGCCGTGGACCGTCGGCATCGAAGATCCCAGCCGCGAGGATCACCCGCTGCGCCTGTTGCAGATCCGGCACGGTGCGCTCGCCACCAGCGGCGATGCGCGGCGGTATCTCCTCAAAAACGGCAAACGCTACAGCCACATCCTCAATCCCAAGACCGGCTGGCCCGTCGCACACGCACCCCGCTCGGTCACCGTCGCCGGCGCAAGCTGCACCGAGGCCGGCGTGCTTTCCACCCTCGCCATGCTGCACGGCAAGGAGGCCGAGGAATTCCTCGATGCGCAAGCCGTGCAGTATTGGTGCGTGCGGTGAGATCTATGAACGAAGCGCTGAGGCCGGAGTAAAATCGCCATCTGAAGATGGCTCCTACAGTGAAACAAACGATGGTAAGCACGCGATTGAACTCTTGCGTCCTGAGCCCCGCGATTAAACCCACTTGGCATATGGGCGCCTCTGAATAGTTACATTTTGTCATTCTGGCGAATTGTTAGAAGTGCCCATAAAGCAGAGCCGCCGTGCAATTTTTCGCCGAGGATGCAATGGATCAATCAACGTGGACGGCGTGGGCGTTAGGCTCAAGGCACCTCGGAGCTACTAGGGAATCCCGGAATCCTTATCGATCTGGAATGATGGCGGCGCCTCACGGGAGATGTGCTATTTTCATGAGTATGGATCCGGGAATGTGTGGTCTACCCAGGAGCAAAACATGAAGGCGCTGGTTAAGTTACGCCCCGAGCCGGGCATCTGGATGCAGGATGTCCCGCAGCCGCAACCCGGTTCGGGCGAGGTGCTGATCAAGATTGGCAAGACGGCGATCTGCGGCACCGATCTACATCTGGTGCGTTGGGATGAGTTTGCCGCACGCTATCTCCGTCCGCCGCGCATCATCGGGCATGAATTCGTCGGCGAGATTGTCGCGCTGGGGCATGGGGTGAAGTCTTTTTCCGTCGGTGAGCGGGTGACCGGTGAGGGGCACATCACCTGCGGCGTGTGCCGCCAGTGTCGCAACGGGCTGCGCCACCTGTGCCCGAACACCCAAGGCATCGGTGGCAGTCTCAACGGTGCCTTTGCCGAATATCTGGTGCTGCCGGCGGACAACCTCTGGCGTGTGCCGCCTGAGGTGCCTTCTGAAATAGCGGCCATTCATGATCCGCTGGGCAATGCGGTGCACACCGCGCTGGCATTCGATCTGGTCGGCAAGGATGTGCTCATTACCGGCGCTGGGCCGATCGGCATCATGGCGGCGAAGATCGCGCAGTTTGTTGGGGCGCGGCATGTGGTGCTCACCGATATCAACGATTACCGCCTGGCGCTGGCGCGCGACACGGGCATTGCGCAGGCGATCAACGTGGCGCACGAAACCTTGGCGGATGTGCGCCTGCGCCTCGGTCTGGGCGATGGCTTCGACGTGGGGCTTGAGATGTCCGGCAATCCCGCGGCATTCAACGAGATGATCACTCAGCTCGGCCACGGCGGCAATCTCGCGATTCTGGGATTTATTCCACCGAGCACGGCCATCAACTGGGATGAGGTGATCTTCAAGCAACTGACCTTGAAGGGCATCTATGGGCGGAAGATCTTCACCACGTGGGAGCAGATGACGCGCCTGCTCCTGAGTGGACTCGATGTGTCGTCGATCATCACTCATCGCTTTCCAATCGATCGTTATCAAGCGGCCTTTGATCTCGCGTTGAGCGGTGAGTGCGGCAAGGTGATATTGGAGTGGGAGTAAACGAGGCGCGATGTTCAGCGGAACAACACCATGACCCGATTAACCGAACGTTACCAGCAAGAACTTGCGGCGATCCAGCGCGAAGGTCTGTATAAAACCGAACGTATCATCACCACGCCGCAGGGCGCGGCCATCAAAACCGCGCAGGCCGGCGAGGTGCTCAATTTTTGCGCCAATAATTATCTGGGGCTGGCCAATCATCCGGCGCTCGTGCGGGCCGCCATCGAGGCCTTGCAGACGCACGGCTTTGGTATGGCCTCGGTGCGCTTTATTTGCGGCACGCAGGATCTGCACAAACAGTTGGAACAAACCATCGCCGAGTTTTTGGGCAAAGAAGACGCCATTCTTTACACCTCGTGCTTCGATGCCAATACCGGCCTGTTTGAAACCCTGCTCGGACCGGAAGACGCCATCATCAGCGATGCCCTGAATCACGCCTCGATCATCGACGGCATCCGCCTGTGCAAGGCCGAGCGCTTTCGTTACGCCCACAGCGACATGCAGGAATTGGAGGCGCATCTACAGGCGACGCAGCAACATCGCACGCGCATGATCGCCACCGACGGCGTGTTCAGCATGGATGGCGATATCGCCAAACTCGATGCCATCGTCGCCCTGGCGAAGAAATACAACGCGCTGCTGATGGTGGATGATTCGCATGCGACTGGTTTTGTCGGCCCCACCGGGCGTGGTTCGGGCGAATATCACGGCGTGTTGGAGCAGATCGATATCATCACCTCCACGTTGGGCAAGGCGCTGGGCGGCGGCTCCGGTGGCTTTACCGCGGCGCGCAAGCCGGTGGTCGAGCTGCTGCGCCAGCGTTCGCGCCCGTATCTGTTTTCCAACACGCTCACGCCCGCGCTGGCCGCCGCCGGCATCAAGTCCATCGAACTGTTGCGTGATTCCGGCGAATTGCGCACGCGGCTGAATGAAAACACCGCCTATTTTCGCGCGCGGATGACCGCTGCGGGCTTCGCCATCAAGCCCGGCGTGCATCCGATCACGCCGATCATGCTGTACGAGGCGCCGCTGGCGCAGCAAATGGCGGCTGAGTTGTTGGAAGAAGGCATCTATGTGATCGGATTTTTCTATCCGGTCGTGCCCAAGGGACAGGCGCGCATCCGGGTACAGATCTCCGCGGCGCACAGCCGCGAACATCTCGACCGCGCCATCGAAGCCTTCACCCGCGTCGGCAAACGACTCGGAGTCATTTATTGACCTGGCGGATAAAGATGCCTGCTGCTGTAGGAGCGAGCTTTGCCTGCATGGAGGTAGGCAAGGGGCGTGAGTCTGGAACGGAAGCTTCAGCGTGCAATCAGCCACCGCGGCGATGATCGCCATCTAAAGATGGCCCCTACATCAGATGTGATTGATCGCCGGGTTAACAGGATCTAATCACCTGAACAAAAAGGAGTGTGAATGGCGCATGCGTGGATGCGTACCCCCGTGTTTGGCGGCCGCCTCAGGGCAGGCTGGCTGCTGGGCGCGATTGTGGCGGTGCCGGTGTGGCTGTGGTCGACGTGCGCCAATGCCGATGATCTCGAGGACAAGATTCGTAACACCAATTACGTGCTGGTTGGCGGCATCATCGGTTATGGACTCACCACCTGGGACTGGGAGCTTTCCGGTCGTCGCTTTCATGTGACGCACGAACGTTGGTTTCAGCGCTCGAGCAAACATGGCGGGGCCGACAAACTCGGTCACGTCTACACGGGGTATGCGGCAACGCGGCTGGCCGCGGCCTTATATCGTCATTGGGGGATGACGCCGCCCGAGGCCTTGCGTGAGGCGCTGTTCTCAAGCGTGCTGCTGACCTCGATTCTGGAACTCGGCGACGGATTCAGCGACTTTGGTTTCGCGCCCGAGGATATCGTCAGCAACAGCCTGGGTCAGTTCGCGGCGTATTGGCTGGAGACTCATCCCGCGTGGGACCGGCGGATGGACCTGCGCATCGAATACGATCTGCTGGATGACGAGGCAAAATATGATCCCTCCAGCGATTACAACAGCATGAAATATCTGCTGGCCTTCAAGCTCGCGGGTGTCGAGCGGCTGAATCGCGGCGCGCTGCGCTATTTGGAGTTTCATCTCGGCTACTACACGCGCGGCTTCGATGCGACGGAAGATCATCCGATCCCCGAGCGTCACCTCTACGTCGGTATCGGAGTGAACCTCTCAGAGCTGCTCAACCGTGCCGGGAGGGAACAAACGGGGCGGATATTCAATTATCTTCAGATGCCCGGCATCTATCTCGATGCCGGGTATGGACTGGATGAGTGAGCGCGCTGGCGCGTGCCGCGGCGATCAATCCTCGACTTGCTGGATCCCGTCCAGGGTCCAGTTGGGCTGGGTGCTGTTGTTGGCGCGGATGAAGTGCCAGATTTCCTGCAGGGCGGTGTTCTCGCCATCCTCGATCAGCGTGCCGGTGAAAAGCACCGTGGCCTCGGTGCGCGATCCCAGATCGATCACATTGAGCAGTTCGGCCTCGAGCGTGAGCACCTCGGTCTTGGTCGCCTTGCCTCGCGCGCGATATTGGTCCTGAATTTCGGCGAAGACCGCGTCGGTGGTGAACTGCCGGATGTCAGCCAGCTCGCCTTCATCCCAGGCCTGTTGCAGGCGCGCGAAGCAGGTCTTGGCGCCTTCCAGGAAGCCGCGTTGGTCGAAGCCTTTGGGGACCGTGCCGCGCAAGGCATTCAGCGACATACCCGATGTCGCGCCCGCCTGGGGCACGGCTGCGGACGATTCTTCGGTTTGTGTGCCCCAACCGGCGGAACCGCTCGCGCGATACTGCTCCGGCGGTGGTGGATTGCCGTAGGCGCTTGCCGGCGCCGGCTGATTGCGCCGCGCCCAGGTGCTCACGAGCTTGAAGATCACGAAGGCGAGCAAGGCGATGATCACGATATCGAACAGATTGATGTTCTCGAAGGCCCCGCCGAAAAACAGCGCGCCGAGCAGGCCGCCCAGCGCCAGACCGCCGAGTATGCCCATGAGGCCGCCCTTGCTCGCGAGTTGCTGTTGACGCGCGGTGTTCTGGGTCTGTGCCGCGCTGGGCTGTTGCGCCGGCTGTTCGGCGGCGTTGCGTTTGACCGGTTGGTTCTGGCTGAACTTGCTGCCGAACGAGCCGCCGCTGCCCATGCGCTTGGCCTCGGCGAGGTTCACCCCGCCGAACAAGAGGGCGAGACTAGCGATGAGCACGATGACGATGTTTCCTGATTTCATTTGCCGCTACTCCACAGGTTGAATGTGCATGCGCGCCATTATAGACCAATTCCACGTTGGCGGGCGCTTGCCGCTTGAAATACTTCTGCGCATGGTCACCCGTGGGTTTCAATCCAGCGTGCGGTGGGTTGTTCCGTGCCGCAGAGACGTGGGGATACCCGCGGCACGATGCCAGCGGTCGGAAGGCAATACAAGCCGCGGAAGTGACAGGGTGATGTCAATGGTCTGGGGCGCGAGTCTCGTTCGCTCAGCAGGAGCGGATGCAAACACCGCCCTTGCAGGCGGCTCATGGTAGGTCAGATGTTTTTTGTGAATTCAACATAGGACTGCAACGCGAGAATGGCGATGATGATTATGCCAGAAAGTGTCCATGCGATCTTGTTCGTGACTGTTTTCATGATTTGTCCTCCTCCCTCTCGGCACAGAGCATTAAATTAATATTAAATATGCTTCGATTCAAGTGCCAAGTGCGTTAAGTATAGTTGATGAATACCTGAGCGGTGCGGGATTGAAACATTTCTTTGCGCGCGGCGGCCTTGATCAATAAAAAGTAATATGCGCATATGTTTATGCCCGCATATTTTTGATGTAATGAACTCGTGTTGTGCGCCGATAAATTGAGATATGCGCTTGCGGAGTGATCCGCGGCGCCGTGATCAGAATCAGCCGTGGAGTATCGCGTGATAGACCTCATCGCCGTCGGCGTCATATCAGCAAATTGCACCCATAAACTTGCCAAGAACCTGGCGCAGCACGGGATTCGCCTGGTGGCGGAGTCAACCCACCCGCCCGAGGCCATGAAGCTTTTGCGAGATTTCAAGCACGACGCGGTGCTCTTGGATTTCACATCCCAGGCCGAAGAGCAGGTGGCCTTGATTCATCTGTTGCGTGTCGGGAACCCAACGACGAAGATCCTGCTGGTCACGGAGCAAACGCCGGATGAAATTATCCTCGATGGCTTGAGCGCTGGGGCCAAGGGGTATCTGGAGCATGAAGCCTGCGGGGTATTTCTGGCGAAGGCGATCGAGGCCATCGTGATGGGCGAGGTCTGGATGTCGCGCCGGCTGGCGGCCGTGATGGTGGAACGGCTGATGCACCTGACCGATCAGTCTCACGCCGATGCGAGGCTTCCAAAGCCTGCGCTGAGTAAGCTGCTGCATTGATCAACGAGCGGCGCCATCCGGGCGCCTCGGGAGCATCACTGCGCCAGTCCCTGTAAACGATCGAGATCGCGCTTGGTCGCCTTCAAATCACTTTGATATTTGCGCATGCAGGCGTGCCATTCATATTCCATGGCCTTGAAATCAGGACTGCCGCGGTTGCCGGGTTCGGGGCCGCAATCCTGATAGGCCTTGCCCAGCAGCCGCTCGTAGGTGGCGCGGGTTTGAGCGAATTCTCTATGGATGTTGGGTCCGGCATCGGCCAATTCCACCTGTTTGCCTCTGCCCCAGTCGATGGCGCAGCGGTATTCATTGACCTTGCGCACGAGGTTCGAGTGGCTTTCGCCCGGTTCTTTGGCGCTGACATCCAGCGGACGGCCTGAGGCCCTGTGTCGGGCGAACCGCTCCAGATAGGCATCGAGCCGGTTCTGATGATCGGCGAGCGCGTGTTCCCAGGCCGGCAGGTTGCTGCGAATGCCCTCGCGCAGGGCGGCGCGGTCGCTAAGCGGGCCGGGCAGGCGCAGTTGCCCACAGTAGTCATAGTCCTCCTTGCGCGTGATGCGCAGGGAAGGAACGGCGCTTTTCTCGCCGAGGGTGTGCCGAATCAGGCTGTCTTCGCTCTGGAGCTGTTCCTGGCGCGGCGGGACTTGGCTGTAGACCACCTCGCCGTCTTTGTTGATGTATTTGTAGACGTTGTCGGCCTGGCACGGCGCTGCGCTGGCACAGACGACTGTCAGGGCGCAAAGGAGGATGGTCAGGGAGGATCGTGAAGTCTGCTCAGTGAGCATTTTGCTCTCCAGGGGCAAGTGGTGCCGCCCACTATAACATCGTCAATGCCAGCAAAGACTTAAGGAATCTCTGATTAATTCAGAGCTTCCCTGAGCTGACGTTTAGCGCGGCACCGGCCGTTTGTGCAATTTGCGCTGCAAGGTGCGCCGGTGCATGGCGAGCCGGCGCGCGGCCTCGGAGATGTTGCCGTCGCATTCGGCGAGCACCTTCTGGATATGCTCCCATTCCAGACGGTTCACCGACATCGGGTGGTGACTGACGGGGATGTCGGGATCGCCGGCATCCTTGTGCAGGGCGGCCATCACCTCGTCGGCATCGACGGGTTTGGCGAGATAGTGCGTCGCGCCCAGCTTGATCGCCTCCACGGCGGTGTTGATGCTGGCGTAGCCGGTGAGCATGACGATGCGCGTGTGCGGATCGAGTTCCTTCAACGCCTTGACCAGCGTCAGCCCCGACGGCCCCGGCATGCGCAGGTCGATCACGGCGTATTCGGGCGCGGCCTGCCGGGCGCAGGCCAGGCCCTCCTCGACATTGTGCGCGCGCATCACCTCGAAGCCGCGCTTTTGCATGGCCTTGGCCAGCACCTGCGCGAAGACCTCGTCGTCATCGACCAGCAGCAGGGTGGGATTATTTTCGCTATCCGGTATCTTCATCGTACTAATCGGTTTCGTTGAGGGCGGTCAGCGGCAAGACTAGGCTGGCGCAGACCCCGCCGCCTTCGCGGTTGTACAGTCGCACCTCGCCGCCGAGGCGGTGGATGACGGCGTGGGCGATGAACAGTCCCAGCCCGAGCCCGTGCGAGCCCTTGGTGGAGACGAAGCTGTGCCCGGCCGCGGCGGCGATCTCCGGCGACAAGCCATGGCCGCGGTCGGAGACCTCCAGCATCAGCGCCGATGGACTCCAGCGGCCGAGGATCTCCACATTGTCCGGCGAGGCGTCGGCGGCGTTGTTGAGGATGTTGATGATGGCCTGGGAGAGGGTTTGTTCGGCGATGATCGGCGGCGCCGGCTGCGGACCCTCGGTGCGGTAGCTGGCCTGGATGCCGGGGCGCATCGCTTGCCATTGCCGCACGACTTCATGCAGAAACTGATCCACCGCCTGAAGCCGCCCGGATTCGGCGCGCATCTCCCCCGCGCTGGCCGAGAGCGTGTTCAGCGTCACCCGGCAGCGCTCGACCTGCTGGCGCAGCAGGCGCAGATTCTCGGTCAGCGCGGGATCGTGCCGGTATTCGTGTTCCATCTCCTTGCTCAGGATGGCGATGGTGCTGAGCGGCGTGCCCAGCTCGTGCGCCGCCCCGGCGGCCAGCGTGCCGAGGGCGACCAGACGTTCATCGCGCAGGGCCTGCTCGCGCGCCTGGGCGAGCTGCTGATCGCGCTGGCGCAGGCCGCTGCTGATGCGCACCACGAACAACGCCACGACCAGCGCGCTGAAGACAAAGCCGATCCACATGCCGGTGAGGTGCAGCGAGAATTCGGCATCGTGATGATGCGCCGTGAGCTGCAACGGATGATGGAGCACCGCGAGGACGGAGTAACTGGCCACGGTGAGCGCGGCCATGGTCCAGGTGTAGCGCTCGTCGAGCGCCGCGGCGGTGATGATCAGCGGCAGCATCAGCAGCACGACGAAGGGGTTGGTCGAGCCGCCGGTGAAGTAGAGCAGGGCCGTGAGGCAGAGCGTGTCGACGATGATCTGCGCGAAGAACTCCGCGCGGCTGATCTCCCGGCCCGCGCGCAGCTTGCGCCAGGTGTGGAGATTGATGAGCACCAGGAGCAGGAGCGGCACGCTCATCTGCACCCACGGCAGGGGGATGTCCAGCACGATCTGCACCGCGAGCATGGCCGCCAGCAGCGCCAGCAGCGTGATATTGCGCAGCATGAACAGCCGCTTCACGTTGGGAAGCGAGATCTGTTCGTTGTTGGATGGGTGGGTAGGCATGCCGATGGCTGGAACGCTGTGGTTGGGTGGCGGGGCACATTATAAGCATGGCCATGCGATGCGGTCATCCCGCTATTCCTTGCATAAGGCTGGCTTAATCCGCGGCGGCCATACTGGCCTTGTTTCAGCAATGAAACGGTTATTAGTCTCTCCCTCCTCTCTTCGGTTGCGGGTCGTCATGGCCCCCAACCGATTTTTTTTTGCCCGCAAACGAAAGACGGGGCGCTGCGGCCCCGTCTGTTCTGGATGCGTATGGGGGCTTAGTGTTGGGGGACGTTCTTCTCCGTGGGTTTGGTCACGAGACCGAGCAGCGAGATCACGACAAACAGAACGACGGTGGTAGCGACGAAAGCGATCAGTTGAAGTGCCATGACTAAAATCCTCTTCTTAATCAAGATCAAAACCAAGGTACATATCCCATCCGGGTCGCTGGAGAGGAGCGATCCCAGACCATTCAGATCATAGGAATATCATCTGAGATTGTCTAGTATTTTTTTGGGGGTGCCGATGGGTGTAGGCGGCAGGCGGAGGGAAGGGGCTATAGAAACCAGGAGCTAGGGGAGAAGCGCCTGCTCTCCCCATGGCAAGACGGGTTATTTCCCCAGGGCGGCCTTCATGGTGGCGCCCAGCTCGGCGGGGGAGGGGGTGGTGTGCACGCCCGCGGCCTCCAACGCGGCGAACTTCTCCGCCGCCGTGCCCTTGCCGCCGGCGATGATCGCCCCGGCATGGCCCATGCGCTTGCCCTTGGGCGCGGTGACGCCGGCGATGTAGGCCACGACGGGCTTGGTGACGTTCGCCTTGATGAAGGCCGCGGCCTCCTCCTCGGCGCTGCCGCCGATCTCGCCGACCATCAGGATCGCCTCGGTGGCCGGGTCTTTCTCGAACAGCGCCAGGCAGTCGATGAAGGTGGTGCCGGGGATGGGGTCGCCGCCGATGCCGACACAGGTGCTTTGTCCCAAGCCGATGGCGGTGGTCTGGGCCACGGCCTCGTAGGTCAGCGTGCCGGAGCGTGAGACGATGCCGATCTTGCCGGGCCGGTGGATGTGGCCGGGCATGATGCCGATCTTGCACGCGCCGGGGGTGATGATGCCGGGGCAGTTCGGGCCGATCAGCCGCGCGCCGGCTTCTTTGACGATCATCGTGGTCGTGAGCATGTCCTTGGTCGGGATGCCCTCGGTGATGCAGACGATCAGCTGGATGC
>CAZKZP010000054.1:0-3152 GCA_964557295.1 uncultured Chromatiales bacterium | reverse complement strand
GACCACCGCCATCGGCTTGGGACAAAGCACCTGTGTCGGCATCGACCGCCTCCAATACCGCATCCTGGCAGAACGGCGCCGGGACATAGATCACGCTTGCGGTGGCCCCCGTGGTCTTGACCGCCTCGGCCACGGTGTCGAACACCGGCAGGCCGAGGTGTTGGCTGCCGCCCTTGCCGGGGGTCACGCCGCCGACCATCTGGGTGCCGTAGGCCAACGCCTGTTCGGAATGGAAGGTGCCTTGCTTGCCGGTGAAGCCCTGGCAGATCACCTTGGTGTTTTTGTCGATCAGTATGCTCATGCGCCCACCACCTCTACGATCTTGCGCGCGGCGGCATCCAAGCCCTGCGCCGCGATGATATTCAATCCGCTGTTGTTCAGGATCTCGCGGCCCTTGTCGGCGTTGTTGCCTTCCAGCCGCACGACGACCGGTATCTTGATGCCGACCTCGCCCACCGCCGCGACGATGCCCTCGGCGATCATGTCGCAACGCACGATGCCGCCGAAGATGTTGACCAGCACGCCCTTGACCTTGGTGTCGGAGAGGATGATCTTGAAGGCCTCGGACACGCGCTCCTTGGTGGCGGTGCCGCCGACGTCGAGGAAGTTCGCCGGCTCGCCGCCGTGCAGCTTGATCAGGTCCATCGTGGCCATGGCGAGCCCCGCGCCGTTGACCATGCAGCCGATCGAGCCGTCGAGCGAGATGTAGTTGAGATCCCACTCCTTGGCGCGCACCTCGCGCGCGTCTTCCTGGGTGATGTCGCGCTGGGCCTGGAGGTCGGGATGGCGGTACAGCGCGCTGTCGTCGATGTTGATCTTGGCATCCAGGCACAGCAGGTCGCCGCCCTGGGTGACCACCAGCGGGTTGATCTCGAGCAGGCTCAGATCCTTGTCGTCGAACAGGCGGGCCAGGCCGGAGAGGATCTTGCCGAACTGCTTGATCTGCTCGCCTTGCAGGCCGAGACCAAAGGCCAGCTGGCGCGCCTGATAGGGTTGCAGGCCGACCAGCGGATGGATGGCGGTCTTGAGGATCTTCTCGGGGCTTTCGGCGGCGACCTTTTCGATCTCCACTCCGCCCTCGGTAGAGGCCATGAACACCACGCGGCGCGAGGCGCGATCGACCACCGCGCCCAGATACAGCTCGCGGGCGATCGCGCAGGGCTGCTCGACCAGCACCTGGTGCACCGGCTGGCCGTTGGCATCGGTCTGATAGGTCACCAGGCGCGTACCCAACATGCCAGCGATGTGCTTGAGCGCCTCGTCCTTGCTGTTGGCGATCTTCACCCCACCGGCCTTGCCGCGGCCACCGGCGTGGATCTGCGCCTTGATCACCCAGCGCGCGCCGCCCAGGGTGGCGAGCGCCTGCTCCGCCTCGCGGGCGTTGGTCACCACTTGATGGTTCGGCACCGTCACGCCGTATTGCGCGCACAAGGCCTTGGCCTGGTATTCGTGTAGATTCATTCGTTTTTCCTCAAGGTGCCTTTTAATGTGTGCGAGAATCCCCGTAGGAGCGAGCCCTGCTCGCGAACGCGCTGTTTTACAACGTCATCGCGAGCAGGGCTCGCTCCTACGGTTGGATATATTGGGCAGATCATCACTTCCGCCGCTTGCCCTGCATCGCATGGATCGCGCGCTGGCCGACCGACAGCGCCGCCTCGTGCAGGGCCTCGGAGAGCGTGGGATGCGCGAACATGGTCAGCGCCAGATCCTCGCTGGAGGCCATCAGTTCCAGGGCGATCTTGCCCTGGGCGATCAGCTCCGAGGCCTGCGGCCCGATGATGTGCACGCCAAGGATACGATCGGTTTGCGCGTGTGCCAAGATCTTTACCATGCCCTCCACGCTGCCGATGGCACGGGCCCGGCCATTGCCGGCGAAGGGGAAGGTGCCCACGTGATACGGCGTGCCCTGTGCTTTCAGTTCTTCCTCGGTCTTGCCGACCCAGGCGACCTCGGGGTGGGTGTAGATCACGCCGGGCACGGTGGCGAGATCGACGTGCGCGTGCTGCCCGGCGATGAGCTCGGCGACCATCATGCCCTCCTCGGAGCCCTTGTGCGCCAGCATCGGCCCGCGCACCACATCGCCGATGGCATACACGCCCGGCACCGCCGTGCGGCACTGCTCATCGACCTCGATGAAGCCGCGCGCATCGACACGCACGCCGCAGTCATCGCTGAACACGCCCCGGCTGTTCGGCGAGCGGCCGATGGCGACGATCACCTTGTCGACCTTTTCCCGATGCTTGCCTTTACCGTCCTCGTAATCGATCTCGACCTGTTTACCCTTCACCGCGCAGCGCGTGATCTTCGCGCCCATGCGGATGTCGAGCCCCTGGCGGGTGAACTGCTGCAGCGCGAGTTGCGCGATCTGTTGATCGACGCCGGGCAAGAAGGTCTCGCTGGATTTGAGCATGAAGACCTCGGCCCCCAGGCGATTCCACACGCTGCCCAGTTCCAGCCCGATCACGCCCACGCCGATGATGGCCAGCCGTTTGGGCACCGAGGTGAACTCCAGCGCGCCGGTGGAATCGACGATGTGCTTGCCGTCGAACGGCGCGTCCTTGAACGGGGTGGGCGAGGAGCCGGTGGCGATGATGATGTGCGCGGCCCTGAGCGTGGTCGTCTGCTTGCCTTGCGTGACCTCGACGACCTTGTTGGCCAGCAGCCGCCCGCGCCCGTGATGGAAGGCGATCTTGTGCGCGGCAAACAACGCGCCGACGCCGGAGGTGAGCTCCTTCACCACCTGGTCCTTGCGCGCGAGCATCTGTTTCAGATTGAGTTTGACCTTGGCGATCTCGATGCCGTGCGTGGCGAGATCATGCTGCACCTGGGCGTAGCGCTCCGAGGAATCGATCAATGCCTTGGACGGGATGCAGCCGACGTTCAGGCAGGTGCCGCCGGGCGAGGGGCGCTGGTCCTTGCCGACCCAGTCGTCGACACAGGCCGTTTTCAGTCCGAGCTGGGCGCAGCGGATGGCGGCGACATAGCCGGCAGGGCCGGCGCCGATCACAATCACATCGAATTTATCTGCCATATGTTTTTCCCAATGTAGGGTGGGTTAGGCGCTGCCCAATTCACTCTATGACCGACTCCCCCTCTCCCGCGAGCGGGAGAGGGATGGGGTAAGGGTCGCGCCGTAAACCACCAGGCGTGCC
>CAZKZP010000053.1:19252-19570 GCA_964557295.1 uncultured Chromatiales bacterium | reverse complement strand
GCTGTCCGGACAGGACGGGATGCCGGTCTATGCGCTGGGCGGGATGGGGCTGGGGGATCTCGCGCAGGCCAAGCGCTGCGGGGCGCAGGGTATTGCGGCGATCACGGCGCTGTGGGGCGCGTGTGCTTCAGTGATGTGATTCCGGCTCGGGCGGCGCCGGCGCGCCCGGGATGCGATGCGATTCGCTCGCCCACTCACCGAGGTCGATCAGTTGGCAACGGGGGCTGCAGAACGGCCGCGCAGGGTTGTCTTGCGACCACACGACTTCTTTCCCGCACTGCGGACATTTGCTCACTTTAGCCATCAGATCGCGCATAG
>CAZKZP010000053.1:0-19242 GCA_964557295.1 uncultured Chromatiales bacterium | reverse complement strand
GAAAACCGATGTTTCTGCCAGCCTGCTGCGGACGCTGGGTGATCGAGGGCTCCATGAAACGCACGGTGAAGCGGTGGCGCCCGGCGCTGATTTCCGGGAACAGCGCTTGTTCGCCCGTCAGGGTGACGCGGATCAACTGGTAGTGGGTGCTGCTGTCGAGCGACTCCTGGAAAAAGCCGTTTTCAGCTTGTGCTTCCTTGGGGATGGCGCTTTTGCGGATCAGGCTGATCAGCAGCTCGTTGGATTGCCGCACGGACTGCAAGGCCTGGTACCAGGTCTTCAGTTCGTATTGACGGTTCTCGGCGGGCTGTTCCAGCCAGTAATGGAGCATGGGCAGGTCGAAGTCGCAGGTGCCGCCGGCGATGCTGGCGCGCTGGCGCATGGAAGTGAGCAGCTCGTTCTGGCGCAGCTCCTGTCCAAAGATTCCGCTGCTGCTGAGCAATTGGTCGGAGTAGATCGAAAGCTGATGCAGGATGCGTTCGAGTTGCTCGGTATCGACGCCACGCACCTCTTTCAACCGGCTGAGGTTGGCGGTGTGGCGCTCCATTTCCTTTACGTATTCCTTCTTGAGATCGGCCCGGTTCAGCACGTTCAGTGTTTCCAGCAGCGCCTCGAGCGCGCTGCGGCTGTCCCAGGTGGTTTTCCCCGCCAGGAAATGATCGCTCTTTTGGAACAGATGTTCCAGCCGCAACAAGGTACGCACACGCTCGTTGAGCGGTTGTTCGAAAATGATGGTCTCTGACACCGGAGGTTCCGTAGTTGTGCCCGTGTTAAACCAACAATTGTCTAACACTTTGCGGATTCTGACAAACCCCTTTTATGGGTGTGAGGTGCTTGCGGCGGCGAGTCGGAGATAGTTTTCGTGCAGCTGGCGAACCTGGGCTTCCAGGTGCGCGAGATCGGCATCGTTGCTCAGGATGTCATCGGCGCGGCGCAGGCGCTCTTCACGCGAGACCTGCGTGGCGATGATCGCTTGGGCCTGTGCCGCGCTGATGCCGTCGCGCGCGCAGGCGCGCTGCACTTGCAGCGCTTGCGGAACATCGATGATGAGTACGCGGTGCACCATCGCGTTTTGTCCGGTCTCCAGCAGCAGCGGGATGGCCATGATGCAGTACGGGGCGCTTACACTGGCGGCTTGTTGCCGCATCCGGGCGCGGATGCGCGGGTGCAGGATGGTTTCCAGCCGGCGGCGTTGTTCCGGATCGGCGAAGATGATCTCGCGCAGCTTGCCGCGGTCGAGCGTGCCATCCTGTTGCAGGATGTGCGCGCCGAAGGTCTGCACGATTTCCGCCAAGGCGGGCTCGCCCGGCGCGACGACCTCGCGTGCGACGACATCGGCGTCGATCACCGGGACGCCCAGCGCGGCGAAGAGTTTGGAGACGGTGGATTTGCCGCTGCCGATGCCGCCGGTCAAGCCGATGATCAGCATGGCGCGGCCTGCGGGGTGTTCATCTCACTGGATCCCGGCGAACTGAAAATAGGCCTGGGTGAGATCCTCGCCCCAGAGCAGCGACAACCAGCCGGCCGCGGCCAGGTAGGGGCCGAAGGGGATCGGGATGCTGCGGTCGCGGCCGCGGAAGAGGATCAGGGCGATACCGACCAGGGCGCCGACCAGCGACGACAGCAGGATCACCACGGGCAGCATTTGCCAGCCCAGCCAGGCGCCGAGCATGGCCAGCAGTTTGAAATCGCCGTAGCCCATGCCTTCCTTGTCGGTGAGCAGCTTGAACAGCCAATAGACCGACCACAGCGCGAGATAACCGGCCGCGGCGCCGACGATGCTGGCGGCGGGGGCAACGAAGATGCCGAAGATGCTCAGCAATAGTCCGAGCCAGAGCATCGGCAGGGTGATGCTGTCCGGCAGGAGCGTGGTGTCGAAATCGATCATGGTCAATGCGATCAGCGACCAGGTCAGCACGATGGCGAACAGCGACGGCCAGCCATAGCCGAAGTGGGCGGCGGTCACGGCGGTGAGGACCGCGGTGGCGAGTTCGATGATCGGATAGCGGATGGAGATCTTGCTCCCGCAGCCTGCGCACTTGCCTCTCAAGAAGAGATAGCTCAACACCGGGATGTTCTCGTGCGCGCGGATGAGATGTCCGCACTGCGGGCAGCGCGAGGCCGGCAGGATCAGGTTGAATTTCTCCGCCGGCGCTTCGTCTTGAGGGAGGTTCAGGAAATCGTGGCATTGGCTGCGCCATTGGCGATCGAGCATCACCGGCAGGCGCAGGATCACCACATTGAGGAAGCTGCCGATGAGCAGGCCGAGCAGGAAGGCGACGAGGACAAACGCGGCCGGGGTCGCCTCCAGATAATGCAGCAGTTCCATCGATTAGCCTGGGAGGAAGATGCGGGCCTAGACGACGGAGCCCATCTTGAAGATCGGCAGGTACATCGCGATGACCAGGGTGCCGATCAGCACACCCAACACCGCCATGATCAGCGGCTCCAGCAGGCTGCTCAGGCCTTCGACGGCGTCATCGACTTCCTGTTCGTAGAAGTCGGCCACCTTGGTCAGCATGCCGTCGAGCGAGCCGGTTTCCTCGCCGATGGACACCATCTGCACCACCATGTTGGGATAGAGTTGCGTCTGGCGCATGGAGACATTGAGCTGCTGGCCGGTGGATACTTCATCGCGCATTCTCATGATGGCATTGCCATAGAGTCGGTTGCCGACCGTGCCGGCCACCGTGGCCATGGCCTCCACCAGCGGCACGCCGGCGGCGAACATGGTGGAGAGCGTGCGGGCGAAACGCGCGATCACGGCCTTGAGCAGGATGCCGCCGATGATCGGCAGTTTCAGCGAGTACTTGTCGATGGCGTAATTGAACGGCTCCGAGGTCTCCTTGAGTTTTTTGATCCCGATGAACGCGGCGATGATGGCGCCGAAGATCGCCCACCAATATTCCTGGAAGATCTTGGAGAGCTCGATGACCATCTTGGTCAGTGCCGGCAGGTCGCCGCCGAAGCTCTTGAACATCTCCTCGAAGGTGGGGATGACGAAGATCAGCAGGATGGCGGTGATGATGAAGGCGACCACGATGACCGCCGTCGGATAGAACAGGGCCTTTTTCACCTTGGATTTGATCGCTTCCGTCTTTTCCATGTACGTGGCCAGACGGTGCAGCAGGTTTTCGAGGATACCCGCCTGCTCGCCGGCGTGCACCAGATTGCAGAATAGGGCGTCGAAATGTTTCGGATGCTTGGCCAGCGCCTCGGCCAGGGTGGTGCCGCCTTCGATATCGGTTTTGATCGTCATCAGCAGCTCGCGCATCGAGGGATTCTCGTGGCCCTTGGCGACGATCTCGAAGGACTGCACCAGCGGCACGCCGGCCGACATCATGGTGGCCAGCTGGCGGCTGAACACCGCGATGTCCTTGGTCTGAATCTTTTTCTTGCCGCCGCCGAGCAGCGGTTTGCTTTTCTTCTTGATCTTGGTGGGATTGATGCCCTGGCGCCGCAATTCCGCCTTAACCAAGGCGATGCTGCTGGCATTGAGCTCACCCTTGACGGGATTGCCTTTCTTGCTGAGGCCTTCCCAGACGAAGGTGTCATGTTTGACCGCTGATTGTGCCATGTCTTATTCCCTAGTAACGCGATTGAGTTCTTCCAGGCTGGTGATGCCTTGAAGGACCTTTTTCAAACCGGATTCACGAAGATCGGAGATGCCTTCTTTGCGCGCCTGGTCGGCGATCTCGATGGAGTTGCCGTTCTCCATGATGATGCGGGAGATTTCATCGGAGATCGGCATCACCTGATAGATACCCACGCGGCCCTTGTAGCCGTCGGTACAGTACTCACATCCCACATGCTTGTAAATGGTGATGGCGCCGCTCTTGACCTTCTTGATCTGCTCCGGGGTAAAACCTTCCTCGACCAGCGCCCCTTCTGGGATGTTGGCCGGTTGCTTGCATTTTTCGCACAGGCGCCGCGCCAGCCGCTGGGCGATGATCAGCATGACGGACGAGGCGATGTTGAATGGCGGCACGCCCATATTGGCCAGACGGGTCAACGTCTGCGGGGCGTCGTTGGTATGCAGCGTGGACAACACCAAGTGGCCGGTCTGCGCGGCCTTGACCGCGATGCTGGCGGTTTCGAGGTCGCGAATCTCACCGACCATGATCACGTCCGGGTCCTGGCGCAGAAAGGCCCTTAAGGCATCGGCGAATTCCAGACCGACCTTGGGATTGACGTTGACCTGATTGACGCCGGGCATGTTAATTTCGGCCGGGTCTTCCGCGGTGGAGATGTTCTTGTCCTCGGTGTTCAGGATATTCAGGCCCGTGTATAGCGAAACGGTCTTACCGCTACCGGTCGGGCCGGTGACCAGGATCATGCCGTAGGGCTTGGACAGCGCGTCGAGATAGAGCTTTTTCTGATCCTCTTCGTAACCGAGGGCGTCGATGCCGAGCTTGGCGCTGCTCGGATCAAGGATACGCAGCACGATCTTCTCGCCGAACAGCGTCGGACAGGAGTTGACGCGGAAGTCGATGGCGCGGTTCTTGGAGATCTTGAGCTTGATGCGGCCGTCTTGTGGGAGGCGGCGCTCCGAGACATCCAGACTGGCCATGACCTTGAGGCGCGCGGCCATGCGCATGGCCAGGCCCACCGGGGGGGCGGCGACTTCCTTGAGCATGCCGTCGACACGCAGCCGCACTCGGAAGATCTTTTCGTAGGGCTCGAAATGGATGTCGGATGCCCCCTTGTTGATGGCGTCCAGCATGATCTTGTTGATGAAGCGCACCACCGGCGCCTCGTCCGCATCGCCGCCTTCCTGCCCGTCCTTGCGATCCAGATCATCGCCCGAGCTGATGTCCAGGTCTTCCAGATCCTTGTCATCGAAATTGGCGAGCGTGGTGTCGGCCTTGTCGAGGATCTCGGCGATCTTCTTCGCGAGCTTGTCCTCTTCCACCAGGATGGCCTCGGTGGGGATGCCCGCGTTGAATTTGATCTCATCCAGAGACGCAGTGTTGGTGGGGTCAGAGACGGCCAGGAACAGGCGCGAACCGCGCTTCCAGATCGGCAGGGTGTTGTGCTGGCGGACGAGCTTGTCCTTGACCAGCTTCACCACCTCGACATCGATGTCTACAGTACTGATGTCGACCAGCGGTAGGCCGAACTCGGCCGAGGCAATGTGGGCGATGTCCTTGCTGGTAGCCAGCTTGTTCTCGACGAGATAGCTGACCAGCGATTGTTTCTTTTCCAGGGCCTTGAGGTGCGCCTGCTGCGCGGTCGGTTCATCGAGCAGACCATCCAGCACCAAGCGTTTGGCCAAACCGGTCAGGCGGGTAGTTTCGGGTACTGTGCTCATGGTCCTCGGCGGTAATCGTTAACCGTTTGATTCGGTTTATGTATTTTGCGCCAAACATGGCGGCGATCATCAATCATAATATGTTTTATAAGTCTGTGTCATGGGCATCTTTCACAGATATCAGCGCACAGGCCGTGGCCGGGTGCTGCGGTAAGTATCGGTCGATTTTATAGAAGCTTTAAGCAACAACCGTTAAGCTGTCGATCATCCCGTGCAATATGACCTGTAGATAAAATGAGCTCCATTTTTTAATGGTGGACACCCCCCTCTAATGTGCCTAGTGTACGGCCCCGGATTGTTCAACGCGCGGATGAGGTTAAGGCTTTATTCCATACTTCAGTTTGATATTCGAGAGAAAACTCATTGGCGTACTGTTCGCGCACCTTGAGTGCACCATTCTTCAAATGGGCATACAAAGCCGTATCATCCAGCAGCTTGAGTATGGTTTCTGCGAATTTGACCGCTTCCCACTCCGGTACCAGCAGGGCATTTTCGTGATCGATGGCGATTTCCTGTATATCTGCATCCATTGGGACTATTGCGGGCAGCCCACAGCTCATCGCTTCGATCATCGCCATGGGGAGTCCCTCACCTTGCGAGGTCATTACAAAGATGCGCGCCCGTTGTATTTGTTCAGGTAGTTCGGCAAATTTACACCTGCCAAAAAAGGTAACATGCTCCTCAATTCCGAGGTCCACTGCCTGTTTTTGCAGCTTATCCCGTAAGGGACCATCTCCGAGCAGTAAGAGATTGCAGCCTGGACGCTGTGGTTGGATTTTTGCCAGGGCTGCCAGCAGCAGATCCACTCGCTTGTATCCGGCTAACAAGCCGACATAAACGAGATCATATTCAGGTATCACTTTTGGGTTGGGCGTGAAGAGCGAAAAATCATGCACATTTTGCGGGGAAAATATTTTCCATGGAGGAACCCCTTGTGCCATTAACCATTTTGCCATCGACTGACCACGCACGGCGATCAAATCGGCATTGCGAACAGCGGCCAAGGTGATTTTTTTCCCTGCCTGGTTCGAAAAGGTGAGACGGAGGTCATTTTTTCCCATGACATGCTGAATCACAGGAATGCCGAGCATTTTTCCTATCAGCCAGGCATAGACGCCATGCGGTACCGTGCCAAAAGCGATCAAGATCTCGGGCCGGTATCGGAGGCAGATCCATAGTAAGGATAGCAATCGCCAAATTTCCGCCAGCGGGAGCCAGCGTAACAAGATAGCTGGCGGGGTGTGGCAACGGATCTTATTCCCAGAGTAGGATTGGCGACGAATCAAGTGGATTTGCGAGATGAGAGATGAGTTTTGTAGTGGAGAAAGCTTGGAATGCAGTTTGGCATCGATCATGCCGGCAATGACGCAAATACGCATAATTCATTTCCAGATCGATGTGCTTGTGATTTGTCACCTAGACGGGATGGGTATTGGCTTGCGAGAACAATGTAATGATTTTTCTGAATTCTCACAAGTACTACTTTTGCAAACCATCAAGGCAATCAATGCGGAAGTGCTAGAGATGGGTGTGTGTTGATGTATATTCTCGAACCGACTAGCGGCGGACATGCTTTGAAGGCAGAAAAGTAGATATGACGGATACCATGATGGAGAGTGAGTTGGTTTCACCGGGGTTGAGGCGTGTGCTTCATATGCTGTATAGAATCCCTGGCGTAAGAGTATTTGCTGACAGGGTTCGGCGCATGAATCTGGTTGATAAATGGGTGCTAATAAAAGATTTTGATGGTGATTTGGCATTTTATTGCAATTTGAGCGATCACATGGGAAGTCAAATCTACTGGAGGGGATACTATTCTCCATCGCAGCTGATGCTGTTGGATAAGACACTCAAGCCGGATATGACATTTATAGATGTTGGAGCCAATCATGGTGAGTTTTCTATTTTTGCCGCAAAAAGGTTGCCTCAAGGACGAGTGATCGCCTTTGAGCCTTCGGCTCTAATCCATGAGCGATTATTGAAGAATATCGCCGCCAATCATTTCAAGAATGTAACCGCGGTTAAAAAAGGTTTGTGGCGAGAAACTTCGTCGTCGCTGCTTTACAGTTCATCTGAGTCGTTTGCGGACGGCAGTGTGAATGAAGGCTTGGGTACTTTGTTTCCTTCGGAGACTGATAAAACGAACAGTGAAAGCATCGATTTGGTCGCGCTGGATGACTTCGTGATATCGGCAGGCCTGGAGCGGATCGATGTTATAAAAATCGATATCGAGGGTGCGGAGCTTGCGGCGCTTGAAGGGGCCAGAGAAACATTGCAACGCTTCAGACCAATCATTTTCATTGAGGTTTCCGAAGAGCGCAATGTTTGTGCCGGTTACCAATCATCGGAATTGCTCGATTTTATTGGCTCGATGGGTTATTCCTTTAAATTGATCGGGAGCAAAGGCAACACCAAGGCGATCAGCGCGCAAAAATTACGCCCTTATCAAAACATTGTTTGCTATCCAAAATGAATATCACCGTCGTCATTTCGTCGCTTGGCTGTGGTGGTGCGGAGCGCGTGGCGGTCAATCTCTGTCGAGGATTTGCCGATCGCGGTCACAAAGTAACGCTAGTGACAACCAATGCTAAGGATGACTTTTTTAATGTTCCGAAAAACGTTATACGGATAGGGCTGGATCTTGCCGGTAGCCGGTGCGCAAAAAGTCATTTTATGGCTAAAGTACAGCTGCCATATAGAAGTGTGGTGGCGCCATTTATACTGAGACGCACCATTGTGGGTTCGATGCCGGAGGTGGTGATTTCACTGTTGGACCGTACAAATATAATGACGCTAATAGCGTTGTTGGGCAGCGGAAAAAAGATTGTTGTAACCGAGCATGTGGACCCTGCTGTATACGACATAGGAGTGTTCTGGAAGTCATTTAGACGTCTCACATATCCTTTGGCAGATAAATTGGTGTCGGTCAGCGCGGGGGTGGATGCCTGTTATCAGTGGCTGCCTGCGAGTAAGCGTGCTGTTATTCACAACCCAATTGATGTCGATGATCCAAGTGCTGCGCGAGGGATTGCATTGACCGCGCACAATTCCCACATCATCGTAGGGATGGGGCGGTTGATACACCAAAAGGGCTTTGATTTATTAATTCAAGCATTCGCGCGCATTGTGGATGACTTCCCCGGCTGGAATCTTGTCATACTGGGTGAGGGTGCTGCTCGCGCGGAGCTGTCGGCACTTATTGTGGAACTGAGGTTGTCGGGGCGTGTTTCATTGCCAGGGGCCACCAGACATCCAGCAGAATATTTGGAGCGTGCTGAACTTTTTGTGCTCTCATCCCGATATGAGGGTTTCGGCAATGTCTTGGTGGAGGCAATGGGACACGGATTGCCGGTAATTAGTTTTGATTGTCCGAGCGGTCCGAATGAAATCATCGCGAATGAAAAGAATGGCCTGTTGGTGCCGGCGGAGGATGTCGCGTCCTTGAGTGCGGCAATGAGGCGATTGATATCCCAACCAGAGACGCGGAGGCAGCTCGCTGTGCAAGCGAAAGCAACCGCTCAACGATATAAGACCGATGTAATCATTCGCGAGTGGTTAGGATTTCTTGATTCTATGGTTAAAACTAACTAGGTAAGGCGGCAAATTGTCACTCTATTTGTGTTGCGAGGCGTTCAGCACTGCTTCAATCCACACCAATAGGATCACCAATGTTAATAACCGTTCCCCGTGGTTGAATTTGCCGGTCTTATGTTCGGACCAGAGGCGCTGAACGGCGCTGTGGTTCAATAGATCAGGGTTTTGCTTCAATCCATTTTCGAAAATCGCGTCTATGAGATTCGATTCAGCGCGCAACCAGCGGTCAACAGGCACGGCAAAGCCATGCTTGGGTCGATTGGCCAGGGCGTGTGGCAACCGCTGGGCCGCTGCATTGCGGAGCACGCATTTCAAGGTGCGGCCGGAGATGTGTGTGGCGGCGGGGATGCGCAGTGAGAAATCAACCATTTCGCGATCTAAAAAGGGCAGCCGGGCCTCCAGCGAATAAGCCATGCTGGCTCTATCCATCTTTACCAGCATCTGATCCGGCAGCCAGTGAGTCATGTCATAATGCAGCATCTCTTCCAAAAGCTGGCGATTTTCAATTAGCGCAATCGAGCTGACTCGGGTCGGATGACTCTCGTTCAGGATGCTCGACAATTGCTGATCATTAAAGGTCCAAAACTGCTGCTGATATTCAGTGGCAATGTCATCTTTGATCAGGCCAATACGGCGTGCCGCAGCATCCAGCCATCGTCGCGAGGGGGCGCCCGCTGGCAGTGAAAGCGCAATGCTGGCCAACGTCGACGCCGCAAGTTGCCTAAGGGGCTTTGGGATATGCGCAATGCGGCGTCCCAGCAAGGTTGATCGATAACGTTGATAGCCGGCGAATAGCTCGTCTCCTCCGTCTCCGGTCAAAGCTACGGTAATGTGGCGACGTGATTCCCGGGCCAATATCAGTAGCGGGAAACACGCGGGGTCCGCAAAGGGTTGGTCGTAGGCGCGTGCCCACTCTTCTAATAGCGTAGCCAATGAGCCAGTGAATTCGATTACTTGGTGTTCACTGCCAAGGAGCTGAGCGACATTAACGGCATAAGGTGTTTCATCAAAATCTTTTTCGCCAAAGGCGATGGAAAAAGTTTTGAAATTGGCGTTGGCGGCTACCGCCTCTGCCACCACCAAGCTGGAATCGATACCGCCGCTCAAGAAGGCGCCCAACGGTACATCACTGAGCATATGCCGCTGCACGATGCCGGGCCAAATTTTGTTGAACTCTTCAACGGCTCCGTGAAGATCCATGCGCTTGTCGGGCGTAAAGCTCGGCACCCAATAAGGGGTTTCGCGGCACACACCATCGCCTTGGTAGATCAACAAGTGGCCGGGCGGGAGTTGCCGGATGCCTGCAATGATGGTGTGCGGCCCCGGCACATGCCGGTAACGCAAATAGTCACTTAAAGAATGCATGTCAATCTGACTGGGCACGTCTGGGTGCGCCAGAACGGCGCGCAGATCGGAGGCAAACACCAAGGTGTTGTTGTTCTGGTGATAGTACAGAGGTTTCTGTCCCAGATGATCGCGCGCAAGTAATAGAGACTGATTGCGTGGATCCCAGATGGCCAGTCCAAACATGCCGTTGAGGTGATTGACAAACTTTGCGCCATATTCAAGGTAGGCGCGTGCAACAACCTCAGTGTCGCTTTGGCTGGAAAAAACGTGACCAGATTGCTCCAGGGTTTTGCGCAGGGAGAGGTGATTATACAGTTCACCGTTGTAGACGAGCGTGACGCCGCTATCCGTATCTTGCCAAGGTTGTTTACCACCGTTGGGATCGATGACAGCCAAGCGGCGCATGCCCATTACAATCCCTGGAGTTTGAAAGCGCCCCTCATCGTCTGGGCCGCGCCAGTAAAGCGTGTCGAGCATAAGCGACAGGGTGTCAGGTGTATCCCGCTCTGTTCCCGCCGCAGGGCTGGCGTACCCGCAGATTCCGCACATATTAGGGCTTTCTCCCTGGGATCATTTGACGAAACAGCTTTAGGTCTTCTTTGGGAAGACCTTGGCATAATATCGCCACCACTATGTAGGTGATGCCGCCCAGTAAACCAGCAAAAATTGTGGTCAGTAAACCATGCGGCTCCCACATGTATAGCGCATAGCCAACTATGAGAGCTGCGGGGATAGAACGCAAAAATTGCGGCCACGCGAGTCCGCGCGGCAGTTCGGTTCGCACGGTCAGGTAGGAGACTAATGCTGTTGACGCCATGCCGAGCGTCAGCGCCCAGCTAAGTCCATGTATGTCAAGCTGATCGGTAGATCTCAGCAATGCAAGGCAAATGAAATTAACCAGCAGTCCAACACCCTGATTCAAGACAATCTGTTTGCATCGATTTTCAATAAACAGCTGCTGATTATGTATATGATTCCAGCAGCTAAACATTACCCCGAACATGAGCACGCGCAATTCTGATTCCGCCATATAAAAATTGCTGCCCAGCAATGGTAGAAATGACGTGCTTAAGCCTTGGCCAAGAGCAACAGCGCCTAATAGGGAAAAGTTGACGGCGCGGTAATTAAGGGCAATCAGGCGATGTGATGTGTCTCGGCGTCCTGACGCATGATGCATGATCAGGCGAGGCAGAATACTTTCGCTGATGGCGTTGAGCAGCTCTTTCAGGGCAAAATAGGTCAGGTCAACGCACAAGGCGATGCGGCCCACTTCTTCCAATGTCAGGCCGGACCATTCCGCGGCAACGACGGGTGATCTTCCCAACAGCGTGGCAAAAAAGAAGGACAAAAACACCAGGAACCCTTGTTGATAATAGCTGCCAAATGGCCTATCGATCGGTTGACGTGTCTTGGTAAATAATTTGAGCGCAGGTGTGGCGATAACCAAGCCGACAAATTCAGCGACAAGCAATGCGAAAAGTATCCCAGGGACATCCCAGATCACATAGAAAATAGGAACTAATGCTAAGCGTAATATTTTTCGCGACAACTGTGCGAGTGCTTGCGCCCCCATCTTTTGATAGGCATAGAAGACATCGGCGAGATTAGTGGCAAAGGCGGCCATTAAGGCGGCCAGTATCAGGCCGAAGGTTGTGGATGGGGTGTCTGTGAAGATAAGGCTGGCGGCTAGCAGTGCAAGGGGTATCAGCTTGAGTTGTTGTGAAAGCCAGAAAAGCGAGCCCGCTTGCGGAGGATTGTTGACGGCCAATTCTGGCAAAAAGCGCCGCAGCATTGGGGATGCGCCGAGATCAAAAAGCACCAGATAGATGCTGATTAGGCCAAACCAATAGCCGTAGCGACCGTAGCCTTCATCGCCTAAAACCCCGGGCAAAATGATTACTGCGGCAGGCGCCAGCAATATATTGGCAAACTTGCCTATGACATAGATTAGCGGGGCATTGTCGACGGTTTTCATCATTCGCTTGGGCGCTGTAATCGTGACACGAAGAAATCGTCTGATCTCGTCAGGCCTCGTCCGACAATTCCATTGTAACCATAGTTAATGTCGCATTCGATAAGCTCTGCGTCTTTGAACCATTTTCTTATCGTGTTCAAGGTTTGCGGATGATCGTAATGCGGGGCCAACATGTCGAAGGTATTGAGATATGCCCATTGTTTAGCCACTGTTGCATCAATAGACAAATTGGTGTGATCTGCAACAAGTAGCATCCAGTTTATATTGCGGCCGATTTTCGGTATTTTTCTAATCAGCATGCAAAGTGGCCACATAAAATCGATATATATTTTTATGTACCTGTATAGTGTCATCGGATTCATGCGTTTCGTGACAGGGCGTATATAGTACTTGGTTGGCGGCGCAGGAGTGAAGGATACCAGTTTGCCGAGGCGATTCTTTTTGTAGATATCTATGGCGAGCGATCCGCCTGGCTTTACGAAACGCACCAGTGATTTAAATGAGGCCTGTGGATTTGGGGTGTGTTGCAAAACTCCGAAGCAAAAAACCTTATCGAAGGATTTTGGTTTCACCGGAGGATTCAGTATGTCCGCCTGGACAATGAGCACGTTCTTGTTGTGCCCATTGTGTTTGTAATTGGCATCCACCGCGTTGCTGAAGTCGAAGGAGATGACGAAGGCACCTGTGTTGATTGCGTGCTCGGTGAAACGCCCCGACCCACTGCCGGCTTCCAGAATTAGTTCCCCTGGCATTTTTCTGGACCAACCAGATGACTCAAAGAAGCGTGTTTCGGATAGGGGGAGGGAAGTATAGGAGTCATATTGGGTGTTGCAGTGTATGTTCCACTGCAGCCCAAAACCAGAGGCATAGTTTTCGCTAGGAACAAACCGCGGGACAAAATCGATCACAGGGTATTCTTGACTGCAATACAGGCATTCCAGAGTTCCGTCCTTAATTTTGCCGATTACTTCTTCTTTGACCACCTTGATGGTCAGTTTATTTTTGCAATTAGGGCAAATCAGAAAGTGCAAATGCTCTTTGTGCATGGATTCGATCTCTATCGGGCGCGCTTAATCAGAGGGTGTTTCTGCGTTTTTGGAGTGTCGTAAATAGGCGCAAAGCCCTCTTGTCATCCATGCATTGCACCAACGCAATAGTGTGAATTTCTTGGTGAAGTATTTGGTTCGTTGATAGTAAAACCGACCCTCTGGATGATACATGCTCGTTATCGACCACCGGATGATGTTGTCGACCAGGCTGCCATGGGTAGCAAGATGGCGCGAGAAGGTGAGGATGCCCTGTGCCGCACCGTGGATGTCGTGCGGAAAGTCCTTGTCGTTCATCCAGCGCGGCGAGCCGTCGGCGTTGAACAGGTGTTCGGCGTAATAGGCGAGGCCGGCGTCATATCTGTCTTGCCAGGTGTAGTCGCCGGTCGCATCCATGTAGCGCTGCAGCGCATCGAGGATGAAGCCGGTGTGATAATTGTCGTGCGTAATGTGCGAATCGCCGGGCGGATCGGTGTACCACCAGGCGTGATAATCGGTCTGCCGGTTGACCACATAACGCACCAGGCGCGCGGCGGTGGCGCAGTGCGTGTCATCGCCGCTCAACTGTGCGTATTGCGCGATCACCGCGCCGATCAGGATGCTGACGTCCATCACGCGCATGGTCATCGGCAGTGGCATATAGCCCAGGCAAAGCTCGTCGGGTTCGTTTTTCAGCACGGTCAGATCGTTGAGAAAAAAATCGATCGCGCTTTTGACCGTGCTCAGATAATACGCATGGCCCGTGATCCGGTAGGCCTCGAGAAAGGCCTCGCAGACGAAACAACTGACCACGGCGTTGGGCGTGTTGCTCGGCGCGTAGAAGCCGGGATCTTGCCAGGGATAGTGATAGCCCCAGCAGGCGCCGGACCAGTCGCCCGGCGAGCGCAGCGTTTCCAGCAAGGCGAGCAGGCGCTCGGCCTCGTCGAGATGATAGTGTTGCTGAGCGGAACGGTAGCGGTCGAGCAGCCCCAGCGTGAACAGCGCGAGGCCTTTGGGGTTGTAGGTCTTCGGGGTGAGCAGCAGCGGGCGCAGATTGAACGGAAACCGCATCACGCCCTGGATGGCGATCATGCGCGGCCAGCGGCCCCAGCCGAGCGCGGCGCGCAGGATCGGGCTGTTGAGTCCGTCATGTTTGTTATAGCCCTTCAGATCCTGGCGCAGGCTCCAGTCATAGACCTGATCGAGGACGGTTTCAATCTGCTGTGCTGATATTGGCTGGGACATGACCGGCTTCAAACATCTCGATCCACAAATGGGTTAAGAGCATAAGGTAAAGCATGAAATAGTGCCAGCGCAGGGCTTGTGCCGGCCGCTGCGCGAGCACGTGCGCGACAAAGGCGGGATTGAACAGGCCGATGTCGGCGATGCGCTGCGGGTGCAGATAATGCTGTGCCAACGGCGCAAGGTGCTGATGATAAAACGCGGGCGAGGAGACCTGAAACCCGCTCTTGGGGCGCGCGAAGATCTCGCGGGGAAGCACATCTGCGAGCATGGTGCGCATGTAGCCCTTGAGGCGATGACGCGGCATCAGCGTGGCGCGGTCGAGGCGCTGCACCTGCGCGGCGAAGGCCGCATCGACGAACGGCACGCGCACCTCCAGCCCCGCGGCCATGCTCACGCGATCCTCTTGCCAGAGCAGATCGTTGACCATCTTGTGCTTGAATTCATAGTGCGCCATCGCGGTGACCGGGTCTGCATGATCGGGCCAGTGTTGTTCGATCTCGTCGAAGGCATCGGGCAACGGCTGATCCAGCAGGCGCGGGCCGTAGATCTGCTGGCGCAGCGCGGGACTGTCCCACACATTGCGCAGCAGGCCGTAGACGCGCGGCCAATCGCCGAGTGACCGCAGCATGTGGAATGCGCGTTCGCTCTCGCTCCAGAGCGGCTTGCGCAATAACGCGGCGAGTTTGGCGCTCGTGCTGCCCAGTGAGCGCGTCACGAGGCCGGGCAGAACACGGTGGGCTTGGCAGGCATCGAGCAGAATCTTGTGCGCGTTATAGCCGTAAAACAATTCATCGCCGCCGAGACCGGAGAGCGTCACCTTCACATGCCGCGCCGTGAGCTGCGCCAGTTGGCTGACTTGCAGCGCGTTGATCTTGGGGGTCTCCAGATGCCAGACGAGGCGGGGCAATTGCACGGCGAGGTCTTCAGGTAATTCTGCTTGAATATTGCTCACGCCCAACAGCGCGGCGGAGCGCGCGGCGTTCGCCGCTTCGTTCGGATCATCGCCGACTTTCAACGTGAAGGTGCGCAGCGGTCGCTCGCAGTATTCCTTGCCCAAGGCGACGATGGCCGCCGAATCGATCCCGCCGGAGAGATAGGCGCCGACCTCCACATCGGAGGTGAAATGCGCGCGCACCGAATCGCGCAGCGCGTCTAGAAGCGAAGCGCTGGCAGGTGCTTCCGGCGCGATGCGAAAAGTATTCTGTGCGCCATGCGCGCGCCACTCCAACACCGCGCCCGGTGCAATCTGGGTGATGTCCTTGAACAGGCTGTGCTCGCCGGGCACATAACGGAAATTCATCAACAAATGCAGCGCGGCGGGATCGAGCGCGGCGCGCAGATTGTCGCGGGCCAGGATCGCCTTGGCCTCGGAGGCAAAGCAGATGCCCGTGGCCTCACGGCGCAGGAACAGCGGCTTGATGCCCAGCGGATCGCGCGCCAGCACGCCGGCCGCGGTTTGATGGTCCCATAACGCGAAGGCGTACATGCCGCGCAGCCGGTTGAAGCCCGGCCAGCCGTGCGCACGAAAGAGCTCCATGATCACTTCGGTATCGGAATGCGTGGTGAAGCGATGGCCGCGTTGTGCCAGATCATTTCTGAGTTCGCGGAAGTTATAGATCTCGCCGTTGAAGATGATGCTGTAGCGCCCATCATGGCTGTGCATCGGTTGCGTGCCGGCGTCCAGATCGATGATCGCCAGGCGCGCGTGGCCGAGTGCCGCGTGCGGGTAGATGAACGTGCCACGCCCATCCGGGCCGCGATGCGCGATGGCCGCGATCATGCGCCGCAAGGGCGCGAGGTGCGCTTGCTCACTCAGTGGCGCGGAGGAAAACCAACCGGCGATGCCGCACATGGCTACGCCTTGCGCGCGGCTTGATAGGCCCGCAGCGGTGTGGGAAAGGTCTCGATGCAATCAGTGGCGAAGGCCGCCACATCAATAGTCTCGTGCAAGAGTTGCGCGCGCCGCGCCTGCCAATGCGCGAGCGGCTGCGCGAGGATCTCATCGATCAGCGTGCCGAGCTTCTCCCACGACAGCTCGCGCAGATTGCGCACCAGTCCATAACGGCGCTCCTGCTCGTTGGTGTAGCCGCGCCCGGTGCGCGCCGCGTAGATCGCCGGCACGCCCAGCACCGCGCACTCCGAGGCCATGGTCGCGCTCTCGCCGATGAAGGCGCGGCAGTAGGCCATCACGTGATGCACTTCGTTGACCTTGCCGCGATACAGGTAGGGCGCGAATTCCTCGCCGAGTTGCGCCTCAGATGAAATCAGCACCTTGCCGTGCTGGGAAAGCCTGTGCACGACCTTGCGCAATAATTCGGTATTCCATCCGGCCTCGCCGATGTCGTGGCTCGCCTGCCAGGAGACCAGCCGCAGGAAAAAGGTCTCGCCCTGTTCGGCCAGGCCGTTGGCGATGGCGCGCGCGCGATCCGGTGTGAAATAGCTTGGATGCAGATAGGAAAGCTCGTGATAACCCGCGTAACGGATATGCCTCAACTTGGGCAGCCAGGTTTCATAGCAGCGCGGCACGATCACCGCCGAGGCGAAGGGATAGGTGATGGCGTTTTGCAGCGTCGCGTTTTCGGTATCGTAAAACACCAGCGACGGCACGCCCGTCAGCTTGCCGACCTGCGCGATGAACACCCCGCCGATCGCGGCCATGATGTCGGGCCGCTCCTGCTTCACCACCTGGCGCAGCGCGAGATTGCGCTGGATCAGCTCGCGGCCCAGCGTGAGTAATCCGCCCTTTTTCAGCGCCGACAGCGGATGATGCGGCAGCTTCATCTCATCCAGCAATTGCAGCGCGAACTCTTTGTCGCGGCTGGTGATGATCACCTCATGCCCGTGTGCCTTCAGCAAGCGGATCGGCTGGCGGAAAAAATGCACATGCGCCGGATGACCGATATCGATCAGCACCTTCATTTGTCTTTGTGCTCGCCGGCGCGAGTCTGATAGATCAGCGTGGTGATTTGCTCCGAGACCAGGCCGATCAGAAAAATGATCACCGCCGTGGTCAACAACAAGGCGCTCATGTTGGTGAAGCGCCCCTCGGTGAAGAAGGTGTAGGCGTAATAGCCTAGTCCTAACAGAAAATGACACAGACTGATCGGCAGAAAGAGTTTGAGAGGTGAGTACAGCGTGCCGATCTTGAAGATGATCAACAGAAAACGCACACCATCGCGCCACAGATTGATGTGACTCTTGCCGATGCGCTTCTCCACCTTGATCGGCACATAGGCCACCGGATACCCGGCGCGGAAGAATGACATGGTAATCGTCGTCGGATAGGAAAAACCGTTGGGCAATAGATGCAGAAACTCGCGGAACTTCTCCGCCCGCACCGCACGAAACCCCGAGGTGAGATCATCGATCCGCTGATTGGTCATCCAGCTCGCAAGCTTGTTGTAAAAGCTATTCGCCGCCCAGCGATGCACATTCGCCTGCCCCTCGCCATCGCGCGCCCCGACCACCATGTCATAGCCTTCCTCCAACTTCGCTAGCAGCCGCTGTATATCCTCCGGCCGATGCTGCCCGTCTGCATCCATGAAGACCAGAATATCCCCCGTCGCCGCCCGCGCCCCGGTTTTGATCGCCGCGCCATTGCCCATGGTGTAGGGATGGGTGTGAAGCAGAACACCAACTCTTCCGCATATCTCGATAGTATTGTCGGAAGATCCGTCATTAACAAGGATAATTTCTGCTTTTGGGAATTGTTGAGTCAGTTGTGGAAGCAGCTGACTCAAGCTTCGAGCCTCATTCTTGCTTGGGATGATAATGCTGAGGGTTGCCATTGATGTTTCAATTCAAGATATTTAATAGTTTGCAGGCGAATATAACATCTTTTTGGCGGGCGTTATCAATTCATGCATAAGTTCCGATTGATGGGGTGTTCGCTTGCAAAAGGGCGGGGGTTTTAATTACGAGAGATCATGATGCGTATGGGTAGAAAGCCTCTGATGTACTGTTGGTCTGTATTCGGGCTCGGAGCTGGTTTCTGGATAAATTGGAAGACTATATTGAAATGTGCGGTCACCGCAGAGGCTTTGGGTAGCATGCATAATTGTGTTTCTGAAAAATAAAAGCCCCAGCATGCGCTGGGGCTTTTGTGTTGATGAGAGAATTATTGACATTCAGTAGGTGCATAGCGCGCAACAAGTGTGCCAGCAGTGACCGGTAGGCCGCGAGCTGTTGCTGTGGCTGTATTTACTGATGCACATGCCCAGTCGATGTTGCCTGCAAGTCCAGCTACCAATGCAGCCCCATTGATCGAGGGGGTAAGTATCAAGGTCTGCCCTGTGATTTGTGCCGGTGCGTCAACACCATTGAAAGTGATCTGGATCTCGCCATTGGCTGCATTAATCGCTAAAGCGCCTACGTACTTTGATGGTGTAAATGCGGCGTTCCACGCAGTAGCCTGTGCGGTCATGCCGGCCATGTCATTACTCATGTAGCCTTCCGACACAGCGACTTTGGCTGATGAAGCGAGATTCAAGCCCTCAGTGACTTTGGCACGAATAGTGTAATCCTGATACGCAGGAATCGCGACGGCGGCCAAAATGCCGATGATCGCGACGACGATCATTAACTCGATCAAGGTGAAACCTTGTTGCTTCATGTTTTTCATAGGATGTCTCCAATTAAGTTGATGTGTTCACAAACTCGATCCCACTGTGTTGCTAAACATCCCTGGGATGTGTGGATGTTGGTCTTGGGCGGTGTCTTGCCTTGCCGGTACTGGAAGCAGGATG
>CAZKZP010000052.1:0-19944 GCA_964557295.1 uncultured Chromatiales bacterium | reverse complement strand
TCCCTGAGGGAGAGGGAACAGTACACCAGATCTATTTTGTCGCCGGGTTAATAGTGAAAAATCCGGGTCGAAGCGGGGAAGGCTAATACGATGTGGCGCGATGAGGGGTGGGCGATGAACGAGGAGTCGCGGGTTTCAGCAGGAGATATCCTGGAGTTCTGGTTTTCTCCCGAGATCAAGAAGCTGTGGTTCAATGCCACGCCGGAGTTCGATACATTGCTGCGGGAACGATTTCTGGCCACTTATCAGGCGGCTGCGGCGGGTGAATTGGATCACTGGGCGGAGGCGCCGAGGTCATGCCTGGCGTTGTTGATCGTGCTCGATCAATTCCCGCTGAACATGTTTCGCAACACGCCGCAGGCCTTTGCCACGGAGGCTCAGGCGCAGCGGATCTGCAAGGAGGCGGTGGTCGAGGGTCTGGATAAGGGGTTGAGCAAGGAGCAAAAGACCTTTATGTATCTGCCGCTGATGCACAGCGAAACCCTCCGGGATCAGGAGCTTTCGGTGAGTCTGTTCGAGGCCGCCGGCATGCCGGAGAACCTGAAGTGGGCCAGGCACCACCGTGATATAGTGAAGCGCTTCGGCCGCTTCCCGCATCGCAATGCCGTCCTCGGGCGGGAGAGCACGCTGGCCGAGAATGAATATCTCGCTTCCAAAGAGGCCTACACCGGATAGGAATCCCCGTTTGACCCTCACTGAATTGCGCTACATCATCGCCCTGGCCCGGGAACACCATTTCGGGCGTGCGGCGGCGGCCTGTTTCGTCAGCCAGCCCACCTTGAGCGTGGCCATCAAAAAGTTCGAGGATGAGCTGGGTGTCGAGCTCTTCGAACGTACCCCCACCGAAGTGCGCTTGACCGAGACCGGCGCGCGCATCGTGGAGCAGGCCCAGCGCGTGCTGGAAGAGGTTGAGCGACTCAAGCAATTGGCCGTGCAGCAGGGCGATCCGCTGGCCGGACCGCTGCGCGTGGGGGCGATCCATACCATCGGTCCGTATCTGTTTCCACGTCTGATCGGCATCATGCACCAGCAGACCCCGCAGATGCCGCTGCTGATCGAGGAAAACTACACCGCCGTGCTGAGCGAACGGCTCAAGCAGGGCAAGCTCGATGCCATCATCATCGCGCTGCCGTTCGATGAGCCGAACATCCTGACCATGCCCTTGTACGAGGAGCCCTTCGTCGTTGCCTTGCCGGCCGGGCATCCCTGGGCGGGGCAGCGGGCGCTGGACGGCGAGGTCCTGTCCAAGGGAAACCTCTTCATGCTCGGCGCCGGGCACTGTTTTCGCGACCAGGTCTTGCAGGCCTTTCCGGTGCTGGCGCAGCAAAGCAGTGCCATGCAACAGTCGCTGGAGGGCGGCTCGCTCGAAACCATCCGCTACATGGTCGCCAGCGGCGCGGGGATCACGGTGTTGCCCAGCAGCGCGGCGGTCAACGACGCCGATGGCCTGATCGTCTACCGGTCGTTTAAATCCCCCACACCCTCCCGCCAGGTCGCGCTCGCTTGGCGCAAGTCCTTCCCGCGTCCCCAGGCCATCGAGACCTTGCGGCGCGGCATACTGGCCTGCGCCCTGCCGGGAGTCTCTGCGTAGCGATAGCTAAATGCTATCAATGACATTCTAACAATCAATTAGATTAATTTACGTGCGTGGCCGAAACTCTCTCTCGTGGACAGTGCAAACAACAGAGGAGACACGCCATGACACACCCCGCATCCGTCACCATAAAGAACCTCGAAGCCGCCTTCGCCGGTGAATCGATGGCCCATATCAAGTATCTGTACTTCGCCAAGATCTGCCGCGCCCACGGTGACGAGGCCAGCGCCAAGGTCTTCGAGGAGACCGCCGCGCAGGAGGTCCAGCACGCCTTCGGCCATCTCGACCTGCTCTACCCCAAGGCGCAGATGAACCCGGCGCAATGCCTCACCATGGCCATCGAGGGCGAGACCTACGAATATACCGAGATGTACCCCTCGTTCCGCCACAAGGCGGTCGCAGAGGGCAACACCGCGGCGGTGGCGGAGATCGATGAGCAGATCGCCGAATCGCGTGAACATGCCGCGCAATTCAAGGACACTCTGGACAAGGCCGCCAAGCGCTTCGCCGCGCTGGCCAAGGTGGAAGAGCGTCACGCCAACCACTACCGGGAGACCTTGGCCCGGGCGAAGAAATAACGTGTGCATCGACAAACAGGAGCAAGCAAATGAAAAAGTGGCAATGTGTGGTATGTGGATTTGTGTATGACGAAGCGGCGGGCTTGCCTGCCGAAGGCCTCGCCCCCGGCACCCGCTGGGACGACATCCCGGACGACTGGGCCTGCCCGGATTGTGGTGTGGCCAAGGCGGACTTCGAGATGGTGGAGATCGCCTGAAGCTGGAGTCCGTCGTGTAGGAGCACGCTTCAGCGTGCGATCAGCCGGCGCTTAATCGCCATCTAAAGATGGCTCCTACCGGGATGTTCCGGTATGTAGGAGTACGCTTCAGCGTGCGATCAGCCGGCGCTGATTCGCCATCTGAAGATGGCTCCTACATCAACCCCGGATATTCCATGGGCGCTCGTATCGCTCGCCTAGATCGCTCGTCGAATATCCGGGCTTCATGCCAAGTGCAACATAGAGGAGACCTCATGCACCCGATCACCTTCATCGGCAGCGGCCTGGCCGCCTACACGCTGGCCCGCGAGCTGCGCAAGCGCGACCCGCAGGTGCCGCTGCGTCTGATCAGTCGCGACAGCGCGGATTTCTACTCCAAGCCGATGCTCTCCAACGCCCTGAGCAAGGGCAAGACGGCCGCAGCGCTGGTCAATACGCCGGCGGCGCACATGGCCGAGCAGCTCAACGCCGAGATCCTTGCCCGCCGCACCGTGCAGGCAATCGACCCGATCGCGCATTCGATCATGGTCGATGGCGTGAAGATGCACTACAGCGCCCTGGTGCTGGCGCTGGGTAGCGATTCCATGCCTCCCGCGCTCGCGGGCGATGCGGGCGCGCACATCCTGCAAGTCAACGACCTGGATGATTATCATCGATTTGAGCAAGCGCTGGCGGGCGGACCCAAGCGGGTGGCCATCCTGGGCGGGGGGCTGATCGGGTGTGAGTTCGCCAATGATTTGATCGGCGCTGGCCATGCCGTGCAGGTGATCGACCGCGGCGCGGCGCCGCTGGGTCGGCTGGTGCCGGAGGCGGTGGGGGCTGCCTTGCAGCAGGCGCTGGTCCAGGCCGGGGTGCGCTGGCACGCCCACGACGAGGCGGTGAGCATCGAACGTCATGCGAAGGGTGTGCGGATCGGTTTGAAGCACGGGGGTGTGATCCCGGCCGATGTCGTGCTCTCGGCCCTCGGGCTGCGCCCGCGCACCGCGCTGGCGGCTGTGGCGGGGTTGCGCGTCGGGCGCGGCATCGTGGTGGATCACTATCTGCAAACTAGCGCGCAGGACATCTACGCCCTGGGCGATTGCGCCGAGGTCGATGGCCAGGTGCTGCCGTTCGTCCTGCCCATCATGCACGGCGCGCGCGCCCTGGCCGCCACGCTCACCGGCGTGCGGACCGAGGTCAGTTATCCGCCGATGCCGGTGGTGGTCAAGACGCCCGCGTATTCAATCGTGGTGCTGCCCCCGGCCCCGGACGTGCCGGGCGAATGGCGGATTGCGACGCTGGATGACGGTGTTCAAGCCGAATACCGCGACAGTGACGGCGGTTTACGAGGGTTCGCCCTCGGGGGTGCCGCGGCGGCACGCAAAAACGCGTTGTTGAAAGAGATTGTGGGTGTGGGATAAAGAAGTCCCAGTTCCGTATTCCGGGTACGGAACTGGTGTAGGGGGGATTGGGGGGTTAATTATAGTTATGTTGGTTTCGCGGAGACCGGGGGAAGTCTCTTTTTGCGTCAACCAAAAATGAGACTGTGCGCCCTGGCAAAAGTTCCACGGTGTTGCGAAAGTTTTTTATTTATCAAAATTTTAAGGAGCCTCCGATCAATTCAGAGCTCCCTAAGAACCGACGTGTCCGGCCGCTGGCCAGCTGCCCATGAAAAAATGCGCATCGCGTTCATCGCGCTGGCGCGGTCCCAGTTCCGCCTCGTGAAAATCGGCGTCCAACTGTTCCAGCGCGCCGGGATGGCCGATGGCGATCACCGCCAGCGGGACATAGTCCGCCGGGATGTTGAACGTCTCGCGCGCCTTGGCCTGGTCAAAACCGCCCATCTGATGCGCCGCCAGCCCCAGCGCGGTGGCTTGCAGGCACAGGCTCAGCGAGGCCGCGCCGCTGTCATACTGATGCCAGCGGTTGGGCTGGCCGTTGTGGGGGAAGCGCTCCGCGCCGCAGCACAAGAGCAGCAGCGGGGCGTTTTTCGCCCAACGTTGATTTTTTTCGGTAAGACAGCCGTGCAGCCGCGCCCAGCTCTCGGGATGGGTGCTGCGGTCGCACACCAGATAGCGCCAGGGCTGCGCGTTGAAACACGATGGCGCCCAACGCGCGGCTTCGAGCAGCGTGGCGATCTCGTCTAGGGTGAGCGGCTTGCCGGGGTCGAAGGCGCGCGGGCTCCAGCGGCGGGCGAGCAGTTCGTGGAGGGCGAATTCGGACGGGGCGGGCTTTTCTCTCATACGGTTCCTACGGCAAGTCGAACAAAAGCACCTCGGCCTGATCCTCGGTGCGGAGCACGATTTTATCTTCCTTGAGGATGCCCACGCCGTCACCCGCATCAAGCGAGCTGCCGTTGAGGAGCACGGCGCCGCTGGCCACATGCAGCCAGAGCTTGCGCTGCGGGGCGGGGGTGTAATCGAGCAGGGTGTCCTGATCGAGCACGGCGGCGTAGATGCGAACGTCCTGATGGATGCGCGCGATGTTGCGGCCGCCGTTGCGCGAGGCGATCAGGCGCCATTGATTGCGCTTTTCCTCCGCGGGGATGTGGAACTGCTGATAGCCGGGCTCCAGCCCGTACGCGTCGGGCAGGATCCAGATTTGCAGAAAGTGAACCGGCACGTCGAAGGAGTGGTTATACTCGCTGTGCGTCACGCCGCTGCCCGCGCTCATCAGCTGGATGTCGCCGGGTCGGATCACCGAGCCGTTGCCCAGGCTGTCCTGGTGCGCCAGCGCGCCCTCGAGCACGTAACTCAGGATCTCCATGTCGCGGTGGTTGTGGCTGGAAAAGCCCCGGCCGGGGGCGATGGTGTCGTCATTGATCACGCGCAGCACGGAAAATCCCATGTGGTGCGGGTCGTGGTAGCTGGCGAAGGAAAAGGTGTGATAGGTGTCGAGCCAGCCGTGATCGGCGTGGCCGCGATCCTCGTGATGACGGATGTTGAGCATGGGACGCCTCCTGATTTCTGATGGCAGTACTAAAGAATAGTAGGTCATGCGCTCGGGAATGCCAGCGTGTGATCCGGCGGAAATGCAGTAGGATGAATAGCATGAGGGTCCACTCGACGAAACGCCATGACACCGCGCCTGTCACCTTGGCCGCGCGAGACGCCCTCCGGCGCGCGGGGCTCCTGCTGTGCCTATGGTCGGGCCTCGCCCTGGCCGAGGAGCCTTCGGCACCGGTCGTGCCGGAGACGATCACCGGGGGAGAGTTCGAATATGTGATCCAGCCGGGAGATTATCTGACCCGGATTGGCGCACGCTATGGCGTGGATGCCGTGGCGCTGGCGCGTGACAACGGGATCGCCTACCACGACTACATCCACCCCGGCCAACGGCTGCGCATCGTCAACCGGCACATCGTGCCCGAGCGGCTCGACGAGGGCCTCCTGATCAACCTGCCCCAGCGCATACTGTTCTTCTTTCGCAATGGCGAAGTGCGGGCGAGTTACCCGGTGGGCCTGGGCCGGCCGACGTGGCGCACGCCCACCGGCGATTTCACGGTACGCGCGCTGGAGATCAACAAGGCGTGGATCGTGCCGCAGTCGATCCAGGAAGAGATGCGCCGCGAGGGCCAAGTCGTGCAGACCCGGATGCCGCCGGGGCCGGACAATCCGCTCGGCAAGTATTGGATCGGCCTGAGCCGCCCCGGTTACGGCATCCACAGCACGATTGCCCCGGCGAGCGTCTATCAGTTCCAGAGCCATGGCTGCATCCGGCTGCACCCGGACGATATCGGCGCGATATTCGCTGAGGTGCGCGTCGGCATGCCGGTGCGCATCGTGTATCAGGCCACCCTGCTGGCGCGCCTGCCCGACGGGCGGATGTTCCTGGAGGCGCACTCGGATGCATATAATCGCGGCCAAGGTCCGCTGCCCGAGGCGCTTGGGGCGCGCATCGACGAGCAACGGGCGCGGGAGGTGTTCGCGGAGCGCGCCGGTGTGGCGCAAGATGTCACGCGGCAGGCCGATAAATGATGAAAGAGACACAAAGAATGTTGAACCGGCGCAGATTCCTGAAACTTGGCGTGATGTTCACCGGCGCGGCCCTGCTGCCGGGGCTGGCCCGTGCGCGCGTGGCACCGGCCGAGCGGGCGCTGGCCTTTTACAACACCCACACGGGCGAGAGGCTGCGCACCGTGTATTGGGCGGAGGGGGAGTATCTCACCGAGGCCTTGCGCGGGATCGACCACATCCTGCGCGACCATCGCAGCAACGAGATCATGCCGATCGATCCGCCGCTGCTCGATCTGTTGCACACCGTGCACACCCGCCTCGACGGCCGCCGGCCGTTCGAGGTCATCTCCGGCTACCGCTCCCCCGCCAGCAACGCCCAGCTGGCCGCGGGCAGCGACGGGGTGGCCAAGCGCAGCCTGCACATGCAGGGCAAGGCGATCGACATCCGTCTCCCCGGCCACGCCCTGAGCGATCTGCGCCAAGCCGCCATGACACTGCGCGCCGGCGGCGTCGGATATTATCCGCAATCCGATTTCGTGCACCTGGACACCGGCCGGGTACGATACTGGTAACGGGCCGTTGCGATCTATCGTCGGTCCCTATCCACGATACCGGTCTTTCATGCCCCGCGAATTGAGCAGCAGCCCTGCCAGCAGCGTCACCAGGCTCACCGTGCCGAGGATCACGGCGGCCACGCCCCACGGGCGGTCATACTGGCTGCGCAACTCCACCAGGCGAAACGCGGTGTAGATCCAGACTCCCGCGCCCGCATACGCCAGCGCCTGGAGCACATACAGGGACCAGCGGTGGCGCACCAGCAGGAGCAGCGGCGCCAGCGCGCTCAGCGCCACCAAGAAAAGATTCCCATGGCGCAAGAAGTGCGCGCCGAGCAGAAGCGCGGCGATGACCAGTAATATGCAAGTAATCTTCACCTTCATAGATCACGCCACCTGTAAATTATCCCGGATTATCCATTATGAGCCCTCGCGCACGGCGCCGCGGCGTGGAATGAAGGTGACCGGTTCACCCGCCGGTTCCTCGTTCGGCGCGAAGACGGGCTTGTCGAAGGCGGTGTCGCCATCGGGGAAGGGGCTGTCCTGGGTGCGCAGGTGGATGAAGTCGTAGATCCGCGGATCGGCCAGGTGCGAGGGCTTCACGTTCTGCAGGGCGTTGAACATGGTCTCCAACCGGCCGGGGTGGCGCTTCTCCCAGCCTTGCAGCATCTCCTTGATGACCTGGCGTTGCAGATTGGGCTGCGAGCCGCACAGGTTGCAGGGGATGATCGGAAACGCGCGCAGCGCGGCGAACTTGATCAGATCCTTCTCGTGGCAGTAGGCCAGCGGCCGGATGACGATGTGGCGGCCGTCGTCGCTGATCAGCTTGGGCGGCATGGCCTTGAGCTGGCCGCCGTAGAAGAGATTCAGGAACAGGGTCTCGAGGATGTCGTCGCGGTGATGGCCGAGCGCGATCTTGGTGGCGCCCAATTCCGTGGCGGTGCGGTAGAGGATGCCGCGGCGCAGGCGCGAGCACAGCGAGCAGGTGGTCTTGCCCTCGGGGATCTTGTCCTTGACGATGCGGTAGGTATCCTCCTCGACGACCCGGTACGGGATGCCACGGCCGTCGAGATAATTCGGCAGCACCTCGGGCGGAAAGCCTGGCTGCTTCTGGTCGAGATTGACGGCGATGACCTCGAAGTCGATCGGCGCGTGCTCGCGCAGGTGCAACAGGATGTCGAGCATGGCGTAGCTGTCCTTGCCGCCCGAGAGGCAGACCATCACCCGGTCGCCGGCCTCGATCATCTTGAAATCATCGATCGCCTGCCCGGTGAGGCGGCGCAGCCGCTTGACCAGTTTGTTGGCGTTGTAGCGTTCTTTGCCGGTGAGGGTGTCCACGTTCGACCTGCTGCTTAACCGTAAATTTCGAAGCGTAATGATACACCAGAAGCTCAGCGCTGTGATGATGCGATGTTCTTTTGGTGCAGATCGGATTGGCTTATGATGAAATGGCGTGAAAGCGCGGGTGTCCGTGTCAATGCGCGAGTGTGCCTGCGATGATGCTGAGGGAGGTGAAGAACATGAAAACATCGATCGATCTATCGACTGACAATCCAACCGATGTGCCGAAATGGGATATCGCCCTGGAGGCGTTGCTGGTGGAAGAATTCCATAAGAAGGCTGCGGCAGTGACGCTGGCCGACATTCGGCGCCTGGCGACGATCCACGCGATACGCTTTGACGACATCATCGACACCCTGATGGTGATGTGTCTGGAAGGCGCTTGGAAATACCAAGATGAAGCTGGCCGCGAACAGCAGATCACCGCCGAGGACGTCGACCGCCTATTCGCCACCGGGCGCACCGATCTCGTCGACATGGAAGCGTATTCCGGCGGCTGGTCGCCATCCACTGAAGCGTAGCAGGAGCAAACCATGGCAGAGCCTCTCAAGCGATGTGAAGTCGTCACGGCCTTCTTGAGATACAACGACCGCATCCTGCTGCTGCGCCGCAGCGCGGATGTCGGCACCTACAAGGGCCGCTGGGCGGGGGTGAGCGGGTATCTCGAAACCAAATCCCCGCTGACCCAGGTCTGGCGCGAGATCAAGGAAGAGACCGGGCTGACCAAGCGCCAGGCGCATCTCGTGTGCGAGGGCGCGTCGATCGAGGTGCCGGCGCCCGAGCACAACACCTGCTGGGTGGTGCACCCCTTCCTGTTCGACATCGACGACCCGACCGACATCACGCTCGACCGGGAGCACGAGGAGCAGACCTGGATCCTGCCCGCCGAGATCCTGGGCTATAGCACGGTGCCCTCGCTAGTGAAGGCCCTGGCCGTGTGCCTGGAGCGCGAACGTTCCGGTGTATTGAACTGACCGACCGCTCCCACGCGGGAGCGGCATCCCCCGTTTCAAACCATTCCTGATCCGCATCGAGACTCCCATGGGAAAAGCTATCCGAATTATTGCATTGTCACTGGGCCTGTTGGTGGCGCTGGTGTTGCTGACGGTGATTGCCGTCCTCGTGTTCGTCGATCCGAACGATTATCGCGACGAGATCGGCAAGCGCGTGCATGAGGCCACCGGGCGCACGCTCGCCATCGGCAAGATCGATCTCTCGCTCTTTCCCTGGGTGGGGCTGGAGCTGCGCGAGGTGGCGCTGGGCAACGCCGCCGGATTCGAGGGCGACTTCGCCCGGCTCGAGGATGTGAATGTCAAAGTCAAACTCCTGCCCTTGCTGCGCCAGGAGGTGGAGGTCGCCACCCTCGTGCTCAAGGGCATGAAGCTCGATCTGCGGATCAACGAACAAGGTGTTTCGAACTGGAGCGATCTGGCCAAGGGCGGCGCGGCCCCCGCCGAGGAGAAACCCGCCGCGGCACCGAGCAAGCCGCCGATCACCCGCCTCCTGGTGGGCGGGATCGTGATCGAGAATGCTGCAGCGGTCTTCGACGATCGCCAGAAGAAGGTGCGCTATGAAGTCGCGCAGCTCAATCTGCGCACCAGCACGATCAGCTTTGCCGAGCCGTTCGATCTGGCCCTGACCCTCGATCTTTCCGGCAGCGCGCCGGCGCTCGCCGCGCATGTCGATCTCAAATCGCGCGTGGCAGTGGATCTGAACAACGAGAAATACTCCGCTACCGGATTGGCGCTGACGGTCGACGCCAGCGGCGCGGGCCTGCAACCGCTCAAGGCGCTGCAATTGAGCCTCGGCGCGGACGTGGCCGCGGATTTGAAACAGCAAACACTCGCGGTCGACGCGCTGCGCCTCGCCGCGCTCGGCGTGGAGCTGCGCGGCAAGGTGGCGGCGCGCGATATCCTGGGCGAGATCCAGTATCAGGCCGAGCTTTCGGCCGAGGGCATCGACGCGCGCGGCCTGCTCAAGCAGCTCGGCACCGAGATCAAGACCGCCGATGCCAGCGCCTTGGCGCGGCTGGGCTTGAGCGCGAGCGTGCAGGGTTCGCTCAAGGCGGTGCAGATCGATCGTCTGCAACTGGCCCTCGATGACAGCAAGCTCACCGGGAACGCCAGTATCGCGGACTTCGCCCATCCCGCCGTTCGCTTCGATCTCGCGCTCGATGCCATCGACGTCGACCGCTATCTGCCGCCCCCGGCGCAGGCGCCGACCGCTCAGACCCCAGCCTCGCCCGCCGATCCGAACGTGCCGATCGACCTGCCGCTGGAGACGCTGCGCGGCTTGAACATCGCCGGCGGTCTCAAGGCCGGGCGCGTGAAGGTGGCCAACGCCACGCTGAGCGATCTTGCGCTCAAGCTCAAGGCCGACCAGGGTCTGATCGATCTCGACCCGATCGCGATGAAACTCTATCAAGGCGAGTTCGCGGGGAGCGCGCAGCTCGATGCGCGCCCGGCTGTCCCCGTCTTCAAGGTGCGGGAGACCTTGCAGGGCGTGCAGATCAATCCGCTCATGGTGGATCTGCTGAAGATGGATTTCATCGAAGGCCGCGCCGAGATCGTCGCGGACATCACCACGCGCGGCAACAGTGTCGCCGCGTTCAAGCAGGCGCTCAACGGCACCGCGCGCGTGCGGGTCGATGACGGCGCGTTCAAGGGCGTGAACATCCCTGCGCTGATCCGCAAGGCCCATGCCGTGATCAAGCGCCAGCCGGTGCCGGAGGAGACCGGGCCGAACAAGACCGAATTCTCCGAACTGTCCGGGAGTTTCAAGATCGAAAACGGCGTGGTGAGCAATAATGACTTGAGCGCGGGCGCGCCGCTGCTGCGCGTCACAGGCAGCGGCAAGGCCGATCTCAACACCGAGCAGCTCGACTACCTGGTGCACGCGAAACTCGTCAAAACGCTCGACGTGCAGGACGACGGCATGGAAGCGCTGCGCGGCGTGGACATCCCGGTGCGCGTCACCGGCCCGTTTGCGCAGCCTAAGTTCGACGTGCAGCTCGATGAGATCCTGAAGGCCAAGGTCAAGGCCAAGGTGGAGGAGAAGAAGGAAGAGCTCAAGGCCAAGGCCACTGAGGCCGTGGAGGAGAAGCGCCAAGAGGTCGAGCAGAAGCTCAAGGACAAGGCCGAAGAGAAACTCAAGAATCTGCTGCGCTTCTGAGATGCGTGAGTCCTTCGCCGACCAACTCCTGGCCTGGTACGACCGCTGCGGCCGCAAGGACCTGCCCTGGCAGCAGGGGCGCGACGCCTACGCGATCTGGATCTCCGAGATCATGTTGCAACAGACCCAGGTGGCGACCGTCATCCCGTATTACCAGCGCTTCATGGCGCGCTTTCCCGCGGTGGCGAGCCTCGCCGACGCGGGCCTCGATGAGGTGCTGCATCTCTGGAGCGGGCTGGGCTATTACGCGCGGGCGCGCAATCTGCACCGCGCCGCGCAGCACATCCGCGATCATCACCACGGGCGTTTTCCCGCCGACTTCGAGCAGGTCGTGGCCCTGCCCGGCATCGGCCGCTCCACGGCCGGGGCGATCCTCGCCTTCAGCACCGGGAGCCGCCATGTGATCCTCGACGGCAACGTCAAGCGCGTGCTCTGCCGCTATCACGCCATCGCCGGCTGGCCGGGACAGGCCGACGTCGAAAAACGACTCTGGACGCTGGCCGAACAACACACCCCGCCACAGCGCGTGGCCGAGTACACCCAGGCCATCATGGACCTGGGCGCGACTTGTTGCACGCGCACTCGGCCGCGGTGCGCGGAATGCCCGCTGCAATCCGGCTGCCAGGCGCGCGAGATGCAACGGGTGCAGGAGTTCCCCGCCGCGCGCCCGCGCAAAAGTCTGCCGGTGCGCGCCGCCACCCTGCTGATCATTCGCGATGCCAACGGGCATGTGCTGCTCGAACGCCGCCCGCCCGCGGGGATCTGGGGCGGCTTGTGGAGCCTGCCGGAGTGGCCGCAGGACGATCCGGTCGAGGCATGGTGCGCGCGCCGGTTTGGGCTCACGGTGCATCAACCCACGCTGGGGGAGGTGCTGCGCCACACCTTCAGCCATTTCCACCTCGACATCCAGCCGCTGATGCTGGAGGCGGCATCCGCCGGCCATCGGGTCATGGAACCCGGCGACGTAGTCTGGTATAACACTCAACAACCCGATGCGCGCGGGCTCGCCGCTCCAGTGGAGCGCCTGCTCGCGCAAGTCGCAGCGCAAACAAGCTAGTGAAAGGTTTTGGATCAATGAGTCGAATGGTGAAGTGCGTCAAAACGGGCAAAGAATCCGAAGGTCTCGACCGGCAGCCGTATCCCGGCGAACTGGGCAAGCGGATCTTCGAAAATGTCTCGAAGGAAGGCTGGCAGATGTGGCTGCGCCACCAGACCATGTTGATCAACGAATACCGCCTCAGCCCCATCGATCCCAAGCATCGCGCGTTTCTCGAAGAGCAGATGACCAGCTTCTTCTTCGGTGACGGCGGCAAGCTGCCCGAGGACTTCGTCCCCCCCACGAAGTAGCCGATTCTGCCGCGACCGCGCCCCGTCATTGCGGTGAGCCTGCGATGCTTGACTCAGAACCGTTCTACAGGTTTAATACGCCTTCTTCCGGCGCCCGGGTAGCTCAGTCGGTAGAGCAGAGGATTGAAAATCCTCGTGTCGGTGGTTCGATTCCGCCCCCGGGCACCACTCATTCCAAAAGGCCAGCGCGGTTCCCGTCCTGGCCTTTTCGTTTTCATCGCGCGCGCGCCTGTGCGTATACTACGCGCATGTCTGAATCCTGGTTTGTTTATCTGTTGCGCTGCGCGGACGAGAGTCTGTATGCAGGCATCACTACGGATCTTGCGCGGCGGTTGCACGAGCACAATGAGCATCCGGCGCTGGGGGCGAGATACACCCGTGGACGCCGGCCGGTGCGGCTGGTCTATCAAGAATCGTGTGTCGATCGCGCGCAGGCGGCGCGCCGCGAGGCGCAGCTCAAGAAGATGCGCAAGGCGGAGAAGGAGCGCTTGCTGAGCGCGGGCGGCGGCCGATGCATCTGATTCGGCCGATCGATTTTGATCAACAGCAGCAGGTCCGGGTGGCGACCAACGATTATCTCCTGCGCGCCCATCGTCTGTTCAATCGTGATTTCGCGCCGATCGAGGTGGTGTTCGATCTCACCGGCCGCAGCGCGGGCATGTACCGGGTGCGCGGGCGGGCGCGCTGGATCCGGTACAACCCCTATCTCTTCGCCAAATATTTCGATGATAATTTGCAGTCCACGGTCCCGCACGAGGTGGCGCATTATGTGACCGATGTGCTGCACGGCTTACGCAACATCCGCCCGCACGGGCAGGAGTGGCGCGCGGTGATGCGGGCCTTTGGCGCCGATGACAGCGTGACGTGTTCTTATGAGCTCACGGGGATCCCGCAGCGCCGAGTGCCGCGTTACGAATATCGCTGCGGCTGCCAGTCACATCAGCTCAGTGCCCAGCGTCACAACAAGATCCGCAGCGGCCGGGCGCATTATTACTGCCGTTGCTGCGGCGCTTCGTTGATCCGGGCGCGAGAAGAGTCGGCGCTTTTGATCTGAATCAATGCCGGTGTGATTTCCGGTATTCGAGGTATTCCCGCAGCAGCAGGCCGAAGGTCCAGGCGAAGGGTAGGGTGATGGACAGGCAGATGGCGGCCAGCATCGGATCGGTGCTCAAAAAGAACAGGTCCAGTCCCCAGAAGAGAAAGGTTGGAATGGCGCAGCGGGTGAGATATTTTTCGACCTGGCTGTCCATGAGTTCGCGGGAAACCTCCCAGTGGTCATCTCGGCGCACCAGGGGATAAAAATATTGCAGGATCATGCCTAACATAGGGGCTCTCTATTCCGGTTAATTACCGCATAATATTTGTCGTAAAGAGGCGGCAAATCTTTAGCGCATAATGATGTCAGCTGACATTCTTGTCAAGAGAGTGCCGGTGCGGCTGGACGTCATGATCCTGAGGCTGAGTCAGTGCGGCCGCTGGCCACAGCTTCCTGGATGGAAGGGAGCGATGGCAGGATGGGGGCGGGTTTATTCGCTCTGCACGGGGGGGATGTCAGGCATGACAATCAGCCAGATCAGGCAGGAGATCCCGAAATAGAGGATTGCACCGTAGAAGACCGAGATTGTGAGCATGAAATCGGAGCCATTGAGGTCGAACAGCTGGTGCAGGTGGGTGAAAAAGTCGATGGCGGCGTATATCAGCAACCCGCTGGAGAGTATCAGATTCAAGGTGAGCAGCCTTTCCGGCGTAATAAGTGCTCGGCCCACCTTGGTGGCCTCTACCTGAGGGCTGTAATCCTGTTTCAGTGTCATGGCTTCGATCTCCCTGGTTCCTGTTAACCTCGTTGCCTCGAGCGACAGCGTCGCCCATGTAGATAGTATTGTCGCCCGAAATTTTACAATCTTTAACATTTTCTTTATTCCCTGACGGGTTTGAAACTTGCGGGGCTCTTCCCTATGCTTCGCGGATGAAGCCAACCTACGCCATCAGACCCGCCGAGCTGGTTTGGGAGGGTCAAACGCCCTTCTCGCCCGGCTTCAATGACATCTATTTCTCCCGCCACGACGGTTTGGCGGAGAGCCGTCATGTGTTTCTCCAACAGAATAGGCTGCCTCGGCGTTGGGAAAATATGGCGGAATTCACAATCGTGGAAACCGGCTTCGGCACCGGCCTGAATTTCCTGGCGACCTGGGAGGCCTGGCGCGCGACGGCGACACCTGATGCGCGGTTGCATTATGTCTCGATCGAAAAACATCCTCTCACGGTGCAGGATCTGGACCGCGCGCGGCGCTTGTGGCCGGAGTTGCACGAGCTGGGAACGCAGCTGCTCGCGTGTTATCCCCCCTTGTTCGGTGGGTTGCACCGGATACATTTCCCGCGTGATCGCATCACGCTCACCTTGTGTTTCGGCGATGTGGACGAGGTGCTGCCGCAGCTCGAAGTGCGTGCCGATGCCTGGTATCTCGACGGGTTCGATCCGGCGAAAAATCCGCAGATGTGGAGCGAGGCGCTGTTCGCGCAGATGGCGCGGCTGACGCGGCCGGGCGGTACCTTCGCCACGTTTACCAGTGCCGGTTGGATACGCCGTAGATTGCAGGCGGCGGGGTTCGTGCCGCGCAAGGTCGCGGGATTCGGGCGCAAGCGCGAGATGCTGTGCGGCGAGCTGCCCGAGCCAATGCCGCGGGTCGATCCGGCGCCGTGGTATGCCTTGCCCGAGGCGCGCAAGACGGGCCGCGCCGTGGTCATCGGCGCCGGGCTCGCCGGGGCGTGCTGCGCGCGCAAGTTGGCCGAGGCGGGTTGGTCGGTGACGGTGCTGGAACAGGCCACCGCCCCGGCGCAGGCGGCCTCGGGCAATCCGGCGGGGGTGTTTTATCCGGCCTTGACGGCAGAGCCCAGTGTTTACGGCCGGTTTTATCTCGCGGCCTTCCTCTACGCCGTGCGTGAGATCATGCGCATGACGGCGGCTGGCGCCGACTGCGGTCTGCTCGGCAATGGCGTGTTGATGCTGGTGCAGAATGAAAAACTGGCGCGGCGCTATCAGGCCATCTGTGCCTCCCTGGGAGAGGGACAGGGGCTGGCGCAGTGGCTGGAGGCCGATCAGGCGAGCGAACGATGTGGCGTCGAGACGCCGGACGGGGGAATGTATTTCCCGCAGGGCGGCTGGTTGCAGCCGGCCAGACTGGTGGCGGCCCTGCTGCAACACGAGGATATCCACTGTCGCTATTTGGTCGACGTCCACGGCGTGGCGCAAGAGGCCGAGGGCGGTTGGATGGTGCGGGATGCCGCCGGCGCGAGACTGGCGCAGGGAGATATCGTGATCATCGCCGCCGGGGCGAAGGCCGCGGGATTCGAGCAAAGCGCCTGGCTGCCGATCATCCCGGCGCGCGGGCAGATCACGCTGATGGCGGCGACGGCGCAGAGTCAGGGCTTGCGTTGCGCCGTCTGTCATGACGGCTATGTGATCCCCGCGCATGACGGACGCCATGTGCTGGGGGCGAGCTACGCGCCCAACGATACCGCACTCGCCCCGCGCACGGCGGACGATGCGCACAATCTCGACCTGTTGCAACGCGCGCTGCCGCGCTTCGCCCGGAGTCTGGAGGAGGCGCCGGTGGGCCATCGCGCCGGCATCCGCGCCGCCACGCCCGATCAGATGCCGATGGTGGGGCCGCTGCCGGATCGCGCAGCGTTTCTGCGCGACTACGCCGAGCTGCATCATGGGCGCCCGCCGCAGAACTATCCGCCCGCCCGGCATCATCCGGGTCTGTATGTGTGCGCCGGGTTGGGCTCGCGCGGCATCACCAGCGCCTTGCTGTGCGCGGAGCTGCTGTGCGCGCAGATCACCGGCGCGCCGCTGCCGCTGGAGCGGGATCTCGTCGATGCGCTCAATCCGGCGCGGTTTCTGGTGCGCCAGCTCAAGCGCCGGCCGGACGCAACCGCGGCATGAAGTTGTGCAATAATTGATGGGGATCATTATCTGCTGTTGATTGCAGGAGCCAGCTTTGGATGGCGATTTGGCGCAGTACCAGGGCGTTGTCGATCGCATGCTGAAGCATGCTCCTACATGTGGTAGTAGGAGCCATCTTTAGATGGCGATTTGGCGCAGTACCACGGCGTGGTCGATCGCATGCTGAAGCATGCTCCTGCAATGATTAAATGCGAGGTTATCAGTGCAATGAAGACGATTTTACGTTCAACACTGGCGGTGACAGTGGGCGCGGGCCTGCTGATGGCCTGTTCGGAGAACCCCGTCACCGGCAAGCGCGAGCTGCACCTGGTCTCTCAGGCGCAGGAGGTGCAGATCGGCGAGGAGAATTACGCGCCCAGCCAGCAAGCACAGGGAGGCGCCTATGCCGTCGATCCGGGATCGTCGCGTTACGTCAATGAGGTGGGACAGAAGCTCGCCAAGGTCAGCGACCGTCCGGACCTGCCCTACGAGTTCGTGGTGCTCAACAATTCCATCCCCAATGCCTGGGCCTTGCCCGGCGGCAAGATCGCGGTCAATCGCGGTCTGCTCTATCACCTGGAATCCGAGGCGGAACTCGCCGCAGTGCTCGGGCACGAGATCGTCCATGCCGCGGCGCGCCACGGGGCCAAGAGCATGGAGCGCGGCATCCTGATGCAGGTCGGCGTGGCGGCCATCGGCGTGGCCACGGCGGATAACGAATACAGCAACCTCATCGTCGGCGGCGCCGCGCTGGGCTCGCAGCTGATCAGCACCAAATACGGGCGCGACGCGGAACTCGAATCGGACAGCTACGGGATGGAGTACCTGGTGCGGGCCGGCTACGATCCCGGCGCGGCGATCAAGCTCCAGGAGACCTTCGTCAAGCTTTCCGAGGGGAAGGAATCGAACTGGCTGGAGGGTTTGTTCGCCTCACATCCGCCCTCGCGCGAGCGTGTGGAGGCCAACCGCGTCACCGCCGCCAAACTCCAGCGCCCAGGACTCACCATGGGCGTTGAGAGCTACCGCAATCGGCTCAAGACCGTGCTGGCGACCAAGCCCGCCTATGACAAACACACCCAGGGCCAGGCGGCCCTGCAAAAGAAGGACTACCGCAAGGCCACCGCCTTGGCCGAAGAGGCCATCGCGCTGGAGCGCCGCGAGGGCTTGTTCTACGAGTTGCTGGGCGATATCCAGTGGCAGCAGGACAAGTTCAAAGAGGCGCAGGCGCAGTACAACCTGGCGCTGCAACGCAATCCCGATTTCTTCTCCTTCCACCTCAAGCGCGGCATGGCCAATCAGCGCCTGGGCGATAACGGCGCGGCGCAGATCGATTACGAGAACAGCATCAAACGCCTGCCTACCGCGCTGGCGCATTATCAGCTCGGCGCGCTCGCCGAAGGGCGCGGCGACAAGGCCAAGGCGATCGAGCACTACGCGGTGGTGGCGCAAACCCAGGGGGATCTCGGCAAGCAGGCCGCCAGCGGTTTGGTGCGGCTGGATCTGACCGAACACCCGGAGAAGTATATTGCGATCAATAGTGGCTTCGATAACAGCGGCAAGTTCGTCGTGCAGCTGAAAAACCAGACGCCAGTCGACATCCGCGGCATCGTGGTGGAGGTGGTCACCGATCGCGCCTATCGCATCAGCTTCGATAGCGCGCTGCCCGCCGGCAAGGCCGCGCAGTTCACACCGCAGGTGAGCGTGCCGGCTGCCGCCGGCGCCAAGGTGCGGGTGGTCTCCGCCACGCCGGTGAAATGAGACGTGAATGTAGGGTGGGTTGGCGGTTTTTGCGTAACCCGCCAATCCGTGCCGCAGGCACTCGAAATGGGTCGCTGCGCAACGTTTGGTGGGTTACGGCAAAAAACGCCTAACCCACCCTACATTTAATCAGCTCGGAGCAGGATGGCACTTGCTTAGGCATGGAGCTCGATTTTTCGTCATTCCGGCGCATGCCGGGATGACGGCGTTAAGTAAGTGCCATTAAGCTCAGAGCTGTTTGATCTCCAGCCCCAATCCCTTGACCTGCTCCTTGGCCTTGTCGCCGCAGACGACGGCGATGTTCGCTTTGTCGGCGGGCAGATACTGTTTGCAGACGCGGCGCAGGTCGTCGAGCGTGACCGCGAGCACACGGCTGCGGTAGGTGCGCCGTTGCTGTGGCGTGCGTCCGTGCAGGTTGTTGTGGAAGGCGCTCTTGGCCTCGCCGGCCGGCGAGGCGGGGTGGTCGATGCGCGCGATGACGCCGAGGATGGCCTCTTCCAGTGTGTGGGCGGGGTGATCCTCGGTGAGCAGCCAGGTGAGCGACTGATCGAAATCGGCGAGGGTCTCCACCAGCCGCGGATCGCGGTACGAGTATAAGCGGAAGCTGCCGGTGCTGCCGTCGTAGGTCGCCCCGCCGCCGTAGGCCCCGCCCTGTTCGCGGATGGCGCGGTGCAGGAAGCCGTTGCGCAGGAAGGGCGCGAGCACCGTGAGCGCCGGTGAATCCGGATGATCGGCGGCGACGGCGGGATAGGCCTTGGCGCAGAAATTCACCTGGGTGCTGGTGATCCAAGCCTCCTTGACCGCGCCGGGTGCATAGGGCACGCGGAAGGGGGTGGCGGCTGCCGCCGGGGCGGGATGCCAGTGCTGTTCGAGCGCCGCGAAGTAGCGGTCGTGATGCGCGCCCTCGCCGATGACCAGCAGCTGGCGCGGCGCCTCGAGCAGGATGTCGCGGATGCGGTCGAGTTTCGCGCCGAACGCGCGCAGCGCCTTGTCATCTTCTAGGGCATCGTCGAGCGCCTTGAGGCGCTTGATGCCTTCCAATCCCTCCCAACGGTGATGCAAGGCCGCGGCCGGGCTTAACCGGCTGCTGGCCGCGAGCATGGCCAGGCTGTGGCCCTGGTCGGTCACGCCCTGCTCGGCGTGGAAGCGCGTCTGTGCGATCAGTTCGCGCAGGCGCGGGCGCCCATACGCGCCATGACGAGCAGATCGGCGTTCATCGAAGCGCGCGCTCTCGAAGGTCTCCTGCATCAGCGTGCTCATCGCCGCGTGGTTGCGCGCCAGGGCCTTACTGCTCAGCACGAAGTAACTCTTGAATTGCTGCGGGTCATCGGTGGCGCCGCGGATGGAGATGTTCGCGTGCATGCTGCCGGTCACCGCCGCTTGCTGCGCCTGGGTGGCGAGATAATCGCGCCCGCCGCTGCCGACCTCGGTGGCGATGTCGGCGAACAGCGGCAACAGTTGCCGGAGTTCATCGTCGACATCCGGCAGATCGACGATGAGTTGTTGATAGACCAGCCCGTTGG
>CAZKZP010000051.1:12695-20386 GCA_964557295.1 uncultured Chromatiales bacterium | reverse complement strand
AACAGCGCAGCTTAACGAAGGGAAAAGGCTCCGCGTAAGCGGTTTAGTTCAACCGTCTATTAGACAGAGTTTATACCTGTGCTTATGTTTACAGCCATATCGATTAAATTGCCACATCTGCAAATTTGTTTCCATATCTAGATAGCTGGCAGCTCTTCGTCTAGAAATTTAATGATCCGATTTTCGAGTCCAAGTGCTACGGTGTGGTGGTGGCTCAAGTGCCATGCTCTTTGATCTTTTACCCATCTTCCGCCCGATGATTTTATTTGCTGGCGCAGTTCGGCTTCCTCGTAGTTGATGCGCAGTAATACATCTTTTGGTGGAGGTGGTTTGATGTCGTGTTCCTTGGATGCAAGCCAGGGCTGGTCGTCGATGATGAGTTCGACGGTCTTGAAGCGTCGTTTTTTGGCTTTGTCGTAGCGGTAGCGTGTGCAGACCAGTTGGTCGCCGTATTCTTTGACGAGGTGTTTGGTGCCTGCTTGGCCGGGGGTGAGGGTGGCTTTGACTTCCATGTGGCAGCTTCCTATTGCAGTTTTATGTGTTGCCACTATGACAAGTGTTGGTTTTTTGGTCAAGGTGCTTTGGTGTAGGCGGAATGGTTATGAAGATGATGGGTTTGGAGCTGGTCTAGTGCGTGGATGAATCACGAACACTTGATGACGTTGCGAGATGAGTGGCTTGGGAAAAGAGTACGGAAGAAGGGGTAGACTGCCACCTTACCTTCTGCAAGTTTAACGCTATTAACCCGGCGATCAAATATCTCTGCTGCATATTCAAGACGTTCCTTCTCTCTCAGGGATTTATGCCCTTTAGGGGTAGAAGGACACGACTGCACGGATGCAGGAGGTAGGGCAACGCATGGAGCAGTTGCCGAGAGTGAGGGGATAACATCAATGTACTAACTTCCCTCACCCTAGCCCTCTCCCACAGGGAGAGGGAATGACACTAGATTTAATTTGATGTCGGATTAATAAAATGGGTAAGAACAGTATTATCCCGAATGGCTGTTTTCCAGGCCATTCGGGCAAAGACATTGTTAAGTGCGCACAACCAGTTGATGGGAAAAACTGCGCGCTTATTCCACCGTCACCGATTTCGCGAGATTGCGCGGCTGGTCGACGTCGGTGCCTTTGAGCACGGCAACGTGATAGGCGAGCAGTTGCAGCGGGATGGTGAAGATGATCGGTGAGATGAAGTCGTTGGTGGGCGCCACGGCGACGACCTGCACGCCGCTTTCCTCCGCCATCGCGGCGGCCTGATCGGCGAACACCAGCAGCTTGCCTCCGCGGGCCTTGACCTCTTGCAGGTTGGACTTGAGTTTTTCCAGCAGCTCGTTGTTCGGCGCCACGGCGATCACCGGCATTTCGGCGTCGACCAGCGCGAGCGGGCCGTGCTTGAGCTCTCCGGCCGGATAGGCTTCGGCGTGGATGTAGGAGATCTCCTTGAGCTTGAGCGCGCCTTCCATCGCCACCGGATATTGCGTGCCGCGGCCGAGGAACAGTGCGTGGTGTTTATCGCCGAACTGTTCGGAGATGATGCGAATGGTGTCGTTGAGTTTGAGCACCTCTTCGATCTTGCGCGGCAGGGTGCGCAGCTCTTCGATCAGTTGCGCTTCGACAGCCTCGGCCAGCCCATGCCGGCGCGCCAGCGCGATGGTGGAGAGCAGTAGTGCGACCAGCTGCGTGGTGAAGGCCTTGGTCGAGGCGACGCCGATCTCGGGACCGGCGCGCGTCATCAAGGTCATGCCCGCTTCGCGCACCAATGAACTCTCCGGCACATTGCAGATGGCCAGCGTGCGCTTGACGCCCTTGCTGATCACCTCGCGCAGCGCGGCCAACGTATCGGCGGTTTCGCCCGATTGCGAGATGAAGATCACCAGCGCGTCTTTGGGCACGATCGGTTTGCGGTAACGGAATTCGCTGGCCACCTCGATGCTGCACGGAATCTTGGCGAGATTCTCGATCCAGTAGCGCGCCACGCAGCCGGCGTGATAGCTGGTGCCGCAGGCGACGATGTATACGCTGCCGGCGCCATCGAACATTTCCTTGGCCTGCGGCCCGAAGCTGCCTTCGAGCAGACTCTTCTCCGAGATGCGCGACTCGAGCGTGTCGGCTATCGCGCGCGGTTGTTCAAAGATTTCCTTGAGCATGTAATGGCGATACTCGCCACGCTCCACGGCATCGGCCTTCAATTCGCTGTGCCGGATCGGCCGCTCCACCTGCTCGCCGCGTTCGTTGTAGATACTCAGCGCATCCTTGCGGATGTCGGCCACGTCGCCTTCTTCCAGGAAGATGAAACGCTGGGTGACCGGCAGCAGCGCGGCCACATCGGAGGCGATGAAGTATTCGCCGATCCCCACGCCGATGACCAGCGGACTGCCGCGGCGCGCCGCCACCAGGCGGTTCGGCTCATGCGTGCTGATCACGCCGAGCGCATAGGCGCCGCGCATCTCCGCGACGCTGAGGCGCACGGCATCGAGCAGATCCTTCTTGCCGTTGACGTGATTTTCATAGATCTGATGCACGATCACTTCGGTGTCGGTCTCGGAGGTGAATTCGTAGTGCGCATTGCGCTGCTTTTCGCGCAGCTCCTCGAAATTCTCGATGATGCCGTTGTGCACCACCGCGACGGTCTTGCGGCAGATGTGCGGATGGGCGTTTTTCTCGCTCGGTTTGCCGTGGGTGGCCCAACGCGTGTGCGCGATCCCGGTCGACCCGCGAAAATCCGCGCTCATCGCTTGCTGCAATCCGGCCACCTTGCCCTTGACGCGCACCCGGTTGATCTCGCCATCGCGATCGAGCAGCGCCACGCCCGCGGAGTCATACCCGCGATACTCCAGTCGCTTCAAACCCTCGATCAGTATATTCACCACGTCGCGCTCGGCGACCGCACCCACTATCCCGCACATATGACGCTTCCCCTATTTCTTCTTTGGCCGCTGCCAGTTTTCGACGCTTTTCTGCGGCGCGCGGCTCAAGGTTAACTGATTGGCCGGCGCATTTTTGCAAATCGTGCTGCCGGCGCCGATGGTGGCGCCCGCGCCCACTTCCACCGGCGCGACCAATTGCGTGTCTGAGCCGATGAAGGCGTTGTCGCCGATGATGGTTTGATGTTTGTTGGCGCCATCGTAGTTGCAGGTGATGGTGCCGGCGCCGACGTTCACATCCTTGCCGATCACCGCGTCGCCGATGTAGCTGAGATGATTGACCTTGGAGCCGGCGCCGATCTTGGCCTTTTTCACTTCGACGAAGTTGCCGATCTTCGCATCCTCGCCGAGCTGCGTCTCCGGCCGGATGCGCGCGAACGGGCCGATGTGTGCGCGCCGGCCGAGCAGGGATTTCTCGATGATGCTGTGCGGCTCGATCACCACGTCGTCCTCGATCACCGCATCCTTGATGACGCAGTTGGCGCCGATCTGCACGCGACTGCCGATCACCACATGCCCTTCGAACACCACATTGATGTCGATTTCGACATCCTGGCCGGCCGTGAGGGTGCCGCGCACATCGATGCGCGCGGGATCGCGCAGTGTCACGCCACTTTCCATCAGCGCGCGCGCCTGCCGGAGCTGATAATGGCGTTCGATCTCGGCCAATTGCATGCGGTTGTTCACGCCCAGGATCTCGTCCAGGCTCGCCGGCTCGATCGTGCTGACGCGCACCTCCTCGGCCACCGCCATCTCGATGATATCAGTGAGATAGAATTCGCCTTGCGCGTTGTCATTGTCGAGCGCGGCAATCCATTTCCTGAGATACGCGGCCGGGACCGCCATCATGCCGGTATTTACTTCAGTGATCGCCAATTCTTCTTTCGTCGCATCCTTGTGCTCTACGATGCACCGCACCATGCCGTTTTCGTCACGCACGATTCGACCATAACCCGTTGCATCGGCCAACGTCGCAGTCATCAACGCGATGCTGTCAGTAGCGACCTTGGCGATAAGCTGTTGCAGGGTCGAAGCGCGCACCAGCGGGACATCACCATAAAGTATCAAGACGATCTCATCGTCTTCGATGGACGGCAGCGCTTGCTCGACGGCATGCCCGGTTCCCCGTTGCTCGGCCTGCAATACCCACTGCGCATCGAGCGCGGCCAGACGCTCGCGCACCTGATGCCCCCCGTAACCATAAACGATATGGATATCGTGGGCGCCCGCGGCGCGGGCGGTGTCGTAGACATGCTCCAGCATCGGCTTGTGCCCGACCGGGTGCAGCACCTTGGGTAATGCGGACCTCATGCGCGTGCCCTGCCCGGCCGCCAAAATCACTACAGCAATCTTTTGCATGCGATATGAACCTAGTTTATTGCTCTGACTGGTGATTCAGATGTGATAATTCTATAACAAAAAAGGGCAGTGCAAGCACCGCCCTTTTGACAAGAGTACAACTCTACTGCGTTTAACGCGTGAGTTTCTTGCGCACACGCTGGATGGCTTGCAGCTGCGCCACCGCCTCGGCCAGTTCGGCCTGGGCCTTGGCATAGTCGATCTGGGCCTTGCGGTCTTTCAGCGCCTCTTCGGCGCGCTGCTTGGCTTCGATCGCCGCTGCCTCGTCGATGTCCTTGGCGCGCAGGGCAGTATCCGCCAGCACCGTGACACAATGCGGCTGCACTTCGAGCACCCCGCTGGAGACATAGAAGAATTCTTCTGTGTCGCCAGTCTTCACGCGCACTTCACCGGGGCGCAGCGTCGTCAACAACGGTGCATGCCGCGGCAGGATGCCGACCTCGCCAGAGGCCGCCGGGACGAATACCATCTCGGCGGGACCGGAGAAGATCGCCTGCTCGGCGCTCACGATGTCAACATGAATGGTCATGGCCATGAGTTCCTCCCAGTGGGAGACCCTGAATTACTTCAGGGTCTTCGCCTTTTCAATGGCTTCTTCGATGGTGCCCACCATGTAGAAGGCTTGCTCCGGCAGGTGGTCATACTCCCCGCTGACGATGCCCTTGAAGCCACGGATGGTGTCTTTGAGGGATACGTACTTTCCGGGTGAGCCGGTGAACACTTCGGCGACGAAGAACGGCTGCGACAGGAAGCGCTGGATCTTACGCGCGCGGGAGACGATCTGCTTGTCGCCCTCGGACAGCTCATCCATACCCAGGATGGCGATGATGTCCTTCAGTTCCTTGTAGCGTTGCAGCGTGCCTTGCACCTTGCGCGCGATATCGTAGTGCTCCTGGCCGACGATCAGCGGATCGAGCTGACGCGAGGTGGAGTCCAGCGGATCAACCGCGGGATAAATCCCCAGCTCGGCGATGGAACGCGACAGTACGACGGTCGCATCCAAGTGCGCGAAGGTGGTGGCCGGTGACGGGTCGGTCAAGTCGTCCGCCGGTACGTAGACCGCTTGGATCGAGGTGATCGAGCCGGTCTTGGTGGAGGTGATGCGCTCTTGCAGCACGCCCATTTCCTCGGCCAGTGTCGGCTGATAGCCTACCGCGGAGGGCATACGGCCCAGCAGCGCGGATACTTCGGTACCGGCCAGGGTGTAACGGTAGATGTTGTCGATGAACAGCAGTACGTCGCGGCCTTCCTCACGGAAGAACTCGGCCATGGTCAGACCGGTCAGGGCGACGCGCAGACGGTTACCCGGCGGCTCGTTCATCTGGCCGTAGACCAGGGCAACCTTGTCCAATACGTTGGAGTCTTTCATTTCGTGGTAGAAGTCATTCCCTTCACGGGTACGCTCGCCCACGCCGGCGAATACCGAGTAACCGCTGTGCTCGATGGCGATGTTACGGATCAGCTCCATCATGTTGACGGTCTTGCCGACACCGGCACCACCGAACAGACCGACCTTACCGCCCTTGGCGAACGGGCACACCAGGTCGATAACCTTGATACCGGTTTCGAGCAGCTCCTGCGTCGGCGCCAGATCTTCATAGGCGGGCGCCTTGCGATGGATCGCCCAGCGCTCATCTTCGCCCACCGGGCCGGCTTCGTCGATCGGCGTGCCGAGCACGTCCATGATGCGACCCAGGGTTTTCTTGCCTACCGGCACTGCGATCGGAGCGCCGGTGCCTGTGACGTCCATACCGCGCGTCAGACCGTCGCTGGAACCCAGCGCAATGGTACGCACCACGCCATCGCCCAATTGCTGTTGCACTTCGAGCGTCAGATTGACGGCGCCGACCTTCAGCGCGTCATATACCCTCGGCATGGCATTGCGCGGGAATTCCACGTCAATGACCGCACCGATGATCTGAACGATTTTTCCTGAACTCATGATTAAGTCCCCTTAATAGATTTACGTAATCTTTGCTGACCGCACTATACCGCTGCGGCACCACCGACGATTTCCGAGATTTCCTGGGTAATCGCCGCTTGACGCGCCTTGTTGTATGCAAGCTTGAGTTCACCGATCAAAGATCCGGCGTTATCGGATGCCGCCTTCATCGCGACCATCCGCGCCGCCTGCTCACAGGCAATGTTTTCGACCACGCCTTGATACACCAGCGATTCGATATAACGGATCATCAGATCATCGAGAACTTCTTTCGCTTCCGGCTCGTAGAGGTAGTCCCAGTGGTGCTTCAACTTGGTGTCGTCTTCCTCAGGTGCGATCGGCAACAGCTGCGCCACCTGCGGGGCCTGGGTCATGGTGTTGACGAATTCGTTATACACCAGATACAGGCGATCGACCTGCCCTTGATCATATTGATCGAGCATCACCTTCACGGCGCCGATGAGATCGGCGATGTGCGGGGTGTCACCCAGGTGGGTGACCTGTGAAAGCACATTACCGCCGACGCCGCGGAAGAAGACGTTGGCCTTCTGTCCGATGATGCCGATGCACACTTCCGCGCCCTTGTCTTGCCAAGCCTTCATGTCTCTGAGCAGCATGCGAAACATATTGTTGTTCAAGCCGCCGCACAGACCGCGGTCACTGGAAACAACGATGTACCCCACCTTCTTGACCTGGCCACGATCGACCAGGTAAGGATGCTTATACTCAGGATGAGCGTGAGACAGGTGTTCGATCACCTGTCTCATCTTCTCGGCATAGGGACGAGACGCGGACATACGGTCCTGAGCCTTACGCATCTTGCTCGCCGCCACCATCTCCATGGCGCGGGTGATCTTCTGCGTGTTTTGCACGCTCTTGATCTTGGTGCGTATCTCTTTTCCGACTGCCATCGCTAGTTCTCCCGATTACCAGGCGCCCTTGGCCTTGAATTTTTCCAAGGCCTCGCGCATTTGGCCGGCAATCTCGTTGTTGAAGTCCGCGGTATCGTTGATCTTCTTGACCAGATCCGCGTTGTTGGACTTCACGAACGCATGCATCGCGGCCTCGAAATCCACCACCTTGTTAACCGGCACATCGTCCAGGAAGCCTTCGTTGGCCGCATACAGCGAGAACGCCATATCCGCGATGGCCAGCGGTGAATATTGCTTCTGCTTCATCAGTTCGGTAACGCGTTGACCTCGTTCGATCTGCTTGCGGGTCGCTTCATCGAGGTCAGAGGCGAACTGGGCGAAGGCCGCCAGTTCACGATACTGCGCCAGACTCAGACGCACACCGCCACCGAGTTTCTTGATGATCTTGGTCTGGGCCGCGCCACCCACGCGCGATACCGACAGGCCCGCGTTGATCGCCGGACGGATACCGGAGTTGAACAGGTCGGTTTCCAGGAAGATCTGGCCGTCGGTGATCGAGATTACGTTGGTCGGTACGAACGCAGATACGTCA
>CAZKZP010000051.1:6163-12685 GCA_964557295.1 uncultured Chromatiales bacterium | reverse complement strand
GACGCGCGAGGCGCGCTCGAGCAGACGGGAGTGGAGATAGAACACATCACCCGGATAGGCTTCACGGCCCGGCGGACGGCGCAGCAGCAGGGATACCTGGCGATAGGCCCAGGCTTGCTTGGTCAGGTCATCATACACGATCAGCGCATCTTGACCACGGTCACGGAAATACTCGCCCATCGCGCAACCGGAGTAAGGAGCGATGAACTGCATCGAGGCCGGATCGGAGGCGGTGGCCGCCACGACGATGGTGTGGGCCATGGCGCCGTGCTCTTCGAGCTTGCGCACGACAGCGGCGATAGAAGAGGCCTTCTGGCCGATGGCGACGTAGATACATTTTACGCCGGTGCCCTTCTGGTTGATGATGGCGTCGATGGCCACGGCGGTCTTACCGGTCTGACGGTCGCCGATGATCAACTCGCGCTGACCACGGCCGATCGGCACCATCGCGTCGATGGACTTCAAGCCGGTTTGCAGCGGCTGGTCGACCGACTTACGCCAGATAACGCCAGGGGCGATCTTTTCGATCGGTGATGATATCTGCGCTTCGATGGCGCCTTTGCCATCGATTGCGTTGCCGAGCGCGTCGACGACGCGGCCCAGCAGGGCTTCACCCACCGGCACTTCCAGGATGCGGCCGGTGCACTTGACCTTGTCGCCTTCCGAGATGTGCTCATAGGCACCCAGAACCACGGCGCCGACCGAGTCGCGCTCCAGGTTCAAGGCCATGCCAAAGGTGTTGCCAGGGAATTCGATCATTTCACCTGACATGACGTCGGACAAGCCGTGGATGCGGGCGATACCGTCGGTGATACTTACTACGGTACCTTGGTTGGAGGCTTCCGTGGTCGCCTCGAACTTCTTGATCCGATTCTTGATCTGTTCACTGATTTCCGCAGGAGTCAGTTGCATTGGATAATCCTCTTCGTGTATTTAGCGGGACAACGTGGTGGCCAGGCGCTGCAACTTGCCGGCAACGCTCCCGTCAATAGACAGGTCGCCAGCCTTGATGATGGCTCCACCGATCAGGCTTGGGTCGATCCTGACGCTCAGATTCACCTCGCGTCCCATACGATTCTTCAACGCGGCCTTGATTTTCTGCTGCTCGGCCGCGCTCACCTCGAACGCGGAAATCACTTCGGCGTCGATGGTTTTCTCGGCTTCGGCGCGCAGCTGCTCGAACATGGCGGCGACCTCCGGCAACAGCGCCAGACGCTTGTTCTCCGCCAGCAGCTTGACCAGGTTCTGCCCGTCCGCGCTCAGCGTGCCGCCGAGCACATCGGCGATCAAGGAAACCACCTGTTCCTTGGACACCGAGGGACTGCGAAACAGCCGCGCCGCTGCGGGATCATTGGCAACCGCGGCCAGACCTTGCAGCATGTCAGACCAGCCACCGAACTTACCCTCGGCCTTGGCGAGCTCGAATACCGCCTTGGCGTAGGGTCGTGCGATCGTGCTTTTCTCTGCCATAACCTTACGCCTTAAATTTTAGTGGCCAGCTCGTTCAACATATCGCCGTGAGCCGCCGCATTGACTTCCTTCTTCAGGATACGCTCAGCACCCACCACGGCCAGAGACGCAACCTGGCTGCGCAGCTGTTCACGCACCTGATTGGCTTCACGCTCGATCTCAGCCTTCGCCGCGGTCAGAATGCGTTGGCCTTCATCACGCGCGCTGACCTTCGCCTCTTCCACGATTTCGCTGGAACGCTTTTGTGCCTGCGCAATGATTTCAGTTGCCTGGGTCTTGGCGTCGTGCAACACCTCTTTGGCGCGCTTCTCGGCCAGCTCCTGCTCGTGCTTGCCCTTTTCCGCGGCCGCCAGACCATCGGCGATGCGCTTCTGCCGCGCGCTCATCATGCCTGACAACGGACCCCACAGGACCTTGTTGACAAACCAGATCAGCAGCACGAACGCGATGACTTGCGCGAATAAAGTAACTGTAATGTTCACCTTTTCATCTCCTCGGTTTGATTACCCCTGGGAGCAACCAGATAGTTCGCTCGATTAGAGCGCCCCGATTGCTGCGGACAGAGCACCGACGAAAGGATTGGCGAACAGGAACCACATGGCGAATGCCAGGATGATGAACGGGAATGATTCCATCAGACCGGCGAAGATGAACATATTGGTCATCAGGGCAGGACGCATTTCCGGCTGACGCGCGATACCTTCCAGAGTCTTGGCACAGATCAGGCCCCAACCGATCGCGGAACCCAAACCGGCAGCGGCAAGAATCACACCCACGCCAACTGCGGTGTACGCGTAGATCATAGCAAGCATTTCAGCTGTCATTGTTTACTCTCCTTCAAGTCTAGTTAAATTAAAGTGTTCAAAACTGCCAATTAATGGTCCGTCGTGTGCGCCATGCCCAGATAAACGATGGTGAGCACCATGAAGATAAAGGCCTGCAGCGTGATGACCAGCAAGTGGAAGATCAGCCAGCCCAGGTCCAGGATGATTTGCAGCGGGAACATGAAGTACAGCAGCGCGCCCACGGCGGTGCCGCCCATCAGTGCGATCAGCAGGAACACCAGCTCGCCGGCGAACAGGTTACCGAACAGACGCAGCGCCAGTGACAGCGGCTTGGCCAGCTCTTCGATCGTGGTCATCACGACGTTGACCGGGACCAGGAATTTGCCGAAGGGGTGGAACAGGAACAGCTTGAGATAGCCGCCCAGACCCTTGACCTTGATGTTGTAGAAGATAACCAGCGCAAACACCGTCAGCGACATCGCCAAGGTGGCGTTCAAATCGGTGGTGGGGACGACCTTGAGGTATTGAGTGATGCCCAGCGCCGCGAAAATGGCCGGCAGCAGATCGACCGGGATCAGGTCCATGAAGTTCATCAACCACACCCAGAGGAAGATGGTCAGCGCCAGCGGCGCGATCAGCGGATTGTGGCCGGGGAAGGTATCTTTGACCTGGCCTTGCACGAACTCCAGGATGGACTCGACGAAATTCTGCATCCCGCCCGGCACATTGGAGTTGAGCTTGCGGGTAACAGAGAAGCCGACGAAGATAATCAGCGCGCCGAGCAGCACGCTGAACAGCAAGGTATCGACATGCAGCGCCCAGAATCCGACCGCCTTGTGGGTCACTGGATCGCAATCCGGTCCAACACACCAGTTGGTCAAGTGATGCTGGATATATTCGACGCTACTCATGCCTTCAGAGGAATGTTCACTCGCCGCCACTGTCTCACCCTCACTTCTTTTCTGAGCGCTTATAAACGCGCACTGATTAAGTTACTTGCCTGCGCCAGGGCAAATCCCGCGAACATCGCGAGCGGATCGAGCCGGAAGGCCCCCAGACCCAGCGCAAATAGCACCAAGATCAACACAAACCTTTGCACCGCGCCGATATAGAGAATGGCCATGCCTTTCTTCTTATCGTCAATCGCGACTTCGCTTGCGCGCCGGACACCGCGCCTGAGCACCAGCACCAGGCTGAGACTGACCAGACCGCCGCACAAGGCCGACAACGCATGCCACCCGTCCATCAGCAGGAAGAATCCGCCCGCCGTCAGCAGCGTCAGCGCAACTTGCGCGCGCAGGACCTGGCTGGCCCTGGCCTCGATCGCCTGAATCGTCGGATTCAAAACATGCCTGGATGAGTCAGTAATTTATACACCTTAATGAGGCCGCCGATGAACCCCAACAGCCCGAGCAGCATCATGAACCATGGCTGGGTATCGAGCCAGTAATCCACCGCGAAACCGAGCAGAAATCCCGAGGCGATCATCGAGGTCAAGATCGTGCCCACGCTGATGAGCAACATGTTGACCGGGCGTGGCTTGCGGCGTTCCTGCATCTCGGCGCCTTATCTCTTCACATGTATTCCAGTTAACCGCTCGGACACTGCCGGCGCATAACCGCGAACTGTGCGGCGCGCAGTATATGACACTGATGTGGCCAGGTCAAATGCGATTCTTGAATGGACGGAGACCGGTTTATTTCATGTGCGCCAGGATGCCGTCGAGCTCATCCAGGCTGTTGTAATGGATGACCATCTTGCCCTTGCCTTTGCTGCCGTGCTGGAAGAGAACCTTCGCGCCGAGCTTCTCCGACAAGTCTTGCTGCAAGCGCGCCACGTCGGGATCTTCCTTCGCCTGCGGCTTGGGCGCATCCTCGCCTTTCTGCAGGCGGCGCACCAGTTGTTCGGTCTCGCGCACGGACAATCCCTTGGCGACCACTTCGCGCGCGGCGCGGCTCTGCGCCTCGCCTTCCAGCGCGAGCAGGGCGCGGGCATGGCCCATTTCCAGATCGCCGTGCTCGACGAGCTTGCGCACATCGTCGTTCAGGGTCAGCAGGCGCAGCAGATTGCTCACCGCCACGCGCGAGCGGCCGACCGCTTCGGCGGCCTCTTGATGAGTCAAGGCGAATTCCTCGATCAGACGGTGCAGGGCGCGCGCCTCTTCGATCGGGTTGAGATCCTCGCGCTGGATGTTTTCGATCAGCGCCATGGCGATGGCGGCATCGTCGGGCACATCGCGGATCACGGCGGGGATTTCGTGCAGACCGGCGAGCTGGGTGGCGCGCCAGCGGCGCTCGCCGGCGATGATTTCGTAGCGGCCCTTTTGCTGCGGCAGCGGCCGCACCACGATGGGCTGCACCACGCCCTGGGCGCGGATGGAATCGGCGAGATCGGCGAGCGATTCGGCGTGCATGTCGATGCGCGGCTGATACTTGCCCGGCTGGAGCACATCCACGGGGAGCTTGCACAGCTCGCTGTCTTTGGGCGCGGTCTCCACGGCCGTCTGCGCCAGCGCGCTCTTAGCGGCGGCGGCCTTCGCCCCGCCGAGCAGGGCATCCAGTCCGCGGCCCAGGGTTGGTTTCTTCGTCATCGCTTAACCTCGATTCTTTCCAGGAGCCGAATCACTCGGAGATCGGTTTGCATCAACTCGCCTGCGCCAGGCGCGCCATGTCGCGGCGCACGATCTCGCCGGCCAGCGCCAGATAGGCCTTGGCCCCGCGCGACTCCCGGTCGTATTGCAGCACGGGCAGGCCGTAGCTCGGCGCCTCGGCCAAGCGGACGTTGCGCGGGATGGCGGTGCGGTAGACCTTGTCGCCGAAATGATCGCGCAATTGCTTGACGACCTCGGCGCTCAGGCGGCTGCGCGGATCGAACATGGTGCGCAGCAGTCCTTCGATCTCGAGGGCCGGATTGACCGAGGCCTTGATCTGATCGATGGTCGCCAGCAGGGCCACCAGCCCTTCGAGGGCGAAGTATTCACACTGCATCGGGATCATCACGGTGTTGGCCGCCGTCATGGCGTTGAGGGTGAGCATGTTCAGCGAGGGCGGGCAGTCGATGATGATGTAGTCATAGCGGTCGGCCACGCGCTGCAGGGCGTCGCGCAGCCGCGATTCGCGCCCGTCCTCGTTCAAGAGCTCGACCTCGGCGGCGGTGAGGTCGCCGTTGGCCGGCAGCACGTCGATGCCGGCCTTTTCCGAGGTGACGATCACCTGCTCGATGTCGGCCTGATTCATCAGCACTTCGTAGATGGAGTATTCCAGCTCGTGCTTGTCGACGCCGCTGCCCATGGTGGCGTTGCCCTGCGGGTCCATGTCGACCAGCAGCACCTTGCGCTTGGTGGCGGCCAGCGAGGCGGCCAGGTTGACGCTGGTGGTCGTCTTGCCGACGCCACCCTTCTGATTCGTGACCGTGATTATCCGTCCCATCGCTCGATTCTCGTCGTTAGTCATTCGGCCGCGATCACTACCGCGTGCCGCTCCGCCTCCAACCCCGGCACCGTCAGCGCCGCGATCTCCTGGATCTTGAACCCCGCCGGCAGCTCGGAAATCTCCTCCGCCGGCGCCTGCCCCTTCATGGCCAGAAACACCCCGTCGGGCGCGCGCAGGGCCTGCGTCAACCGCACCATCTCCGCCAGCGAGGCGAAGGCGCGGGAGACCACTGTATCAAACAGCGCCGCGGGCCGGTATTCCTCGACGCGCAAATTTTGCACCGTGACGTTCTGCAAGCCCAGCTCGATGACCGCCTGGGTGACGAAGCGCGTCTTCTTGTTGTTGCTGTCGAGCAGCACGAATTCGCGCTGCGGGCTCATGATCGCCAGCGGCAGGCCCGGCAGCCCGGCGCCGGTGCCGACGTCGATGATGCGCCGCCCGTGCAGATACGGCAAGACCGCCAGGCTGTCGAGCAGATGATGGGTGAGCATCTCGCGCGGGTCCTTGATGGCGGTCAGATTATAGACCTTGTTCCACTTGCCGATCAGGGCGAGCAGCCGCAGCAAGGCCGCGATCTGCCCCTCCTCTGCCGGGAGGTGCAGCCGCGCCAGGCCCGCCCTGAGCACCGCCGCCGGTTCCACTACGCGCCCACCGCCTTTTTCTTTTTCAGATACACCAGCAGCAGCGAGATGGCCGCCGGGGTCAGGCCCGGGATGCGCGCGGCCTGCCCGACGGTCTGCGGGCGCTGGCGGCTGAGCTTCTGGCGCACCTCGCTGGACAGGCCGGTCACCTGGTCATAATCGAGATCCGCCGGCAGGCGCGTCTCCTCCTGGCTG
>CAZKZP010000051.1:1124-6153 GCA_964557295.1 uncultured Chromatiales bacterium | reverse complement strand
ACCTGGATCTCGACCTGCTCGGCCACGGCGGGGTCGGCCACGGGCGGCTGCGCCGGGGACAAGCCCATCAGCGAGCGGTACGTCACCTCCGGCCGGCGCAGCAGATCCTCCAGGGTGTATTCGCGGGTGAGCGCCTGGCCGAGCACGGCCTCGGCCTCGGCTGGATCGACGCGCAAGGGCGTGACCCAGGTCGCGCGCAGCCGCTGGCGCTCGCGCTCGACGGCCTCGCGCTTGGCCTCGAAGGCCGCCCAGCGCGCGTCATCGACCAGGCCCAGCGCGCGGCCCTGGGGCGTGAGCCGCAGGTCGGCATTGTCCTCGCGCAGCATCAGGCGGTATTCGGCCCGGGAGGTGAACATGCGGTAGGGCTCCTGCGTGCCGCGCGTGATGAGGTCGTCGACCAGCACGCCGAGGTAGGCCTCGTCGCGGCGCGGGCACCACGGTTCCCGGTCTTGCACCTTCAGCGCGGCATTGAGCCCGGCGAGCAGTCCTTGCGCGGCGGCCTCCTCATAGCCGGTGGTGCCGTTGATCTGGCCGGCGAAGAACAGGCCCTCGATGGCCTTGGTCTCCAAACTATTTTTGAGCCCGCGCGGATCGAAGAAGTCGTATTCGATGGCGTAGCCGGGGCGCGTGATGTGCGCGTTCTCAAACCCCTTGATCGAGCGCACCAGGGCGAACTGCACATCGAACGGCAGGCTGGTGGAGATGCCGTTGGGGTAGATCTCGTGGGTGGTCAGCCCCTCGGGCTCGACGAAGATCTGGTGCGAGTCCTTGTCGGCGAAGCGCACCACCTTGTCCTCGATCGAGGGGCAGTAGCGCGGGCCGACGCCTTCGATCACGCCGGCGTACATCGGCGAGCGGTCCAGGCCGCCGCGGATGATCTCGTGCGTGCGCTCGCTGGTGTGGGTGATGTGGCAAGACACCTGGCGCGGGTGCTCCGCGGGTGAACCGAGATAGGAGAACACCGGCACCGGGTCATCGCCGGCCTGGGCCTGCATCACGGAATAATCGATGGAGCGGCCGTCGATGCGCGGCGGGGTGCCGGTCTTCAGCCGCCCGACGCCCAAGGACTGCTCGCGCAGCTGCTGCGCCAGGGCGTTGGCCGGCGGGTCGCCCGCGCGGCCGCCTTCGTAGTTCGACAGCCCGATGTGGATGCGCCCGGCCAGGAAGGTGCCGGCCGTCAGCACCACGGCCGAGGCGGCGAATTTCAGCCCCATCTGCGTGACCACGCCGGCGACCCGCGTCTGTTCGAGGATCAGGTCGACCACCGGCTGCTGGAACAAGGTGAGGTTGGGCGTGTTCTCCAGCACGGCGCGCACCGCCTGGCGGTACAGCGCGCGGTCGGCCTGGGCGCGTGTGGCGCGCACCGCCGGACCCTTGCTGGAATTGAGGATGCGGAATTGAATCCCGGCGCGATCCGTGGCGCGCGCCATCAGGCCGCCGAGGGCGTCGACCTCTTTGACCAGATGCCCCTTGCCGATGCCGCCGATGGCGGGATTGCACGACATCTGGCCGAGGGTCTCGATATTGTGCGTGAGCAGCAGGGTGCGCCGGCCTATCCGCGCCGCGGCCAGTGCGGCCTCGGTGCCGGCATGGCCGCCGCCGACTACGATCACATCGAATCTATCCTGATAAAACATACGCGCGAACAACACAGATACCCGGAGGAACCGGGCATTTTACGCCAGGGGCGGGGGTTAGCCAATAGGCGGACGCCCAAAGGGGAGGCGTCATCTTCAGAGGGCGATTGACCGCCGCGCCATGATCGCACGCTGAAGCTTCCGTTCCGGACTCACGCCCCTTGCCTACCTCCATGTAGGCAAAGCTTGCTCCTACACGGGATCGCGGTTCGGCGGAAGGCGATGGATCTATTCGATGCGCAATTCCACCCGGCGGTTGGCGGCGCGGCCTTCCTCGGTCGCATTCGTGGCGCGCGGGGCTTCGGCGCCGTAGCCCTTGGCGGAGAGGTGTTTCTCATCGATGCCGAGCCGTTCCAGATAGGCGCGCACCGATTCCGCGCGCCGCTGCGACAGGGAGTGGTTGATGCGGCCAGGACCGTGATCATCGGTGTGGCCCGCGACCTCAATCTTCAGCCCGGGCTTGTCGCGCAGCTTCTCGACCACATCAGCGAGCACCCGCTTCGAGTCCGGGGTAAGCCGCGCGGAATTGCGATCGAACTTCACCCCCTCCAGCACCGCGGTTTGAGCGGGGCCGCAACCGGCGGTATTCGGTGTCACGCCGGCCTTGGTCTTCGGGCACAGGTCATAGACATCCGCGACACCGTCATTATCGGCATCCAGCGGACAGCCGGATAGATTGACCTTGAGCCCCGCGGGCGTGCGCACGCAGCGGTCGGCGGAATCGGCCACGCCGTCGCCATCGAGATCGGAGGCGCAGCCCGCGGCATCGACGCTGGCCCCGCGCGTGGTGCTGGGGCACTGATCGGCGGCATCCGCCACCCCGTCGAAATCCTGATCCGCGCCCTCGGCCCACGCCGGTCCGCATACCAGAACCCATGCAACGATCAACAGTCTCGCCAGACTCATGCCATATCCCCCCGATATCATTCTTGTGTCGTGACCGCGCGCAGTTTAGCACTATCAAACGGCGCGCAAAACCCGCCCCTGCGCGGTTATCTGCCCTTGATGGCCTGCACGGCGGTCTTCTTCTTCACCGCCTCGGTTTTCGACCCGGAATCCAGCTCGATATAACTGCCCCACTGCACCTCGGGCGCGTCCTTGGCGGTGAATTTCACCGGGAAGGTGCTGAAAGACGGCTCCTCGCCCTTGTAACAGACCACCTGCTGCTGCACAACCGCCTCATTGCGCGTTAAATAGGCCTTGCCGCACTCGCTATGCTCGGGATCCGCACCTTGCAACAGACTCTTGACGATGATGTCTTCCGTCTTGGTCTCGTCGTCGACGACCTCGATCCTCTTGAGCACATTGAATTTGCCGATCATCACATCGGCGCCAGCGCGGATCATGACGCCGGCCGACGCATTGCCGGGCAGGCCTTTATTGTCCTGGACCATCAAGCGCGCCGTATACGCGCCCGGCCGGGCGTAGGTATGCGACACGACGATACCCGTGCCCGATTCGCCGTCGCCAAAGTCCCACACGAACGATTCGAGGCTGCCATCCGGATCCTTCGAGCCGCTGCCGTCAAACTGAATCGGCTTGCCCAGCCCCGCGTAATACGGGCCGCCCGCATTGGCCGTCGGCGGGCGATTGCCTTGCGGGCTTTGGATCGCCACCGTCGCATTCTCACTGGAAGACAAGCCCTCATTGTCAGTCACGGTCAGCGTCACGACATACGTGCCGGGCTCCGCATAGGTGTGGGTATTCGCCGGCAACTGCATCGTTGAACCATCGCCGAAATCCCACTTATAGGAGACCACATTCCCGTCCGGGTCGGACGATCCCGCCCCGTTGAAGAAGAGATTCTCACCGACCACACCGGCGCTCGGGGCCGAGAGCGCCACCGCCGGGGCCTGCTTGCCACTCCCTTTCTTCGCGGCCGCATCGGCCGTGGCCGGCCCTGCCGCATCATCGGCGCCCGAGACCTTCTGGTCCTTGGCATCCACAGCGCGGCCGCTCACCCGCACATCGTGCGCATACACCGCCACGCCGTCGCCCAGGGGCGTGCCATCCTGATTGACCGAGGCGATCGCGGCGGTGATCTCATATACCCCGCTCTCCTTCGGAGCGATCCAATCGAATTCGAGCAACAGGCTCCCGTCCTTCTCCAGCAAAACCGGCCCGGTGTGGGCGAGCTCGCCGTTGTTTGGCTTGACACGAAGCGACCAGGAGATGAGCTTCCCGGCCGAGGCCGCCACATCGAACCCGCCCGCCTTCTGGCCAGGATTCTTCACGATCAGCTCGTAGGGATTCCAGGAGCCCGGCGCAACCTCGTCCGGGCCTTTCAGGGTGATCTGCGGCGTTGCGCCACCTTTGTGACAGCCGCCGCACACCGGCTGCTTCTTGGCATTGGCGTATCCCGTCACGCCGACGCCATCACACCACGCCACACGCGCCGCGCCCATCAGAGAAATTGCCAGCAGTGCGCCGATGAAAATTCTACCGCGCCTCATAAAATCCGACCCCAATAGATGAAACTTGATTATATACACACTGCTTCAGCCTGGCGAACCGCATCACCACACGCGCGCACGGCCCGTGACTCGCGCCCCGCCAAGCGTGCGCCGGGGCGGCACACTCACCGCGTCGTCCGCGCGCATGGACACCGCCGGTGCGGCGCGCTAATCTGCATGCAGTCATAACGCACCGCCAAGGCCTCCTCGTGACCGACGCATCTCCATATCCATCCGCGCGCGCTTTCCGAGCGCAGCGCCTGTCAGCCATTCTCGCACTGCTCGTTTTGATCGCGGGCTGCGCCAGCGCGCCGCCGGTTGGCACGACCACCGGGGTCACCGATCCCTTCACCGGCATGGTCTTCATCAAGGGGAACTGCTTCATCATGGGTGATGTGATCGGTGATGGCGAGCCCGACGAAACCCCGCTACACGAAGCCTGCATCGATGATTATTACCTTGGCGCGCACGAGGTCACCCAGGGCGAGTGGAAGGCGCTCATGGGAGACAATCCCTCCCATTTCAAAGACTGCGGCGATGACTGCCCGCTGGAAAACGTCTCCTGGAACGACGCCAAGGAATACATCCGGCGGCTGAACGTCATGACCGCCCGCCAGTATCGCCTGCCGACCGAGGCCGAATGGGAATTCGCCGCGCGCGCGCGCGGAGAAAAGTTCAAATGGTCCGGCACCAACAATGAAGCGGAGCTGGGCGAATACGCCTGGTACGGCGCGAACTCCGGCGACCGCACCCATCCGGTCCAAACCAAGCGTCCCAATGCCCTCGGACTCTATGACATGACCGGCAACGTGATTGAATGGATCGAAGACCAGTGGTGCAAGCGCTACTACCAACATAGCCCGCGCCTCAACCCGGTGTGCACCGAAGGCGGTTTTGGCCAGGCCGCGCGCGGGGCCTCCTGGCGCAGCGACCCGCGCT
>CAZKZP010000051.1:0-1114 GCA_964557295.1 uncultured Chromatiales bacterium | reverse complement strand
AAGCGGACCTGCGTTCCAACAACCACGGATTCCGCCTCGCACTGACCGCCGCCGGCCCCCAATACGAGCAGACCGCCGACATCGCGGCGCTGCACGCGGCCGCCGATTATGTCGACCCGCTGACCGGCATCGGTTTCATCCACGTCAAAGGCGGCACCTTCGAGATGGGCGATCTCTTCGGCGACGGCCATCCCGACTACGAGCAACCCGTGCACTCGGTCACCCTCTCCGATTACTACATCGCGCAGACCGAAGTCACTCAAGAGCAGTGGCTGAAGGCCGCCGGCTACAATCCCTCCAAATACCGCGGACCGCACCTGCCGGTCGATCAGGTCTCCTGGAACGATATCCAGGAGTGGCTGGAAGATCTCAACGCCAAAACCGGACAACGCTTCCGCCTGCCCACCGAGGCCGAATGGGAGTACGCCGCGCGCAGCGGCGGAAAAAAGCAGAAATGGTCCGGCACCAACGCACTCGAAGAGGTCGGGGATTATGTCTGGTACAAATGGAACTCGAACAACCGCACCCACCCGGTGGCGACCAAAAGGCCCAACGATCTCGGCATCTACGACATGAGCGGCAGCCTCTGGGAGTGGGTGGCGGATCGCTTCAACCACTACACACCCCAAGCCCAGATCAATCCCAAAGGACCGCAGGAGAGCATGCTGAGAGACTACCGCACATACCGCGGCGGCGCCTGGGACTACATCCCGGAACTGGTGCGCGCCACGCAGCGCTCCGGCAAGGAGCCCAGCTACAAGCGCAGCTGGATCGGCTTTCGCATCGCCATAGATGCGCCCTTGCCGGTCAGCGATCACGCCACCCAGGAATGAACTGCATACCCTAGCGAGCGCGGCGCGTTTAGCCGTGTACGCTTGCATTCTTGCAGGCCCGCGCGGCGCCGCCAAGAAACCTCTGATCGACTCGTCTGGATGCCGGCTTCCGGACCCAAGGATGGAATCCCGTAATTACCATTCAACCCGGATTTTCCGTTAGCGATCGTGGCGAGAGCGAACAAGACGCTTAAGATGCGCGAAAAAACGCAAAAAATTTGCCGAGCCGTAGTCATTCTACGGTGACAGGAAGTTTTTGCGATTTTTTCGTACAGATTCAC
>CAZKZP010000050.1:17747-20947 GCA_964557295.1 uncultured Chromatiales bacterium | reverse complement strand
ATTATCCGGGAATTCCGGCCAGGAGGGGTGGTGCAGCCTGCACCACCTGAAAGTGGGGGAATTATCCGGGAATTCCGGCCAGGAGGGGTGGTGCAGCCTGCACCACCTGAAAGTGTCTGATCAAAGTGGAGTCCAGCGCATGAGCGAAAAAAAGAGCAGGGGTGACAGGGGGCAGCCCAAGGAGGTGTTGCGCCACGCCCTCTCGGACGAGCGGCCGGGGGCGTTGCAGGGGGATGCGAGCGTGATGCTGCTGCACACTCGCCAGGCCGTCGCCGTGGCTAAAGGCCGTAAGGAGGTCAAGGATACGAACGGCGTGGTCAAGGTGCCAAAAATATTTGGCCTGTTTGAGTTTGGCACAAAAGTGAATCTTCTCTGGCTCGCCGCCAAGGCAGATGATCCTTATGCGGACTGGTGGCTCATCAAAATATCCGAAGCCATCGAGGATGCCGGCCAGCAGATTGAACGAATGCGCCAGGAGGCGGATGGTCTGCTGGCGGCCGCCAGCCAGGATCGCGAAGTCAAGATCACGATGCCGCGATCCAGCCGGCCCGTGGAGTTGCCGCTGAAGTTCAGTCGAGCCTACGGCTATGCCGCTGCGTTCCTGATCGCTGATTACGACCGGATGGTGCGGCACGTTCAGGCTGCCCGGCATCATGACCTCATGAGATTGCAGCGTGCAGCCCAGCTGATCGAAGACGGGGCGCATCGCATCCGCTCTGTGCTCGGACTCCCATACCGCTGGACGCACCTGTCCATCACGCGAGATGACGTGCGCCATGGAACGCAGCGTGCGGCCAAGGCCGCCAAGCTGATGGGCGAATTGCCGCAAGAGGTAGGGGAGGCGTCCAGGCGCGCCGAGGGTGCCCCTGTGATCGACAAATCGGGCAGCACGCTGAAGCAGGATCCGTTCTCGTCGACGAACTGGCGTAACTCGAAATAATGAAAAGTAGATAAACCAATGGGCGGCAGAAGTAGATAAACGCATCCCGTCCCTTTAAAGGGCCCTTTAAGGGTAAGGGGGCGGAGATACTGAAACAGGGTTTTCGCTGGACAGGGGTATGACAAATGCGGTTACTTGTGCGCTAAGGCAAAAGTGAAAGGTGATGCGCCAACTCAAGCGGGGGGAATCATGAACGCAATACCACAATCGGATTTAACGATGGACGAGCAGCATACGCTCAAAGATTTTGAACAGCGGCGGCGGGCGGCCCTGAGCGGACAGCGACGTGTTACCTGGCTGCTTTCGCCCTGGCGCATTGGGCCGATTTCGAGGCGTTCATGAAAGACCATGACGATGAGACGGCGTATTTTCTTCCGATCGTGGAGGAATGGCAGCAGACCCATGCGCTCTATCAGACGGTTCGCGCGGGATTGCCGCGTTGCGGCGTGAGTCACTGGGTCACGGCGGGGGTGAGATCTGCTTTGCAGCCCTGGGCCGCGCGGCGCGTAAATATTCTATGAGCAACGAGCTTGGGGCGGAGAGCCGGTGTTGTGGCCCGCGCCACAGACAAACACTCCGGCGCTGCCTGCCGTGGCACGGCAGCATGGAAACTGGAATGGCGAAGTGGGGCAGCCTGCCCCACTCATGAGTTTGCATGATCGGGGGGGATGGGGTCAGGCGGGACGGCACGCGTGCCTTTTTGGGCGCTGGATATACCGGCAGCGCGGTCGGCGCCGCTAGCGGCGCCAGTTTTTGCCTGAGTCCAAATTGGTCCCCCGATCATGCACCTATTACGATACAACAAACGGTCGAACATGGATACTGCCAAGATACACGAAATATTGAGCTACTTGCGTCGGCAAGGTATTCCGCCGCTTCACTCTGTCCCGTTTCTGTTCAAAATCTGCGGTATCAGTATCACCAAGGCGGCGGTCGATGCGGGTATGACTAGGAATTACTTCTACAAGGTGCTGGCGGGGGAGCGAAACCCAACGCAACGAGTGCGTGAGGTGATGACGTGCGCTTTGGGCGTTGACCCATGGGAGATTTAGCGTGACTGATATCCCGCGTGGGCGGGGCAAGGTGCGTCAGCGCATCCACGATCTTGAGGCGCGGAAGGCGGAGCTGGTGCGGCGCATGGAAGCCCTGGTGCAGGAATTTCAGGACGCCTTTCGGCGGCCCTGGCCAGCCCATCCCGTGGTGCAGCGGATAGCGGGTGGTCATGTGTATGTGAGATGGCGGTTACAGGGGCGCAACGGTAGGCAGAATTATGTCGATCTGGCATGTGAGACTGGCCAGACGATGCTGTCGACTCTGGATCTGCCCACGCGGGATATCTATGTGCGCTATGGGCAGGAGATGCTGAATTTGAATGTGGCCCATGCCTTACGCCAAAGTGAGTGGGCACGGTTGAGGCAGTATTTGGCTGACTGCGCCGTATTGGATGGTTACGCAACTATCGTGCAGAAAAACACATCAGGAATCAAAACAGGGTTTACGCTGGACTCCGAATGAAAGATGCGGTTATCTGGCAGCAGTGAGTCGATTTATCTACTGCGTACTTTTCGATGAGCAAAACGCTCCCAGCCGCAGGTGGCGCAGATGAGGTAAAACAGTGGCAGCGTGGGCATCGCCAGTCACATGTTGATTCCCTGTGATGTGAGCAGGCCGCATGATCCACGTGACGGATCGATTACCACAAACCTTTCGAGGAGCGACACATGGAAGCGGAGCATGGCAAAGCCCAGCGGCACCGCTCGACCTGATATCAACGTACACGAGGAGATTTCAATGGCATCGATCAATAAAACAACGCTAATAGGCAATCTCGGGGCAGACCCGGAAATGCGCTACATGCCGGACGGCACCCCAACGTGCTCAATCAGCGTTGCGACTACAGATAAATGGAATGACAAGCAATCTGGCGAGGCCAAGGAAAAGACCGAGTGGCACCGTGTCGTATTTTTCAGGCGACTGGCCGAAATTGCGGGTGAATTTCTGAATAAGGGTTCGCAGGTGTATATCGAAGGCAAATTGCGGACACGCAAATGGACGGACAAAAAAGGTGTCGACCGCTATACAACCGAGATTGTTGGCCGTGAGTTACAGATGCTCGGCAAGAAACCGGCAGGTGACGTGCCGCCGGCGACCTCGGTCGAGGCTCCGCCCCAGAGTAACGAGGACACGGAATGGCCAATGGACGACGATCTCCCGTTTTGAGTGGACTGAAAAGTTGCTCGATACCTTGCAGGTGCAAGGC
>CAZKZP010000050.1:14951-17737 GCA_964557295.1 uncultured Chromatiales bacterium | reverse complement strand
AGCCCTGCCGTATTACCACCTTTACGGTGGCAATAATTGGTTTCGCAAGATGGCGACAAAATCATGAGGCGCTCCATGGAATGCATGAAGACAGTGGCTGTGCTGTTCGCCCGTACTGACAGCAACTACAAGGCGCTGCCGGGCGTCGATGTGTGGGACGCGGAGCGCGACGCCCTGTGCTGGCCGGGTGGCGCTCCTGTGGTAGCGCACCCACCATGCAGGGCATGGGGCCAGCTGCGGAAACTGGCGAATCCAGCGCCTGGTGAAAAGGATCTTGCGATATTTGCGGTTGAGCAGGTGCGGAAATATGGCGGGGTGCTGGAACACCCGAAAGCCTCGACGCTCTGGTCGGCTGCGGGACTGCCACAACCTGGGATGCGAGACGCATGGGGAGGGTGGACGCTGCCCATTTCCCAGAGGTGGTGGGGCCACCGCGCAGAGAAGCCGACGCTGCTCTATATCGTGGGCTGTGATCCGGCAGATATTCCGGTGATGCCTCTCGCCCTGGGCGAGGCGCACTACATCTGCGGGGCGTCGGGGCGCCGGCGGGACGGGGGGCGGCTTCACAAAGGCGACCTCGGATGGCGGCCGGAAATCTCGAAAGCAGAGCGCGAGCATACACCGCTCATGCTGGCTGAATGGCTGTGTGAGCTGGCGCGGCGCTGCAAGGCAAGCGCGATCTTGAGGAAGCAGGAGAAGCCGGGGGGCGGAATACGCTCCTCTATGCTGTCGGCCTTGTGGTTAAACCTGATAACGACGAATGGTTGGGGGCGCGCGTGGCGCAGGCGCGTCTGGCGCCGCTGGACGCGGCGGCGGAACCGAATAAATACAACTTACTAAAGCAGTGGTGCGCGCAGGACGCCGTGCTGGCCGCGTATCAACAGGGGTGGTCCGAGCAGAAGCGCCTGCCCGTGGCCGGAGAATTTATCAGGATAAAAGGGTGGGTGGAGGATGCGGAAGCGCGTCAGAAACACGACCAGATGGTCAAGCAGGTGGTGGCCGCGCAAGCTGCATTGACGGGGGTAATTCACGCATGACCATGAAAGATGATCCAAGCAACCCTATGAACGAAAAATTCTGGCATCCAGAAAAAAAGCGCTGGAATGGTCACGCGGCTTTTAATACCGTGAGTCATCATCATGTTTCATGCTACGACCCTGCGGAGGGTCATGATACATGCGATCTTACAATAGTTGAGTGCGCCGATGGTCGCTGGTATGTTGAGGACAACTGGGGTGGGGATGCGCAAGGGGCGGAAGGCGTATGGAATCCCTATGACCGTACGGCGACAAAACCCACTTTCTTTGAAAGCGAAAGCGACGCTCGCAAGCATGCGGTCACCGTGGTAGCCCGTATCTGCGGCGTACCTGAGAGCAAGGTAAGTTTCATTTAAGGTTCAATATGCTTGAAGACTGAGACAACGGAAAGGTGTCCAGTAGCTGTTCCAGGACCGGCAAACAGGAGTTGTCGTGATGGCGCGTTCGGATGAAGTGTTTGCGTTGGCCAGGAGCGCGCTGACCGGTGATCGGGAGCATGTGCGCGCCGTGGTGGGAATGATGATCGCGAATGAGCCCGAGCGTTCGTCGCTGGGTGAGAGGCTCCGTAGATTGCTCCAAGTTCATGGCGGACGGCATCCGAATGCCGTTGACGGGATCCGCTTGGACAAGGGCCTGGAGACGCTGGTCAGGGTGGTGGATGTGGGCCGCGACCTCGACTCTGTGGTGCTGTCGAAAGAAGCCGGACAGGCCATCGAAGCCCTCGCGGGCGAACACGCCGCGGCGGATGCCTTGGCGGTGCACAACCTGACACCGCGCAGTCGGATGCTGCTTACCGGGGCGCCGGGTACTGGCAAAACCACCCTGGCCGGCGCACTTGCGCGGCGGCTCCAGCGGCCTTTGCTCGTGATCGACTATAGCTCTTTGATCTCGTCATTTCTGGGTGAAACAGGCGCCAAGCTGACAAAGCTGATCGATTGCCTCGTTGGCCAACGTTGCGTGTTGCTGATCGACGAACTGGAAACCCTGCTGTCCGAGAGGAACGGGCGCTCCGATCGTACCGATGTCGGCGAGCAGGCGCGAATCGTCTCCGCGCTGCTGTTGGCCATGGATCGCCTTGATCATAACGTGGTGTTGGTGGGCGCGACCAATCATCCGGAGATGCTCGACTGGGCGGTACGCCGGCGGTTCGATATCGAGTTAGAGCTCCCGGTGGCGTCGCGCGAAACCGTAGCGGTGCTGGGTCGGATACTCGCCGCGAGGCATCCCGGCGTACCGGTCCACGAGATGATCCCGCATGACGCCGACGGTCGGTCGTTCTCGGATATCGAGCGCCTGGTTTTGGCGCGGGCGCGTGAATGGGTGATGGCGGAAGCTGCGGCGCGCAACAGTTTTTGATAGCGTCGCCATTTTTTGCTTGGCTTATAGTGTTGAGTGAGTGATATGGAAAGAATAAATCTTGTGACGAATATATTTGGCGTTGTAATCGTTATCTTGCTGATATGGGTGGTGAACCGCCGCCTTGATCCTGAACATCATGCCGCGCTCCTTATTTCCTCAAAGGGATGCCCTCCAGCGGAAAATGCTGTCCATGAGTTCTTGGCGAAGCGGCGGCCCACCTGCTGGGAAGCAAAGTCCCTGTTGAAGAAAATCAATCGGATTCGTGCCGAATGGGTCGTCGCGACCCATAAAAGCATGAAGGAGGGATGAAGGTGTCGACATTACAATCGCCGATACGCCAGCCAGGGAATGCGACGCGTAAGCGAGCGCAGGCTGAATTGTGATTAAGAG
>CAZKZP010000050.1:1384-14941 GCA_964557295.1 uncultured Chromatiales bacterium | reverse complement strand
GGTGCTTTTAGCACGGAGACCGGAGACTGCACAGCACAGCGAAGGAGAAAGAAACGCACGGTTTTGAATCAAGAGAAGATTGGTACGACGCGCTTGTAGCAATTGCGAAACGGCACGATAACAAGTGTGCCGTGAGAGATTTCGACGGCTGGACAGATAACTGGGAAAACCAGACACCGGAGGAGTCGTACTACGAAGAATTCCCGGAACATAGGACAGAGGTATAACACCGAGGCAAACGGTGACATGATCAAGAGTGATCGAGCAAAGTCAGCCTGAATCTTGAGGAAGTAGGAGAAGCCGGGATGAGTGTCACTGAATTCAATTACGACAGCTTTCGTGGGCTGCGTGTAATGCGGAAGGCTGGTGGAGAGCAACGCTGCCGCTACTTTTCATTCCTGATTGACCGGAAGAATGGTAGAGGTAAGCGCCATGCTACACCAAGCGAAATACGCAAAATATGTCAGGCTGCCGAGGACTACGACCGCACGTTGGCCAACTGGCAGCGCACACGCCAGGCAATGCTTCGGCAGCAGGCGATTCCAACCGTGCGCAACACCACAACGCCCGTGCGGGGCATCCGCTTAGGCATGATTATCCAGATAAAGCGTGGACGGCGTTATGAGTGGCCTGGGTTCATCGTCGGTATTAGGAATGCCGCAGGACAGAATATTACCAGGCAGTACCCGATCCGTGCCCACGGCTTTGATGGCGCATGGGCGCATGCTGTCAAAACGCTGGTGAAAGAAAAACGATGGCCCGCGACCTCCATTCCTGTGCTCTTGGCGCGTAAGCCAGATCCATCAAGGCTGGGTCTAAACGGGGAATGTCTTCGATGAAACATACCGTTGAAATGCATCCGAGCGGACTGCTGGTCGATCTTGCCGACCCTCGACCCGAACATATCGAGATCGAAGACATTGCCTGGTCGCTGTCGCGCACGGCGCGCTTCAACGGGGCGTCCGGCGGAGAGTTCGCCTATTCCGTGGCCCAACATTCCGTGTGGGTGGCCATGGCGGTACGGCGGTTCTGGGGCCGCGATGCTTCCGTTGCGCTGCTGTCGCTGCTGCACGATGCGCACGAAGCCTATACCGGTGACATCGTGGCGCCGATGAAGCGGATGGAGAGCCTTCATCCGGCCATCGCCGAAATCGAGGAACGGCTGCAGAGAGTGATTCATGCGGCACTGGATCTGCCATGGCCGGGCGCAAACGAAAGGCGGCTCATCAAGCAGGCCGATACGCTGGCCTCGATCGTCGAGGCCCATCATCTGGTGCCGTCGCGCGGCGTGCATTGGGAAACCCCGCCGTCGGAGGTGCCCAGAGTCATCCTCGATACGTTCAGGACGCCATTGCCGCCGATGCTGGCCTATGAGCAGTTCATGGAGGCGTACTGTGATCTGGTGGCAGGCAGGCCGCTGGAGGCATTGTGTGCGTGAATTCGATTAGCTTCTAGCATATGCGGGCGTTGGTCACATAGGAGTATGGAGGAATGACGTATGAGTGGAATGATAACAAGTCCCTATTTTTTGATGCTGTTGGGTTCTGTCATAGGAGCCTTATCTTTTAATGTAGTACTTAGCTATACCTTCAATAACCATGTATCTGGTTTTATTTATGCATTGGTAATTAGTCTGGCCTTGGTAATAATTAGTCTGATAGTGTCAGCTTGTGTTTTGAGGTGGCAGGTTTTCCGGAGCGCCTCTACAAAATAAAGGAGATAAACAATGCAATTCGATATCAGCGGGGTGCCGCCCTCGGCGGATGAGATCACCTACGAACGGGAACAGCTTGAGGCACGCCTGCGGCTCGTCACTCGCTGGGGCTGGACCGTCATTACCGCCCTGGGAGTACTGGCCGCCGGGCTGGCGAGCGCCTGGTGGTGGGGCGGCATGACGTATGGCCTCCTGGGGGTGCTCGCCATAATTGTTGCCGTTACTGCTGTTTTTGCTGCGGCTGGGAGTGGAATTACAATTATTGTTATTGGTATTGTTTCTATGGGTCTTATGATTGCCACCATGGGTGGCGCGATTAATTATAGTGTTTATGAAGCTTGTGGCTGCGCTATTGTGGGTGTTTGTGTTGTTGCTGCTGTGTGCGACCGGTGGGAGAGCACCCGCTACAGGTACCGCGCCAGGATCAGCGCATTGGAATCCGCACCCCGCAAGGGCGCGCTCGAACATCGTCGCGTGGTCTGAGCAGGATAGGGCGTTAGAAATGAAAACGAAGTTGAACGACTATCAATTTGTTATCGGCGCAGATGAACAGATCATTGGCGGCAAATCGCATTGGCCCGACTTAGTGCGACTGGTGATTCCCAAGGATCAAGCGATCGACTTCGCCATGAACGTGTTGCGTTCTTACCAGAACGCACGGCCCGGTGAAGAAATGCTGATGGAGTACGCCCTGTTTGGCAAGCTCGAAGTCGTCAGCGGCGACGATTGAACTTAGGAAGGGACGCGCCGCGAACCAGAGGTGAAATATGGTTGAAGAGCAAAACGAACTTTATGCATTACGGGCCTTTGCGCAGGCAGTGATGGAGGCGTGGCCGGAGAGTGATGTGGATGGAGGCACACTGCAAAGTATAGCGGTGGCGCACGGACTGCTGAGGCCGGAAACGCGGACAGGGCCGTGCGGCGAAGGCTGTCACTGTGCTGATTACGCTACGGCGCAGGAGTTTGAACGCGGCGTGACGTGCTATCGAAAAACAGCATTGCTGTTGGGGTCGAAATAGTATGGCAATAATCCCCCGAGATCTGATGGAGGATGCTCAACGTGGAAGCAATACTGCGCACGTTGCGCTGTCAGGGTTAATATGCCCAGGCGCGCAGGCCTCTGCGAATTAACCGTTAACGTAGAACAGGGAGACGGAGTGATGACAGGAGCACCCAAACAGGACGGCAACAAAAAGATACGCGCATCAGGATATTTGGCGTTGACGCTACTGACACTTGCAGCGGGCGGGTGTGCCGGGCCGACGGCTGTACAACATATCGGCGACGGGTATGCGCCCGCCCATGCCGGCGCAGTCGGCACACAAAACCCCGAGGCGGCTTTCGCGCAGCAAATAGCCGCCTCGGCACTGGCGGGGCCGCTGGACACCACTATCGGCAACTGGCGGATGCGTGGGATTTATGCCGGCGAAGAGAAAGGGTGCCGCACGGTGGCTGTAACTAACCTTGACCTGAATCGTACAACCAATTACCGGGTGTGCGCAGGGCAGGTTACACCCATCGCGGACGTGGCGCCGGTCTTTCCTCCGGGCATGGACGCGCAGGCCGTGCGTGTTGGCGTGACCCGGGCGGCAAGGATCAACGGACGGGCGGAGAATGTGTGGCAGGGATACCGGATCGAAGCGCGGGTGATCGGGCCGATGCGGGCAGACGGGTGCGCGCAGGTGCAGACCACGGTGACGTGGAGTGGGATGCTGGTGGAGCAGAAAACGGACAGGGTGTGTGACTAGAGGAGGGTTGTGCCATGCCGGGAATCAGGATTGTTGCAGCGGTTATCGTGGTGATGGGCGTAGGGTTAAATAGCGCTCTGGGCGGAACAGATCGTGTTCAACCGGAACCAGGCGATTCGCCTGCCGCTACATCTGCTGTTCAAGGTCAAGCGGCGCCTGTAAAGATCTACGTCATGACGGTCAACGGCGGCGCTGCGGAGGATGGTGTCACGACGGACGCCGAGTTCAAATTTTATCCGCTGAACGAATACCAGCCAGCGTCTTTACCAAAGACAAATTCGCGGTATGTCGCCAGACTGGAACAGCAAATCGTATCGGATCTGTGGCCAGGCGTACAAAAGCTGAATGCGGCGGTGCGCGAAGGACTGCAGAAGAATATGGGTGCGACGGGATCGGCGGGCGTTGTGTTGCCAATTCCTGATCCCTTGAAGGAGAGCGGGGAGCAATCGCAGAATGTGAGGGCTGCAAATAAAGGTCCATCGGCGCAGCCTTTCCTGCCTTTCAAGCTGCCGCCGACGGCGCTGCCGGGCGCCGCCGCGACCGCTCCCGCTACAGCAGATATGGGTAAACGGCTGGTGCAGTTGCCCTATATGCAGAAACGGGGCGTGCCAGTGGCCGTCGTGTTCACGCGGTCCTCGCTATCAACGGTCTATGAAGGAAACCTTGTCAATCCCCAGCCCGTCCCGGTTAGAGGGGCGGACGCTTGGGGGTCCGGAAATGCTGCGGCTCTTACAGCAACAGCCAATTTTTTTCGCGACCTCACTGGGAGTGTGCAACCGATGACGTTCGATGGCATCGCCAAGCTGGTCTGGCGCGCCGATTACAAAATCTATGATGTTGGCACCGGACAGGAGTTGCGCGCCGGGAGTGTCGGCCCGATCACGGCGGTCACCAATCAATGGAAGGGGGCATGGTCTTTTCCAGCATTCGGTGGAGAACGTTTTGAGGAGGTGATGCAGCAGATCACCGATCCCCGTGGCACGGTGCTGGCGGTCGCGCTCGATCAGCTTGGCGTGAAGGCCGGCGAAGCAATATCTGCCAGCTTCAATGACTGGCCGGATCTGCTGCAGGCCAGTCAGGAATTGAGGGCGGGAAGATGAGCCGGATTGAAGGCGGTCCCGGCGCCGTGTCGCGCGCTGCAGTCATGTCCAGGGAGTTGATTACCGGGGCGCTTGCGTCGCCGCCCGAGGTCTATCTTCGGCTATGTGAGCTTTTGAATGACCCGTGCGCCACCTCGGAGGATATGGCGCGGGTCCTCAGCACCGATCCCGCGTTGACCGCGCGCCTGCTCAAGCTGGTCAACAGTTCCTTTTACCGCTTTCCAACGCCGATTGAGACTGTATCACGGGCGGTCACCGTCATCGGGATGCTGCAGCTCGTCCAGCTGACATTGGCCACCAGTGTGGTAAAGGCGTTTGCGGGAATATCGAGTAGGCTGATCGACATGGATGCCTATTGGCGGCACAGCATTTATGTAGGCGTGGTCGCCAGAATCTTGGCCAAGCGTGCAGGGATCGATGATCCGGAACTGCTCTTCACGGCGGGTATTCTACATGACATCGGCATTCTGATCATTTGCCATGGCGTGCCGGATCTGGCCAGCGAGGCGTTGCAACGCAGTCAGAAGGCCAACCTGCCTCTGTACATGGCGGAGCGCGAGATCATGGGGTTCGATCACGGGAACGTCGGCGGGGATCTCGCGCGGGCATGGCAATTATCTCACCGGCTGGAGGAGGCGATGGAGTATCACCATCGGCTGGATGACATATGTCCCCTGCGGCTCTGCAAGGAGGCCGCCATTGTGCATTTGGCGAATGTAATTGCCAGCATCACCGGACAATCAGAAACAGGAACAGGGTTGGTTTCTCAACCCTGCCGCGACGCCTGGGCAATGGCGGGTCTGCCAATAATCATGCGGCTGGAAGAGGTTATTGAAGGCGCCGATGTACAGTTCGCCGAGGTGCTGGATATGTTCGATTTAATATCGTAATCTCCGTAATCACCGTGATGCCCGTGAAGGGTACAATGAGGGGACAATGCTGACGGGGGAGTGCGGATGAGCGTTACTGAATGTACCTGATGCTCATTTATGTGCTACTTGTGCCGTTGCACATCGCCGCCTTAACCGGCGCGGCCACTGAAGTAGCAAAGAACTCCGGCGCTTAAACCGCGTCCGGTTGAAGGTGATGTTAGAGCGCACTTTAAGGAGAATACGATGGGAAGAGAAGTAAGGAAAGTGCCTGCCGACTGGCAGCACCCAAAAGACAACATAACCGGGAAGTACAAGCCGCTTTACCCTGGGGATGGGTACGAAACGAGTGCGAAGAGATTTATGGAGAAAGCCAACGCAGATGGTTTGCAGGAGGCGATTGATTGGTTCGGCCAAGCGCCAGACATCAATAACTACATGCCGAATTGGCCGGAGAGCGAGCGGACGCATTTCATGATGTATGAGAACACCAGCGAAGGAACGCCGATAAGCCCGGCCTTCAAGACGCCCGAGGAATTGGCTCGATGGTTGGCCGATACCGGCGCGAGCGCGTTTGGTGACAGCTGCGCGAGTTATGAAGACTGGTTGCGTGTGGCACAAGGTGATTATGCGCCCTCGATGGTGGTTACTGCGCGTGGAGTGACGAACAGTGTTGATGCGCTCTAACGATTAGCTTAACCGGCGGGCGGCTTTTCGCCCGTCCGGGTTGAAGCGCCAGTTAGGCACTGGCGCATGACAAAAGGAGAAGAAAGTGAAAATCAAGGTAACGATGAAAGACCCGGACACAATGTATGGCGCTGTGCAGAAAGTGGTAACAGCGGAAGTAAAAGCGATGGGCTTGCCGGAAGATGAGGCCGAAAGCCTGATTGAACTGCGCACCGAGAAGGAGCGCAGCAAGATGGGTAAGTGGTTCGAGTATGGCGAATACCTGTCTGTTGAATTTGATACCGAGACCATGACAGCGACGGTGCTTGAACGTGCCTAACATGTTCATTAGGCCGCTCATTTGGATCATGGGCCGGAGTAATGAACGACAACATGAAGGATCTTAATTTTTATGGAGGTTACAGCGATGAAATCAGTTCGGAAACTTATCTTGGGTGTAATTTTACCGAGCACGGCGGCACGATCGATTTCTGGTGTGGTTCTGACGATGGTGGTAGCTGTGCCGGGAGTCGGGGCGGAAAATCCGGAGCCGGATGTTGAAACGACTTTTATGAATACGCTACTGGCTATCTCGCCAAGACATGAAGCTGTGATGAACGCCATGGCGGCCGCTTACACTGTCAAGTGCGGTCAACCGCCGACCGTGGATCAAATGAAGACGATTGGACAAGAAGATGCCTCCTTCGCGAAAGCGGTTGCCATGCACGCAGTAAGGGACAATCAGTTGAAGAAAGAAGGGGTTATCACGCTCGATTCGCGTTTCATCTTCGCCGAGTACATGCAGGCCGTTTCTGAAGTAATTTGTAGATAAAGATCAATCATGCGTCTCTTCCTCTGCGAAAAACCCTCCCAGGCCCGTGATATCGCTGCGGTGCTGGGCGCGCGCGTGAAGGGCGAGGGTTGTCTCAAGGGTGACGGTGTTGCCGTGACCTGGTGCATCGGGCACCTGCTGGAAATGGTCCCGCCGGAGGCCTACGATCCGGCTTATAAGCGCTGGGATCTGACCCAGTTGCCGATCATCCCCGCGCGGTGGAAGCTGGAGGTGACGAAGCGTGGCAAAGCGTAATTCAATGCGGTGAAGGCCAGTCTTACGCAGGCCTCGGAGGTGGTGATCGCCACGGATGCCGACCGCGAGGGCGAGACCATCGGGCGGGAGGTGCTGGAACGCTGTGGTTGGCGGGGACCGATCCGCCGGCTGTGGCTGTCGGCCCTGGACGAGGCCAGCATTCGCAAGGCACTGGCCAACCTCCTGCCCGGCGGGCAGACCGAACCGCTTTACCAGGCAGGTCTTGGCCGGGCGCGGGCGGATTGGCTGGTGGGCATGAATCTGTCGCGGTTGTATACCCTCCAGGGACGACGGCGCGGGTCGGAAGGCGTGCTGTCCGTCGGCCGGGTGCAGACGCCGACTTTGAAGCTGGTCGTGGACCGCGACCGGGAGATCGAGGGGTTCAAGTCCCTGCCGTATTTCGAGGTGATGGCCACCTTCGCCGCCGCCGCTGGGACATTCCGCGCCAAATGGCAGCCCGGCAGGGATCAGTCCGATGCCGAGGGCCGCTGTATCAGCCAACCGGCGGCCCTCCAGGTGGCGCAGAAGGTTCAGGGCCAGGAGGGACGTATCACGGAGGCTTTGACCAAGCGCGTCAAGGAGGCGCCGCCGTTGCCCTATGATCTGTCGGGATTGCAGCAGGAGGCCTCGCGGCGCTGGGGTATGGGCGCCCAGCAGGTGCTGGATAGCGCACAGGCACTTTATGAGACGCACAAGGCCACCTCCTATCCGCGGACGGACTGCGCCTACCTGCCGGAGAGCCAGTTCGCCGAGGCCGGCGCAGTGCTCCGCGCCCTCAAACAGACGGACGGCGCGCTGGCCGCGCTCGCCGACGGGGCCGACACGCGACGCAAGTCGCGGGCCTGGAACGATGCCAGGATCACGGCCCACCATGCGATCATCCCGACGGCCGCCCCTGTGGACATGGGTAGGCTGTCGGACACCGAACGCCGGGTCTACGACCTGATCCGCCGCCGCTATCTGGCCCAGTTCTACCCCGATCATGAATATGACCAGACCACCATTACCGCCCAGGCCGCCGGCGAGACGTTTCGCGCGGCGGGGCGGATGCCGCGGGTGGCGGGCTGGAAAGCCGTCATCAGCGAAGCGGCGGCAACGCCAGAGAATGGCGCAGAGGGCGCGGCGAACCAGGCGCTGCCGCCGGTTTCACAGGGCGATGCCGCCAGGGCGGTTGCGGCGGAGGTGGTGAACCGGCACACCACGCCGCCGGCGCGTTATACCGAAGGCACCCTGATCGCCGCCATGAAGTCGGTGGGAAGGCTGGTGCAGGATGCCAGGCTCAAGGCCGTGCTCAAGGAAACCTCCGGTATCGGCACCGAGGCGACGCGCGCGGCGATCATCGAGACACTGCTCAAGCGCGGCTTCATCGTGCGCGAGGGGCGCAAGCATCTGGTATCGACGTCCCCCGGACGGGCGCTGATCGACGCCGTGCCGGATGACGTAAAGGATCCGGCCACCACCGCGCGCTGGGAGCAGGCCCTCGATGAGATTGCCCAGGGCAAGGGCGATCTGGGCGCCTTCCTGAGCGCGCAGGCGCAATGGCTGGAAGTCTTGGTAAAAGAGACCGCGATTGACGCCCCTGGAGACGCCCTGGAAGCGCAGGGGCAGGACAGTGATACCTATTCCTGCGCCGAATGCGGCAAGCCGCTCAGGAGGCGGTCCGGCCAGCGCGGATGGTTCTGGGGATGCACCGGCTATCCCGATTGCCGGACCGCCCTGCTTGATGTGGATGGTAGACCGGGAAACACGGAGCGAGGCGCCAGAAATGACGGGGGCAACAGGAGGAAGTCTCCGCCGCCGTCCGGCAAGGGTCGGGAAATGACCAGGACGAACGGAGGGGCGGCGACGGGCGCGGGCGCCATCTGCCCGTCATGCGGCAACGGGCAGATGGCGCGACGCGCCGTGAAGAGCGGCAAGAATACGGGCAAGGCATTCCTCGGATGTACGGCATTTCCCAGGTGCAAACATTTTGAATGGGTGCGAAATTGATTATCCATCTAACTCCATGCATGTTCGCGTACCGCGACACCGAACCGTGCAAGCTGATCGACGTGGCCAGCGATGAACTGGGGTTGATGTTGAAAGACGGCGATCATCTGACAGCACGCCGTCCGTATCCAACTGCAGTCATTGCGGTCTGTGGTTATTCGTTACATGGAAAGCCGAGGTATCACTGAGAGGTGGGGGTAAGACGATGAAATGGATTGATACGTTGTTGGCGAAGGTCCGGCTGGCCCGACTCAGCACCGTGCGGGAGTTTGATCAGGCGCTCCGCATCGAGGGCGGCGGCGGCAAGCGGCATGACGAACACCGCGAACTGATGGAGTTGCTGGATGAGAAGGCGCCCGAACTGCTACGCGACCATTTCTGGGTTCGCGGTTGGCTGGAGTCTCAGGACAACTACCTTGGCACGCTCCGAGAACTCGCGGTGCGCCGGAACCTTATCCCTCATCATTGGGGGCGGGTGGTGCGGAAGAAACCGGGTTAAGAATCATACACAGGGAATCCGCTACGTGAAAATGCACTTCGGTTACGACGATTACTCACGCGCCCGCCAGGGGCGGGATGTGCCCGTCGTGTGGGAGGCGGACAGGCTCATCAATCCGCATATCCTGATATGCGGCAAGTCCGGGACGGGGAAAACCCACCTGCTGCGCAGAATGATCGCGTCTGCGTCCGGGGACGTGCGCTTTCATGTGTTCGATGTGCATAGCGATATCCGCATTGCGGGCGAGTCGCGCGTGGTATTTTCCGAGGCCACCCGCTACGGGTATAACCCGCTGGTGCTCGACACGGACGCGCACATCGGCGGTGTGCGGCGCACCATCAACCGGCTGGTGCGCACCTTGAACCGCACATCACGCAAGCTGGGTGATCGGCAGGAGGCGGTGCTGCGGGCACTGTTGCAGGATGTGTATTTCCTGAATGCCTGTTACGACGATAACCCGAAATCCTGGTGCAAGAAAGAGATCGATGAGGCGGCGCGCAAGGCCATGATCGATGCGCGCCGCTACCAGGAGCTGAAGGAGTACTATCCTACGCTCGATGACCTGGTGGGTTTCGCCGAGCGTAAGCTCAAGGCGATGTATCTGGGGTCGGAGGGTAACGGGGTCGGCAACCGCTGCGTGACGGCGCTGGAGGAGACCAACCGGCTGACGGCATCCTTGAAGCGCCTGACCGGCAAATCCGCCAGGGCGGGCGATGAGGAAGCGCAAGGCATGGAAACCAAAATCAGCGCCGCCAAGGCGCGGGCGCTGACGGCGTTCGAGGAATATCTGGGCAGCATCGAGAATGGGCGGGAGATCGACGAGGTGATCAAGTACGATTCGCGTGAGGTGCTCAAATCCATCGTGGACCGGCTCAAAAACCTCAAGGCCCTGGGCATCTTTCGACCCACACGCCCGCCGTTCGATGAGCGTGCGTCGGTGTGGGTTTATGACATCAAGCACCTGCCGGAGGACGAGCAGGCGCTGTTCGTCCATTTCCGGATGCAGGATGTTTTCCGGCGCCGTCTGGCTCAGGGAGTGCAGGGCGAAGTCAGGGAGGTCATTGTGTCCGACGAGGCCTCCCGATTCTTCGACGACGAGCCGGACAATATCTACAACGTCATCGTCAAGGAAGCGCGGAAGTTCGGGTTGGGTCTGTGGTGTGCCTCCCAGGCGCCCACCCATTTTTCCGAGGATTTTCTCACGACCGTGGGAACGAAGATCCTGCTCGGCATCGATAGCTATTACTGGCAGTCCAGTTGCCGCAAGCTCAACATCGAGGAAAGCGTGCTGCGCTTCATTACACCGCAGAAGACCGCCGCTATTCACATGGACCGCAAGGGCGAAGTGAATGCGCGGTTCAAGGGGGTGCAGCTGGCGGGTTGAGCGTAGCACGCGATACAGTTCCCGATGGCGATAAAGTATTTGACAGCCGGTTCGATATGGTATAAGTTGAGAGTGCATTATTACGTGACGACTTCGTTAAAGTCGCGCCCTTGCTGATCCTTGATCAGCGCCCATGTGCCCATGCACATCCTCGGATGTGCCGGACCGTACCCACGGGCACAGCGGCCGCAAGGCTGCCGGTCCATCTTCAATTCACCCTGGCTGGGGAGCTTCTTGTCTCCCTGCCGGGAGCATGATGGCCTCCCTTTTCATTTCAGAGGGGGCATTGTGAAGTTAAACCGCCGTCAGAAAGACGGTATTGCTGATTCACTCGAGAAAATCGGTGTTGCGGCGGCGATAGGATTTATCGTCGGCGTGTTTGTCGAGGCAAAGATCACTTTTACCAACGCGGCGATTCTGTTGCTGACAGCCGTTGTTTTTATCGCGGCTTCCGTGACCTTCAGAGGAGATCGAGATGACTGACTACACCATTCTCTTGCTGCTGTTGCTCGCCATTGGTATTTTCGCTGGATGGTATGGTTATACACACAGCGATAATTCCAAGCCCAAGGGCTAAGACAACTTACAATGCCGTTTGAATACTTTATGGCTGTGCTGCTGGAAAGGGTTGAACTGACCCTTTTCAAACCTGCCGTATCGATGACGATGCGGTTTTTCAACCACCCATCCGGGGGAATCACATCCCCGGCGGGGCATGTGCTTTCTCCCGGGTTTATCATAGGAGAAAGTACCATGTCTATCAAAGTAACCAAATCGTCCGTTCGCGTAATCAATGTGCGTTACAGTGCGTTCCTTGGCATGCTTTACGTTTCCACTGAGGAATCAGAGGCGGCCATCGAGCAGGCAAAGATGTTGGTCGGGGAGACGGAAGTCAAGAAAGGCTTCACCGGCATCAATGGTGACAGCGCTACGGCCAAAGCGCGGAAGTTCCTGCGCGAAGCGGGATGCGAACCGGTCATCATTTCTGGCAACCTCACAAGCGCCAGAATCATTGATCGGGAATTGCAACCAGGTCGGCGGGCGCCATATTTGACCGTGGGTTTGCGCGATGACGATGCCAAAATCTGGCTATCCATCGACGCAAACCAGCCCGGCGCAAAGATGTTGGCGCGCAAGCTGGCCTACGCAGAGCCTGGTGTCGATACCGAGGTCGCGATGTTTGCGACGTATGACCATCGCCCGGGCGCTGACCGTGCATACGGCAACCACGGAGTCAGTCTGAAGCAACACGGCAAGGAAGTCAGGGGTATCAACCCGAAGGAAGCTCTCGCGCCACGTATCGACGCGGCGGTCAAGGCATTGGAATCCGCCGGGATACCGATGACCGATAGCGAGACCTACGCGCGACGCAAGGCGGCGGTCGAGTTGGCGTTCCATCTTGAGCTAATGCAAGAAGTGGAGAAAACATTTGCCGCGCATTACGCTAAGCGAGAACTTCCGTTCGATGATGGCGAGGCGAAGGATGAGAGCACGCCTCCAGCGGAGGAATCTGTCGAAGGTTGTGGGGCTATCCAGGCGGGTCGCCGGAGTAGTCTTGATACTCTAATCTGAGCATCGACACCGGGAATCTTACGATTCCCGGTGCTTTTTTCAATGCTTTGTTCATTCTCAGAGCATGGCATTGAAAAAAGCATATCTTTATGATTGAATGGCATGACATGGTTTCACCCGTTTGTCACTTCGGTAAAAAGTGACGCCCTGCTGATCCTTGATCAGCGCCCCGTGCCCATACCGCCCTTCGGGGTGTGTCGGACCGTACCCACGGGCACAGCGATCGCAAGATCGCCGGTCCAAATGCCTTGTACCTTGACTGCTCCCACAGGCAGGTACCAGAGGCTTTAAATCACTGCAGATGTGATACTGCAGCATCTTCAACCTCACCGGGAATCTTCGGATTCCCGGCATCTCTATATCGATCTCAACCAATCTTACCCACGAGGGGCGACACGTCCCTTCGGGGATGGTCTGCCCTTCTTTTTCAATTCGAGAAGGAGCAGACTATGGTCAATAAAAAAGATGATGCGATTTACGCATTTCTCACCGATCTAAGACACCAACGCCAGGCAGTAAAGCGTTTGTATCAACTGGCCGAGGAGAAACCAGAAATGGTTGTGGAATTTCTGGAATCGCTTCCTGAAGGATGGGAAGGGATCGGTACACGAGAAACGGACTTGTATCTTAGTCTCCGGAAAGTAGCTTACGAAGTTCTTCAACGGAAGAAGTCGACGTGAGCCTGGACGATCCGGTCTCAATGAACTGCAATATGTCTAATACGGTTTGCGGTGGGAGCGCTTTAATGTGCGCTTCCATCGCTTCCGCCAGATTAGTAACTCCATTGACGGCGTAACCGTTATCGGCGGCCAAGCTTCTGACAAGCTGTAGTTCCGGTTTTGTCAACCGCACGGCGTCCGATTTGTTGTCTATCAACATGGCTATCACCTCAGTGCGCGGAAACGAATGATCCCAACATGCGCCGGAGA
>CAZKZP010000050.1:0-1374 GCA_964557295.1 uncultured Chromatiales bacterium | reverse complement strand
CGAAGTTGTCAAGCTGTGCTTGAGTGCGGATATGTTTTGGATCCGACCCGGTAAGTCCGGCAAGTTGTTTGATTTCTCGCCGCGTTAAGCGGATCGGGTCGTCAGACATCTTGCTCTCCTGGGCCGGGATATCAGTTGGTGCGGAAGTCGGGCTGAATATTTCTTTCACCAAACGCCGTTCCAACTCCTCGTGTCCGCCATCAATCACTGTCAATGCCATGGCCGTAAGTTCTGAATTTACTCTGGATAACGGCCAATTTGACATAAACCTTCAGCTTTTTCAACCCACCCGCAAAGGGGCCGCCAGCCCTCGCGGGCCGACGATCGAGGCAGCGTAGGATAAGATTTCAATTCACCCCCGCGGGGAGACATCTCTCCCTGCCGGGGTGGTGGTCTCCCCTTTTTTTGTTAAGAGGAGACTCACCATGAACATAGCATCTGAAGACGCGGCTTCATTGCAAGCGGCCGCTGCGCTGCTTGAACAATACCGGAAACAGAACGGGCGTATCAACGCATTGGTGCTGGTGCAAACCGGCCATGACGAGCATGCTGATACCTGGGAGGCCGTGGCCATCACGCCCAGCGCAAAGCAGATCGGACATTGGCAGGTGTCGTATTTCGGTCCCCATGGCTTCACCGGGGATTGCCAGTGTCCATCAAAGCTCGTGGCCGTGCGGCGGGCCATGCGGGAAGGATTCGTATCACCCTGTCCTGGCTTGCTCGATAGGGTCATCCGCAAACCGAGGTTTCACTCGGGCAATGGAGGACATGATCCCAATTGGCGCGCGCACACTTAAGATGCGATTCGAGACGGGAGGGAGGTTCGGCGTTAGCCGATCCTCCCTTAAGGGGCATGAATCAGAGCGTGTGACACAACGATGCGTCTTCATAAAAGGGAAGGCTGGCGAGCAAGCCATGAGACCTTCCCTCAGCGCCACATTTTCCTTGGGCGCTGAGGGAAGGTCTCATGGCCTTCATTTCCAACTCACCAGCCGCCTGTTGCTGGAAAAGAACAGGCCCCTTTGTGCGGGACACCACCGTGCCGTGTAGTAATATTTCGGATCCAATACCCGTCGCATGGATCTGGCGATCATCGGAGTGAGCGTGCGCTTATACTGGCGAGCCGCGCCTTTCGTGTCGCGCAGGGTATCCGGCCGTTAAGGCTGTCAATCCGTCCTGAGACTGGTCCACTGCCCAGATAGGACACACTGAAACCGTTTTCAATATCGCTCCGCAAGGGGCTTTTTCCGAGAAGATAGCGAATCTTTTCTTCTGGGAAAAAGTTACGCCTTGATCGTGTTCCAACGTGGCGACTGCGTTCAGTCGCGCCCTTGTGCCCATACCGCCCCTCCGGGGTGTGTCGGACCGTACCCA
>CAZKZP010000049.1:13686-20991 GCA_964557295.1 uncultured Chromatiales bacterium | reverse complement strand
GTCGTGTCCTTCTACCCTAAAGGGCATAAATCCCGGAGGGAGAAGGGACGCTTTTAAGATGCGTGGCAGATATATTTAATCACAGGGTTAATAACGATTGTTGAGGGCGAACACCTGATCGATGGCCATGCGCAGGCCCTCTTCATTCTCGACGCCAAACAGTAATTCGCGGCGCTGCCCGTCGGGGCCATAAAACGCCAGGGTGCTGTGGTTGAGCTGTTGTTTGTCGGCGAAGCTGCGGCCCGGCGGCGTGGCCACATCGACCACCAGGAACTCCACTTCGCCTTGGTAATCCTCGCGCACCTTGTCCATCAATCCCATCAGATTCATGCTGTGCACGGAGTCCTTGCTGTGCACCAAAACCATGATGTTGGCGCCCTGGCCGATCTTGGTCACATCATCGCTGTATCCACGCGGGAGTTTGGCGATGACGAAGGCGAGGAGCAATATGATCGCCAGGATGGTGAGGATGCTGCTGGTCAACGCCGAGCCGATATGTCTGTTATTCATGCGGGAGCCTTGTGTGTGATAATTCTGTTGAGTCAAAACTTTTTAGCATATCCCTCATCTTTATGAAAGCAGACGGATGACAAACATCAAACCGGGCAAGTATCGGCATTATAAGGGCAAGGAGTATCAAGTCATCGGCGTGGCGCGGCACAGCGAAACACAGGATGAATATGTGGTGTACCAGATGCTCTATGGCAACCGCTCGCTATGGATACGCCCTGCGGCGATGTTTCTCGAGAACGTCGAGGTGGATGGAGAATCGCTGCCGCGATTCCAATATGTGGGCGACCGCTGATTCATTTCGGCCGCACCCGGTGGGTGGCGACGGCTTGCATCGGGTCGTCCGGCCAATAGTGTTTCGGATAACGTCCTTTGAGATCCTTTTTCACCTCGGCGTAGGTGTTGCGCCAGAAACTCGCCAGATCCTGCGTGACCTGGATCGGGCGTTGCGCCGGTGACAACAAATGCAACAGCAACGGAATCTTTCCATTGGCAATGGCGGGGGTTTGCGTGAGGCCGAACATCTCTTGCAGCCGCACCGCGAGCACGGGGGTTTCATGGCCGTAGTCGATGCGGATGCGCGAGCCGCTCGGCACACTGATATGCGTGGGTGCGAGCGTCTCCAAGGCCTGTTGCTGCGGCCAGCCCAGCATCGCCGTGCAAATGGCCTTGAGGTCGAGCCGGTTCAAATGTGAAAGTCGTGTGATACCGGTGAGATAGGGGGCGAGCCAGTCTTCGAGGTGCGCGAGTAAGCCTGCATCGGTGACATCGGGCCAGGGTCGCTGGTCGGGGCTAGACAGTCCGGCCTCGCGCAGCAGTGTCACACGCGCGCGCCAGGTTTCGAGTTCTTGGTTCCAGGGCAGGCAGGATAAGCCGCGCTGGCGGATGCCGGTCAGCATGGCAGCGGTGATGGCCTCTGCATCTGCCTGTTGCAGCGGGCGCTCCTCCAGCACCAGCGCGCCGAGTCTTCGTTGCGCGCTCATCTGCACTGCGCCGGCGCGGTCGTCCCAGGCGATGATTTCTTCGGTGCGGATATGGCTGGAAAGATGCGTGGCTAGATCGGCCTCGTTCACGGCGCAGGCGAGGAAGATGCGCGACTCGCGCGCGGCGCCATCGAGCTGGGGGATGACGAGGTAGGGTTCGTTCGCCAGGAGTTCGTGTTCGGCGAAATAGGCGCCACGGCCGTTGGCGAGCACATACCGCCCCTCACTCCCGCTGCGCCGCTGGGCGATGCGGTCCGGGTAGGCGAAGGCCAGTAATGTCCCGGTCTGATCGAGCGAGGCCGGCGCGGCATCGAGGCGCAATTGTTGCTGCCAGCGCTCGCTGGCCAAGCGCACACGGGCGAGTGTGCCTTTATCTACGGGAAGGTTGGTGCGGGCCTGCAAAGCTTCGAGGCGCAAGCGGAGGTCGGCTTCTCTGGTTTTCAGGAGATCGCGTTCACTCAAGAGCGCGGCCAGATCGCACGCCAGCCGGCCCAGTCCGAGCGGCGCGGCCATCAATACCATGTGCGCGAGACGCGGATGCATGCCGAGTTTGGCCATATCCTTGCCGTGGGTGGTGATGCGGCAGTCCGCATCGAGCGCGTCGAGTTCTTGCAGCAAGCCCTGCGCCTGGGCATAGGCCGCCGCAGGCGGTGGCGTCAGCCAACGCAGTGCGGCGGGGGTGCTCACGCCCCATTGCGCCAATTCCAGCGCCAGCGGCGCGAGGTCGGCCTCCATGATCTCGGGTTGGCCGTGCGCCAGCAGGCGCGCCTGCTCCTCTTCGCTCCAGAGCCGGTAACAGACGCCTGGTTCCAAGCGGCCGGCGCGGCCGCAGCGTTGCTCCGCCGAGGACTGGGTGATGGCGATGGTCTCCAGGCGTGTCATGCCGCTGCGCGGATCGAAACGCGGCACGCGCATCCAGCCGGAATCGATCACGATACGCACGCCTTCGATGGTGAGACTGGTTTCGGCGATGGCGGTGGCCAACACGATCTTGCGTCGTCCCGGCGGGCTGGGGAGGATCGCCTGTTCCTGGGCTGCGGGGGGGAGGTCCGCATACAGCGGGCGGATGTCCACTTCCGGCGCAAGCCCGGCCTGCCCCAGGCGGGAGAGCACGGATCTGATTTCGCCCACGCCCGGCAGGAATACCAGGGCATCGCCGGGCTCCTCGCGTAAGGCGGTCAGGATCTGGGCGGTGACGGTATCCGCCAGTCCGCGCAATTCGGCGCGCTTTCCATAATGTAAGCTCACGGGAAAAGTGCGCCCAGTGCTGGTGATGATCGGCGCATCGCCGAGCAACCGTGCCACGCCTTGGGTTTCCAGGGTGGCGGACATCACCATCAGTTTCAGGTCTTCGCGCAATGCCATCTGGGCCTCCAGGCAAAGGGTCAGGCCCAGGTCGGAGTTGAGATTGCGCTCATGGAATTCATCGAAGATCACCAGGCCGTAGCCCGCGAGCGCGGGGTCGTCCTGAAGGATGCGGGTGAGGATGCCTTCGGTCACCACTTCGATGCGCGTGGCACGCGAGACCTTGGAGTCCAGGCGCGTGCGATACCCCACGGTCGCTCCCGGGAGCTCACCCAACAATGCGGCCATGTAGCCGGCCGCGTTGCGTGCGGCCAGCCGGCGCGGCTCCAGCATGAGGATGCGCTGCCCCGATAGCCAAGGCTGATTGAGCAGGGCCAGTGGAACCCGCGTGGTCTTGCCGGCGCCGGGCGCGGCCTGCAACACCACATTTTGACGCGTGTTCATGCTCCGGATCAGTTCGGGTAATACGGCGTGGATGGGCAGATGGGGCATGGATGCGTGCGGCGATTCGGCAACAGGATGACAGGAAAGCGGGACCCGGCATTGAACCATATTCCAGTGAAAATAGCGATGCATGTGCTCGCAGGCTCGGAGTGCACTCGACGGAGCGCGGCTGCAATCTCGCGGTGGTTTATCACAGACGTTAAAAATACTAATTTATTTATTACAAATAGGATGCATGCGCCTGATAGTTCAGGACATATCGATCAGAGAATTGCACCAATTGTGATGTTGTTCACGGTACAAGTCTGGGAAGACGCCTACTCTTCATTTGCGTTATACATGAAGTTCACCGAGAGGAGTGAATGTATGGGAATAGAAATGTTGACCGTTCTCGTCGCCATCGCCAGCATCGCCAGCGCATTGATGATATACGTCTTCTGCGCCGCAGCAAGAGATTATGTTAGTGAACCTGAGGCCCAAGATCTCTAACCGAACCCCATTATAATAACTATTAGATGGCATAGCCGTCCTCCTAAGATAAGCACACAGTACAGGGATGTATTCTTTTTTGTCTTGAGCCGCGCGCTCATCGTTTGAGAAACTCACCACAGCCTCCCCCGAACAACCAGCGCGTAAAACCGCTCCCGCACCAAAATTGATTCGCGCTGATGCAGATCGGTGCAAAGCAGTACATTCGATATTGCCCCAACCTCCTTACCGAACACCCAGCCCACTGTTCCGACAGAAAAAATATAATCTGGCATGGCGCGTGCTTTAGCGCTGGATACTGCTGATGTATCCAAAGGAGGAAAGCCATGCGGCTCATTCTTGTCGACCATGATCGAGGCCGCGCAGATGCGGTGGTGCAAGCGCTGAAGGCGGCTGGCTATCAACTGGCGACCCGGATCGAGGGCATCGAAGGTTTGATGGCGGCGGTCGATCAGCATGGACCCGATGCGGTCGTGGTCAATCTGCGGGTGGTGACCGATGAGGTGCTGGCCTATGTCGCGGCACTCAATCGTCATTACCCTCTGCCGGTGGTGATCTTCGCCGATGATATGGACAGCGGTGTCATTTCGTCGGTGGTTGAGGCGGGTGTTGCCGCCTATGTCGTCGACGGCCTGCAGCATCATCGCATCAAATACGTCATCGACACCGCCGTCGTCCGATTCAAGAAGTATCGCCTGCTGGAGGAGGAGTTGCTGGCAACGAAGAATCTTCTCCACGAACGCAAAGTGATAGAGCGCGCCAAAGGCATCTTGATGAAACAGCGGGGATGCGGCGAGGACGAGGCCTATCACAGTCTGCGAAGACAGGCGATGAGCAAGAACAAGAAACTGGTGGAGGTCGCGGAAGGCCTGATTAGCGCGGCTGAATTGCTGGCATGATCAGCTTCGATTTGCGCTGTCCTGGAACAGAGGGACTCATCTTCGAACTCTCGACCGAGTATCGACTCTGACACATGGTGCGTTAACTTGGTGCCTGCATCCGCTTTGATTTTCCAATCTGGTGCAATGCGACTTTCAATGTTTCTTTGCGTGAATGTTCGGCAGCCTTAAGCGGAAATAAAACGATCATCAAAACAATGCGCTTGGCTATTCTGGCACAGCGCTTGCTCTAGTTCTGGAGACAACGATCGGCCAATGGGGGCCGGTATTTCGGACAACGGCGTCCATTCATCGCGGCGACATATCGCGCGATGGGTGGGCGCCTTTTTATTTCTAACCCTGGGAGAGCAACAATGAGTGATGTGAATAAGGCGCTGCCGCGCTTGGTAACACGGGTGCAAACCATCGGCCGTCGTGGCTTTATGAAAACGGCGGGCGGGATGTTGCTGGCAGTGGGTGTGATGCTGACGGCGCCGGCCATACTTTCCGATAGCGCGGCGATGGCGGCCAAGCTCGAAAAAGAGAATTTGAAATTCGGCTTTATCAAACTCACCGATATGGCGCCCTTGGCCGTGGCGTATGAAAAGGGTTTCTTCGAGGACGAAGGTCTGTATGTCACCTTGGAGGCGCAGGCGAACTGGAAGGTTCTGCTGGACCGGGTGATCGACGGCCAACTCGACGGCGCGCACATGCTGGCCGGTCAGCCGCTGGGGGCGACCATCGGATTCGGCACGCAGGCGAACGTCATCACCGCCTTCAGCATGGATCTCAACGGCAACGGCATCACCGTATCCAATGCGGTGTGGGAGGAGATGAAGAAGAACATCCCTCTCAAGGATGGCAAGCCGGTGCATCCGATCAAGGCGGACTATCTCAAGCCCGTGGTCGAGAAATACCAGAAGGAAGGCAAGCCGTTCAATATGGCCATGGTCTTCCCGGTCTCCACGCATAACTATGAGCTGCGCTACTGGCTCGCCGCCGGCGGGATCCATCCCGGTTATTACGCGCCGCACAAGGGCGACAGCTCGGGGCAGATCGACGCCGATGTGCTGCTGTCGGTCACCCCGCCGCCGCAGATGCCCTCGACCCTGGAGGCGGGGACCATCAATGGTTATTGCGTCGGCGAGCCGTGGAATCAGCAGGCGGTGTTCAAGGGCATCGGCGTGCCGGTGATCACCGATTACGAGATCTGGAAGAACAATCCGGAGAAGGTCTTCGGTGTATCGAAAGACTGGGCGGACAAATATCCCAACACGCATATCGCCGTGGTCAAGGCGCTGATCCGCGCCGCGAAATGGCTCGATGAAAACGACAACGCCAATCGTGCGGAGGCGGTGAAGATCTTGGCGAAGTCGCAATATGTCGGTGCGGATGCCGCCGTCATCGCCAATTCCATGACCGGCACCTTCGAGTATGAAAAGGGCGACAAGCGCGCGGTGCCCGACTTCAATGTCTTCTTCCGCCACAACGCCACCTATCCGTATTACTCGGATGCGATCTGGTATCTCACGCAGATGCGTCGCTGGGGGCAGATCCCCGAGCAGAAACCGGACAGCTGGTACCTGGAGACCGCGAAGAAGGTCTACCGTCCCGACATCTATGCGGCGGCGGCCAAGGCCTTGATCAAGGACGGCAAGATGAAGGCGGCGGACTTCCCCGACTTCAACAAGGAAGAGGGCTTCCGCGCGCCGCAAGCGGAATTCATCGACGGCGTCACCTACGATGGCCGCAAGCCGAACGAGTATCTCAAGAACTTCAAGATCGGCTTGAAGGGTGAAGACAAGATCAAATAAACGATCAACATCGTGTCTGCGGCAATGTTGCCGCAGGCACGATCTCAACAGAGTGAGTGCCGTGATGAAAAACAAGATCCTCTACTACATCGAGATGCTGGGATTGCGTTGGATCTCGCCCATGGTGCGCTTGGCCAGCGGCGAGAATCCACGCGAGCAAGCCGGTGAGATCATGAACACGCTGGGCTTGCCGCTGATCGCGCTGGCGATGTTTTTGCTGCTCTGGGCCGGGGTTTCATCGCAGGTCCAGACCAGCCTGGGTGAACTGCCCGGTCCGGCGCAGGTGTGGGAGCAGGCCGGAAAATTGGTCGATGAACACTATGCAGAACGCGAAAAGGAAGCAGCATTCTACGAGCGCCAAGAACAGCGCAATGCCGAGAAGCTGGCGGAAGACCCTAATGCCGAGGTCAGTATCCGGCCGTACACCGGCAAACCGACCTTCTTTGATCAGATCCTCACCAGTCTGCAGACCGTCTTCACCGGCTTCATGCTCGCCAGCCTCATCGCCATCCCGGTCGGTGTGGCCTGTGGTCTGAGCCAGAAGCTCTATCTGGCCATCAGCCCGTTGATCCAGATCTTCAAGCCGGTCTCGCCGTTGGCGTGGCTGCCGATCGTCACCATGGTGGTCAGCGCGGTGTATGTGAGCAACGATCCGATGTTCGACAAGTCGTTCGTCAATTCGGCGATCACGGTGATGCTCTGCTCGCTGTGGCCGACGCTGATCAACACGGCGGTGGCCGTGGCCTCGATCGATCGCGACCTGATCAATGTGGGGCGGGTGATTCGTCTGCACTGGCTCACCCAGGTCTTCAAGATCGCCATTCCCGCTTCATTGCCGATGATCTTTACCGGCTTGCGCATCTCGCTGGGCATCGGCTGGAT
>CAZKZP010000049.1:0-13656 GCA_964557295.1 uncultured Chromatiales bacterium | reverse complement strand
GTGCTGATCGCCGCGGAAATGCTGGCACAGAATCCCGGCCTGGGAAAATTCGTCTGGGATGAATTCCAGAACGGCAGTTCGGATTCGCTCGGTCGCATCATGGCGGCCGTGATCGCCATCGGCCTGATCGGTTTTGTGCTCGACTGGCTGATGCTGACACTGCAGAAATTTTTATCGCATGACAGCGGTGCTGGAAGATGAGCATGGATGCTGATGAATGTGCACTCCGGTCAACCAACACGAGGATTCAATGATGCAAACCGCAAAACGATTTGATGAACCGCGCATCGTGCCGATGAAGTCCCAGGAAACGATGCCGGAACAAGAAGCCATGCAAGACTATCTGGTCCTCTCCGATGTCTCCATCGAGTTCCCAACCAAAAAGGGCGCGTTCAAAGCCCTGGAGAAGGTCAATCTCAAGATCGGAAAAGGGGAGTTCATCTCCATCATCGGGCATTCCGGCTGCGGCAAGTCCACGGTGCTGAACATCATTGCCGGCCTGCATCAGGCCACTTCCGGCGGGGTGCTCCTCAATGGCCGCGAGGTCAATGAGCCGGGGCCGGATCGCGCCGTGGTGTTTCAGCACCATTCGTTATTCCCGTGGCTCACGGTATACGAAAATGTCGAGCTGGCGGTCAAGGCGGTGTTCAAGGGCAAGAAGTCCAAGACCGAGATGAAGGAATGGATCGAACACAACCTTACGCTGGTGCACATGGATCACGCCATGCACAAGCGTCCGGCCGAGATCTCCGGCGGCATGAAGCAGCGCGTGGGCATCGCGCGCGCCTTGGCGATGGAGCCGAAGGTCTTGTTGATGGATGAACCGTTCGGGGCGCTCGATGCGTTGACCCGCGCACACCTGCAGGATTCAGTCATGGAGATTCAGGAGCGCCTGGGCAATACCGTAATCATGATCACGCACGACGTGGATGAGGCGGTACTACTGTCTGATCGCATCGTGATGATGACCAATGGACCGGCAGCCACGGTCGGCGAGGTATTGAAGGTCGAACTGGCGCGGCCGCGTGATCGCCTGGCTCTGGCTAACGATGCGCGCTATAACCACTATCGTGCCGAAGTGCTGACGTTTCTTTATGCGCGGCAGAAACGGCCGGCCGAGGCAATCTGATCTTCAGTTGTAAGATCAGAAGAAAGTGATCTCAACGTCGGCTGCTTTCTTGCTACCGCCGACATGGTTGCTGCGTTGCTCAAAGGTGGTGTAGGTGCGTTGCATGGCCTGGATGAAACTGTCGCTGTCGATCCTGGCATCATCCGGCATCCCGGCCGCATTTTTGATGTCGGTTTCCAAGGTGTCGATGTTTGATTTCAATGCCTGCAAGATCTGTGTAACCCGATCCTGGAACTGCAAGGAGACCAGGATCTCGGAAACCTCTTTCTGGATGCCGATGCTTTCATTCTGCAGGATCGATGCAGAATTCCACAGGCCTTCGGAGACTTCCTGAATGCGCGCGAGCGCGCTGTTGACCATGGATTCGGCCTGTTGCGCCGCCTTGCTGTCCTCCACGGATGCCGTGGCTGCGCTGACTTCCACAAGCTGCATCGCAGTATTGATCTGGCCTACCATTTCCGACATTTTTTCACCCGCTTCACCAGAACGTATGGAGAGGGTGCGTACCTCCGAGGCGACGACGGCGAAGCCGCGTCCTGCATCACCGGCTCGGGCGGCTTCGATCGAGGCGTTGAGTGCCAGCAAATTGGTTTGTGTCGCGATGTCGCGCACCACCTTGGCCATTTCATCCAGCTTTTTGGTATAGAGCGCCAGGCCCTGGATCTTGTTCAGCATCTCGTCACGGAATTCGAAGGTCTTGTAGAGACTGTCGATGACGGTAGTGAGTTCTTCCCGGCTTTTGTAGAACGCGAACGCCAAGCCACTTTCAGATTGATCGGCTTCGATGCGCCCGGCGGCGCTTTCCGAGGCCTTGACGGCGGATTGAAGCTTGACGGACAGCCCATTGAATCGGTCGGTCAGATTGGTGATGTTGACTTCGGTACTGTCCCGCACCGTATCGACCTGGCGCGACCAAATCGGCATCGCCTGCTCACAAAGTGATGTCAAACCGGAGATCTCGCTGCTTTTATCCTGTCGCCGTGCCAGTAGCGCTTGGCATGCATGGTGCGCGGTTTCCAGCGCCACATGCCGTTCCATCAAGCGCTTACCGATCAACACGGACGCCATGATCAGACCGGGTGCAAATAGCCAGGCGGCCCAGCCCCACACGGCGCTGACCACGCACGCAATTGCCGCCGTGACACCCAGCATGATGGGGATTCGTTGAAATGATTTCTGGTCGCTTACAGGCATCCGTGTGCTCAGTCTTTTTTGGGTTGCCACGATGGCGTCGTACTTGAATTCAGCTGCCTGACTACGTTCTCGGCATGGCTTGATTTGACTTTAAAATTATAAGCAGAGCCGACCACAGCGCAGTCCACCCCTCGATCAGGGGCGAACGTATTTGGCCATCTTGCCCAATAGCCGCTCGAAATCCACCGGCTTGGTGTCATAGTCATTGCAGCCGGCTTCCAGCGCCTTGATTTGATCTGCCGACAAGGCATGGGCCGAGAGACCGATGATCGGGATGCTTTGAGTGGCGGGATCCGCCTTGAGTTTTTGGGTCACCTCCCACCCATCCATCACTGGCAGGCCCATGTCCATGAGAATGAGATCCGGGCAATTTTTTCTGGCGAGAGCGATCGCCTGCGACCCATCAAGCGCAGTGATGACACTATAACCTTTGCGCTCGAGGCGCCGGGATAACATGTCCCTGTTTAACTCATTGTCCTCCACCAAGAGAACCAATGAAGCTCTACCCTTGTCCATGTAATTTCCTCGTATGCGGTCTTTCAGCGACTACGAATGACCTGTTTCAATATGTTGTTGTCATCTGGGCACGCAAAAACCCAGTGCTAACCATGTGCGACTGGATCCCCACCCGTTCTGGGATGACAGTGATCAGCCCCCTCGAATTAATCCCGGATTTTCTATTGGCGATCTACTGCGAACGAACCGAAAAAATCACCAAAACTTCCTCTCATCGTAGAAGGACTATGGCGCGGCAAGTTTTGGTGTTTTTTTGTGCATCTTCAGCGCCTTGTTCGCTCTCATGACGACCGCTAATGGACAATCCGGGATAACAGGAGAATCCATGGGTTTATCGACAGGCAGTGATACGGCTTTAGGCGACATACGATTATTTTCTTGCAGATTTTCTTCAAACGCATACCAGCGCGAACAGATGAAAAAAACCCAACCGAGAGCGGTTGGGGTTTCGTTATTGGTGGCGGATTCCCCAATGCTCGAACAGGGCCGCGATCAGCAGGCGGCGATGCGCCCGTTGCCGTCAGGGAAGGGGTGGATGGTTTCAAACTGCGCTGTGGTTCGTTACCCTGCGCTGGAGTGTGCGTCGACTTGACGCAAAACAGCCTCCACCCTCGACTTGCCCTCTAAGCTATTGATGTCAAATGATAAATAATGCTCGCCGATATCCGGTGGCAGTTCATCTCAAAGGAAGCGATTTTCTCCGCCGATTTCCCTGCACCGGACGAGGGTAACGGGTTTGCAGTCCGGCCGGACACCGAAAATCGCGCTTCAACTTCCCTGTCTTATTGCCTCCCACCGACATCGTTTCGTTGTATTTTCACCCGAACCGTGGCATGGATTGTCGGCTTCTTTCCGGCTCGGTTTGCCGGGAGGCTGTAACCGGGTCTTTCCTAGGGGTGCGGAAACATGTGCACCGCTTAAAAACTATTTAAATCAACAGGATATGCATCCTGTGCAGGATCGTGGGTTGGGCATGGAATTCAATCTTTTGTTCGTTCTTTTCACCTTTCTGGCGCACCGGTTTCTGCCGAAATACGACGTCCGGATGTAGCTGCTGATGTTCCAGATCAAAATGCTGCGCGACCGGATCGATGACCAGCGCATTGTCCCCACGCCTGAGGAGCGGGCCGAGCTCCTGCGGCTGGGCAGTGAGATCCACCACGACATCGCCGACGTCATGCTGGTGATCAAGCCGCAGACCTACCGCCGCTGGCTGAGTCCGAAAGCCAAGACCCGCAATCCGAAACCGGCAGGCCGTCCCAGCACCGCCGATGATATCGTGGCGCTGATCCTGCGCATGGCCACCGAGAATCTTTCCTGGGGCTACAAACGCATCTTCGGCGAGCTCAAGAAACTCGGCATTTCCGTCGGGCTGACCACCATCCGCGACATCCTGAAGCGCTCCGATTGTCCGCCGCCTCCCGAGAAGACCAAGAGCAGGCCCTACATTCCATGGTCGAAGTTCGTCAGCGCCCACATGGAATCGCTGGTGGCCTGTGACTTCTTCACCAAGACGGTCTACACCCTGCGTGGCAGGTTCGACGCCTATGTCCTGGTCTTCCTTCCCCTGGGCAGCCGCCGGGTCTACCTGAGCCAGCCGACCTTTCACCCCGACGAGACCTGGGTGATGCAGCAGGCGAGGAATGCGGCCATGTGGCTCGATGACCACGGCATTGAAGCCAGATACCTGATCCGTGACCGCGACACCAAGTTCACCCGGCAGTTCGACGCCTTCTGGAAAGGAGCCGGGGTGCGCTGCATCCGCATCCCGCCGAAAGCACCGCAGGCCAACGCCTTCTGCGAATCCTTCATCGGCACCTGCAAGCACCAGTGCTTGAATCACTTCGTCTGCTTCGGCCTCAGCCAGCTGGCTCACATCAACCGCGTCTGGCTCGACTACTACTACACCCAGCGGCCCCACCAGGGCACCGGCAACAACGTCATCTCCGCCGATTTCCGGCGCACATCCGCAGGTCCGGTCAAGCGTCAGGAGCGACTCGGCGGCATTGTTGCCTGGTACGAGCGGGAAGCGGCATAAACAGCGCTTCCTCCTATGTCACATCCGCGTTCCGGGGGCGTCATGCCTCACACCTTTGGCGGACCGATGAAACCATCCCCGTGGGCTTCGGCACCATTCGGGTGGTGCCGGTCTGGCGGTTTATGCTGGAAATAGAGTCACGAACCTAAAATATAGACCTATCTTATTTTAGGATAGCGCCGCTTCCTAAAATATCGGTCTCCATCGGTTTGATCTCGTACCCCATGGCCCCCTGTAGCCGCGCTGGCGTTTGTCCCACATGCGGGCGAGCTGGGGCTGAGCGGTCTCGGCATAGTCGTAGATGCGCACATCCTCCTTGTCGGCATGCTCACGGTGCAGACGTCCGGCGTACTGCTGCAAGGTTCCTTTCCAGGAGATCGGCATGGCTAAGACCAGCGTATCGAGCGGCGGATGGTCGAAGCCTTCCCCGATCAGTCGGCCAGTGGCGAGTAGCACCCTCGGTGCCGACTCGTCCAACGCATCCAGTTCTGCGAACACCGCCGTTCGCTGTTTCTTCGACAACCGACCATGAAGGACAAAGCAGTGCTCGATCTCATCCCCCAGAGCCTCCTCCAACAGCGGCAAATGATCCGTTCGCTCGGTAAGCACCAACACCTTTCGTCCTTCCCGGTAGGCGGCCAGAACATCTCCGGCGATACGTCGGTTGCGCATCACATCGTTGGCGAGGATGCGGAACACATCCTGAATCGGTGAATCCGGCGGAATCTCGGGTGCAGACAGCGCCTTCGGCCAGACCTCCAGTTGCGCCGGAGCGTTTTCCGGCCTGGCGGCACTGTGACGAATCGGCCCGCACTGCATGAAGATGATCGGTTGATGACCATCGCGGCGTATCGGCGTGGCGGTCAGGCCCACCACGAATTTCGCCTTGGCCTGTTTGAGGATCGCCTCGAAGGAAAAGGCTGAAAGGTGATGGCATTCGTCGATGATGATCTGGCCATACTGATCGAGCAGTTCGCCCAAGTCTTCCCTCCGTGACAGTGACTGCATAACGGCGATGTCGATCTTGCCAGACGGCTTCTTCTTACCACCGCCGATGATACCCAACCCACCCTTTGGGATTTCCATGAATCCGGTCAATCGTTCCTGCCACTGGCGCAGCAATTCGGTGCGGTGCACCAGCACCAGCGTGCTCACCTTGCGCCGGGCGATCAAAGCGGCAGCGGTAACCGTCTTACCGAAAGCCGTCGGGGCACAGAGCACACCGACCTCGTGTTTGAGCATCTCCCGCACCGCCGCTTTCTGATCCTTGCGCAAGGTCCCGGTGAATTTGGCAGTCACTCTCCGTCCGGCCAAGCGTTCGTCCTGCAGCTCCGAACGGATATCGTTCTCCTGTAACAGGTCGAGCAACGCATCAAGACAGCCTCGCGGCAGACCGATATGCTGGGGGTAGTTCTCGGCGCAGCCGATGATGCGCGGCTTGTTCCACACCGGCAGACGCATGGCCTGGGCCTTGTAGAACTCCGGATTCTGGAAGGCGGCGAGGCGGATCAGGCGGTTGGCCAGCGGCTGTGGCAGATCGGCCTTGGCGATGAAAATCTGGTTGGCTAGCACCAGGGTCAGCGATTCCGGCAGCGGACCGCTAATCCGTTCTGGAGCAGGCGATGGACGTTGCCAGGGTTTGCTGTCTTCCTCTTCGGTTGCAAAGGCCACATCCAGGGGATGGCGGCCGCCGCTGGCCCGCAGGATGGCGTCTTCCAGGTCCCGTCGGGACATGGGACGGATGGAAGCCAGAAAAGCCCATTGATCGGGATAAGGTTTCAGGTGTTCATCGACGAAGACGCTACGCCCTGATTCCCTCGGCTGCTTTTGCAGGGGCAGCGCGATCAGGTTGCCGAAGCCGCCCTTGGGCATGGTGTCCTGGTTAGGAAACAGGCGGTCGTAGCTGGTCAGGGATAATTGCCGGGTGCGGTCGCAGGTGTGGCTGATCAGTGCGGCCCCGAGCTGCCGGTCCTCGCGGGCAGGAACCGGCTCGGCAAAGAATATCCAGGCGTGAGCGCCGTTGCCGGAGCGGGAAATTTCCAGTGCCGCTGGGATAGCAAGTTCACGGCAGGATTGCATGAATGCCTTGGCTTCCTCCTGCCAGTCGGCCTCATCGAAATCGGCCGCCAGAAAGTAGCAACTGTCGTCGATCAGGAGTGGATAGACGCCGATGGTCTGTTTTCCGGCCAAATGGTCGTAGATCACCTGATCGGTCACCGGCAGGAGCTGTCGCTGGTTGCAGTCGCCGCATTTCACCCGGGGCTTGTGGCAGACGCCGTGTTTCCACTCATTGCCACAGGCCGGTGAGTAGCCGGATGTGCCCTTGGCCGACTCCCAGTGCTGCGGATAGACATCCTCGCGCCCACGAAACAGGCGGCGGAACAGGGCGATCTTGTCGTCGGTGGTGAAATGGGTTTGAGCTGGTGCCGATTCCGTTGGGACGGGAATGTGTGCAGGAGCGGTCTGCTCCTCCCAGGTGATGCCGTGCTGGGTCAGCAGATCCTTGAGGCGGGCATTCTCCTGGCGCAGTCGCCGCAGTTCGTCCTGTTCATTCAGGCTCTTGTCAATCTTCGGCAAATCCATACTCCGCCATAAGCATGTCGTTGGAAAACATTGGCCTCCAAGTCACCCCTCAAGTCAGCCCACAAGATGTCGCAGCTATTGTCATAGCACTGTCACAGCTCGGTGTCACAGCTTGTCATAGCTCAGCCAACGTGTAATGGCGGGTCGGGTCGGTCGCTCCCGCGCCAATTTCAACGATCAGTTTGTAGTCCAGCATTCCCTTCAGATCCCGCTGCAGGCTGCGGCGGTTGACGGTCGGGCAGAGTGCTTCGAAGTCCTGGATGGTCAGCTTGCCATGCTGGAGGAGATAGCCCAGCGCCTTGCCCTGGCGCTCGTTCAGGCCGTGTTGTTTCACCAGCACGTCGCGGCGGATGACCTGCTCGCTGCGTTCGCGCACCTCGACCATCTGCGTTTCCAGGCCGGTGACGAAGTAGTCGAGCCAGCCGGTCATATCCATGCCGTTGTCGCGCACGCTCTGGATCGACTTGTAAAAGGTCGGCCGGTCGCGGTCGTAGTATTCGCTAATGGTGAACAACCGCTTGAAATCGTACCCGGCCTTGTAGAGGCAGAGGGTGGAGAGCAAGCGCGAGGCGCGGCCGTTGCCGTCGAGAAACGGGTGGATATGCACCAGCTGGAACTGGGCGATGCCGCTCACCAGCACCGGATGGATATCGAGGTCACCGTTCAGCCACTTGACCAACTCCGACATCATCACCGGCACCTCCACCGCCGTGGGCGGAGTGTAGATGACCTGACCGGTGCCAGAGTTGACCACGTAGTTCTGGATGCGCCGATATTCAGACGGCACATCCCTGTGCCGTCCCCCTTCGGGGCGACCTTCGGTCGTGCAAAACGGCTCTCCTGCCGATTTGTCACCCGGCGCGGCGCTGCCGCCACGCACGCCTTCCACCAGCTTACGGTGGATCTCGCGAATCATCCCCTCGGTGATCGGGTCGCCGCTGTCCAGGCACTCGGAGACGAACTCGAAGGCGGTGCGGTAGTTGAGCAGCTCCCGCGCATCGTCCGGGTCGGCCTCCGGCACAGCTTCGCCTTTCCACAGCCGTTCGGCCTGGTCCAAGGTCAGGCGGGTGCCCTCGATGCGGGTAGTGTGGTGCGCCTCCAGAATCAGTGCCTGCTCGCCCACCCAGTCGGCGGAGAGCTGCGATTCACAGGATCGTGAAATTGGACGCGCTAAGCGCGCCTGAAGGGGGCGAGCCATGGATGGTGAGCATCAAAACCCCGCGCCCGATGCGGGTGATCGCCTGGGTCATGCGGTTGGTGTGGTGAATTGGGCCAGCATGGCAGATACTTCCTGGCCTCGCTGCCGACGGTTTCGTCGTGCCAGCGGGTCAGGTCGGCCTCGGCGGTGTCCCTGATGATTCGAGAGGCCATGGAACTCTTCTGTTCTTCAATCCCGAACCTTTCTCGCAGTGCTGTATGGCTATGAAGTAGCACTCTAAATAACGAGGACAGGAGTGTGCTTGATAGATTCACCCAAGCACCGCCACCAACTCCCCAATCACCCGCAAATCCTCCGCCTGATCCTCACTCAAGACAATCGATTTATAACCCGGCAAGAAACTATCTGGCCTAAGGATGATCGATGAGTGACGCCACGTGCCATCAGCCAGATTCTCTTTCGTGCTCTCGTAGACCTTGACGGTATAGTGCGCACCGGTGTCGGCATCTGAAATCTCCCGGTGCGACGCCAGGACGACCTTGCCGTTCCGTGATCCGGCCGAAGCGAGGCGGAACAGGCACCAGGCACCATTTGGGATGCGCCGGTTCATCGACTCTCCCACCACCTGGGTCACGAACTGCCCCAGCTGGGGATGAAAGGCTTCCGGCAATTCCACCCATTCGCAGCCGTCCATCTGCTGCTCGTCGCTGAAGTTGCCGGCAGCGATCTTGAGATCATAGAGCGGTACGCAGTTCTCGTACGGCCGTGCTTCCTCCGGTAACAGGTGGCGGAACGGGAAAACCGAAGCCGCTTCTTTGTGTGCTGGCTCAACCGGTTTTTCTGCGACTGTTTCCACTTTCGGTCCGGCCTGCAGTCGCTCGGCAAAGTACCGGCGCGTTTCGTCGTCAACGAAGTAGATGTAGCACCCCTTCTGGCCACGGGTCATGAGGGTCCGGTAAGTGTTCTTAATGATGGCGTCGAGCCGCGCTGCACCTTCCTCGGGATCATCCTTGACCAGCTTTTTCCACCCCTGGATGGACCGGTCCATCTTCGATCGCTTGGTCGGCCGGGTCAGCACGCGGCCGTCGCGGACGACGAGATCCGGCCCGATGATGACGCCGATGTAGTCAACTTCTAACCCCTGGCAGGTGTGGATGCACCCCACCTCGCTGACGGAGTCGGGTTTGATGATCCACGCCTGGCCATCCGTCTCCAGGTTCCAGGCCGCCTGGTAGTCGCCGATGACGATGTCCTTCAGCAGAGGCATTTTCTTGCTGATCCAGTCCCAGCAATAGCCGGCCACCATCCGCGCCTTGTTGTTCCTTTTGTTTTTTGTTCGGATCAGGTCGTGCAGTTCTGCTGGGGTGTCGACGATGCGAAAGTCGTACTCGCGGGTATCCAGGATTTCGTTGGCCGTCACCCGAATTTGTAAGGTATTGTCGAGCCATGCCAGGTAGCCGTTGGAGCCGTTGCACCGGAACTGTGATTCCAGGCTGGACTCGACGACTTCGGCGCCGAGTTTCTTTGCCCAGGTGCGGATCGCCTCCTTGCCGCCGATATCCTTCAGGGTCACCTTCTGGTCTTCGTCGATGAAGAAGACGCTCAGCTTGCTGGCGTTGATGATCTCCTTGATCTGGTTCTCCCCCAGATGGTTGAACATGCCGGACTTCTCATTCAGGCGGTGGGCCTCGTCCACGATGAGGCATCCGAACGTATTGGGCGGGGCCGCATGGTATGAGCCGGAACCGGAGAACATGTTGGAAATATGAGTCCTCCTGAAATGACCGGTGAGTTTGGCCTCGTAGACGAGCCGAGGGGCCGAGTTGCGGGTGACGTACTGAACGACATGATCCTTGCCCGTGAGTGCCACCAGAAGGTTGATCGCCAGCACCGACTTGCCGGTGCCCGGTCCCCCTTCGACGATCAGGACCTTCTTGTTACTTTCCGAAGCCTGCTCTGCCAGCCTTTTTGCCTTTTCGAACACAACCTTCTGGTCATCGATCAGGACGAATTCACGGTTGCCGCGGAGCATCGACGCCAGCTCGTCGGCGAGGTTCTTGGACGGTTTGATCTTGCCGTGCTCGATCCGGTACATGATCCGGGTCGTGTCGCCGTACCTGACGTGGGCTTTGATGAACCGCCGCAGCTTCAGGGCATCGGGCTTAAGGAAGACCGGCGCCCGCTTGATGTGATCGCCATAAAAGGGGTGGGTGATCACCCCGTCTTCTTCGTAGTTGTGCAGGTAGGCGCAGGGGTAGAGCCCGATATGTTCTTTCTGAACGGTCTGGTTGAAGTCTTCGAGGAGGCGTTTGTATGACCAAGCCTGGTAGGAGGGGTGGAGGGTTTCGGCAGAGCCGTGCTTGAAGCGGGTGATGACGACGGCGTCGCTCTGTGTCAGTTCTGCTTTCTGCCACTGCTTCAGTTCAACGAGGACGGCCGCGTCGCGCCGGTCCCTGTCCTGGCCGGTAAGGATAAAGTCGATGCGCTTGGAGGTCTGCGGCAGGTGGTACTCGATGGCAACGCCGGCGTCAAAGGGGATCTCGTCGTCGTTGAGCACCCGGTCCATGTACTGTAGAGAACTCATCCATGACCTGATTTCAGACTCGCTAGTATGCTTGCCTGTTGCCGTTCGAAAAGCGTCGAAGATGATGCCGCCGATGTCATTGGTCATGACGTCATCTTGAAATTTGGATTTTGTGGCTGAATAAACAATCAATGCTGGCCCCTGAGCTTCAGATATTGGCTTACAGTTTCGTATACTTGGTGTTTTTTCCTTTTGCCTTTTCTACTGGGTATTTCCGTTCGTTTTTCTCTATCTTCCGCTGCAGTGCCCTATTCAGATCGACATCGAACCGTTGCGAAAACCGGAGCAAGAAAAAGAAGATATCGGCAAGCTCATCCTCAATCTCCTCCTTGATTTTAGGATCATTCAACAGCACCAATATCTGTTCATCCGACTGAAAGCGGAAATGCTCCAGGAGTTCTGCTGCCTCGGTAATCACCCCGATGGCCAAATCCTTGGGACCGTGGAACTGGTCCCAGTCGCGGGCCTCGCAGAATACCCGGACGATATCAGACAAATCCTGTAAAGATCTCTGTTTTTTCATGTGGCATTCCTCAATAACATCCAAACCACAGCAGATGCAGAATGCAGGGGATTATTAACCCGTGTGACTTCACTGAAAACCATCAGACCAGTTTTCCATGTTTCTTTTTCTGCGCACAAAATTGCTCGAACTGCCGCTGCGCCAGCTTTGACGGCACCGTCTTGCCGTTCTCCCAGCGGTTTACCGTGGCGAAGCTAACGCCGAGGGCGTGGGCCAGTTCCTCCTGGGAGAGCGCCAGCTGTCGCCGCACCTCCTTGACCGTTTCCGGGAAGTTTTCGGGTTGGCGGATCATGGCCATTGGACATCTCCCGCTGACTGGTCGAGGCGCAGCAGGCCGGGCGCGACGTTCCACTGGTGACCGTCGTCGGTGGCGACGCTGATGGTCTTCTTGTTGAGACGCAGCACCATGCCTTCCAGCATCCGGCCGTCCGGGGCCTGAAAGCCGACCCGGTCGCCCTTGGTGAAACTGGTCATCAGCGTGGTGGCGCGGGCCTGGGATATGAGCTTGAGCCGCTCGACGATCAGACGATTGAGAAAGAGCAGATCCTCTTCGTTCAGTCGCTTAATCGCCTCGACAGCGGAGACACGGTCGACGATCTTGACGTTGCCGGGTTTCATGATTGCGCCACGTTTTTGAGCGCCTTAAGCAGCGGTAGCAGTTCGGGCACGTCGTCACGGATGATGCTCCACAGGGTGTCGTCGTCGATGCCGAGATAGCCGTGAATGAGACGGTTGCGGGTGGCGATGATCATCCGCCAGGGGATTTCAGGATGAGCAGCTCGGACTTCGTCCGGGATATGGGTGGCGGCTTCGCCGATCAGCTCCAGGTTGCGCAGGGTGGCGTCGTAGGTGAGCCCGCTGGCCACGAACCCAGCCTGGTCGAGCCCGTCGGTGTAGGCCAGCACCTTCCCGGCGAAGTCGATCATGTCATCAAGGTAGAAGCGCCATTCGCGCTGACTGGCATCAGACATCGACCCGCTCCTGTTCGATGTAGGGGCGCAGCTCCGGCCGGAGGGCCTTTTCGGTGACCAGGTCGACCGGGCAGCCGAGCAGGTCCTCCAGGTAGAACTGCACGCCGAAATAGCGCTTGGAGGTGGCCGGACCGTCAAAGGCCACCAGCACATCGACATCACTGCCGCTGCTCGCCGTGTCGCGGGCGGTGGAGCCGAACAGGGCCAACCGGGCCACGCCGAAACGGGCCTGCAACTCCGGCTTGCTGCTGGTCAGCAGTTCCAGGGCACGTTGTCTGTTCATCGCTCAGCCTCCAATCATCTGATTCATTTACGGGCCTTTGCGCAACCGAAACCGATGGGCGCACGAGGGCCATTCGAAACTATTCGACAATATAACATCTGCTATGTGGCATGCAACTCTAATTTTGCAGGATTTCCGACAGATTTGAAATCGCTTCGGTAAGTAACGGCCATGGGAGCAGACACGAAAAAAAATTACCCGCCGCCCGACACTTTCTCCGTCTCTCCGGTAAGTAAGGGCATAAACCACAACGAGGAGCGACCGACCATGGACATCAACGACCTGTTTGACGGAATCATGAAGAGTATCAACCAGTTTGCCGAAGGCCGCTCTCGCACGTCCTGTGCTTCGCGGCATTCGAACGTCCCTGTTCATCTGATCGCCGAACAGCGGTTACAGGAAAAAATGCAGGACACCGGACGAGGTCCGGAGAATGGGGGTAAGAATGCGGAGAATTTCGAGGCGAAAGAGAAGCGGGGTGTGACGGATTTCCCGAAAAGGGAGTGATCGGGGCGGCAGCGCCGACACCCTGAAAACGACGTAAGTCGCTAACAATACGCAGAAAAACAAAACCCGCCCAATAACCGGACGAGGTTAGTGGACGGGTCTGTCTTTTTTAAATGGTGGAGCTGGACGAACAAAGTTCGAACCAGCTTTTCCAAACTCTAGCCGACTG
>CAZKZP010000048.1:4672-21061 GCA_964557295.1 uncultured Chromatiales bacterium | reverse complement strand
CGCCGACCTCTTGCATGCCATGCAAGCGCTCTCCCAGCTGAGCTATAGCCCCGTTACGGCTGCGAATATTAAACAACCATACTCGCTCTGTCAATGACTTATTTATCTTCCGTTTCAAGCCATTAGCACTGCTGAGCGAGTGACGCATTTTCACAAAGCGTATCGAGTTCGTCAACAAGAAAATTCAATTTTCTATGGTTACTTGATGTGCTGAGGAGTGGTGCTGGGGCGGATGCCCTCGGCCCGCGACGGCTATTTCCGCATGCAGTTCCACAGTTCCGGCCGAAAGGCTGGTTCGCTCATAAATTTCTTTCTCATTTCCATACTGATGTCCAGATTCAGGAATCCATCGTGTCCCATGCTGCGCATGAGCTTTCCCTGTTCGTTGTCGAGGGCACCGAGTTCATTGATCTGGACCGGAAATACCTTGGTGCGCCCCGCGGCCAGGGTATCGAGGCATTGCGCGACGATTACCATGTGTTTGTCGGGGCGCTTGGTCCCGTTGCTGAGAATGAAATCGGTCTTCTTGGCGGCATCTGTGCTGCGCGTCTTCTCATTGAACCCGTGCAACTGGATGACCCTGGAGCGCGGATAGAGCGATGCGATGACACGATTGAGTGCGTTGTAGATGGATGCGCCGATAAGAGTTAAATCCACCGGCTCGCCAAGGTTTCGCTCGGAGTTCGGCGTATTGTTGAGGGCCACGGCCTTGATACCCCCTCTTGCGAACAGATCGAAGGCGATCTCGCTGGTGAAGCGGTCGTCAAACCCGTGTGGCGCTTGGAGAAACAGTTCAGAAGGACAGGCCTTGCAAAACACATAGAATCCCACCCCTCGCTTATATTCAGCCACTTCATACAAGATGGTGAACTCGTCAGTTTCGATCGCCGACATTCCGAGCGTGGCCAGGAGTTCCTTGTTGAACAGGATCTCTTTGCCTTCGAGGATCTTGGAAAACAATTCCTGTGAGTTTTTGATTTTCTCCGCCGTCGGCGCCGTCAGACGTTCACTTTTGCTGGATTCATAGATCTTTTGCAGTTCGGCAACAACATCCGTCCCCGGCGTCTTGAGCTTCTCGATGATGCTCTGTTCCCACATCTGTTGTAGCTCGCTGGCGTGCCCGGAAGAAACAGACAGGATGCACGAAACCAATATGGCCGGTATTCTACTCAAGGTGAAAAACTTCATTGCTGATCCAATTCAATGCGCGAGCGGCATCCTGACTGCCTTTCCCCCCCGAAAATCCCTCTCCCCAAGAATAACCGAGCCCCCTCATGACTTCCACAAGGGTTCACTAATTTAACCGAGCGGCTATCCAGGCCGAACCAGTCACGGAATGAACGTATGTGACAAGGTGGAACTCGATTAAGTTCATAGTTATACCGATCGGGCGCCAAAAAAATGGCCGTACTGCGACGGCCATTGGTTTAGCGCACCACCTTCGAGTCCGTATCAGTCGGACTGACCCTCGATTTTGGCCCAGGTGTCGCGCAAGGTGACGGTACGATTGAATACCGGCTTGCCGTGGCTCGTATCTGGATCGAGACAGAAGTACCCCTCACGCTCGAACTGAAACACATCCCCCGGCTTGGCCTCGGCGAGGCTGGGCTCCAGATAACACTGGCTCAAGGTGCGCAGCGAGTTTGGATTGAGGTGATCGGTCCAGACGCCGCCGTCTTTGGCGGCATCGGGCGCCGGGTGGTTGAACAGCCGGTCATAGAGCCGCACCTCGGCCGGCACGGCGTGGCGGGCGCAGACCCAATGGATCACGCCCTTGACCTTGCGGCCCTGCGGATTGGAGCCGAGGGTGGTCGGATCGAAACTGCAACGCAGCTCGATGATCTCCCCTGCCCCGTTCTTGATGACTTCATCGCAGCGGATGACATAGGCGTTGCGCAGCCGCACTTCGCCGCCGGGGATCAGGCGCTTGTACTTGGGCGGCGGATTCTCGGCGAAATCCTCTCGGTCGATATAGAGTTCGCGGGAAAACGGCAGCCTCCGCACGCCCAGCTCTTCGCGCTGGGGATGATTGGCCGATTCGAGCTGTTCGACCTGATCGGCCGGATAATTGGTCAGTACCACCTTCAGCGGATGAAGCACCGCCATGCGCCGCGGCGCGTGTTCATTGAGGTCCTCGCGCACGCAATTCTCCAGGAACTCCATTTCGACTTCATTGCGCGATTTGGTCACGCCGATGCGGTCGCAGAAATCGCGCAACGCCCGGGGCGAATAGCCGCGGCGGCGCATCCCGGCAATGGTCGGCATGCGCGGATCGTCCCAGCCGTCGACGCGGCCTTCGTCGACCAGCTGGGTCAGCTTGCGTTTGCTGGTGACGGTGTATTGAAGCTCCAAGCGCGAGAATTCGATCTGCTGGGGATGGCACGGCGTGCCCAGCACATCCAACACCCAATCGTACAACGGGCGGTGATCCTCGAATTCCAGGGTGCAGATCGAGTGCGTGATGCCTTCAAGGGCATCCGAGAGGCAATGCGTGTAATCGTACATCGGGTAGACGCACCACTCGGTACCGGTCTGGTGATGCACCACACCATGGCGGATGCGATAGATGGCCGGATCGCGCATATTGATATTCGGTGAGGCCATGTCGATCTTGGCGCGCAGCACCTTGGCGCCGTCGGGAAACTCGCCGGCGCGCATGCGCTGGAACAGATCGAGATTCTCCGCAACCGAGCGGTTGCGATACGGGCTTTCCTTGCCCGGCTCGGTGAGCGTGCCGCGATAGGCGCGGATCTCATCGGCGGTCAGATCATCCACGTAGGCCTTGCCCAGCTTGATCAGCTGCACGGCGTATTCATAGAGTTGCTCGAAATAGTCCGAGGCGTAATAGAGCCGGTCGTCCCAGCTGAATCCCAGCCACTCCACGTCGCGTTGGATGGCCTCGACATACTCGATGTTTTCCTTGTGGGGATTGGTGTCATCGAAGCGCAGATTGCAGGTGCCGTTATAGTCCCGCGCGATGCCGAAATTCAGGCAGATCGATTTGGCGTGGCCCACATGCAGATAGCCGTTGGGCTCCGGCGGGAAACGCGTGGCGATCTTGGTGTGTTTGCCTTCGGCCAGATCTTTGTCGATGATCTGGCGGATGAAATTCGTCGGTTTTGGCGTGTTGTTTTCACTCATATCGAACCTTTGATATACGCAATGGCCTGATCGATGCGGCGCAAACAGGCGTCCTTGCCGATCAAATAGAGCGTGAGGTCCAAATCCGGCGACGGCTGACCGCCGGTGACGGCCAAGCGCAACGGCATGCCCACCTTACCGAAACCCACGCCCAACTCGTTCACCACGGCTTCGATCAGCCCGTGCAGCGCCTTGCTGTTCCACTCCGGAAGCGTCTGCATCTTTTCCTTCACCCTCAATAACGGCTCGATGGCCTCCGGTTTGAACGCCTTCTTGGCGGCCTGCTCGTTATAGCTGTCGAAATCCCGATAATAAAACGCGCAAATGCTGGCCAGTTCGACCAGCGTCTTGGCGCGCTCGCGCTGCGCCTTGATGACTTCGAGAATATCCGGCCCCAGGGTCGGATCGATGCCGAGGTTGCCGAGATGATAGCTCAGGTGATGCAAGACGTGCGCGGGATCGCTTTTGATCATGTATTGCTGATTGATCCAGAGCAGTTTGTCCGGATTGAATGCCGAGGCCGCCTTGTTGACGTTGGCCACTTCGAACAGCTCGATCAGCTCATCCAACGAAAACAACTCCTGATCGCCGTGCGACCAGCCGAGCCGCACCAGATAATTGAGCAGCGCCTCCGGCAGGAAGCCCTCTTCGCGGTATTGCATCACGCTCACCGCGCCGTGGCGCTTGGACAGACGCTTGCCGTCCTCGCCGAGAATCATCGGCACATGGGCGTAGTGCGGCAACGCGGCGCCCAGCGCCGCCAGGATGTTCATCTGGCGCGGGGTGTTGTTGAGGTGATCGTCGCCGCGGATCACATGGGTCACCTTCATATCCATATCGTCCACCACCACCGTGAGGTTGTAGGTGGGCACGCCGTCGCTGCGCGCGATGATCAGGTCGTCGAGCTCGCTGTTTTGGATCACCACGCGGCCCTTGATCAGGTCATCGATGACCACGGCCCCGTCGGTGGGATTCTTGAAGCGCACCACCGGCTCCACGCCGGGACGCGGCTCCTGGCGCTCACGGCAGCGGCCGTCATAACGCGGCTTTTCCTTGTTGGCCATCTGCTGCTCGCGCATCGCCTCGAGCTCGTCCTTGGTGCAGTAGCACTGATAGGCCAAGCCCTTGTCGAGCAACTGCTGGATGACCTCCTTGTAGCGCGGAAAGTGTTCGGTCTGATAAAACGGCCCCTCGTCATACTCCAGACCGAGCCACGTCATCCCCTCCAGAATGGCATTGACCGATTCGGCGGTGGAGCGTTCCAGATCGGTGTCCTCGATGCGCAGGATGAAACGGCCGCCATGCTTGCGGGCGTGCAGCCAGGAATACAAGGCGGTGCGGGCGCCGCCGATGTGCAGATACCCCGTGGGACTGGGGGCAAAACGTGTGCGTACGGACATCGGAATTGAAATCTCTTGTGTTTTTATCAGACGAATGTGGCAGGTATTCTAGCAACTGGCTGAGGGATCAGCCATATTCATCTGGCCGTATGGACGCTGCCGAATATTTCATCGCGCTTCCCGGATGCTGCCGAGTCTGCCACAAGCCGCCCCTGGTCGGTCCGGATCGGCGCTGTCCTTTATCTCCCTTTAATCTTTCCCTCATGGACTTCTAAGGTCGCTGCCTTATCATTAAACCATGTCGTTTCGAATCAAACTCTCCATCGCCATCGCCGTATTGTTGGGCATCGTGCTGACCCTCGCCACCACGCTCTTTTTGGGAATGCAACGGGCGGAATACCACTTTCAGCGCAGCCATCTGGCCCACGGCGCGGCGCAGGCCTATGTCGACCTCTCCAACCACGCCTACCGCCACTTCAAGGAGCTGCTGGATAGGATTGCGCTCAACGGCGACGCGGGCACCAGCCTAGAACACGCCCAGCTGACTCAGCGGCAACTGTTTGCCGCCGTCGAGCGCGTGCGGGCGTCCATCCAAACCGAAATCGGCCACATCGAAGCCGCCGCGGGCGGCGAGGATGAAGCAGAGGAGTTGGCGCAACTCGCCGAAATCGAGCGCCTCTTGCAACACGTGATCTGGAGGCTCGAACGGGTGCAGGTACTGAGCAACGTCAACGCCGAGCGTTCGGCCCGCGAAATGCTCTCCACCACACTGGAAGAGACCATCGATCGGCAATTCAAGTCGATGATCGACAGCGCCATCGCCGAGGAGATGCGGGAGGTGACATGGGCTGCCGAGCACGCCGAAGGCCTGATGCGCGAGCTGCGGTGGACCGCCATGACCACCGCCGTCCTCGCCACGGCCTTAGCCCTAGCCATGGGCTGGCTGCTGTGGCGCAACCTGAGTGAACCGCTAAACAAGCTGGTCCTGGGGGTGCGCGAAGTCGCCCGCGGCGATCTGGAACACCGCATCACCCTGCCGGGGCGCAACGAATTCACCTATCTGGCCAAAAACTTCAACCAGATGACCGAACAGCTGGCGCGGCAGCGCGCCGAGCTGCTCAACGCCCAAACCGGGCTGGAGCGGCAGGTGGAGCTGCGCACCCGTGAGCTGCAACAGGCCAACGACAAGCTCAGCTACCTCGACGAAGCGCGGCGGCGTTTCTTGGCCGACATCAGCCACGAGCTGCGCACCCCGCTGACGGCAATCCGCGGCGAGGCCGAGGTAACCTTGCGCGGGCGCGAAAAACAGAGTGACGAGTACCGCACCGCCCTGCGCCGCATCATCGACCTCTCGGCGCAGTTGGCCAAACTGGTGGAGGATCTGCTGTTCCTGGCTCGTTCCGAAACCGCGAGCGTCCGCTTTGAGATTCGGCCGGTGGTGCTCGACCAACTGGCCGCCGCCATCTGCGAAGAAGCCGGGGCGTTGGCCCAGACCAAACAGCTGGCGCTGAATCTGGAACTCCCCAACACCTCCATCACTGTGCGCGGCGATCCCCTGCGGCTGCGGCAGCTCCTGCTGATACTCATCGACAATGCCTGCCGTTACACGCCCCGCGGCGGCGCTATCACCGTCACCCTCGGAGTGGAGTCGGGATACGCCAGTTTAAGCGTGGCAGACCAGGGGATCGGTATTACAGAAGAGGAGCTGGCGCAGGTTTTCGAGCGTCATTTCCGTGGTGAGCGTGCACGCCGTGCCGTACCCTCCGGTAGCGGCCTCGGCTTGCCGCTGGCAAAGGCCATCGTCGAGGCTCACCAAGGCAGCATTACCCTGGCCAGCACCCCGGACCACGGCACGAGCGTCACGGTGAAGCTGCCGCTACCCGCACAGGAGGAAAACTAACATGACAATACTGATTATCGAGGACGATGCCCGCATCGCCGAGTTCGTGAGGCGCGGCCTGGAAGCCGAGGGTTACCTGACCGATATCGCCAGCAGCGCCGCGGAGGCCATGAAAGTGGCTGCGGCCCCGGCGTATAAGCTCATCCTCCTCGACCTGATGCTGCCCGGCATGAGCGGCCAGGAGATCTGCCAGCAGTTGCGTCAGCGCGGCATCACCACCCCCATCCTCATGCTCACCGCCATGGATGCGTTGGAGAACAAGGTCGAAGGGCTGCGCCTCGGCGCCGACGACTACCTGACCAAGCCCTTTGCCTTCGACGAGCTGCTGGCCCGCATCGAGGCGCTACTGCGGCGCAGCCAGGGCTTCAAGGAAAAGACAGTCGAACTGGCGGTGGCCGACCTGACCCTCAACCGCGAAACCCATGAAGTGCGTCGCGGCGGCAGACTCATCGAACTCACCCCCAAGGAGTACTCTCTGCTGGAGTACTTCATGAGCGCCCCCGGCAAGGTCTTCAGCCGCACCCGCATCCTCGACAATGTGTGGGGCCACAGCACCGACCCGCTCACCAATGTGGTGGAGGTCTACATCCGCAACCTGCGGCGCAAGATCGACAGCGACCAACCCACGGCACTCATCAAGACCGTGCGCGGTTTTGGCTACAAGATCGACGCGGAGCAAGGGCCCTAACATCGTCATCCCGGCGAATGCCGGAGTCCAGAATCCGCCGCCGTGGCGATTCCCCTGGATTCCGGTCTTCCGCGTCAAACACATAGGGCAATGACGGCAATTACTAAGACGCCACCTGCGCCAATCGCCCGGCGGCGGTCAGGGTGAAGCCGCTCCAGAGGGTGCGCATCGCCTGCTCGGCGCAGTGGGCCACCTGCTCGTAGGAGTGATCTATCGACTCCTGCAATGAGCAGGGCCGTTCGACGATGCTGAAATAGGCGTCGATGCCGTGTTTGAGCGTCACGCTGGCATCCTCGCCCAGCGTGCCCGCCAGGGCGAAGACGGGCAGGCCATAACGCTTGGCGCGCTTGGCGACCTCGCACGGCACCTTGCCCCAGGGGGTCTGCCCATCGAGGCTGCCTTCGGCGGTGAAGACCAGGTCGGCCTGTTCGAGCATGGCGTCGAGCTGGATGTAGCGCATCACGATGTCATAACGGGGGTGCAGCGTGCCGCCCAGCAGTGCCGCCAGGCCGGCGCCCAATCCGCCGGAGGCGCCGCTGCCGGGCTGATTGCCAATGTCCACGCCCACATCGCGCTGGATGAGCGCGGCATAGTTGTGCAACGCCGCCTCCAGCTCCTCCACCATCTCCGGCGTCGCCCCCTTTTGCGGACCGAACACGCGGGCGACGCCGCTCGGCCCCAGCAGCACGTTATGCCAGTTGACGGCGGCATCGATGTGAACCCGGGACAGGCGGGGATCCAGCGCTGACAGGTCGATCCGCCGCAGATGTGCCAGCTCCGCGCCGCCGAAACCGATCTGCTCGTCACATTCGTCGAGCAGGCGCGCCCCCAGGGCCTGTGCCATGCCGGCGCCGCCGTCGTTGATGCCGGAGTCGCCGCAACCGAGCAGGATGCGCTCGGCCCCCGCGTCGAGCGCGGCGCCGATCAGTTGGCCCACACCGTAACTGGTGGTGTAACGCGGATCGCGGGCGTGGCGCGGCACCAGCCGCAATCCCGCTGCCGCCGCCATCTCCAGCACCGCGGTGCGCGTCTCACCGCCGCCCAGAAAACCGAAGTGCGCCGCCACCGGCTCACCTATTGGGCCGGCAACGGTGACGCGATGGATCTGGCCACCCGTTATCTCCACCAGCGCCTCGGTGAAGCCCTCGCCACCATCGACCATCGGCGCCATGAGAATCCGCGCCTCGGGCAGGGCCGAACGCACACCTTCGGCAATGGCGGCGGCGACTTGCGGCGCCCCCAGACTCTCCTTGAATCCAGAGGGAGCGACCAGTACGTTAAGACTCATTTTCCTTTCTCCTTTTGCAGGTACACGGGGATAACACTTCGGGTGAAACACGAACCGTCCTCAGGGTTGCTGCCACACCGGCGCGGCCCGGCCGCCAGACTCAAGAATGGGCAGCCCCAGGTGCGGCCAAACAGCGAAGGCAAACACCATGAGCAACAGAAAATGCAGGGGCAGTAACACCGCGCTGAGACGCAACAGGTCGCGCGCCGTATAGGTGGGCAGATCGAGATCGCTGAACAGCGCCACGGGTTTGGCGCTGACGGTCAATGTCAGGCAGAAGCCCGTCGCTGCCACCGCCACAAAGGCCACCGCCGCGGCGTTGTAACCAAGCCCAAGCGCTAGCATCACGACCATGGGCACCAGTATCGCCGCCCGCGCCGAACGCGAGGCCACCACCAGATGGGACAGCAGCGCAATCACCGTTACGGCGGCGAGGATCAGCCAGACGCCCCCCGCCGCCCCATGCAGGCCGCTGAAGGCGCCCTCCATCAGCCAGCGCGCGGCACCGGAATCGACCAGCCCCTCGCTCAGTTCGAGGGTTGCGGCCATGAACAGGATCAGGCTCCACTCCACACTCTTGACGCCCTGCTTGAGCGAGATGGGTCCGAGGCCCCGCGCCGTCACCGCCAGGGCGCCGAGGATCGCCACCACGGTGTTGTTGATCGCGTGCAGCGGTTCGCTGATCCACAAGGCGACCACACCCAGCGTTACCGCCAGTACGTAACGCTCGTGAACATTCAGCTTGCTGGAACGCGACTCTTTGCCATTTGCCAGCATGGCGTCCCGGCTGAGCATGAGCGCCTGCGACCGCTCATTACGGTCAAGAAAGAGCCGCAGAATCACCCAGGTGGAAGCGAAACAACTGACCAGCGCAAAAGGCAGCCCCAGCAGCATCCAGCGCAGGAAGTCGATGCGCTCGCCGGTCATGCTCCAGAGGATATCGGCGGTGATCAGATGGGCACCGGCACCGATCAGTGAAGCGATGGCCGAGAGCAGGATCACCGTGGGAAAGAGCAGCGCCAGCGCCGTCACGATGCGCGGTTGCGGGATCACCGCCGCCAGCGCCAGGAATACCGGCAACATGACGGCGGCGCGTCCAGAGGTGGAGGGGATGAAAAAAGCGGTTGCGATCATCACCGCCGTCAGCGCATAAAAAAGCTGGTTGACCGAGCGGGCGCGCGCCGCCACGGCGGCGGCGAGACGGTCGGCGAGTCCCGACGCCTTGATGGCCGCGGCGATGATGAACGAGGCCGCCAGCAGCCACACCAGGCCGTCCCCCAGCGCCTCGAAAAATCCATCCGGGGTCTCGATGCCGGCCAGCACCAGCACCATGGCCGCGGCCAGGGCGACATAACAGTCCTCGATCCTGGTGAAGACCCAGCCGATAATGGCCATGGCAAAGGTGATGAAGACCAGGCGGATATTGGTGCTGAGATCATCGAGACCGAACCAGATCGCTGCGGCGATGATGATTGCGGCCAGGGCGATCATCAGGCTATGACCGGCCTTGCCGAGGCGCCGCGAAGGGGAGGTGCCGGCGCTTTCCAACGCATTTCCGTAGCCCATGATCACACCGCCCGGGACTTTAATAAGCGTGCGGCCAAGGCAGGGACTGGAGTGCGGCAGAACGGTGCGTGGCTTGTGCTGGTCATGGTGCGGTGCCTTGTGTTAACGATGATCGACCAGGGGTTCATCCATAACGTCACAGCCTTACATAAAGACCGGAACCCCACTCCGAACTACGTAACCATTACACCAGCGAAAGATTAAGACCTCCCTGGGCGCTTTGTTAAAGAAAGATGACAGGACTGTTAACGAAACATAAATGCATCGGTGGTCTTTTCGCTCCCCCGGCCCTGCAGGCCACCCTCCCGCCTCGGGAGAGGGAGAGTCAGTATGCAGCTTCCTGGCGTCGGGAATGAATCCAATGGTGATTTGATACCGGGGATAACAAGGCCACAGATCCTGTGATCAGATCGCCAGTTGCAACCGCGCCTGGAGAATGACGGGGTCGTCGTTACCGGCACTTTCATCCGTGTCTACCTGGATGTAGTTGAACATCAGGCGCACGTGTTCATGGGGATACCAGTTCACCCCCCAACTGGTGTTGAGCTGCGCGCCGCCGCGGATCCCGCCGCTGTTGAGATCAAGAAAGCTGCGCCGGAACACCAGCTCCCAGGCACTGCCGTTCTCGATCCTGACGGTGCCAAAGGTGCCAGAGCTGACTGAGTAGCGGCGCTGCTTACCGCGGAGCAGATAGCTGGCGGCGAGATAGCCGCCGCTGAAGTCGACATCGCTGTGGCCGCCGTTCCGTTCGACGCTGACGCCGAGGTATTCCCCTTGGATCAGGAAGGGACCGGCCATGGCAGCGGCCTCGATGCCGCCGGTGACATAGTCATCGACATGGCGTATCACGCCGCTGTCGATGAACCGCACCTCCGTCAGTTCCGATTCCGGTCGGGTGTGGAACCGGAGCCGGTCATTCTCTTGCGGGAGACGCCGGGAGGCGGAAAGCCCAAGGTGCGCCACCCACGTCTCCCCGGCCAGCGGCGCCAGAGTGAGTCGTGCCGACGCCCCCCTCCCCTCGCGGCTGGCGAAAGGGTTGGCATCTTCGATATAGGTCTCCCAGAAGAAGCCACCGCTGGCGCTCCATTGATCGTCCCAGCGCACCAGGCCAAAACCGACGTTGGTGCCGGGCGCCAGGGCGTTGGCGAGGGAGTGCTCCATGAATAAGGTGGCGTTGGAGCTGGTGGACTCCTCCAGACCAAACGGCTCCTGGAATTGGCCAGCGGTGATGTGAGTCTTGTCGTAGCCGCTGTAGCGCAACCACAGCGAGCTGTAGCGCTCCTCCTCGTCGGCGAGGTCATACTCCAGACGCAGACGCCAGTCACGATAGAGATCGGCGCGGAGCGAAAAGCGTGCCCGGCGCACCCTCAGATCATCCTGGAGCCGGGCCTTGTCCTCATAAAAGAGGGCCGCGTCGAGATGGAACCGCCCGCCGAGCCGGAGCTTGAGATTCCCGCCAGTGGATTCGTAGACCGCCCCCTCGTGGAGGCTGGCGGAAAAACCATCACCCTGGGCGCACAGCGGCACCGCCGCCAGAAAGATCAGGGGGCAGCCCCGGAAAGCGAGTGACTTCATGATGGTGAACCTCTTGATTCGTTTCGTTGGAAAAAGCTCAAGAGGACAACATGGCGGCTGCCTCCTGGAATGCCGTGGCGGCTCGTCCCAGGACCGGCCCGCCACTTCTCAGACGGCCTTGCCATTACACCGCGGGCAGATGAATAAAGGCGTAAAGATGGGATTAAAAAGGAATGAACCGGTAATTATCGAAATATAAAGATCTGGAGCGACTTGACCACGACACTGCGCTGCATCCTACGGCGGACGGATGCGACGCTGTCAGAACGTCCAGGGATTTTCGATTTCTTCGAAGTCGATGCTGATGCGATTCCCCGCTACCGGGCGGAACCGGGTGTTGGCGAACTCCACATGGTCGGGGTGATCACGGTAACTGCCGATCACCGGCTGGTTGGCGAAGCGCACCAGCCAGCAATATTGGTAGGCGGCGTCACTGCGCACCGCTTTGCCGGTGAAGACGCGGCGCACACCGGGGATGGCGCTCAGCACGCGCTGACCTTCGGCCATCAGCGCCGCGACGGCCTCATCCCCCATGCCCTGTTCGACGTTATAAACGATGAGATGCTCGACCTCCCGGCACACCGAGCATTGCTCCAGCACCGCGCTGGCACGGCCCGCGCTGCCCCACATTTGCTGGCAGTAGGCCACCTCATCGCGCACGATTTCGCGTATCCCCTGGAACAGATCGTTGAATCCGGATTTGTGCTTCTTGGCGAGATTCTGTTTGACTTGCTCGAAGGCGAGATCATGCAGCGCATTGTGATAGTTGATCTTCGCGACGCCGCTGTCGATGAGGCGGCGATACTGATCCTGCGACAAGCCGTAACCACCGTGGATCACCAACGGCCGTTCCAGCGCCTGATGGAGGCGCGCCAGCGCATCGAACGCGGCATCCTGCACATTCGCCGCGCCCGTCTCGCCCAAGATCACGCCAAGAAAATCGGCGCCGGATCTGTGCACGAGCTCCCGGATGTGCTGGGCGGATCCGGCTTCATCGAGCGTCCCGACCAGTAATTCCAGCGGCACACCGCAGCCCTTCGCCGCATCGGCCGCCTCCCGGACCAAGCCCTCACGCTCGGGCGCCGGCAGCACCGAACCATCCACCATGACGCTGTTGCAGCCGAGGTTGATGGCGCGCACGACGGCCGAGGTATCGCGCCCGAAGTCGAAATGAATGCCGACCGGCACCCGGGCGCGCCGCGCGGCCTTCGCCACGGCAGGCATCACGAGCGTGATGTCCGCAATATCGAAGCTCGCTCCGGACAGGCTCAGGATGACCGGCGACCGGGTTTCCTCGGAGGCCGCCAATATCCCTTGCAGCGCATCGAGGCTGAATAGATCGAAGGCGCCGACCGCATACTTGTTGCGATAGGCGTGCGCGAGCATGTCCTGCACTTTGACCAGAGACATAATCGACCCCTCTTACCGGCGTGAATGCCGTTGCATGCGAGAGAACTGGATACCTCTGAAACCGCCATCCTTGGCGGGTCAGAGACGGAAGCAGACGTTCCTTAAATGCCGCTGGCTTTTGCCTGCTCGGCCTTCTCGAGCGCCTCGGCCACTTCGGCGGGCATGTAGTTTTCGTCATGTTTGGCCAGAACCTCGCTGGCCACGAACAAACCGTTTTCCAGACGCCCCTGGGTCACCACGCCCTGCCCCTCGCGGAACAAATCGGGCAGGATGCCGACGTACTTCACCGGCACAGTCTCGGCATTGTCCGTCACCCGAAAGTGGATGGTCAGCCCGTCATCCTCACGGTTTAGACTGCCCTCCTCCACTAGGCCGCCAAGCCGGAAGGCTCGCTCTCCCGTGACCTCGCCGGCATTGACCTGGGTAGGACTGTAGAAAAAGACCAGATTGCTGTTGAAGGCATTGAGAACGAGCATGGTCACCGCTCCTAGAGTCACAACGCCGACCAAAATGAACGCAAAACGTTTCTTGAAGCGAGTATTCATCGGTGACACCTCCCATGCTCGTACAATGCACAACAACCACTACGACTAGTGCTTTTTGTCAGACCCCAGCCAATCAGTAAGCGCAAACATAAAGATGGAGAATACGAAGGTCAGGTGGATACCCACCTTCCATGCCAGCTGTTCGGTAGTCAGCGTCTCGACGTGGACAAATGCCTTGAGCAGCTCGATCCCCGAGATGGCGACGATGGAGCCGAGCAGCTTCATCTTCAGATCAGAGAAGCTGACATGCCCCATCCACTCGGGGCGATCCTCGTGACCGGCGGTGTCGATCTTGGAAACGAAGTTTTCGTAACCGGCGAAGATGATGATCAGCAGCAGATTGGCCAGCAGGACGACATCGACGAGGGTCAGAATCCCGATGATCACATCGGACCCGCTTCCGCTGAACACGGTGCTGAAGAAGTGGAAAAACTCCTTGCCGAACTTGACCAGCAGCAGGGCGATGACCACGACCAAGCCCACGTAAAAGGGGACCAGCAGCCAGCGGCTGCCGAAGATAAATGCCTCAAGAAACGATTCGACTCTTTTCATAATGGACTGTTTGCATCCTCTCGATTGGTGGAATATTCAACCATGGCATGATGAACCCATTGGCTTCTACGCCCTGCATGATATGGCTACGACCATAGAGGATCAAGTCTCATAAGCACCTGCGAGAAATAACGGTAATCCTTTGCCACCAAAAATAATAATCGATTATTATAAGTTGAATCTTCGATTTATTCGAATCATGGAAACCGTCATGGCGTATTTGAATTACAAGCACCTACACTATTTCTGGGTCGTCGCCCGCGAGGGCAGCATCGTCAAGGCCAGCAAGATCCTGCACCTCACCCCGCAGACCATCAGCAGTCAGCTGGGACTGCTCGAAGAGTCCATCGGCTCGAAGCTGTTCGCCAAGTCCGGTCGCAACCTCATGCTGACGGAAGCCGGCCGGGTGGCCATGGGCTACGCGGAGGAAATCTATGCGCTGGGCGACGAACTGGCGGATGTACTCAAGAACCGCCTCGATGGCCGGCCCATGCCGTTTTCGGTCGGCGTGGTTGATGTAGTGCCCAAGTTGATCGCCGCCCGCCTGCTCGAGCCCGCCTTGGAGCTGCCCGACTCCGTGCGCATCATCTGTCATGAAGACAAACTGGAGAATCTGCTCGCCGACCTCGCGGTGCACAAGCTCGACATGGTGCTGGCCGATGGACCGATGCGCTCCACTCTCAATGTGCGCGCCTTCAACCATATACTCGGCGAATGCGGCAGCAGTTTTTTCGCCTCCCAGAGCTTGACCAAACGGTTACGCAAAGGCTTTCCGCAGTCACTCGATCAAATTCCGATCCTGCTGCCTATGCACGGCACCACGTTACGCGACACGCTGACGCAGTGGTTCTCGGAGAAGAAGATCAACCCCATCATCGCCGGAGAATTCGACGACGGCGCACTCATGAAGACCTTCGGCCAAGCCGGACTCGGGGTCTTTTGCGCACCCAGTGTGATCGAGCGCGAGGTGATACAGCAGTACAAGGTGCAACTCATCGGCCGCACCGATGAAGTCCGGGAGAGATTCTATGCCATCACCACCGAGCGGCGCCTGAAACACCCGGCGGTCATCGCCATCAGTGAAGCGGCCAAACACCGGCTGTTCGGCATCGAGTAACATGGTGAACGCATTCGCTACTCGCAGGTGATCTGCTTGTGGCCCTCTTTTTCGATCTGGCGCATATCGCGCAGCACATCCACCATCTTGATCACACCGACCAGCCTGCCGGCCTCATCGAGCACCGGCATCTCATCCAGGTCGTGCTCCAGCTGCCGCACGAGCACGCTGTCGAGCTCTTCATCCAGCGTGGCGATGGCGAAGTGACGCTCCATGAATTCACGCACGCTGCCGCGTGCGATCCGCTCCATGATCTGGCGGAGGGTGTGCGTGGGTTGATGCTCGGCGAGATAGGTGCGCAGCAGGGGTTGATAGCGCACATGTCCCAGCAAGACGCCATCCTCGGAAACGACATAGATATCGCGCGGCAAGGGCGTGGTCTCCAACATCAGGTCGATCACGTGCTCCAGGCAAGCCATTGGGGCGATCTGCGTCACCGTGCCCGGATGACGCGCAATCCAGTCTGCCACCTTCATCTTCGTTTCTCCCACCGCTTTTCGCCCAGCTCATTCGCTTTATATAAGGCATAGCGCACCGCCACCGGCCCCGTCAATTCATACAACAAGGTCGTCGCCAAGATCACATTGACGATCACCGTGCTCAGCTCGGCCGAGCCCGAACCCTGCCCGATCAGCAGGGCCAAGCCAATGGCGATCCCGGCCTGCGGCATCAGGCCCCAACCCAGCCAGCGCACCACCTGCGGCGGCGCCCCGGCGGCCTTGGCGCCCACGCCGGCGCCGAGAAACTTGCCGAACATGCGCGCGAAAAAGTAGACCAGGATCAGATCCAGATGCTCATAGAACACGCTGATCTGGAAGTGCGCGCCGGCCAGGGTGAAGAAGATGAGGAAGACCAGCTCTTCGATGAATTCGACCGGACTGAAGAGGCGATCGCCGCCGGTCCGCAGAAAATATCGCGCGCTGAATCCCAGCATCATGGCTGCCAAGAGATACGCGAGCTGCCACAGCTGGGCCAGACCGACCACCACGAGGATCGCCGCGATGATCAGGCTCAGGCGCAATCCGTCGGTTTTCACCTGTCTGCCCACCCAGGCCAAGAGAAAACCCATCGCCCCGCCCCACAGGATCGCGCCGGAAATCTCCCACAACGCCGTGCCGATGCCATCGGCCACGGACTGGCCCACCGCGATCACCATCACCAGGGAGAAGATGATGATCCCCAGCGCATCGTCCAAGGCGACCGCCCCGAGGATCACGGTGGTCAGCGGCCCTTTGGCGCGGTATTGGTGCAGCACCGCCACCGTAGC
>CAZKZP010000048.1:0-4662 GCA_964557295.1 uncultured Chromatiales bacterium | reverse complement strand
CGGGCGAGGTGCTCGCCGCCAACGCGCCGAGCACCAGCGCCAGCTGCCACGCCGGCACACCATTGATTACGGGGTTCAGCAGCAACACCGACACGAAGACCAGCAGAACGGCCCCGAGGCATTCCCCCACGGCCGACGACAGGATGATCTTGCCCATGCGCCGCAGCTGGGAGAAGGTGATCGAGCCGCCCACGATATACGCAATGATCCCCAGGGCGATCGTGGTCATATTGCCCGACCATTCGGTCACATGTATCCCGAATGCGCCGCCCAGCAATCCCGGCGAGAAACCGATGCCGGCCAGCACATACCCCACCACCAAGGGCAGGCCGATGCGCAACATCAGCGCGCCCAACAGCAGGCCGCTCAACAACAACACGCCCATGATCAGTATCACCGGATAAACCGTATCGCTCATTCTTAAATTCCGTTATTCATCCATCCGGATAACCTGGAAGTCTTCTGCACATCTGAAAGTTAGGACATGACTAATTACGCCCATTACATACAGACCACTATGGATCCTGGCCTCCCCCTCGGTCCAGAATATTGAATATATCAGAGAACGTTGACTAGGAGCTTATTCAGCTATGCAGCATGAGAAGCCAGCCATCAAACAACCGCGGCAGGCGGCAAGGCTGGGCAGATGTGGGCACAAAGAAATCGGGACACCCATCAATAGCTCAATGCATATTGGTTGCCGAGCACACAGTTGTCCAAATAGTGCAGCGGCAGTGGATGATCCAAAATAATCCTGCCAGCAGGATAGACGATCTATGTAACATTTTTAAAAGTGAAACATCCCTGTTTCACCAAACGCCTCAGGGGGTATCAAGTCTTGAGGCACATAAACCCTAACAAGCTTGTCTTCCGTACTCATCCCCCACATGGGGGACTGACTATACGGCGGTGACTCGTCGATGTTATTCTTTCGCGGTTAATCTACGGCCGGTTTGCCAGGGTTTTGTGGTGGAGGTGATCGACAGCGAAGGGACTGATGCACGGCGCAATCTTCTGATACACAGCCTGGCGCATTATGATCGATGAATGACGATATTCGCGATATCGACGACACCCTGATCGGCATTGTGTATGACACTGCGGCGGATCCAACCTTCTGGCCGGTGATTCTGGAAGGACTGAACAGCGTGATATCTGGCGGGGAGGAACAATTTATTTCCGGCGCTGCGCCATCGACACGCGCATCCTCCACCGAATCATTTTTTTCTTCAGGAGCAAACGCACCGCTCGCACACAACCAACCAGTCAATCCCTCTACCATCGAGCAAGCGGATGAGCAGCGACTGATCAGCCGACTCACGCCGCATATCAAGCGCGCCTTTGATTTGAACCAAAAACTCACCCGGGCCGAAGACGAGCGTGATCTGCTGCAGGATCTTTATGATCAGCTTCCTTTCGGGGTTCTGATCATCGATGAAAGCGAAAAGATTCTGAACATAAACAAGCGGGCCAGCGAGATGATTGCATCCAGCACCGATCTTCGGATCGAGAATCATCGCTTGTGCACCACGGATGAGCGCTTGAGAAGCACGCTGAGCTCCCTGGTCAGACACACTGACAGGCGCAGCCATCATGCTACGCACAGTTCACGATTCGAGCTGCGCAATAACAGGAACGACCCCAGTGTCACGGTGATCATTGGGCCGGAACGATCGCATGAATTGTCGCCCTTGGGGCGACGCAGAATTCGCACCCTGTTTCTCTGCGCCGAACGGTACGAATCCATGCTTTCCCTCAAACAACTGACCACTCTTTACGGACTTACCGAGCGCGAGGCCCACGTTGCCCGGCAAATCGCCTGTGGCTTGAGCACGCACGCCATCGCCGATCGCGATGGCGTGAAAGTGGCGACGGTGCGCGATCAGCTCAAAACCATCTACGAGAAAACCGGCGCTCACAGCCAGAACAAGCTTGCGTTCATGATCCTGACCAATCCCGCTGTCTGGAAGACCGCCGCCTCGCCACCCCCCTTTGTGCCGACGACGTTCACCGAGCCGGGCTACTTCCGCGAGTCTAGCATCACCCTGTCCGATGGACGCACGCTTTCCTACGCCGAATATGGCGCCCTCTCGGGTTTCCCCGTCTTTTGGATGCACTCCCTGTGGGGCGGTCGCTATGAGCGCTTTCCCTATGACCGGCTAACTGCTCAACATGGTATACGGCTTATTATTCCAGACCGCCCCGGCTTCGGACGATCCACTTACATGTCGGGCCACAGCTATGCGCAGTGGGGAAAGGATTTTGTCGAACTCATCGATGCGCTAGGCATCGATGAGTGCAGTATCATCTCTATGTCCGCGTCCAGCTACGCCCTAGGGTGCGCCTACGTAGCCCCGCAGCGGCTGCGCCGCGTATTGCTGCATTGCCCTTGGAGTCCGATTGATAGCCTGAAAGACGTTTTGAAAATGCCAACCCAATACAAGTTTCTTATCGGCCTCGGTTTGTACATGCCGTCGTTGGCAAAAAAATTCATACAACTTCATATGAGCAGCATGTGTCGGCAGCCTCGGAGACTATTCCACCAGATCGTCGCGCACGCGCCGGCGATCGATGAGAGGATGTTGCGCGATCCACGAATAGAGGGAATTATTGCAACGTCAATTTTCGAATGGAATGGCCGCTCCTGTGAAGGATTGGTTGATGAGTTTTGCAAGGTAATCGCCCCGTGGGACTTGCCGATTTCCGATATCACCCTACCTATCGACATCATGGTCGGCGACCAGGGTCATGAGATGCATGTGCACATGGCGCACAAGCTTGCCAGATTGCTTCCGGACGCTCAGGTTCATAAGGTCCCGAACGCAGGCGTGTTCTGCATCTTCAGTCATTGGTCCGATGCGCTGAAGGCCGCTGTGACGCAGCATAAGTCGGCCGTAGTCATTTGATTAAACCCGACGATCAATTACATCTGATGTAGGAGCCATCTTTAGATGGCGAGCATCGCAGCGGTGGCTGATCGCAAGCTGAAGCTTGCTCCTACAGACGCAGGTATCTTTATCCGCCAGGACTAATAACTGTGGAAAAATTGATAGTGCCAGCCACTCCGCCACTCTACTTCTGATGACACCCCTTGCAATCGGCGACCGGCCCGGTGGTCTTGCCCGCCGCTTGTTCGCGCTTGTGACAACCGATGCACTGGCGGTGCAGCGCCTCGCGCGCATTGAAGACTGGACCGGTTACGCCTGGCTTGTGGCAGTCATGACAGGTCTGCTCCATGCCCTTGTGATGGCAGCTCTCGCACTCGATATTGTCCAGGCCGCTGTGTTTTCCGTGCGAAAACAGCACCACGCCGGCCTTGCTCTTCATTTCGATCGTCTCGGGAAAGGCGTGCGCCTGGCTCATGGCCCAGAGACCGATCAATACCGCAGTCAAAAGTAGATGCGCGCGTCGCTGCATTGGGAGTCTCTCTTTTCTGGTTGTGCTGTACTCAGGATAGTAAACCCACAAAAAATTATAAAAACACATTTTTTTTGCAGGTGGTTTTGTACTATAGTTACTTGACAATTTGTAACCCCACGGGAGTGGACATGAAAGCCGCTGTTCTCCGCCAGGCCGGGAAGGCCGATGCACTGAAAATCGATGACATCAGCCCGCCGCATATCAGCAACCCAAACCAAGTGCTGGTGAGGATCAAGGCGGCGGGCGTCAACCCCGTCGACATCAAGATGCGCCAGGCGCCGGAGCGTTTTCCACTGCAAATGCCGGCCATTCTCGGATGTGACGGCGCCGGCATCGTTGAAGAGACCGGTTCCAGCATCACACGTTTCAAACCCGGCGATGAGGTGTATTTCTGCCAGTGCGGCTTCAATGGTCGTCAAGGCACTTACGCCGAATACGCCACCGTTGATGAATGTTTCCTGGCGCGCAAGCCCAAGGCGCTGACCTTCGCCGAGGCCGCCGCCGCCCCCTTGGTGTTAATCACCGCCTGGGAGGCGCTGTATGACCGCGTTTCGATCATTCCCGGTCAGCAGGTGTTGATCCATGCCGGTGCGGGCGGCGTGGGCCATGTCGCCATCCAGCTGGCCAAGCTGGCCGACGCGCGCGTGGCGACCACGGTCAGCACCGCGGCGAAGGAGGAATTCGTCAAGATCCTCGGCGCAGAGAAGGTCATCCGCTACCAAGAGCAGGATTTCGTCCAGGCGATCCGCGAATGGGGCAATGGCAATCACGGCGTCGACATCGCGCTCGACACCGTGGGCGGGCCGACCATCGAAAAGACCTTCGCCGCCATCCGCGTCTATGGTGATCTGATCACCATCCTACAGCCCCCGGCCGACATCAATTGGAGCGAGGCGCGTAAGCGCAATCTACGTTTCACCCAGGAATTGATGCTCTCCCCCACCCTCTTGGAGATCACCGAGGCCAAGGTGCATCAAGGCTGGATCCTGGAGCAATGCGCCGCGCTGTTTGAGCAGAACACGCTGAGCATCAAGGTCGCAAAGACCTTTGATCTGGCCGATGCCGCCAAGGCGCACGAGTATCTCGAAAACGAGCACCCGCTGGGCAAGGTGGTGTTAACGATTGGTTAGGCGATTGCTGAAAAGCGATCGTATGTAGGAGCCATCTTCAGATGACGATTGCGGCGGCGGATCGCAAGCTAAAGCTTCCGTTCCAGACTCACGCCCCTTGCCTACCTCCATG
>CAZKZP010000047.1:14195-21246 GCA_964557295.1 uncultured Chromatiales bacterium | reverse complement strand
GGTTCGGGTTCGGATAACCGGTGCCAGTGGGGCTGGGCATGGTGTGGCAGCCACCACAAGCCGCAGGCAGTGCGGCAGGTGCTGGAGCCGGTGCCGGTGCCGGAGCCGGTGCCGGAGCCGGAGCCGGAGCCGGAGCCGGTGCCGGAGCCGGTGCTGGAGCCGGAGCCGGAGCCGGTGCGCCGCAGATCGCAGTACGGGCAGCCAGGATGTCAGCCGCCGGTACCATTGCAAAGCCCGCCATCGAGGTCAGCTTGGCATCGGTCGCGGTGCACAGGTTCGGGTTCGGATAACCGGTGCCAGTGGGGCTGGGCATGGTGTGGCAGCCACCGCAAGCCGCAGGCAGTGCGGCAGGTGCTGGAGCCGGTGCCGGTGCCGGTGCAGGAGCCGGTGCAGGAGCCGGTGCAGGAGCAGGAGCAGGAGCAGAGCATTGCGCAGTGCGCTCTGCAATGATTGTCGCCGGAGCGGCGCCAACATAACCCGCCATTGCGGTCAACTTGGCGTCCGTGGCAGTACAAAGGTTGGGATTCGGATACCCGGTGCCGCTCGGGCTGGGCATCGTGTGACAACCACCGCAGGCGGCCGGAAGGGCTGCGACTGCGGACCCAGTAGCCATCATCACGCCGGCAACCGCCGCGTAAAGGACATGCTTATTCATTTAATTACCCCCGAAGGAATTGAAGTACATCTTGAAAAGGTCCACGGGATGAAAAACGCTTTGATTGCTCCCGTGAACTCCCCCCATGCATCTGCCGATTCAGCCTTCTGTCCCCCAGAATGTGGCTGCGCAGATGCATCTGAAACCTGACTATAACCTTAACGCAGGATTAACGCAAGCTTAACAAGGATTATTAACCGATGGTTGTTTGGATCCTTCACTGCGATCAGAAAATCCGCTTCATGAAAAACATTATGAAATCATGCCGTTATAATACGCCGCGCGCCCGCGACACGCTCGAACCGCACCTCACCCGTGAATACCCTTCCAATCGGCAATCCTTGCCTTGAGCTCCGCTCAAGGCTGCCGCAGCATTCAACTTTGGCAAACCATCCTTAGCTCGGATTTTCCATTAGCGATCTATTGCAAACGAACAACATGGTGAATCTGGGCTTAAAGAAAAAGGGAGATAAGGGTATCCAGATACCTTCTGCCCGTGGCCGTGGGAATGATCAGCTCCCGGCGCCACTCGAGCAGTCGCTGGGCCTCCGCTTGGCGCAGGGCTTTTTCCACCAGGGAGATGGGCTGGCCGGTATGGCGGGCGAACAGGGCGGGATCGAAGCCATTGGTGAGACGGAGGGCGTTCATCATGAATTCGATACCCACGTCTTTACGCACCAGCACCTTTTCCCCACCGGTGGTCGCGGCGCTGCCCGAGGCCTCCAGATAGCCTTGGGGTTGTTTGACTTTCCAGGTCCGGGTGATCGTCTGCCGCGCGCCGTCGGTGACCTTGCCGTGCGCCCCGGCGCCGATGCCGAGATAATCCCCGAACTGCCAGTAGTTCAGATTGTGGCGGCAGCGCCGCGCCTCGCCCCGGGCATAGGCCGACACCTCATATTGCGCAAAGCCGGCCTCGGCCAGTGCAGCCTGGCCCTGTTCCTGGATCGCCCAAAGCAGGTCTTCGTTGGGCAGCGTCGGCGGCTTGGTATAAAAGTAGGTGTTCGGTTCCAGGGTGAGCTGATAGTACGAGAGGTGCGCGGGCTCCAGCGCAATGGCGGTTGCCACGTCATCCCGCGCATCCGCGAGAGTCTGCCCCGGCAGGCCGAACATTAGGTCCAGATTGAAGTTGTCGAACCCCGCCTCGTGGGCCATCTCGGCGGCGGAGAGCGCCTCTTTGCGGCCATGGATGCGCCCGAGCTGTTGGAGACTGTCATCGGAAAAACTTTGAATGCCGATCGACAGACGATTGATCCCGGCGGCGCGAAACTCGGCGAACTTGCCGGCCTCGACCGTCCCCGGATTGGCCTCCAGCGTGATCTCCGCCTCGGAGATCAACGGCAGTCGCGCGCGCACCCCCGACAGCAGCCGGTCGATGGCCTCGGGCGAAAACAGGCTGGGCGTGCCGCCGCCGATGAAGATGCTGATGACCTTGCGCCCCCAGACGCGCGGCAGCTCCTGCTCCAGGTCGAGCAGGAGGGCATCGACGTACCGCTGCTCGGGGATCGCCTGGCGCGGCTCGTGCGAATTGAAGTCGCAGTACGGGCACTTGCGCACGCACCAGGGAATGTGGATATACAAGGAGAGGGGCGGCAAGACCGTGAAATTAAACATAACGCGTTATCGGGCCAGATCGATCATCGTTCGATTACCATGCAGCGCCGCCACCAGCCGGCGCAGGGCTTGGCCGCGATGACTGAGCTGATTCTTCAGGTCCGGCGGCAGCTGCGCCGAACTGCACCCTTGCCCCGGCACGAAGAACAACGGATCGTAGCCAAAGCCGCCCTCGCCCTGCGGCGCGAACAGGATGCGGCCTTCCCATGTCCCCTGGCACACCAGCGGCGTGGGATCTTCGGCGTGACGCAGATAGACCATCACGCATTGGAAGCGCGCGGTGCGCTGCGCCGGCGGAACATCGACAAGCGCCGCCAGTAGCTTGGCGTTGTTGTCGGCATCGCTGGCCTGCGCTCCGGCATAGCGCGCCGAATAGATGCCGGGCGCCCCGTGCAGGGCATCGACCTCGAGCCCGGAGTCATCGGCGATGGCCGGCAGGCCGGTCTGGCGCGCGGCGTTGCGCGCCTTGAGGATGGCGTTCTCGATGAAGGTGAGCCCGGTCTCCTCGGCCTCGATCACGTTGAAGACGGACTGCGGCAGGATCTCCAGATCGAGATCGGCCAGCAGCCGCGCGATCTCGGCGACCTTGCCCTGGTTACCCGTGGCCAGCACGATGCGTTGGGTCATTGGTTCAGCGCCCCAGCACTTCGATCTGTTTTTTGATCAAGGTGCGGATGCCGCCGTCGGCCAGGTCGAGCAGGCTGTTCAACTCATCGCGCCGGAAGGCGTGGCCCTCGGCGGTGCCCTGCACCTCGATGAAGGCCCCCGCGTCGTTCATCACCACGTTCATATCGGTTTCGGCGCCGGAATCCTCGGCGTAGTCCAGGTCCAGCACCGGCACGCCTTGATAGATGCCCACAGAGACCGAGGCGACATGGCCGTGGATGGGATTGGTCTTGAGCTTGCCCTGCTTGAGCATCTTGTCGACCGCATCCATCATAGCCACATAGGCACCGGTGATCGAGGCGGTGCGCGTGCCGCCGTCGGCCTGGATCACATCGCAATCCACGGTGATGATCTGCTCGCCCAAGGCCTCGAGATTGACCACCGCGCGCAGCGACCGGGCGATCAGCCGCTGGATCTCCATGGTGCGCCCGCCCTGGCGGCCCTGCGTCGCCTCGCGCTCCATGCGCTGGCCGGTCGAGCGCGGCAGCATGCCGTATTCGGCCGTCACCCAGCCCCGGCCCTGGCCCTTGAGCCAGCGCGGCACACGGTCCTCGACACTGGCGTTGCACAACACCTTGGTATCGCCAAACTCCACCAGTACCGAACCCTCGGCATGCTTGGTATAATTGCGCGTCAGCTTCACTTCGCGCATCTGATCGGGGCTACGGCCGCTGGGTCGCATACAAACTCCTGAGTAGGTCGGACATCTTCGCTTGAGGGTCGGGGATTATAACGGGATTGCCCCGGCGCCCAAAGACCAAATTTCGACGATGACTATACATCGCCCGGGCGATATGGTATAAAATCGCCCCTCTGCCCACCGGGCAACAAGAATTATCAGGATTTCGGAGGCTAGCTAAAATGTCACGAGTATGTCAGGTCACCGGCAAAGGCCCAATGACCGGAAACAATGTTTCACACGCCAACAACAAGACCAAACGCCGTTTTCTGCCCAATCTGCACGCGCACCGCTTTTGGGTCGAGAGCGAAAAGCGCTTCGTCTCCCTGCGCGTTTCCAGCAAGGGCATGCGCATCATCGATAAGCTCGGCATCGACCAGGTGCTGAACGACATCCGCTCACGCGGCGACAAGGTATAAGATAAGGCTCGAGGAGATAAACCATGGCCAAGGCAATACGCGAGAAGATCCGCCTGGTATCCAGCGCCGATACCGGTCACTTCTACACCACCACCAAGAACAAGCGCACCATGCCCGAGAAGCTGGAGATCAAGAAATTCGATCCCGTCGCCCGCAAGCATGTGATCTACAAGGAAGCCAAGATCAAGTAAGCGCACACAAAGCCCGGCCCGCCCGGGCTTTGTTTTGTTCCGTGCGATGCGCCACACTGGCTTGATTTATTCAGACGCCCCCCGCAGAATAAACGTCACTTTCCTCGCCGCCATCGTAGCGATGGCTACCGCAGCACGCCGGCGAGCACAACCACAAGCACGGAACCGTTGAAGACACGCTGCTCCCGCACGCGCTCCTTCCGGGACACCGTCTCCACAATTGGGGGAAGCATCACATGCGTCTTAGAATCCTTTTTGCCACGCTGGCCTTGATCTCGACGAGCACCGCCCACGCCTATTCCACGGAACTCGCCCTGAGCAACGAGACCGCGCGCTTCAACTTCAGCAGCTTCGTCGGCGGATTCCAGGGCGGCCGTGCGCAATTCGACGCCGGCCTGCTGTTCAACGAAGACGATGACTATGTCATCAATACCGGCCTGCATGTCATCGACGTGGCCGGCACCAAGAGCCCCGGGGTGCAGCTCGGCGTCGGCGGCACCGCCTATTTCGCCGACATCGGCGCCAGCAACGGCCTGGCCCTGGCGCTCGGCGGACAAATCAGTTTTCGCCCGCAAAACTTCAACCGCATCAATCTCAGCGCCAACTTCCATTTCGCCCCCGGCATCGTCAGCTTCCTCGACGCCGAGCGTTTCACCGAATACGGCGCCAGACTGGAATATTCCCTGCTGCCGCAAGCCGATGTCTTCATCGGCTGGACCAAGATCGAGATGGATGTCGACGGCGAAGAGCTGCGGGCCGCGAAGGATACTCACTTGGGCATTCGCATCAGCTTTTAATCAATCCTCCACATGAGGCAGAGGTAGCTTGCCGTGAAATCATTGATTCTGACACTCTTGATCCTCGCCCTGAGCGCCACCTCTGCCTGGGCCGCCGACTCCGCCGAGGAATTCCGCACCATCGACAATAAGGTGCAGGATCTCAAGCGCGCCGCCATCGAGCTGGGCAAGGAGATCTCGGTTTTGGAGGAAGAATTACTCTTCCCGGCCAGCACCGAATACGCCCTCTATCTGTCCGCGCAAACCGACGAATCCTTCAAGCTGGTCACCGCGATCGTGAAGCTCGACGGCCAGGTGGTGACCAACCACATGTACGATGTCAGCGAACTCACCGCCCTGGAAAACGGCGCGGTGCAGGAGCTGCACAAGGGCAATGTCAAAACCGGAAAGCACAGCATCGAAGTGACCTTCATGAGCCGGGTCGGCAAGAACATCAAGCGCTTTACCAAGGTGCATGAATTTTCCAAGGACGACAAATCCGTGTACATCGAAATGACGGTCGACGCCAAGAAGACCACCGGCTCCGGCGAGCCCGTCATCTCGGTGAAACAGTGGAACTGATGGAGCGCACGCGGGGGCGAGACGGAATGCGGCGGGCCATCGGCAAACTCATCCTGGGCCTGTCGGCCGGGCTCGCCTTGGGCGCCGCCCACGCCGGCATGGAGGTGAAGTGGCGGGACGTGAAGGACCCCTATCTCGGCCAGGCGCTCTTCCACCTCTACCAGGACCAGAACCTCACCGGCATCATCAAGCTCTCCGCCGCGCGCGAGATGGGCCTGATCAAGACCCAACGCGATGAGGCGGAACTCGCCCAGGCCATGCTCAATCTGACCTACGGCCTGCACCGCGAGACCGCCACCTCCATGGTGGCGATGGAAAACAAGGGCAACATCAACAAGGACATCGCCAACGTCATCTGGTTTTACATCGCCAAGATCCGCTACCAGCGCGGTTACTTCACTCAGGCCGAAAGCGCGCTGACCAACATCTCCGGCGCCCTGCCCTACGAACTGGAGCAGGATCTGAAGTCCTTCATGGCCCTGCTGCTGATGGACCGCAAGCAATACCGCCCGGCCGTCGGCGTGCTGAGTAAAATCACCGGCAAGACCGCGCCAGTCCCTTATTCCCGCTATAACATCGGCATCAACTACCTACAGCAACTGAAGGAAGGCGCCAGCCCGGACAAGGCATCCGCCGGTGATCCGAAGACCACGGCGGAACTGGAAGACCGCGCCCTGAAATATCTCGATGCCGTGGCCCGCTACATCCCGCGCAACGAGGAAGAAAAGACCTTGCGCGACCGCGCCAACTCAAATCTCGGCTACATCTACCTGATCAACAAGCACGACCTGGATCTCGCCATCGATTATTTCGAACGCGTGCGGCTCGAGAGCAGCGAGTCCAACGATGCGCTGCTGGGCCTGGGCTGGGCCTTTTACAACAAGGGCGACTACATGCGCGCCTTGGTGACGTGGAACGAATTGGCCGGCCGTAACGTGGCCGACACCTTCGTCCAGGAAGCGCGCGTCGCCGTGCCCTACACCCTCGCCAAACTCGAGGCCTATCAGGAGGCCGGTGAAAAGTACGCCCTGGCCATGGACTCCTTCAAAAAGGAACTCAAGGCCATCGAGCGCACCATTGAATCGGTGAAGAAAGGCGCCTATTTCGACAAACTGCTCACCAATCTAAGCGGCGGCGAAAAAGGCTGGATGGGCGATGTCTACAGCCTGCCCAAGACCACCGAGAGCTATTACTTCACCCAGATGCTGGCCCAGCATACTTACCAAGAATCGCTGAAAAACTATCGCGACCTGCGCTATCTGCTGGAAAAACTCGATGTCTGGGAAAAGAACCTCGACGCCTTCGATGACACCGCCCACTACTGGGAAGGCAAGCTCAAGAACCGTGCGCAGCAATTCGACGACCAAGCGTTCAACAACCGCATCAAGCAACTGCGCGCCGCGCAAGAAAAAAACATCGCCACCTTCACCGAGATCAACCGCATCGGCGACGCCATGGCCCTGGCCAGCGCG
>CAZKZP010000047.1:0-14185 GCA_964557295.1 uncultured Chromatiales bacterium | reverse complement strand
GCCAGCGCGCAGGAGCAAAACTATCTCGCCCGTATCCTGCAACTGAAGGCGGCCAATGAGATCAGCAATCTCAACCCGGTGAAGACCGAGCATTATCGCCGGCATTTGAATCTGCTGGAGCGGCGCGTACTCTGGGACATCCACAGCCAGTTCACCTCGCGCCTGCGCAAGCTCAAAAACACCATCACCGAGACCGAGCAGGCCATCGCCGACGCCGCGGGCCAGAAAAACAAGCTGCAGAAGGTCGTCGAACAAGGGCTGACCGATTCCAAGACACGCCTGGCCCGGGTCGCCAAGACCCGCGCCAAGATCAAGACGCTGCGCGCCCAGCTCGAGCAGGAGATCAAAACCACCGAGAAATACATGATCGACATCGCGCTCAAGGACCTGGAGGGACGCAAGACCTTGCTTAGCAACTTCATCGCCCAGGTCTCGTTCTCGGTCGGCGCCTTCTTCGACATGGGTGGCAAGGAATGATGATGTCATCACGCCGTTTCCTGCCGCTGTTGCTCGCGCTGCTCGCCGCAGGCGCCGGCTTCACCGCCCAGGCCCAGCAGGAGGAGAATGGGGAACCCACGCTCAAGAGCCTGCGTGAACGCACCCTCACCATCAAGAAACAAGCCATGCCGGAAGGCCGGATGGAGAAGTCCATCGAGGGCTATCGCACCTTTCTCCAGTCCTCGCTGGGCGGGGCGATGCGCCGCGAGGCCCTGCGCCGGCTCGCCGACCGGATGATCGAGCAGCTCGAACGGATGGAAGAGGCCGCCGCCGAAGGCAAGCAACTTGAAGCCGTCATCAAGGACGCCAGCTACGAGAACGCCATCAAGCTCTATAACGACGCGCTCAAGGCCTATCCGGATTATCCCGGCAACGACCACGTCCTCTATCAGCTCGCGCGCGCCTACGAGACCAACAATCAGCCCAAGCAGGCGCTCTGGGCGATGGACAGCATCATCAAGAACCATCCGCACAGCAGGTATATCGCCGAGATCCACTTCCGCCGCGCCGAACTGGCGTTTTTGACCGGCGATTACACCAAGGCGGTCGCCGGCTATGAGTCCGTCATCGAAAAAGGGCCGCAAGAGCAGTTCTATCTGATCTCGCTCTACAAGGCCGGCTGGTCGTATTTCAAGAAAAAGGATTATCCCAACGCGCTCAACAAATTCGTCGGCCTGCTCAATACCCTGACGCGCGACGCGGCGCTGGAGGATCTGATCAGCGACATCCCCACCTTCAACGCCGGACAGCGCGAAATGTACAAGGACACGCTGCGGGTGATCGGCATCTCCATGACCCATCAGGACGATCCCGTCGGTTATCTCGGCCGCTATCTCGACACCCTGCCTGAGCAGCCGCGTTATGACTTCAAGATCTACGAGGCCTTGGCGGGCCTGTACCAGTATCAGGATCTCTACCCGGAGGCGGCCAACGTCTATCAGGCCTACAACAAGCGTTACCCCGGACATCCACAGGCGCCGTTCTTCCAGGTGATGGCCATCGAGTCCTACAAGAAGGGACGCCAAACCGAACAGGCCATGAACGCCAGCGTCAAGTTCGTCTCCCTGTACGGCTTCCAGTCCAAATTCTGGGACTCCAACCGCCCCCAGGTGTTGCGCGAACAGCTCACGCCCTACCTGCGCGGCTATCTCAACGAACTCTCGCTGCACTACCACGCCGAGATGCAGAAAAATCCGACGGCAGACAACCGCGACAGCGCCATCAAATGGTATCGCGCCTATCTGGCCTCGTTCCCGAACGACACCGAATCGGCACGCATCAATTTCCTGCTCGCCGAGCTGCTCTACGAATCGGGCAATTACAGCGAGGCCGCGCAGGAGTACAACAAGACCGCCTACAACTACGGCCCGCATGACAAGTCGCGCGAAGCCGCCTACGCCGCGATCCTGGCCTACGACAAACAGCGCGAGAATCTGAGCGGCGAGGAGCGCAAGGCCTGGGAAGAAAACGCCGTGTCCAACGCTCTGCACTTCGCCAAGGTCTATCCGAAGGACGAGCGCATCCCAGCCGTGCTCACCAAGGCCGCACAGGATTTGTACGCGGTCGATGCGCGCGAAACCGCCGTCAAGGCCGCGCAAGTCGTCCTCGGCCTCGACAACGCCAAGCCCGAGATGAAGCGCTCGGCGCATCTGGTGCTCGGCCATTCGAATTTCGAGGCAGGCAAATACGCGCACGCCGAAAAATCCTACGCCAGCGCCTTGGGGACGATGTCCAAGTCCGAGCCGGAATATCAAGACGTGCTCGATCGCCTGGCGGCCTCGATCTACAAGCAGGCCGAAGCCGCGCGCGACCAGAAGAATCTGCGCGGAGCGATCCGCGAATTCCAGCGTCTGGTCGAAGTGGCGCCGACCTCAAACGTCCGCCACACCGCCGAATACGATGCCGCCGCCGCCCTGCTGGCGCTGAAGGACTGGGCGCCGGCGATCAAGATCCTGGAGCGCCTGCGCAACACCGAGATCGGCCAGCGCTACGGCCAGGAGATCACCCAGAAGCTCACCGTGGCCTACCTGGAGACCGGACAGAATCATCTGGCCGCCGGCGAACTGTTACGCCTGTCCTCCTATCAAGGCGATGCCGAGGTGCAGCGCGAGGCCGTCTGGCGCTCGGCCGAGCTCTACGAGAAAGCCGGCGATCTGCCGGGGGCGATCCAAGCCTTCGAGTCCTATGTCAACCGCTTCCCGACGCCGCTCGATGCCAACATCGAGGCCCAGTACAAACTGGCGGAGCTCAATAAATCACTCAAGGAGTATGACCGCTACACCGGATGGTTGAAATACGTGGTCGACGCCGATCTCAAGGCCGGCGCCAGCGCCACCGCACGCACGCGCTTCCTCGCCGGCAGCGCCAGCATGGCCCTGGCCGACCTGGAATTCGACCGCTACCGCCAAGTGCGCATCGTCGAGCCGGTCAAGGAAAATCTGGCGCTGAAAAAAGACCTGATGCAAAAGGCCGTCGCCGCCTACGGCAAGTCCTCGGAATACAACATCGCCGAGCTGACCACGGCCGCGACCTTCAAGATCGCCGAGATCTATCGCGACTTCGGCGGCGCCTTGCTGAAGTCGGAACGCCCCAAGGGGCTGGATAGCGAAGAACGCGAGATGTACGATCTGATGCTGGAGGAGCAGGCCTTCCCGTTCGAGGAAAAGGCCATCGGCCTGCATGAGAAAAATGCGGAACGGGTTCGCAGCAAAATCTACGACAAGTGGGTAAAAATGAGCTACGGCATTCTGGCCGAAGTTAACCCCGGCCGCTACAACAAGCTTGAGAAGGTGAGAAAGTACATTGAAATACTCAATTGATAAACTGGCCGCCTGGCTGGCGCCGCTCATCCTGCTCACCGCCTGCTCGACGCCCGCGCCGAAACCCGTCGTCACTCAACAGGCGGAAACCCCCAAGGAGCAACTGCGCATCGAGGCCGCCAGCGAGGAGTTCTCCAAGGCGCTCAAATCGATGGCCGAGAAGAAATACGACCAGGCCGAAGAACGGCTGCTGGAGATGGCCAAGCAGTACCCGGATCTCCCCGGCGTCTACGCCAACCTCGGCATCCTCTACACGCAAACCGAGCGCGACAAAGAGGCGCAGGAGTCCTTCAAGCGCGCGCTCGAACTCAAGCCCAACTTCCCCGCCGTGCTCAACAACCTGGCCTATCTGCACCGCACCCAGGGCCGGTTTGAGCTGGCGCTCAAAACCTATGAACACGCCCTCAAGGTCGATCCCTCTTATGCCGACACACATCTCAATCTCGGCATCCTGTACGACCTCTATCTGCTGGATCCGGTCAATGCCTTGCGGCAATACCAGGTCTATCTGGACATGACCAACGCGCCGGAAAGCGACCCGGTGCGCAAGTGGGTCGCCGACTTGAGCAACCGGGCCGAAAAAACCGCGCAGGAGCCGGCACAGGGTGATTGAGTATGCATAAAACGATTTTGGCATTATCATGCATCGGCATCGCTTTGGCCTCGGGCGCGGCCAGCGCGCAAATCCGCCTGGAGCTCGACGCCACCTCGATCGTCGGCAACCGCGAGGCGCCACGCATCGTGTATCTGATGGCGTGGCAAACAGCCCCCAAGGGCGATGTGCTGCAACAGTCGCTCGGGACCATGCATGGCACCGAATTCAAACCGATCGACCGGGATGTATTCAAGCGGCGCATCGAATACCACCACTTGATGTTCGACGCCGATCAAGACAAGAACCAGTAACGATTCAAATCGTGCAGTTTTGGCAAGGAGTTATTGTGGAAACCATCGAAACAATGATCGTTTTCTTCCTAGAGGGCGGGGCCTTTATGCACCCGAGCGCCCTCATCTTAGCCTTAGGTACAGCAGTCGCCATTGAGCGCTATTTCTCTCTCAGCAGCGCGCAGCCAGCGAACCGCAAAACCTGGAACCAACCAGCCCCGCGGCCCAAGAAGGGCGATGTGTTGCCACAGTCGCTCCGGAGCATGCATGACACCGCATTCAAATCGATCGACCGGGATGTGTTCCGGCGCCAGATTGAATATCATACCCAGCTCAATCGCGAGGCAGCCGCCCCCTAGCCCATCCTGTGACGATGTTCGCAGACTGCGCTATCGCGCCAGCCAAGATTGCCAATTACTATATCTAACCCGATTTCAGTGAGGAGATAACCATGGAGCTTTTTAACACCCTCGTCCGCTTTTTCCAGAGCGGCGGATTGTTCATGTACCCCATCCTGGTGGTCATGGCGATCGGATTTGCCATCGCGATCGAACGCTTCATTTATCTGAGAACCTCGCGCAGCGCCAACATCAAGACCTGGGACGCCCTGTTTCCCCTGCTGCAAAGCGGTAAGTACCGCGAGGCACTGACCGCGGCCGGCCAGTCCAAGGCGGCCGTGGCCAAGATTCTCTCCTATGGCCTGTCGCGCACCACCGCCGCCCGCCGCCGCGAGGACATCGAAACCGCCATGGAAGAAGGCCTGATGGAAATTATCCCGCGCCTGGAAAAGCGCACCCACTACCTCGCCACCTTCGCCAACATCTCCACCCTGCTCGGCCTGCTCGGCACCGTCTCGGGCCTGATCACCGCCTTCGCCGCCGTGGCCACCGCCGATCCGGCGGCCAAGGCGGAAATGTTGTCAGCCGCCATTTCCGAGGCCATGAACTGTACCGCCTTCGGCCTGGGCGCGGCGATCCCGCTGATGCTGGCGTACTCGTTCCTGCAGAGCAAGACCACCGAGGTGGTGGACAGCATGGAAATGGTGGCAGTGAAATTCCTCAACATGATCCAGGAGCACGCCCATCGGGTCCAACAGGCCCAGCAGGCCCGTAAGGAAGGGGCCGGCGCATGAGATCGCGCCTGCACCGCCGCAAGTCCCCCATCGCGGATCTGGACGTCACCGCGTTCATTAATCTCATGGTGGTGCTGGTGGCGTTTTTTCTGAGCTCGATTGCGTACTTTCAGATCAGCGTGCTGGAACTGAACCTTCCGCCGGCGGCGAGCGGCGCGGCCACTCCCAACGAGGCCCTGCAGCTCGAGATCACCCTCCGCAACGACGCCCTCGAAGTGGGCGACCGTAACGGGGGCCTGATCCGACGCATCGAGAACCGCGACGGCAAATACGATTTCAAGACGCTCAACGAGGTGCTCCGGCAGATCAAGGACCGCTTCCCGGACAAGCTGGATGCCTCCATTCTGTCCGAGGCGGAGATCCCGTACGAAGTACTGGTCAAGGCCATGGATGCCACGCGCACCTATGTGGTCGTGACGCCGGGCAATGTCGCGCACTACGAACTGTTCCCCGAGCTGTCCGTGGGTGACGCGCCGGGAGCGAGGATACAGCCATGAAGATGTCCAAGCGCGCCAAGCGCATGGAGCGCCATCATCGGCGCAACAAGGGTGAGGCGGCCATCAACCTCGTGTCGATGATCGACATGCTCACCGTGCTGGTGCTGTTCCTGCTGGTGAACTCGGCCAACATGCAGAACCTGCCCAGCACCAAGGCCCTGAAACTGCCCGAATCCACCGCCCAGAAACTGCCCAAGGAAAACGTGATAATCATGGTCAACAACCAGGACATCGTGGTTCAGGGCCGCAAGGTGGCCTCGGTGGCCGAGATCGCCGCCGGCCAGAGCGATGTCATTCCCGGACTCCTGGAGGAGCTGCGCTACCAGGCGCAACGCGGCCAGTCGCTCGCAGCTGACAAAGCCGATACGCCCGGCGAAGTCACGGTGATGGGCGATAAACAAATCCCCTATGCGCTGTTGAAAAAGATCATGGTGACCTGCACCCGCGCGGATTACACCAATATCTCGCTGGCCGTGACGAGCGTCGCCGCAAAAGGATAAGGCCTTGACCGCTATTTACTACCATTCCTCTGAATTGCCGTGGAATCCCGCCCTGGAGGAGGAAAAGCGTTTTCGCGTCATCCTAAACGCTTTTCTGGTCCTCTCCCTGGCCCTGAGCCTGCTGTTCCTCCTTTTCACGCCACCGAAACTCGATCGCGCCGCGGCCGAGCAAATCCCGCCGCGCCTGGCCAAACTGGTGTTGGAGAAAAAGCAGCCCCCGAAGGTGGAGGAACCCAAACCCAAGGAAGAGGAGAAGAAGCCCGAGGAACAGAAAAAGCCCGAGGAAAAGAAAAAACCCGAGGAAAAGCCCAAGGTCAAACCGCTCGAACCCGAACAGGCCCCGGTGCCAGCCGCGCCACCTAAGAAGACCGTGGAGGAACTGCGCAAGAAAGCCTCCAGCGTCGGCATTCTGGCCATGTCGGACCAACTGGCCGATCTGCGCGAAAATCCGGTGATTGACAACCTCGCGAGCAATGATCAGCAGCTGACCACCCAGGTGGCAGGCGCGGCCATGGCAAGCGAGCGATCGATCATCACGTCCAATGCCGTCAAGGGCAGCGGCGGCATCAACACCTCAAGCTTGAGTCGTGGCACCGGTGGCGCCACGCAGCTGGCCACCCGCACCGTGACCAAGGTCGAAAGCCCGGTCGAGCAGCTCGCCAAGGTCGAGGGCGAAGAGAAGGCCGGCAAGAAGGGCGCGCGCGGCCAGGAAGAAGTCGCCATGGTCATCGACGGCAACAAGAGCAAGCTGCTGTCGATCTATCAACGCGCCCTGCGCGATGACCCGTCGCTGCGCGGACAGGTGGTCTTTGAGATCACCATCGATCCCGACGGCGTGGTGACGGACGTGAAGGTGATTTCGAGTGACCTCAAGAATGAGGAGCTGGAGAAGAAGCTGGCCATGCGCATCAAGTTCTTCAAGTTCTCACCCAAGTCGGGCGTCGACACCATGATCGTCACGGTGCCGATCGATTTCTATCCGTCGTAAGACCTATTCGCACGAACGCCTCCATGGAGGGAGGCCGCCCGGCAAGGCGCCGGGGGTCGTTAAGAACAAATTAATTATTCGCCACTATACTTCTCCCTATGCTGCTTGAGAGGAGTCAGTGCGTGATGACGGACACCGCCGACAAGATCCACCCTTCCCTGTTTCAGACCTGCCTGCTTGCCGGCCTGCTATTCCTCGCAGCCTCCGCGCAGGGCCATGCCGACCAAGTCGTCGTGGACATCCGCACGGATGCCAGTCTCTTCTACGAACAACTCGCCCCCTATGGACAATGGCTGCCCACCCCAGAATACGGGACGGCCTGGAAACCTGCCGAAGTGCCGCCCGGCTGGCGGCCGTACACCGTGGGCGAGTGGTCATACACGGCGGAACAAGGCTGGCTGTGGACCTCCTATTGGCCGTGGGGCTGGGCGACCTTCCACTACGGCCGTTGGGCCAATCACGCTGACCACGGTTGGATCTGGATACCTGGCACCGAGTGGGCGCCCGCATGGGTCGCCTGGCGGGCCGGCGATGGCATGATCGGCTGGGCGCCGCTGCCGCCGGAGACAGGGTGGCACACTGACAAGGGCCTCGCGCCCGAACATCGCGCACTGGAAGAAAAACTGCCCTTTTACGCCTGGTCCTTCGTGCCACAGGCGCAGATCTTCTCCAAGGAACTGCACACCAAGGAGATCGTGATGTCGGCACGCAACGTCGGCATTTTGCCGCGCACGCAGAACATCACCGAGTACCGCGCCACCGATCGCCGCGTCATCAATCTCGGACCCAACATCGAGCGCCTCGCGAAGGAGGCCGGCATCCGCGTGCACCCGACCGCGATGATCGACGTGACCTTCCCCGCCGGCATCAAGGCCACCAAGCTGGAGGAAGGCCAGGTCGCGGTATTTCGTCCGACATTGAGCCCGGGGAGCAAAATCCCGCCGCTCACGCCCTCCATCACCATGGATCCGAAACTCAGCACCAAACAGATCAAACGCCAGCAAGAGCTGACCCGCAACGCGCTGGAGACCTATCACCAATCCGAAGCGGCGCTGCTGGAGCGTCTGCACCAAAAAGAACTCGAACAGCAGGCCACCGCGCAGACCCTGGCCAGCGTGCGCACCCGGCACGCGGCCGAAACGCGGGCCTTGGACGAACTTCAGCGCTGGGAGCGCCACACCCTGGAGCTTCAGCAGCGCCAGACCGCGCGCGCCTATGGCATCGACGAGGCACTGGAACCCCCCGCGCCGGGCCGTGAAACCTCGCCACAGCGGTGATGCTAAAGCATCCACTCCCATGGCCGATAGACTGACTGTCGGTACAAGTCATAGTTTGGCTTTGTCACGGATTTCATCGCTCACTTGAATCATGCGCGATCACCCACTACCCACGATGTCGATTGAGATGGACCGGAAGTTTCGAATACTCGTCGTCGATGACAATGCGATCAACATTGAACTGATCAAGCAGACCATCCAAAAGGACTACGCGGTCGATGTCGTTACCTCCGGCCAAGACTGTTTGGAATACCTCACGACCCACCGCCCCGACCTGATCCTGATGGATATCGACATGCCGGGCCTCAACGGGTACGAGACCTGCCGGCTGATCAAGAAAACCCCCGAAACACACGACATCCCGGTCATGTTCGTCTCCGCCTATGACAGCGTGGAAGAACGCATCACCGGATACGAGGCTGGCGGCGCCGACTACCTCGGCAAGCCCTTTTTCCCCGAGGAGCTCCTCAGCAAGATCCAATTGTTTGTCGACCATGCGCAACAGCGCCGCGCGCTGCTGGCCGAGGCCACCTATGCCCGCACCACCGCCATGACCGCCTTGACGAGCACGGGCGAGCTCGGCAGCGTGCTGAATTTCTTCCGGGAATGTTTTGCCAGCAATGACCTCCAACAAATCGCCCGCAACATCGTCCAGACCATGCATGACTACGGCCTGAAATGCAGCGTGCAGATTCGCGCCCCTCAGGGTGCGATCACCCAGGGCGAATCGGGCACGATCGTCAATCCACTGGAAATAGAGCTGCATGAAAAACTTTCCGCCACCGGCCGGATCGTCGATTTCAGTCCGCGCACCATGATCAGCTATGGCGATGTATCGCTGCTGATCAAGAACATGCCCGTGGCCGATCCCGACAAATACGGCCGCATCAAGGACAATGGCGCCCTGATCGTGGAAGGGGCCCAGGCGCGCATCAAGGGCATGCGGGCCGAATCCACCGTCAGTCAACAGCAGGAAGCGCTGCGCCGCCTGCTCAACGGCACCCGCCTCGCCCTGCAACACATGAAACGGATTCACTCGGAGCAGAAGGCACAGTCCGTCGGGATCATGGACGAGCTCGTCAGGAACATCGAGACAGCGCTCCACTATCTCGCGCTGAGCGAACAACAGGAAACCGTCTTGCTCACTGCCATCGATGCGGCGGCGAAAAAAAGCCTCGCGCTTTATGATTCCGGCAACACCCTCGAGGATGAGATGGAATCACTCGCACACACCATTCAGTCGGTACTGAATCCGAACAAAGATTGAGCCGGATTTTCCATTATTGACCTGGCGGATAAAGACATCTGCTGCTGCAGGAGCAAGCTTTGCCTACATGGAGGTGGGCAAGGGGCGTGAGTCCGGAACGGAAGCTTTAGTTTGCGATCAGCCATCACTGCGATGATCGCCATCTAAAGATGGCTCCTACATCGGATGTAATTGATCGCGGGGTAATAGCGCTCTACTGCGAACGACCAATGTTGAAGCTTACGCCCGCTGGATGTGATTGATGACGATGCGCATCTTGCTGGCCAGGAGCACGGCCTCGACCTGATCGATGAACTCCAGCACCTGCGCCCCCGGCACTGCGGCGCAATTGATCTGCACCCGCACGCGCTTTTCCTTGTGCTCCGGAAATTCCTCGACCAGCTGACCGGCCAGGGCAAACTTGACGTATTGGGCGATCTTCTCCTTGAGCTGTTCGATGACACTCGCCGCATCGTCCCAGCGTTGCTCCATGGCATCGATGATCAACACGATCTCATCGTGCTCGGGATCGAACGCCACTTCGTCGACGATGTCCGGATGTGCCAGCCCTAGATCCATAGTTAAGTTCTCTCGGTGAATTTCATCGATCATACTGCCACGGCGTGCTGAAAACAAAACTTACCTCGGCACCCGCGCCAGTACCCACGCCTCGACGTACTCGACACCCCCGCGCTTGAGCACGCGCGTCAGTTCATCGAGCGTGCTGCCGGTGGTCAGAACATCATCGAAGATCGCCACACGGCGATAGCGTATGGATTGATTCAATTGAAACGCACCTTTGATATTCCGGCGCCGGTGCGCGGCATCGAGCGCGGTCTGCGGGTCGGTGGCGCGCACGCGTGCGCACGCCTGCGTCAGCAGCGGCAGATCGAGACGCTTGGCAACGGGCGCGGCAAGTTCCAGCGCCTGATTGTAGCCGCGCTCGCGCACCCGGCCACGATGCAGCGGCACGGGCAGGATGGCCTCGATCGCGCCCCACTCGTGCTGGTGCAGATGTGCCAGAAACAGCTCGGAGAGCAGCCGCGCATGTTGCAACCGGTGATTGAATTTGAGCAGGTGCAGCAGATTACTGACCGGGCGGCGGTAGACGAAGGGGCAGATGACGCGATCGTAGCGGGGCGGCTGTTGCAGACACTGGCCGCAGACCCTCTGCCCCGCGCCGATCAGCGGCATCGCGCACTGCTGGCAGTGTTGACCGATGTAAGGCAGATCCCGCCGGCAGCCGTCGCAGAGATCGAGCCGCGGCAAGCCTGGCGCATGGCAGAGGGTGCAGACCGAAGGGAATAGTCGAAACTGCGCGCTTTTTAACCAATCGTTAACCATGACAATCCTTTGTGGTTGACAGTCCATCCATAAACCTTAAGATGCTCAGATTGCCGCAATCGGCACATCCGCTCAATAGCCCGGAGATCCACATGATCAACAACGAGACCTACGACCGCATCGACGCCCTCACTCAACGCCTGCTCCAGGGCGGCGAGATGAGCGTAGCCGAGGCCCAATGGATGATCCGCCTGGACGAAAACTATCTGCCTTGGCTGATGGCCGGCGCCGACCGTCTGCGCCGCACCTACCGCGGCGAGGAGATCGAGGCCTGCGCCATCGCCAATGTCCGCTCCGGCAATTGCTCGGAGAATTGCGGCTTCTGCTCGCAGAGCGGGCATCACCAGACCACCGCCCCGGTCTACGACTTCATCTCCAGCGAAGAGCTGGCCAAGCAGGCCCAGCGCGCGCGCGAATGGGGCGTGAGCGACTTCGGCGTCGTCTCCAAGGGCTGGGGCGTGCGCAGCAAGCGCGAGGCCGGCAAGCTGCGGGAATACTTCGCCACCCTGAGCGAACAGAGCGACATCGGCCGCTGCGCCAGCCTCGGCGTGCTGGACGAGACCACCGCCCGCGACCTCAAGGCCGCCGGCCTGGAGAACTACCACCACAACCTGGAGACGGCCGCGAGCTACTTCGACCAGGTCTGCACCACCCACACCTATCAGGAAAACATCGACACCATCGAGCACGCGCGCGCGGCTGGGCTGCGGGTGTGCGCCGGCGGCATCGTCGGCATGGGCGAGTCGCTGGACCAACGCATCGAGCTGGCCGAGACCCTGCGCCGCCTGGGCGTCGAATCCGTCCCGCTGAATTTCCTGAGCCCGGTGCTCGGCACCCCGCTCGGCAACCGCGAACCGATGCAGCCGCTGGAGATCCTGCACACCATCGCGGTGTTCCGCTACATGCTGCCCAAGGCCGAGATCCGCATCGCCGGCGGCCGCCAGTTCCTGCGCGACCTGCAAGGGATGATCTTCTTCGCCGGGGCCTCGGGCGTGATGATCGGCGACTACCTCACCACACGCGGGCGCAGCGTGGATGACGATCTGCGCATGCTCAACGACCTCAAGCTCGGCATCCGCGGCGACACGCAAAAGCAGCGCCCGGGCAAGGTGGACGCGGCCTGAACGGCTGACCGCCGATAATCAGCGGTTTTAGTCCCTTCTCCCTCAGGGAGAAGGCTAGGATGAGGGAATATAAAGAAATATGCGTTCTCCCCCTCACCCCAGCCCTCTCCCTGAGGGAGAGGGGGCTCACCCCCCACTTCCATGAAGATCCCACCCCCCGATAAATGGCAGCGCCTCGAAGCCCAGCTGGCCGAACGCCGCGCGCACGCGCTGTACCGCCACCGCCGCATCGCGGATTCACCCGCCGGTCCGGAGCAGGTGATCGACGGCCGTCTGCGCCTGTGTTTTTGCAGCAATGACTACCTCGGCCTGGCCCGGCATCCGGCGGTGATCGCGGCCTTCCGGCAGGCGGCGGATGACTACGGCGTGGGCAGCGGCGCCGCGCACCTGATCACCGGCCACAGTCGCGCCCACCATCAGCTGGAAGAGGAGCTGGCCGCGTTCACCGGGCGCGAACGCGCGCTGCTGTTTTCCACCGGCTACATGGCCAATCTCGGCGTCATCGGCGCCCTCGCCGTGCGGGGTGACTGGGTACTGGAGGACCGGCTCAATCACGCCTCGCTGCTCGACGGGGCGCTGTTGAGCGGGGCGCGCCTGCACCGTTATCGTCACCGCGATGCCGATGACCTCGCCGCCAAGCTCACCGGCGCGCCGGCCGCGACCACGCTGATCGCCACCGACGGGGTGTTCAGCATGGATGGCACGATCGCCCCGCTGCCGGAGCTGGCCGCGCGCGCCGCCGCGCGTGATGCCTGGCTGCTGGTCGATGATGCCCACGGCTTCGGCGTGCTCGGCGCGCGCGGCGGCGGCTGCGCCGAGTTGTTCGAGCTGGACCAGGAGCAGGTACCGATACTGATGGGCACGCTGGGCAAGGCCTTCGGCACCTTCGGGGCCTTCGTCGCCGGGCGCGCGCCCCTGATCGAGACCCTGATCCAGCAGGCGCGCAGCTATGTCTACACCACGGCCCTGCCCCCGGCCGTGGCCGCGGCCACCCGCGCCAGCCTGAAGCTGGTGCAGGAGGAGGGCTGGCGCCGGGAAAAACTCCAGTCCCTGATCAGCCGTTTTCGCACCGGCGCGGCGCAGCTCGGCTACACCTTGATGGACTCGGCCACCCCGATCCAGCCGCTGCTGGTGGGCACCTCGGAAAAGGCGCTGACGATGAGTCAGTCCTTGCTCGAACACGACATCCTCATCTCCGCCATCCGCCCGCCCACGGTGCCCGAGGGCAGCGCCCGGCTGCGCATCACCTTCTCGGCCGAACACAGCGAACAACAGGTCGACCGGCTGCTGCTGGCCCTGGAGGCGATCCGATGAGCCTGTACGTGCACACCCAGGGCGCGGGGCCGGCCGTCGTCCTGCTGCACGGCTGGGGCATGCACGGCGGGGTGTGGGACGACATCGCGCAGGCCCTCAGCCCGCGCTACCGGGTGACCGTCATCGACCTGCCCGGCCACGGCCGCAGCGCCCTGCCGCCCGAAGGCTTCACCCTGGAGGCGGTGAGTGAACAGATCGCCCAAGCCGTGCCGCAACCGGCGGTCTGGGTCGGCTGGTCGCTGGGCGGCATGCTCGCCACCCGCATCGCCTCCCGCCACCCGGCCAAGGTGCACGCGCTGTCGCTAGTCGCCAGCAGTCCGCGCTTCATCCAGGACGCCGACTGGCCCCACGCCATGCCGGCGGCGGTACTGGCCCAGTTCGCCGGCGAACTGGCCAAGGACTACCGCGCCACGGTCGAGCGCTTCGTCGCCCTGCAGGCCATGGGCAGCCGCTCGGCCAACCTGGAGATCCGCACCCTGCGCGCGCGGCTGTTCCGCCACGGCGAACCCGCGCCCGAGGCCCTGCGCGGCGGCCTGGCGATCCTGCAAACGGCGGATCTGC
>CAZKZP010000046.1:19942-23193 GCA_964557295.1 uncultured Chromatiales bacterium | reverse complement strand
GAAGGTGGCAGTGCCGTGATGGAAGCACTCGCCCAGGTTCGGGCAGGCGGCCTCCTCGCACACCGAATGCAGCTTCTGCTCGCGCAGGATGGCCTTGATCCGCGCCACCTCCGGGCCAGTGGGCGACTTGGCCTTGATCCAGCGCGGCTTGGGCAGGGGGTTTTCCGCCGGCACGACCTTGATCGGGATGCGCGCGGTCTTCGCAGCGCCTTTCAGCGGATTGCGTTTGGGCTTGATGGGTTGATCGGGCGGATTCGTCATGCGACTGATTCTGGCTCGGATGAGTGCAACGGCATGGGTTAAGAGCGCCCCGTGTCACTGGCGCAGAGGGGGCAGCGCGGCGCGGGGGCCGGACGGCCCGCAGGCGGCGAGCAGCGCCCGGCGGTAATAATCCTTGGCCGCCTCGATGTTCTTTTGCTTTTCCATCAGCTCGGCCATTTCCCGGTAGATCTCGCACATGCCGCTCGGCAGGCCGTCCTTGAGATAATCCCGCGCCTTGCCCCACAGCTCCAGGCGCTTGCAGATCCTGCCGAGGCTGAGCAGCAACTGCGCGTCGTTCGGATGCAGCTTCACCCAACGCTCGGCATGCGCCAGCTGGGCCAGGGGATCGGTGGGGGTGATCTGACCGTAGAGATACGCCAGACCGGAGCGCCACTCCTGTTGCAGGGCCTCGCGCAGCAGCGCCTCGGCGGCGTTCTCGCGCCCCTTGGCGTGCAACAGGTCCGCGTAGGTCTTGATCAGGGCCTCATCCTGCCGCACGCGTTTGGGCATCCGCTCCCAGAGACGTAGCAGGGTGGCTTGATCGTATTTCTGGTCATAGACCTTCAACAAATTGGCATACACCCGGCGGGTGAGGTCCTCCAGCCCCGCCTCGTCCATGACCGACTGACGCTGCACTTCCTGTAGCAGATCCTCGAGGGCCTCCCAGGTACCGAGCCCCTCGTAGGCCTGCACCAAGAGCCGCAACAGGCGGGGATGGTCGGGCGTCTCTTGGCGCAACTGGGTGAGAATGGAGGCCGCTTGCGCGTACTCGCCCTGTTCGAGCAGCATCTCGGACTGCACCAGTCCCGCGACCAGCGGGGCGCGCTGACCGGCCTGGCTCGCCTGGCGCAGCAGCGCGTCCCGGCGTTCGAGCGCCCCTAGCAGGTGCGCCGCGCGCGCGGCGCCCAGATAATTCAGCATCGGCGTGTGGCTGGGTTTGATGTTCTTGAGGAATTCCTTCTCGGCCACCGCCCAGCGCCCTTCGTGCAGGGCCACCATGCCGCGGTTGAGCGAGGATTCCGCCCGGTCGCGCTGCCACTTGAGACGCCAGCGCGCGATGCGCAAGGGTAGGTGCAGGATCGCCGCCAGCAAGCCGGCGACCAGATACAGCCCCAGCACGCAGGCCACCAAGGCGATGATGAAGACGATGAAACTGGTCTCCAAGGACCAGTCATGAAAGGCCAGCAGCACATAGCCCGGCGACTCCGAGGCGATCCCGGCCACCAGGGCCGCCATCACCAGCAAGGCCAGGAACAGGATCAACCACCTCACGGCGCCGTCCCCTTGGGCTTGGCGGGCGGAAGCGCCTCGGTGCCGATCAGTGACAGTTTCAGTCGATACTCGTGCAGCAGCTGCGAGGACTGGGAGATGTCCGGCCAGGCCACGGCGATAGGGGCGCCGCGCAGTTCGGCCAGGAGGCCGAGCACCGCCTTCACCGCCGGGGCCTCGGCGTCGTAATGCGCGGACATCCAGTCGCTGAGCGTTTGCACGCTAGCGCCCCAACCCGGTGTGTCGCCCGAGAGCAAGGCGAGCCGCGCGGCCTCGATCTGCAACTGGGTGTTGTACAGGAGGTAGCGCTCTTCCTGTGGCGCGAGCAGGGGTTCGACAGGCTGGCCGTCTTGGCGGATCACCACCAGCGATTTGAGTTTGTTCCAGAACTTGGCGAAGGTCTGATCCGAGCCTTGCGTCTCCGCCGCCTCCGCGCCGGGGGTGAAGTCGCGCGGACGGTGTTTGAGCGGCAGGCCCTCGATGCGGCCCGACAGGGCGCTCAATCGCGCGGCCAGTCCCTCGATGTCCGGCCGGGGCAGCGTTTCCAGCGCGACGATCTCCTGGGCGATGACCGCGCGCACGCGGTGCAGGGCCGGATCGGTGCGCTTCTGCAACAGCTGGTCGGCGGCCTTGAACGCGGCGAGACTGGTGTCGAGGTCCTTCATCAATTGCAGCTGGTGATTGGCGATGCGCAGCAGATATTCGGCCTCGCCTAGCGCCCAGTGGCGGCGCTCATCGGCGGTGCGGCTCTGCAACTCCTGCACCTGGGCGAGCAGTTGGCCGGAGTGCTCGCGCAGCGCCGCGAGTTCCTCGGCCTCCTTGAGCTGCGCCGCGCGCACCTGCGCCAGCGCGGTTTCCAGGGATTGCAGCCGCTGTTCGGCCTGGGACTGCGCCGCAGCCAGCGATTGCTCGGCGCGCTGCGACACATAATAAAGTGCGCCGCCCAGCCCCAGGCTCACGATCAAGGCGGCCGCCGCCAGCGCACCGACGCGCCGGTCGCGCGCCTGGAGCGGCCGCGCGGGCGGGGTTCCCGCAGGGGAGGTCAGTTCTTCACTCATCGTTTTTGTTCCCGGCATAGTGTTTGAGCTGGGCCAACAGCCCCGCATCGCTCGCCTCATCCACCACCCGCACCGGGGCCGTCACCCCGAGGGCGCGGGCGAAATCCCGCATGCGCGCGCTCATCACCACCAGCGGCAGGGCACACAGCCAGGGGCGGGCGGCCGCGCCGACCATGGCGAACAGATTCTCCAGGCCTTCGTTACTGGTGACCACGGCGATGTCGATGCCTTGCTGCGGCAGGCCGCTGCCGTCGAGCGCGGGGCGCGCGCGCTGATAGCACTCAGCATAGGCGACGTGCGCGCCGCGCGCTTGCAAGACCTCGGCGAGCAATTCGCGCCCGCCGACGCCGCGAAAGATCACGATGCGCTTGTCGCGCACCTCTTGCAGCTCGGGCAGGGCGAGCAGGCCGTCGCTGTCGTAGTTCTCGCGCGGCCGCAGCGTCACCGGCAGATTATAGGCGAGCAAGGCCTGCGCGGTCTTCTCGCCCACGGCGGCGATCTGGATATGGGTGGGGAACTCGCCCCGCGCCAGGATGCGCGGCATGGACTTCTCCACGGCGTTGGCGCTGATGAAGATGGCGATGTCGAAGCGATCGAGCTCATCGAGCAGGCGGTCGAGCGCGGCGAGGTCCGGCGGATCGGTGATCTCCAGCACCGGGTCCA
>CAZKZP010000046.1:0-19932 GCA_964557295.1 uncultured Chromatiales bacterium | reverse complement strand
GGGAAGGGCACGGCCTTGCCGCCCGCCGCGCTGATGGCCTCGCACAGCGCCTGCGCCTGGTGGGCGGGGCGCGTGACGAGGACCGTCAGGCCCGCCAGCTCAGGCACGTGAATAGACATCCCGCAGGATCTGGTCCGCGCCGCGCGCGAGCAGATCGTCGGCGAGTTTCGCCCCGAGGGCCTCGGCCTGGTCCTTCGGTCCGCGGATCTCGCTGCGGATGATCTGCTTGCCGTCGAGGCTGCCGACCAGGCCGCGGAGGTGGATCTCGTTGCCGTGGATGACCGCGTGGCCGCCGATCGGCACCTGACAGCCGCCTTCGAGCCGGTGGTTCATGGCCCGCTCGGCCAGCACGCGGATCATGGTTTCTTGATGCATCAAGGGGGCGATCAGGCGCAGCACGCGCGCATCACCCGTGCGGCACTCGATGCCCACGGCGCCCTGCCCCACCGCCGGCAGCGAGGCCTCGGGCGCGATGAAACTGGTGATGCGTTGCTGGAATTCGAGACGGATCAGCCCCGCGGCGGCCAGGATGATGGCGTCGTATTCGCCCTCATCGAGCTTGCGCAGCCGGGTGTTCACATTGCCGCGCAGGTCCAGGATCTGGAGATCGGGGCGATGGGCGCGCAACTGGACCGAACGGCGCAGGCTGGAGGTGCCCACGCGCGCGCCCTGCGGCAGGGCGTCGAGCGACTTGTATTTGTTGGAGACGAAGGCATCGCGCGGGTCCTCGCGCTCGCAGACCACCGCCAAGTGCAGGCCGTCGGGGAATTCCACCGGCACGTCCTTCATCGAATGCACGGCGATGTCGGCCTCACCGTTGAGCATGCCGACCTCCAATTCCTTCACGAACAAGCCCTTGCCGCCCACCTTGGCCAGCGGCGTGTCGAGGATCTTGTCCCCCTGGGTGACCATCTTGTTGAATTCGACCTGGATCCCCGGATGAAACCGCTCCAGCTGGGCCTTGACGAACTCCGCCTGCCACATCGCCAGCGGGCTCTTCCGGGTTGCAATTACAATCTTCTCGTTCATCTCGCTACCGCTTTCTTTAATAAACCAAACCCCCGCTTATCTTATCCTCTGCGGCGGGAGATCGCACTACTTGAATCGCGCCCGCTTTAGCATCCGCGCCGGCTTCTGCTAGAATACGCGCCATCGCAACGCATTCATCCATCATTTCAATTAGGGAACCATGCCATGTCCACCGGTACCAGTTTTAGACAATACCTCGCCAACGAACAACGCGCCGGCCGTGTCGACGCCGACCTGGTCGGCCTGCTCAACGACACGCTCACCGCGTGCAAACAGATCTCCTATGACCTGAGCCAGGGCGCCCTGATGGGTGTGCTGGGCATGGCCGGTTCCGAGAACGTCCAGGGTGAAGACCAGAAGAAGATGGACGTGATCTCCAACGAGGTGATGATCGCCGCCAACAACCGCTCCGGCTACGTCGCCGGCATGGCCTCCGAGGAAGAAGAGACCGCCTACCAGCTGCCCGCCGACGCCCCGCGCGGCAAATACCTGCTGCTGTTCGATCCGCTCGACGGCTCCTCCAACATCGATGTGAACATCTCCGTCGGCACCATCTTCTCCGTGCTGCGCGCCCCGGCCGGCGTGAAGAACCCGACCGATACCGACTTCCTGCAAAAGGGCACCACCCAGGTCTGCGCCGGCTTCGTGGTCTACGGCCAATCCACCGTGCTGGTGCTGACCCTGGGCAACGGCAGCCACGGCTTCACGCTCGACCGCAACATTGGTGAGTTCATCCTGACCCAACCCAACATCACCATCCCGGCCGACACCAAGGAATTCGCCATCAACGCCTCCAACATGCGCTTCTGGGAGGCCCCGGTGAAGAAATACGTCGATGAATGCCTGGCCGGCAAGACCGGCGCGCGCGAGAAGGACTTCAACATGCGCTGGGTCGCCTCCATGGTCGCCGAGGTCTACCGCATCCTCACCCGCGGCGGCATCTTCATGTACCCGCTCGACAGCAAGACCAAGGAGAAGGGCGGCAAGCTGCGCCTGATGTACGAAGCCAACCCCATGGCCTTCGTCGTCGAACAGGCCGGCGGCGCCTGCTCCACCGGCCGCGAGCGCATCCTGGACATCAAACCGACCGGCCTGCATCAGCGCGTCCCGGTGATCCTCGGTTCCAAGAACGAAGTCGAGCGCGTGGTCTCCTATCACAAGTAAGATTCGCAACGTCACCTGCGTCAAGACAAAAGGGGGGCGCGGCTCCCCTTTCATTTATGCGCCATCACGCCATTTACGCCAGCCTCTGGAATGGCTATCTTTCACTTCCAGCCCCGGTAAAGGACTACTGAAATGCGCACCCTTATCCTGTTACTCGCCCTCCTGCCCCTGTTCGCGCACGCCCATGAAAAGCGTGGATCGATCACCACCTCCTCCGAACTCGTCACCTGGTGCAAGGAGCGCTCGGAAAAACAGCTGCGCAAGCAGGCGAAGACGCCCTACAACTGGAGCGCCTCGTGGTGGACCGAGCTCAACACCCTGCATGCCGATGGCGAGTGGAGGATCGACAACCAGCCGGTGACCGTCGCCTGCCGGATCGAAAAAGGCGCCGCGCGCTCATCGATGGTCTTGGAGATCCGCGCCAAACGGAACCCTTAGCGGCGGCTATTCAGGTGCCCGCCGTTGAGGCAAGATAGCGCGGTTGATCCCCGGAGACCGCGCGTGAATCCCGCACTGACCACCATCTTCCTGCTGATGTGCAGCAACATCTTCATGACCTTCGCCTGGTACGCCCATCTCAAGGAACTCAACAACAAACCCTGGATCATCGCCGCGCTGGTGAGCTGGGGCATCGCCCTGCTGGAATATCTGTTTCAGGTACCGGCCAACCGCATCGGCTACACGGTGATGAGCATCGGCCAGCTCAAGATCCTGCAAGAGGTGATCACGCTCACGGTATTCGTGCCGTTTGCGCTCTTCTATCTGCGCGAACCGCTCAAGCTCGATTACCTCTGGGCGGGTCTGTGCCTGCTCGGCGCGGTGTTTTTCATGTTCCGCGACAAGCTCGCCGGCTGAGCGCCCCTATCCGTCGGCCTCGGCAAATATCCTATTTTTTGGGATACTGTGCGCACACGTTTTCATGCCCGCGCCACCAATCGTTAATATTTGTTAACTCCCCCTAAACTCTATCCCGCGCCTGTCGCTAAGGATGCCAGATCACTCACCGTCACGGAACGCCGACATTTCCAATAAGGCGCACGGTCTCGGTATTTATTTCACCCTTCACGCGGAGTCGCTCACATGTATAAGAAAATCGCCCTGGTCATTGCCCTTGGTCTGATGACCGTCAACGCATCCGCTGAGGATGCGCCGGAGTCGGTCAATAAACTGATCCCCACGCTGAAGGGATGGGGAAGCAATGCCGCGCTGGTCGCCGCGGTGAAAAAACAAAACGCCGAAGGCATGACCCTGGATGAAATCAAGAAACGCGACAAGATCTGGATGGACAATACGGGCGTGGATGCCTTCATGGAATCATTGATGAACAACCCCGCCGCCAAAGAACTCCAGAAGCTGGAAAAAAGCGCGAAATACTACACCGAAATATTCCTGATGGATAATCAAGGCGCGAACGTGGCGATGTCGAATAAAACCTCGGACTACTGGCAGGGCGACGAGCCCAAGTTCACCGAGTCCTACAAAAGCGGGGCGGGCGCCGCACACGTGGGCAAGGTCAAATTCGACGACAGCGCCCAGGCCTATCTAGTGCAGGTTTCCGTGCCGGTGATGGATGGCGGCAAGGCGATTGGCGCGATCACCATCGGCATCAACGTCGATGATCTCGAGGCCGCCACGCATTGATCGTTTGACACGCATTGCTTGATGTTACTGCTTCCGAGGGCCGCCCATGTCATGGTTCAACAATCTCGCGTTTCGTCACAAACTGATGCTGCCAATCGGAATCCTGGCCGCGTTGCTGCTGTTTCTTGGGATCTTTTCGATCAACATCACCGGCGACATCGGCCGCAAGACCCTGGAAATCACCGACACCCATCTGCCCAGCATTCAGTATCTGCTCGCGGCGGAAAAGGATCTGTATGAAGTGGTGGTCTCGGAGCGCAGCCTCCTCAACCTCGACGTGGAATCGGAGCGCTTTCAGCAGCACCTCGAGCGGCACCGGCTCGGCTTGCGCAGCGCGGACGAGAATATCGATAAATTCTCATCACTGAGCCACAGCGCCGAGATCAAAACCAAGCTGGACAAACTGATCAAGCAGCACGATGCCTGGCGCACGCTTACCGAGAGCTCCGTCGCCGAGCGCAGCACCGATAGCCGCATCGGCCGCACCAACGCCATCGAGATCAGTTTCAACAACGCCCACCAGGCCTTTGTGGAAATGACTGCCACCATCGCTGACATCATCGCGCTGATCGAAACCCAGGCGCAGGTTGCCTCGGGCGCGGCAAGCAGCGCGATCGAATCCGGCACGGCGAAATTGATCGCCGCCGCCGTGCTCGGCCTGCTCATCTGCGCGCTGACCGTCATCATCCTGCCCAACCTCATCGGCAAACCCCTCGGGGATCTGCTGGCGCATATTCGCGATATCGCCGAGGGCGAAGGCGATCTGACCGCCCGTCTTGCCGTCGCCAGCACCGATGAGATCGGCCAGCTGGCCGGGGCCAACAATCAGTTCATCGCCAAGCTCCAATATCTGATCAGCCAGGTCATGGAACAAACCACGCAGCTCAACACCGCCTCGGAGCGGCTGGCCGAGCTGTCGGCGCGCGGCAGCTCCAACACCACCTTGCAGCAATCGGAGATCGATCAGCTGGTCACGGCCATCAATCAAATGACCGCCACGGTGCAGGAGGTTTCGCGCAGCGCCGAGATGGCCGCGGATTCCGCGCGCAGCGCCGACGATGCCGCCAACGCCGGCAAGATCGTGGTGTCGAACACCGTAAGCTTCATCAACGAATTGGCCACCTCGGTGAACAATGCATCGAGCGTGATCCAGAAACTCGAGCATGAAATCGGGAGCATCACCGCCGTGCTCGATGTGATCAAAGGCATCGCGGAGCAAACCAATCTGCTGGCGCTCAACGCCGCGATCGAGGCCGCGCGCGCCGGCGAGCAGGGCAGGGGGTTTGCCGTGGTGGCCGACGAGGTGCGCAATCTCGCCTCGCGCACGCAGGAGTCGACCTTCGAGATTCAGAAAATGATCGAGGCCTTGCAGAGCTGCGCGCGCGCGGCCGTGGCGGCCATGAGCAATGGCAGCTCTCTGGCACAGCTGGGCGTGACCAAGGCGGCGGATGCCGCGGCCTCGCTGGACAAGATCACCGCGGCGGTAACCACCATCAGCGACATGAACCACCAGATCGCCAGCGCCTCCCACGAGCAAAGCATCGTCTCCGAGGAGATCAACCGCAAGGCCATCGCCATCAACGACCTCACCTCGGACAATGCCGAGGGCGTGCGCGCCACCGAACACGCCGCCGCGGAACTCGCCGGCATCTCCAGCGCATTGCGTCAGCACATGCGGCAATTCAAGGTGTAAGGTTCAGCGTCGTCTGATATCTCTAAGGAAGCTCTGAATTAATCAGAGGTTCCTTAGCCGAGCATCAAAATAGATCGGACTTCATCCCCTCTCCCTCAGGGATTTATGCCCTTTAGGGTAGAGGCTTGGTAATCAGGGGTCCCCTAATTAATGCAGGAGTTTAAGGCCAAGCCTGATCCGCCTCGGTCGGTGCGCACCGCATCACAATTCAGGCCACGCGTCGTCCATATTTGGAGACTGCTTCACAATGCCAGATAAAATTCATCGAGCACTAAGTGCCATTTAAGCGTGATGTTCTATAACTTCCTCTCACATGCGGCACTTGCCGCGTGTCGTACGACAATCATCATAGCGAGGAGATAGAATATGAATACTTTGATTGAAACCCGCTTCACCAATCTCGGGGCCGTCACCCGTGTCAGCCACATCCTGTTGGCCAAGGCCGTCACCATCGTCGCCGCCTACGGCGCCGTGGCATTCGGCGGCTTTGTTTCCAGTGCGTGGTTCGTGCTTCCGGTGCTGCTGGCCGCCTACCTGCTGTTTACCGGCCTGATCGGCTGGGATCCGCTGACGGCCATCGACAAGCGCCTGTCCTCCCGCAGGGTGAAGGACGCGTATGTGCCACGGGACACCGTGACCGTATGAGCTTGCCAACCCTGACCACGAAGATCGGAAAGCAGGCGTGCGCCTCGGCGCACGCCTCGTCCGTTTGACATCCTTCCTCTGCACACCCCACCGCGATACCTTCCATCACGCCAGTCTGCACGCACTCAACCCGCGCTTAGCGCGCCGTGAGATTCATCATGCCGATACGGAACATCGTGGCGCCGTTGACGCCGGTCAGCCGCACCGCCTTCACACCCTTGATGAGCGGCGCTGAAGGTTTTTGACCGTTGAACATGACGTACACCCCTTTCGAAGCGACGGTGGTCGACCACTGTGATACGTAGGTCCAATTGCCGAGTTCATCCTGCTTTTCCAGCTGGATCGCGCCGATGAAGGTCACACCGTTGTAGAAGTTGGACCCGGTCAGCGCCACCTGCATGATGTTGAGATCAATCAAGCCACCGCTTGCGTTCGAGATTTCGATCGCCGGCTCGTTGACGTTATATCCCGTAGCCGACGGACCCGAGGTGGGGTAGGTCGGTATGAATTTGAGCTGGAACAGATTGTCACTGGTGTTCTGTACACAATACAGCACGGCGGTGCAATCCAGCGGCCCTGCCGTCGTAAAGGTTTCCTGCGTCGCAAACGCACTCGTGGAAACCGCCATTGCTGCAACCAAGCCCAGAATCTTTTTCATAAAACCTCCGAAGTGCCCGCACTCGTTGTCGGGACCCGCACAATAACATACGCGCCTTAACGGAAAGTTAACTCAGCCTCGCGTGGCTCAAGCGCTGGCCGTGCCGTCCGTAATCCTTGTATATCGCCGCCGGCATAGCCGGCTGGACGCGCACGTCAAAAGCATGAAGAATACTGCGCGAGGAAATAAACACATAAAAAGGGTAATTAGAATGGATGTGATCAAATCACTGCTGCGCTGGCTGCTCCGGGCCTGCTACAACGTCGAGATCAAGGGGCTGGAGCATTTCGATCAGCTCGGCAGCCGCGCCATCATCGTCGCCAATCACACCTCGTTTCTCGATGCGGTGCTGCTGGCGGCGTTTCTGCCGGACAATCTCACCTTCGCCGTCAACACCAGGATCGCCAACCGCTGGTACTTCAGGCCGTTCATGAAGATGACCAAGACCTTCCCGATGGACCCGACCAACCCGATGTCGCTCAAGTCGCTGATCCGCTATCTGGAGAAGGGCCAGAAGGTGGTGATCTTCCCCGAAGGGCGTATCACCGTAACCGGCGCGCTGATGAAGATCTACGACGGCAGCGGCCTGGTCGCCGACAAGACCAACGCCACCGTGGTGCCGATCCGCATCGACGGCGCGCAATACACGCCGTTCTCGCGCCTCAAAGGCCGCGTGCGGCTGCGCTGGTTTCCGCGCATCAAACTCACGGTGCTACCGCCGCGCCACATCCGTCCGCCCGAGGCGGTGAAGGGTCGCGAACGGCGCAAGCACGCCGGCCGCCTGCTCGCCGATCTCATGACCGAGATGATGTTCGCCACCAGCCATTATCAGCGCACCCTGTTCCAGGCGCTGCTCGATGCGCAGCAGGTGCACGGCCCGCGCAAGCGCGTGGTGGAGGATATCGAGCGCAAGCCGCTCAGTTATCGCGGCCTGCTCGCGCGCAGTTTCGTCCTTGGGCGCGTGTTCGCGCGCTTCACCGCGCCGCAGGAAAATGTCGGCGTGCTGCTGCCGAGCATGATGAACACCGTCGCCGTGTTCATGGGGCTGCACGCCTTCGGGCGCGTGCCGGCGATGCTCAACTACACCGTCGGCGCCAACGGCATGGTCAAGGCGTGCGCGACCGCGCAAGTCAACCACGTGCTCACCTCGCGGCGCTTCATCAAATTGGCGAAACTCGACGAGGCCATCGGCGCGCTGGGCCAGCGCGTCACAGTGCATTATCTGGAAGACTGCGCGGCCGCGCTGTCCCTCGTCGACCGGCTGCGCGGCATGCTGTGCGCGCTGTTTCCCAGCTGGACCTATCGGCGCCACTGCGCGCATGTCGGCAGCCAGCATCCGGCGGTGATCCTGTTCACCTCCGGCTCCGAGGGCACGCCCAAGGGCGTGGTGCTCTCGCACGCGAATCTGCTCGCCAACCGCGAACAGCTCGCCGCGCGCGTGGATTTCAGCAGCCAGGACATCATCCTCAATGCGCTGCCGCTGTTCCACTCCTTCGGCCTCACCGCCGGCACGCTGCTGCCGCTGCTCTCGGGCATGAAGACCTTCTTCTATCCCTCGCCGCTGCACTACCGCATCGTCCCGGAGGTCGCCTACGACATCAACGCCACCATCCTGTTCGGCACCAACACCTTCCTCGCCGGGTATGCGCGCTTCGCGCACCCGTATGATTTCTACAGCCTCCGTTACGTATTCGCCGGCGCGGAGAAATTGCAGGACGACACGCGCCGCATGTGGGCGGAAAAATTCGGCGTGCGCATCTTCGAAGGCTACGGCGCCACCGAGACCAGCCCGGTGCTCTCGACCAACACCTCGATGGAGATCCAGCCCGGCAGCGTCGGCCGGCTGATGCCCGGCATCGAGCACCGCCTCGAACCCGTGCCCGGCGTGGCCGAAGGCGGACGCTTGCAGGTGAAGGGGCCGAACATCATGCTCGGCTATTATCTGCACGACCGGCCCGGCACACTGGTGCCGCCGCACACCGAACACGGCCCCGGCTGGTATGACACCGGCGACATCGTCACCGTCGATGCCGAGGGCTTCATCCGCATCTGCGGCCGCGCCAAGCGTTTCGCCAAGATCGGCGGCGAGATGGTCTCGCTCGCCGCCGCCGAGGAACTGGCCAGCGCCGCCTGGCCCAATCTGCAGCATGCGGTGGTCACCATCCCCGATGCGCAGAAGGGCGAGCAGCTGGTGCTGGTCACCACCCATCCCACGGCCGCACGCGCCGAACTGCTCGCGCAAGCCAAGCAACAGCGCATCGGCGAGATCAACGTGCCGAAGAAAATCCTCATCACCAAGAAGATGCCGCTGCTCGGCACCGGCAAGATCGACTACAAAGGCGTCGCCGAATTGGTGCGCGTCGAGGTAGAAGCATGAACCGCGGCGTGTTGGCCCTGCTGTTCGCGCAGTTCTTCTCCGCCTTCGCCGACAACGCCGTGCTGTTCACCGTGATCGCCATGGTGATGAAAAGCGGTCAGGCCGACGGCTGGTATGTGCCGGCGCTGCAAAGCGCGTTTCTGGCCGCCTTCGTGCTGCTCGCACCCTGGGTTGGGCCGTTCGCCGACCGCGAGCCCAAGCCGCGCGTGCTGGTGATCGGCAATCTGTTCAAGTGTCTCGGCGTGCTTGCGATCATCTTCGCGATCGAGCCGATCATCGCCTATGCCATCATCGGCATCGGCGCGGCGATCTACGGCCCGGCCAAATACGGCCTATTGCCGGAGATGGTCGGCCATGGGCAACTGGTCAAGGCCAACGGCCTGATCGAAGGCTCGACCATCCTCGCCATCATCCTCGGCACCGTGGTCGGAGCCAAGCTGGCCGATTGGTCGATCGCCGGCGCGCTTTGGACGGTATTCGGCTGCTATCTCGCCTCGCTCGCCATCACCTATCTGATCCCGCGCCTGCCCGCGCGCGGCGCGCAAGCCGTTGCCGCGCTGCCGAACTTCCTCCACATGATGCGCGGCTTTTTCACCACGGCCCGCGCACGCTTTTCCATGCTCGGCGCCAGCCTGTTCTGGGGCGCCTCCGCCGTGCTGCGCGTGTTGCTGGTCGCGTGGGCGCCGCTGGTGCTGCACAGCGCAAACGCCAGCGACGTCGCCGAACTCACCTTATTCCTCGCCGTCGGCATCATCGCCGGCGCCGCCCTGGTGCCCCGGCTCATCCCGATCGAATATCTGCGCCGCGCGCGCCTGGCCGCTTACGCGATGGGAGCGTTGATCCTGGTGCTGTCCCTGATCGATGAGCTGTGGCCCGCGCGCGCCGTGCTGTTTTGCATCGGCATCGCCGGCGGCCTGTTCGTCGTGCCGATCAACGCCGCGCTGCAAGAGATCGGCCACAACACCATCGGCAGCGGCGGCGCCGTAGCGATGCAAAACTTTTTCGAAAACCTTGCCATGCTCGCCACCGTTGGCGCCTACACCTACGCCACGACCCTCGGCGCCGAGCCAGTGCTATCGATCTTCGTGTTGGGGATCGTCGTGCTGATCGCAACACTGGTCGTCGCCTGGCAGCTGCCGCCGGATCCCAGGGGCGAAAGATAAAATCAATGAGCTTTTACCACAAAACGAATTCTAGTGAATGGCAGCCATGATGCGTAATCTATTTAACGAAACTCTTTACGTTAAGGTGTTCAAAAACAGGTTCCAGATACGCCATGTGGAACGCAAAATAGAAATCCAATCATCTGCGCTTGAGCCCTTCACAACCACGCGGCTACTGATCGGCGAATTCACCAAGTCACAACAGGTCTTGAAAGCGGGCCTGAAAAAAATCCTTTCCGGCAGATGGTATTCGCCAGCCCCCAAGATCGTCATTCACCCGATGGAAATGGTGGACGGCGGACTGTCTGAAATTGAAGCCAGAATTTTGAGAGAAGTGGCCATGAGCGCCGGCGCGAGAAAAGTAGTGGTCTGGGTTGGTCATGAGTTATCCGATCATGAAATACTCGGGAAGCTCTGAAAAACTCAGCAGGTTGGGCTGCATGCTTTTTATGAAGCCCAACATCGCACCGCTTCCCTCAGGCGTTAACCAATGGATCAACTATGAAAAATAAAATTCTCGTCATTCTGGGCCATCCCGATACAGATAGTTTTTGCGCGGTGCTGGCCAGCGCATATGCCGCGAGTGCAACCGCTTCGGGTTATGAGGTTCGTGAGCTTAAGCTTGGAGAGTTACAGTTCGATCCGGTTCTTTGGCATGGATACAACAGAAGACAAGAACTAGAGCCCGATCTAGTCAGAGCCCAGGAACTCATCCAATGGTCAAATCACCTGGTTTTCGTTTATCCCAATTGGTGGGGGGCGATGCCCGCATTGATGAAGGGATTTTTTGATCGGGTATTTTTGCCTGGCTTCGCCTTCAAATATCGCGACGGTTCCGTATTTTGGGATAAGCTGCTGTCTGGCCGCACCGCGCATTTGATCGTGACGATGGACACTCCCGCTTGGTATTACCGGTGGATATATCACCGGCCCGGGCATAACGAAATGAAGCGAACCATCCTTGGGTTTTGTGGCATCAAGGTCGTGCAGCTTACCGAGCTCGCCCCCGTCAGGGGCTCCACACCGCAAGCACGGGAAAAATGGATTGCCATGGTCAAACGTCTTGGGTCGAATGCCAATGTCTAACAACACACTCAACGCCACTCTGGCGAACGTCGCACACAAAAAATGAGATACAGAAAAGGCCTTGAAAAGCGGGAAGGGTTTATCGAGTCCAGAATTATGGGGCTGCTCGCGTCGATGCTATTTTCTATTCCTACCGCCGTCTTTTTGTGGCTGTGGGTTAATCAGCAACTTGCCATATACGTTCACTGGGATGCATTTCTATCATCGGCAGTGCTGTGGTACACAATATTGGGATTTATGGCTTTTGCGCTGCTGTTTCCCAATATCTTCCCCTCCATCATGGGAGGTATCTGGCGGTTCATACTTGGCATACAAAAATGGTGGGGGTGGTGATCGTCAGGAGCAAGTACGGCGCGCTTGGTTCCAGGCTTGTTTGTTTTGACCGATGCGCTGCTTGTCGCCTGACACCTGCCGCACTCTGTCACGCACCCTGCTGCGCCATGATGCTCAGCGCCACGGCCTCGGCCACTTCGATGCCATCGATGGCGGCGGAGAGGATGCCGCCGGCGTAGCCCGCGCCTTCGCCGGCGGGATAGAGGCCTTGGGTGTTGAGGCTTTGGTAGTCGTCGCGATTGCGTTTGATGCGCACGGGGGATGAGGTGCGCGTTTCCACGCCGGTGAGCACCGCGTCTTTCATGGCGAAGCCCTTGATCTGCTGGTCGAACGCGGGCAGGGCCTCGCGGATCGCGGCGATGGCGTAGTCGGGCAGCGCGGTGCTCAGGTCGGTGAGGTGCACGCCGGGCGTATACGAAGGCTGCACGCTGCCGAGCGCGGTCGAGGGTCTGCCGGCGAGGAAGTCGCCGACCAGTTGCGCGGGCGCATCGTAGTTGTGGCCGCCCAGTTCAAAGGCGCGCGATTCCAGTTGGCGTTGCAGTTCGATGCCGGCGAGCGGATGGCGGCTCGGAAAGTCCTCCGGGGTGATGCCGACGACGATGCCGCTGTTGGCGTTGCGCTCGTTGCGCGAATATTGGCTCATGCCGTTGGTGACCACGCGGCCTTCCTCCGAGGTGGCGGCCACCACCGTGCCGCCGGGGCACATGCAGAAGCTGTAGACGGTGCGGCCGTTCCTGCAATGGTGCACCAGTCGGTAGTCGGCCGCGCCGAGATCGGGGTGGCCGGCGAATCGGCCGAAGCGGCATTGGTCGATGAGCGCCTGCGGATGTTCGATGCGAAAGCCGATCGAGAATGGTTTGGCCTCGATATAGACGCCACGCTCGAAGAGCATCTGGAAGGTGTCGCGCGCGCTGTGGCCGATGGCGAGGATGACGTGATCGCTTGCGATGCGCTCGCCGCTGGCCAGCGTGACACCGCGCACCTGCCGATCGACGATCTCGATGTCGGTGACGCGGCTCTCGAAGCGGAACTCGCCGCCGAGGCGGATGATCTCCGCGCGAATCTTCTCCACCATGCCCACCAGACGGAAGGTGCCGACGTGCGGCTTGCTGACGTAGAGGATCTCTTCCGGCGCGCCGGCCTTGACGAATTCGCGTAGCACCTTCATGCCGAGGTGACGCGGGTCTTTGATCTGGGTGTGCAGCTTGCCGTCGGAGAAGGTGCCGGCGCCGCCTTCGCCGAACTGCACGTTCGATTCCGGATCGAGCTTGTGGTTGCGCCACAATCCCCAGGTGTCCTTGGTGCGCTGGCGCACCTCCTTGCCGCGTTCGAGGATCAGCGGCTTGAAGCCCATCTGCGCCAGGATCAGCCCGGCCATGAAGCCGCACGGCCCCGTGCCGATGATGACCGGGCGGGTCTTGAGTCCGGCGGGGGCGCGCGCCACGAACTGGTATGCGGTATCCGGCGCGGGGCTGACGTGGCGGTCATCACTGAAGCGCTGCAACACCAACGCCTCATCGGCCACCTCGACATCGAGCGTATACACGAAGACGATCTCGCTCTTCTTGCGCGCGTCGTAACCGCGGCGGGCGACCGTGAACCCGCGCAAGGCCTCCGGCGCGATCTCCAAACGGCTGAGGATCGCCGCGCGCAGCGCCTGCGGCGCGTGGTCGAGCGGGAGTCTGATTTCGGTAAGTCGTAACATCGAAAGGTCCGTGGTCTGCCGTGGGGAAGGGCGCTATTTTACTTTTTACCGCGCACCGTGTCCCGCATATCGGAAGTGTGGGTGGTCATCGGCGTCCTGCGCATCGGCGCCGTCTGGGCGCAAATTCAAGCAGGCAAAAATTCTGGTTAGCGCGGCGCTTTTCCTTTGGCGCGGAACCGGTATATGAGCCACGCGATCAACCCGATGATCGCCACGGCGCCAAGCAGCCACGCCTCATAGTGTTTGGCCTTGCCGATCCAAAGCTCGACGGCGTGGCCAAACAGGTAGCCGAGGAGGCCGATACAAACCGCCCAGAGCAAGGCGGCGATGCCATTGAGCACCAGAAAGTGTGACGTTGGCACCTTGCTCATGCCGAACACGAACGGCGTCACCGTGCGCAACCCATACATGAACCGAGCGCCGATGATCAGCAAGGAGGGATGACGCTCCATCCTGACGAGCACCGTGGCCGCCTTTTGCTTCCAGCCGGGATGCTTATCCAGCCATTGCTGACCACGCCAGCGCCCCAAAAAGAAATACAGCTGATCGCCGCACCAGCTGCCGAGAAAGGCGGCGATGATCACGCCTTCCAGATGCAGATATCCCAGGTGCGCGGCCAGGCCGCCCAGCACCAGGATGGTTTCACCCTCCAGAAAGGTGCCGATTAAAATAGCCAGATAGCCGTATTGTTCGATGAAGGATTGCAGCATATTCTGCGCGCGCAGCGCGCACCCCCCGTAGTCGGATTACCCGGTCTCAACGCTCGCCCGATACAACCGCCCGTGCCGCACCAGCCATTTCTCGATCTCCACCGCCACCGGCACCACCACCGCCAGTCCGACACAAATCAGCAGCTCCCGCAGCGGCAGGGGCTGGGTGTGGAATACCTCGTTGAACCAGGGCAGATAGATCACGGCCAGTTGCAGCCCGAGCGTGAGCACGACCGCGCCGAGCAGCGGGCGGTTGCTCAGCAGCCCTAGGCGGAACAGCGAGTCGCGCTCCGAGCGGATGGCCAGCGCGTGGCCGAGCTGGGCGAGGGTGAGGGTGGTGAAGACCATGGTCTGCCAGTACGCGGGGCTGTGGCGCACCGCCCAGGCCTGGGCCAGCAGCGAGACCCCGCCGATCAGCAGCCCGACCCACACGATGTGCTGCCACATGCCGTGGGCGAAGATGCTCTCGTTTGGCCGGCGCGGCGGGCGCTGCATGATGCCGCGCTCGGCCGGTTCCGCCGCGAGGGCCAGGCCGGGCAGGCCGTCGGTGACCAGGTTGATCCACAGGATGTGGACCGGCAGCAGCGGGATCGGCAGGCCGAGGAAGGGGGCGAGGAACAGGGTCCAGATCTCGCCGGAGTTGCTGGTCATGGTGTATTTGATGAACTTGCGGATGTTGTCGAAGATACGCCGGCCCTCGCGCACGGCGGTGACGATGGTGGCGAAGTTGTCGTCGAGCAACACCATGTCGGCGGCCTCGCGCGCCACGTCGGTGCCCTTGCGGCCCATGGCCACGCCGATATCGGCTTGATGTAATGCGGGGGCGTCGTTCACCCCATCGCCGGTCATGGCGCAGAACTCGCCGGCCGCTTGCAGGGCCTGGACGATGCGGATCTTCTGCGCCGGGGAGACGCGGGCGTAGATCTGCACCTCACGGATGATGCGGGCGAGTTCTTCATCCGGGAGCCGGGCGAGATCCTCGCCGGTCAGCACCCTGCTGTGCGCGACATCGATGCCGACGCGCGCGGCGATCGCCCGCGCCGTGGCGGGGTGGTCGCCGGTGATCATCACCGGGCGGATGCCGGCGCTCAGGCACTCGGCCACCGCGGCGGCGGCCTCCTCACGCGGCGGGTCGATCAGTGCGATGAGGGCGAGGAAGATGAGATCGCGCTCGATGTCGTCTTGCGGCAGCGCCTCGAACGGGCGATAGGCCAGGGCCAGCACGCGATAGCCGCGCGCGGCGAGGGCCTCGGCCTGCTGCAGCAGGGCTGCGCGGTCGATGACGGTGATCCCGCTGGCCTCCTGCTGTTGCGTGCACAGCGGCAGGACCGCCTCGGGCGAGCCCTTGCAGTAGGCGATCAGGCCGGACGCGGTCTGGTGCACGGTGCTCATGCGCTGGCGCTCGGAGGTGAAGGCCACCTCGGCGCGGCGCGGCAGGCGAGCCGCCAGCGCCCGCTTGTCGAATCCAGCCGTCTGCGCCGCCTGATACAGCGCCAGCTCGGTGGGATCGCCGATGGCGGTGTCATTCATCCATTCCACATCGTTGCTGAGCGCCAGGGCCTGGCCCACGTGTTGCCACAGGGGCGCGCCGGTGGGGGGCAAAGCGTCGTGCTCGGCCCCGGCGGCATGCAGCCGATCGACGTGCATCTTGTTCTGCGTGAGGGTGCCGGTCTTATCCGAGCAGATGAAGGTGACCGAGCCGAGGGTCTCCACCGCCGGGAGGTTGCGGATCAGGGCCTGGGAACGGCTCATCTTGCGCGCGCCCAGCGCCAGCGAGACGCTGATCACCGCGGGCAAGGCCTCGGGGATCGCCGCCACCGCCAGGCTGATCGCCGTGAGCAGCATCAGCGCCAGCGGTTCGCCGCGCAGCAGGCCGACGACGAAGATCACCGCGCAGATCGCCAGCACCGCGAGCGCCAGACGCCGGCCGAAGGCGGCGAGGCGTTTTTGCAGCGGGGTCTTGACCTCCTCGACCTCGTGCAACAGGGTGGCGATGCGCCCGATCTCGGTCGCCATGCCGGTGGCGATCACCACGCCCTGGGCGCGGCCGCGATTGATCTGGGTGCCCTTGAAGGCGATGTTCAGACGCTCGCCGAGGGCGCTGGTCTCGGCGGCCAGCGCCGCGCTCGTCTTCTGCACGCCGACCGATTCGCCGGTCAGCGCGGCCTCGTTGATTTCCAGCTCGGCGCAGTCGATCAGGCGCAGATCGGCCGGGACCACATTGCCCGCTTCGAGATACACCACATCGCCCGGCACCAGCGCTGTGGCCACCCGCGCGGCGCGCGCGCCCTCGCGCAGCACCTGGGCCTCGGCGGCGGCCATGGCCTTGAGTGCGGCCACAGCGCGCGCGGCGCGGTATTCCTGCACCGTGCCGATCACCGCGTTGAGGAGCACGATCACCAGGATGGCGAGGGTGTCGACCGCATCGCCGATCAGGCCGGAGATCACCGCCGCGGCCAACAGCACCAGGATCATGAAGTCGCGGAATTGGTCGAGGAACAGACGCCAGAGGCCGCGCGGTTGCGCCTCAAGGATCTCGTTGGGTCCAACTGCGGCGAGCCGCTCTGCCGCCTCGGCGGCGGAGAGCCCGCGCGCGGGATCGACATCAAGCCGGCGCAGGACTTCGGGGGTTTCCAGCAGATGCCAAGCGAGGGTGGGTTCTTGATCTGACATGGGACTTATTTTTGTGAATGCTTAGGACTAAGCATGGATGAATCTCGCCCGCGATGCGAGCACCCGCTTCCCCCGGCGCGGGGGAAGCGGCGTGTGTCTCAAGCTCAGCCGCTCAGCACGACCGTCAGATAGGTGACATAAAGCAGGCCGTTGAGCAGCAGATGCCACAGGCGCAGCGTGCCGCGGGCGGCCAGCACGCGCAGCCAGATCGCGGCGGCGAGGGTGATGACCACACCGGCGAAGACCTCTTTCTGCGGCACCCACGGGGTGAGCATGATGCCGATGGCCGGCAGCAGCGTGCCCTGGAACACCATGGCGCCGGTGATGTTGCCGAAGGCCAGCGTGTCCTTGCGCTGGCGGATCCACAGGATGCTGTTGACCTTCTCCGGCAGCTCGGTGGCGATGGGGATGATCAGCAGCGACATCAGCAGGGCGGAGATGCCCAGGATGGCGGCGGCCTCTTCCACGCCATGGATGAAGCCCTTGGCCCCCGCGACCAGCAGGATCAGGCCCAGGGCGAGCTGCGTCAGGATCGTCGCCATGTTTTCCGGCAGGCCGATGCGGACGAGCAGCATCTTGCCCTCGGCCTCGGTGCCGTGACCCTCTTTGACCAGCTCGGCGGAGGCGCGCAGCGTGAGCATCACGTAGACGAAGTAGATCAGCACCATGGAGATGGCCAAGGCGCCGCGCACGCCTGGGATCTCGTGCGGCACGAACATGGCGATGGCCGAGAGGCTGAAGGCGAACAAAAAGAAATTCAGATCGCGGCGCAGGCCAGTGGGCTCGGGGGTGAGCGCGCCCTTGAGGCCGCGCATCTTGAGCACCGCCAGCGCCATTAGGCACAGCGAGAGGGTGGAGAGCATCAACGGCGCCCCGAGGATGGCGCCGACGCCGATCTCCTCGTTGAGATGGGTGTTCTCGGTGCCCGCGAAGATCGCCAGCAGCGGCACCATGGTCTCCGGCAGCGCCGTGCCCACGGCGGCGAACAGCGAGCCGGTCACCCCCTCGGAGATCTTCAGCCGCTCGCCCAGGTGTTCCAGGGCGTTGGTGAAGATCTCGGCGGCCACCAGAATGATCAGCAACATCAGCAGCAATTGGGCAAATACCATCGGGACTCTCTTATCTTGGGAAACAGGACTTGCGCAGCGGCGCGGCACATTGTCGCACATGAACGCGCCGGCATGAACGGGAATCGCCCAGTCCGCGGGATTTGGTCTAAGCTCTAGCAACTCAACCACGAATCCGGTCACACACCCTTGCAACCGATACACAACATCCTGGTCATCAACGCCGGCAGCTCCTCGATCAAATATCACCTCATCGACGCGCGCAGCGGCGCGACGCGGGTGGCCGGCCACCTCGAACGCATCGGCGAGGACGCGATCGCCGACCACCGCGCCGGCTTCGCACAGATGTGCGCGGCCCTGGGCGACACCGCGCCCGATGCCATCGGCCATCGCGTGGTGCACGGCGGCGCGCGTTTCACGCAGGCGGTGCGCATCGACGACGCCGTGATCGCGGGCATCCGCGCCGTCATCCCGCTGGCCCCGCTGCACAACCCGGCGAATCTGCTCGGCATCGAGCTCCTGCGCGAGCGGTTCCCCACCGTGGCGCAGGTGGCGGTGTTCGACACCGCCTTTCATCACACCCTGCCGGAACACGTCTTTCGTTACGCCTTGCCCGAGGCGTGTTACACCGCGCATCAGGTGCGCCGCTACGGCTTTCATGGCATCGCGCATCAGGCGCTGGCGCGGCAGGCGGCGGAGTTTTTGCGGCGCCCGCCGGGCGAACTCAATCTAATCACCCTGCACCTGGGCAACGGCGCCAGCGCGGCGGCGATCCGCCATGGCGTGTGCGTCGATACCTCGATGGGCATGACGCCGCTGGAGGGCCTGATCATGGGCAGCCGCTGCGGCGATCTCGATCCGGCGGTGCCGGGCTATCTCGCTCAGGTCATGGATCTCACGCCCGAGCAGCTCGATGCGCTGCTCAACCAGCACAGCGGCCTGCTCGGCCTGTGCGGCAGCCGTGACATGCGCGTGATCCTCGAGCGCGCCGCGGCCGGCGATGCGCGCGCACATCTGGCGATCACCATGTTCTGCTACCGCGTGCGCAAATATATCGGCGCCTATCTGGCCGTGCTCGGCGAGGTGGATGCGCTGGTGTTTTCCGGCGGCATCGGCGAGCACGCGGCGGCCATCCGCCAGCAGTGTTGCGCGGGATTGGCTACGCTTGGTATCGGGATCGACGACGAATTAAATCAACGGCCGCTGACACTCCCGGCTGCGATCCAGCGCTCCAGCAGTCGCACCCGCATCCTGGTCATCCGAGCCGAGGAGGAGCGGGAGATCGCGCGCCAGACCCTGGCGTGTCTTGCGCCCGCCGCCGCGCCATGAACCTGATCAGCCCTGCGTGAAAGCCGGTGTGCAGTATTCCCTCTCCCTTAGGGAGAGGGTTAGGGTGAGGGGGGTTAATAAGTTGATTTTATTCCCCTCATCCTAAGCCTTCTCCCTGAGGTAGAAGGAACGCCATGCCAAGCAGCCGTGTAATTTAATGCTGATAGTAAGTAGGAACCCCAATATGAATGAAAGAATGCCAAGCCACTCGATAGACCAGCCGCTCTCCCCCGACGAGCTGCATCGCCTCGATGCCTACTGGCGCGCGGCCAATTACCTCTCGGTGGGGCAGATCTATCTGCTCGACAACCCGCTGCTCACGGAGCCGCTCACGCTCGACCACGTCAAGCCGCGCCTGCTCGGCCACTGGGGCACCACGCCGGGGCTGAATTTCATCTACGCGCATCTCAATCGCGCGATCCAGGCCCATGACCTGAACCTGCTCTACATCGCCGGTCCCGGCCACGGCGGCCCCGGCCTGGTGGCCAACACCTATCTCGAAGGCAGCTACACCGAGTTCTATCCCAACATCACGCAGGATGCCTCGGGCATGAAGAAGCTGTTCAAACAGTTTTCCTTCCCCGGCGGGGTGGGCAGCCACGTCACGCCGGAGACGCCGGGCTCGATCCACGAAGGCGGCGAACTCGGCTACGCGCTGT
>CAZKZP010000045.1:0-23974 GCA_964557295.1 uncultured Chromatiales bacterium | reverse complement strand
ATTAATGTGTTAATCCCCCTCACCCTAGCCCTCTACCCTAAAGGGCATAAATCCCGGAGGGAGAGGGAACAGTACACCAGATCCATTTTGTCGCCGGGTTAATAATTTAATCATCGGCGCCAAAATAGGTCTGCTTTTATTCCTTCTCCCTGAGGGAGAATGAACGTCTTGAATATGCGACAGAGGTGTTACTAACTTGGCGGCTAAAGATACCTGCTGCTGTAGGAGCAAGCTTCAGCTTGCGATCAGCCACCGCTGCGATGATCGCCATCTAAAGATGGCTCCTACATCAGATGTAATTGATCGCCGGTTAATCCGAGTATCAAGGAGTCATACAGGCCGCTGACAGGATCCCGGCGGCTAACGACACGACCCCCAGGATGCAACCATGCGCCACCTCTCCGCGTTCAATGCCGATGACGAGCTCGGGGATCACCCACCGAGCCAGGAAGAATGCGGCGAGCTGCACCGCCAGGGCCACGCCGCCCCAAATCACCAAATCGACGAGGTTCACACTGTGGATGACGACGCCGGCGATGGAAATGGCAAAGCCCAGCAGTGCGCCGCCAAGGCTCAGCGCCGCCGAGAGGTTGCCGCTGCGGATGAGGCGGACTTCGCGATACGGCGTCAAGCGGACATATATCGTGACGAACAACCACGTCACCAGAACACTCGCGATGAGATAGGCGAGGTAGTTCGGGATCATGGCCAATGAATCAAGAATCTCGGTGCGCATGCTCACTCCGCTGGCTGAAAGTAATGTGGAATAAATCGGCTCGTGTTCTGGGTAATCGGCGTGGTGTCTTCGCGTATGCCGATGCCCGCCGCCTGATCGCCGATCACCCAAGCGCCGATCACGGGATAAAACCGATCGTCAAATACCGGCAACGGGGCGTACTCCTGATAGATCCAACCTTCCGCGCCGTATTCACCTGCACTGCGAAACTCGGCGCCGGGCACGGTGACCTCGATATTGGCACCCTCGCGTGAATACAGCGGTTTTTTGACATAGCCATTGGTGAATCTTTCCGGCGTGAAATAGGCAGGCAATAGATTGGGATGGTTAGGATACAGCTCCCACAACAGGGGCAACAGCCCCTTGTTGCTGAGCAGCATTTTCCAACAAGGCTCGATCACGGCCATTGAACCGCGCAGCAGATGCGGCGCGAACTCCTCGCGCGCCAGCCATTCCCAGGGATATAACTTGAACAGCCGTCGGATCGGCCGGTTTTCCATGTCCACGAAGATGCGCTTCTCATCCCACCAGCCGATATCGGCGATGTCGATGAACTCTGTCCGCCAACCCGCTTGAATAGCGGTGTCGCGCAAATACTCGACCGTGACCGCATCCTCTTGGCTGTCGGCGATAGCGGTGAAGTATACAATTTCAGCCGAGTCCGTCGGGCGAAGACATCGCCATTGCGCAATCAGTTTTTCATGAATCGAATTGAATTGATCCGCCTGGGGCTTGACGTCCCGCAGCCAAAACCACTGGGCCACGCTCGCTTCGAGCAACGCCGTCGGGGTATCGGCATTGTATTCGAGCAGCTTGGGTGGTTTGATGCCGTCATAACTGAAATCGAAGCGGCCATAGATGGCAGGCTCCCGCGCGCGCCACGATTCCCGCACGGCCTGCCGATACGGCTCGGGAATGGCGAGTCGTTCGAACAGATTGTGCGTGACCACATGTTCGACGGCATTCAGGCACATCTGATGGAGTTCGTTGGTCACGGATTCAAGAAGATCGATCTCGTCCGCGCCGAATTCGTAACAAACGGCTTCATCCCAATAGACACCGTCGATGCTGTGGAAGACCAAACCAATCTCTTCCAGACGCTTCGCCCATGAGGCGCGCGGGGTGATGCTGTCCCGCCGCATGTCAGCTGCGCGCCGTTAAGCGACAACACGTGCCGCGAAAGCCGCCGCGCCGCACGCCGAGCGCATGTTCGCCTTGATTCCCCGGCCCGGCGACCGCAGACCCGCTGCCGGAAATGCAGGGGCTGTAATGATATCCTTCGCGCAAACGGCAACTGTTCACCGGCCAGTCTTTGATGCAATCTTCGAGACTGCGATATTGATACCGGTCGCAGTCATCGCAATCATCATTCGCATAGATCAGCAGTGCAACCGCCGAGACCCCCAAGAGCACCAGGGTGATTTCTTTCGTTCGTTTTCGTGACATGCCCATCCTTACCACAAGACACATATCTTCGGATTTCACCGAGCCAACGGGACTCAGTATCCTCCGCTTTGTTCGACGCCTGGATTCAGAGGCCCCTCACAGCATGTCCATTGTGGATGAAGCCAAAGATAGGAAGATGCGCCCGGCATGAGACCACGCCGGGCGCAGAAACTTACTGCACAGGGACCAGCACGAATGGCTGATGATAATAACCATTGATGACCGCGGCCCCGAGGATGGCTCCGCCGTCTTTGATCCGTTCCGCCGCGATCAACTCCCAGCCGGAGTTGGCAGGCAGTAGATCATTGAGATCCAGCATGCGGGTGCCGTCCCAGAGGAAGGCGTGCTGGGCGACATCGCCTGCGATCGTCGATACACCCACCACCTGGCCGGTGCCATTGATATCCCGGGCAAAGCTCATGCTTCCACCCAGCGTGCCCAAGTCGGCCATCCCCGCGCCGCTCTGCCACAGGTAGGCATGAGTATCCCCGGTGACCGTGCTCGCGGAGGATTCGCCGGTAACCTCACCACGGTCGTTGAAGCCATAGGCTGAGCTGTATCCCCCTCCGGCCAGCGTGCCCAGATCGATCATTCCGGTACCACTCTGCCACAGGAAGGCATGGATTTCTCCAGTAGCGGTCTCGGAGTCCCCAACGATATCGCCACGCTCATTGATGTAGTAGGCCCAGCTATTCGCCCCGCCCAGGGTGCCCAGATCGATCATCCCGGTACCGTTTTGCCAAAGGACGGCATGCGTATCTCCAGTGGCAGTCACAGTCTGCCCCGCAATGTCACCCCGTTCATTGATACTGACAGGCGACAACGCGCCCAGGTCGATCATCCCAGTACCGCTCTGCCAGAGGAAACCATGCACCTCTCCAGTCGCGGTCTCGGCTTCACCAATGACGTCGCCGCGCTCGTTGATATGGCCAGCCCAGCTGTAATTGCCACCCAGGGTGCCCAGATTGATCATCCCGGTTGCGCTCTGCCACAAGTAGGCACGCGTTTCTCCAGTGGCAGTCTCGGCTTCGCCAACGACGTCACCGCGGTCGTTGATATCATGGGCTGAGCTGAACGATCCACCCAGGGTGCCGAGCTTGATCACGGTTCCATCGCTCCGAACCATTACAGCCTCTTCAATATACGTATTGATATCAACCACCCGGCCTCCCACAGCCTGCCCGGCATTGTTCACAATGGCCCCAAATATGTCCAAGGGCACCAGGGTATAACCCTCCACCGTTGGGGGTGGCAGCATTTCCGGTGTTGGCGTCGGTGTTGGCGTCGGCGTCGTAATTGGGCCTGTCCCGCCACACTCCACATTACGCGCGGCAAGGATAGTGTCCGCCGGAATCCCCACAAAACTGGCCATGATGGTCAACTTGGCATCGGTTGCAGTGCAGAGATTCGGGTACGGATAACCGGTACCTGCGGGGCTAGGCATCCAATGACAACCGCTGCACCCGGCAGGCAGGGCCGTGGGTCCTGGCGGCGGGGTGATCGTCGGTGTCGGAGTAGGAGTCGGAACCCATGTCGGCGTTGGAAGTGGAATTGGCCCGCTGCACGCCGAATCACGTGCGGCGATGACGCTGTCGACTGGAACCATCGCGTAACCGGCCATGAGCGTCAGCTTGGCATCGGTTGCGGTGCAGAGATTCGGGTATGGATAACCGGTGCCGGCAGGGCTGGGAATCGTATGACAACTGCCGCACGCGGCAGGCAGGGCCGTGGGTCCTGGCGGCGGGGTGATCGTCGGTGTCGGTGTCGGTGTCGGTGTCGGAGTAGGAGTCGCAATTGGACCTGTCCCGCCGCACTCCACATCACGCGCGGCAAGGATAGTGTCCGCCGGAATCCCCACATAACCGGCCATGGTGGTCAACTTGGCATCGGTTACAGTGCAGAGATTCGGGCTCGAAAAGCCGCCGGCACCTGCGGGGCTGGGAATCACATGACAACCGCCGCACGCGGCAGGCAGGGCCGCGGGTCCGGGCGGCGGGGTGATCGCCGGTGTCGGAGTAGGAGTCGGAACCCGTGTCGGCGTTGGGAGGGGAATTGGCGCGCTGCACGTATAATCACGCGCGGCGATGACGCTGTCGACTGGAACCATCGCGTAACCAGCCATGAGTGTCAGCTTGGCATCGGTTGCGGTGCAGAGATTCGGGTATGGATAACCGGTGCCGGCAGGGCTAGGCATCGCATGACAAGTGCCGCAGGCTACCAGAAGTGGGGCTGGGGCTGGCGCCGGCGCTGGTGTCGGCGTTGCCGAAGGCTGCGGTGTAGGCGTCGGAGTCGGACCCCCTGTCGGCGTAGGTACTGGTACTGGCGTCGGTACTGGTACTGGCGTCGGTGCTGGCGCGGGTGTCGATGTGGGTGCCGGCGTTACGGAAGGTCGTGGCGTGGGCGTCCCGGTCGGTTTTGGCGACGGGGTGGCGGTGGATCGAGGCTTGTCGCCATGCTTTGATTTATGTTTGTCGTCGTGACCATCGCTATCGCCCCGGCGGTCGTTCTCATCCCGCCACTTGTCGGCGTTGCCACTATAATCACGTGCCTCCCCATCTACCCCATCGAGATTGCCTGACATGGCGATACCCGGCAACAGCGCGAACAACGCGATACGTATCGCCAGACTCAAATGATTACCTTTCATACCCTTTCCCCCCTTGTATCCATCGTAAAAGTATTCATCACGGGACACTCGACCAGGCGTGACCCAAACGGCAAGCCAGGATGATGGTGAAGGCCAGAAAATCGACATTCCCCCGGATCAAATTTGCCTTGGTCCGGTCATCCAGGCGGGATGCGTAGGTTTTGAGTCCGTGTTGGCTTTCCCGGAAAGCGATGCAAGTATCACTTCACCGGAAAGACGAGTGTAATCTCAGCCTCGGGAGGGGGGCAAGCCAACTCTGAAAATCTGCTCGCAAATAATAAAATGCTAATTATTAACCCGCCGATCAATTACATCTGATGGATGAGCCTTCTTTAAGATGGCGCGCATCGCAGCGGTGCTTGATCGCAAGCTGAAGCTTCCGTTCTAGCCGCATGCCCCTTTGCCTACCTCCATGTAGGCAAAGCTTGCTACAGCAGCAGATATCTTCATCCGCCAGGTTACTAACCCTAACCATGACAAAGCCTGAGCGCGATTGTTCGGAAGCTTCCTAAAAAATTCTCGCCTTAAAGATGTCCTGCAAGGTCGGCGGATCGCCATGGATGCGCTTGGTGAAGGTGTAGAAATCCGGCTGTGCGATGGTCTCGGCGACCGTCTCGCCCCAGATCTCTTTGATCGCATCACGCCAGTCCTCGAAGTCCTCTATTTCGGGTTTGTTGAATAGCGATTCGATGCTCTCCACCGGGTCGGTCTTGATGCCCTTGACGGTATAGCTGCGGGCATTGCCTTGCAGCCAGCGAAGGCATTGCGGCCAATTCAGGATCAGGTGCGAGGCGCGCACGATCTTGAGCATGTGCGCGTGACTGGTGAGGTCTTCATCATGATCCACGCGAATGAACAATAGCCGCGCCACGTTGAGGAAGCGCTTCATCTCGCGCGGATTGAGTTCGAGATCGGTCATCGCCGCGCTCACCAGCTGGTTCAGCGCGTCACTATCTTCCGCGCTGGTCAGATCGATCAAGCGAGTCGCCACCGCCGCATCCAGCTCGGGGAGCGCCTCGGCCTGGTGCTCACCCTTGAACTTGAGCACGGCATCCTGCAACTGGGCCAAATTCGCGACATTCGCGATCTGTTGCTTGATATCGCTGATAGCCGCCGGCGTCGCTTTTGGCGCCGGTTTCTCCCGCAGCAGATTGTCCATGAATTCGCGCGCCTTCTCGGGTTGAATGCGCGGGATGAAGAACGGCAACTGCACGAATTTTTCGATGAAGCGCCAGCCGTAGCTCTTGGATGTGTGGCGATTTTTGTTGTAGGTCTCCGCCTGTTTTTCCGAGGCGACTTCGATGGCCATCGCCACCATGTGCGTGTCCATGCCCAGAATGAAATACAACTTGCGATGCTGCACGCTGATGAATTGGTTGATCGCGAGCAGGATGTCGCTCACCGTCTCCGGCGTGCAGCGGTCGAGATCATCGATGAACACCGCCAGCCGGCCGTGCTCGCCGAGCAGTAACGCCAGCGCGCGATCCAGATCGTGATCCACCAGATGCAGCAGGCCCATATCCTGGTTGTAATCCGGTTCCTTGATGTACTTCGCCAGCTTGTCATCGAGCGACCAGTCCTTGTTTTTGTTGAGCCACTGATAACCGAAGTGGACAAGGGCGCCGATGAAGGGCAGCAGGTGTGGCCAGACATGCTGTTGCAGATACACGCCGATTTGGGTGGCGGTGAAGGATTGCGCGATGATCACCAGCAGCAACACGAACCACACCAGCCCCTTGGGCAGCCAGCGTTCGAGGATCAGTTTGTGGATGTCGCGGCGGATGGCATGGGTGTCGACGCGTGCCAAGCGCAACCGGAACCAGAAACGCTCTTTGTCGAGCTGCGAGGGGAGTTTGTCCACCAGTTGCTTGAGGATGGTGTGCGCCAGACCCGACCACACTTGGTTGCTGTTCTGAAAATACAGGGGATTAAACCAGATGCTGGGGATCGTGCCCGGCGCCACCTGCAGCATGGCTTCGGCCGCTTCAGCCTCTTTCTTTTCTTCCTTGATCCATGTTTTCAAGTCATTGAGCTTGCTTTGCATGCCCGGCACGCCTTCCGCGGGCGCGGATGGATCGCCCTTGGCCTTGTCGTTCTCGATGCCGTGTTCGAGCTTGCGCTCGATCATGCGCATCAAACTGGTCTTGCCTTGGCCCCACGGCGCCTGGATCGACACCGTCAACGGCGCTTGCGCCTTGCCATCGAGGATCAGCTTGGCGATCGCCTGGACGTAACTCGCGTAACCCAGCTGATCCTCGGTGGTCCAGATATCGGATGTGCTCTTCTTCGCGATGGCCTCGACGTTGAACTGATCGCGCGGCGCGGCATCCGCGCCGATCTTTTCGGCAGGCGCGTTCGCTTGCGCGTCCATTTTGGTCTGCGACTGCGGTGCGTCAGACGATTTATTGCGGGACTGGTTGAAGGACGGGCCGGGGCGAGCGATGTTCTCGGACGACGGCGCGGCGTCATCGAGCGGCGCTGCCGTAGATGCGGTCCGATCGCCGCGCATCGGCTGGGCATAGTTGGCGAGAAACTCTTCCGGATCGATCCGGTTGATCGCCGCCAGGGTTTGCGGACCCAGGATGCCATCGGCCGTCGCGACACCCGTCACCTGCTGCGCTCGCTGAACGGCCTCGGTAACGTTGGTCTGCCACGCGGCATTGAGGAGCTGCGCGGCGATTTGCGGCGAGCGGATTTCATCGCCACGGATTTGCGTCCAGAGCGTGCGCCGAAGCGTGTCCACCACCTCATCGCGACCAACCTCATTGAGGTCGCGACCGCTGAAGTACGGCTGCAACACACTCAGCGTGGGGGCGGCCGCCTGCCCGGACAACTCAGCCAGCCGCCGCCAGTCGCCCCCCAGCGCCTGACTGACTACAGCATCGATGATTTCACCCGCACGGTCTTGCATGGCCACCCCCGGTCTGTCGCTGTTCGAGACCCCATCCTGCGATTTCGAATAGGCGGCGTCAATCCGCAAAAGCGCCTTGCGCGCGTCGCCGCCGCCTGGTTTGTAGTACACTCCCCGCTCCACCGGTATGTTGATGAAGACGATGCCATCCCTACTTGAAATGCGCGGCCCGGACTCGACGCGGACGCTTTATATCATTTTAGTGCTGACCACCTTGATCAAGCTGGCGCTGGCGCATGTGGTGCCGATCACCGGCGATGAGGCCTATTTCATCGAATGGGGCCGACACCCGGACCTGGGCTACTATGATCACCCGCCGATGGTGGGCTGGTTTCTCGCCGCGTTGTTGACAGTCAGCGATGCCGCCCTGTGGTTGCGCCTGCCGAGCATCCTCATCACCACCTTTATCGGCTGGGCGATCTATCGCATCGTCAAAGACATCGACGCGCAGCTGGCGGCGCTCTGCGCCGTGTTGTACCTGATCGCCCCGCTCAATCTGCTGGGCGTCTTGATCACCACGGATACGCCGCTGATCCTGTTTTCCTTTCTTTCCGCATGGTGCTTTTATCTCGCGCAGCGCAACGATGATCTGCGCTGGTATGCGCTCGCCGGGCTGCTGCTGGGCGCGGCGTTTTTCTCCAAGTTTTTCGCCGGCCTGCTCGGGATCGCCTATCTCGTCTATCTGGCGTTGTGCGTACGGCGCGGGCTGCGCCCGTATCTCGGACTGCTCCTGGTCGTGGCCGGCACCCTGCCCTTCATAGCGCTGAATCTGTGGTGGAACTACCAGCATTGCTGGAACAACTATCTGTTCAATCTGCAAAACCGCGCCGCGGGCGGCGAGCTTTCGCTGACAACGGTGCTCGCCTATCTCGCGCTGTTGTTATACACGCTCACACCGCCGATCGTGTATTACGTGTTCAAACAGCGGCGTTCGTTGGGACAGATTCTCCGGCAACCCGGCGCTGGCGTCTTCCTCGGCGTGCTGCTGATTCCGCTCGCGCTGTTTGCGCTGCTGTCGCTGCGCGCCACTGTCGGCTTGCACTGGATCCTGGCGTTTTATCCCTTCCTGTTCATCGCCATCGCCGCGCTGCTAAACAAATCGCAATTGCAGCGCAGCCTCGCCTTCATGATCCCCTTCGCGGCGCTGCATCTCTTGGTGGTCGTCGTATTGCTGGCGGCATGGCCGGCGCTGGCGAAATTCAGCGAGAAGGATTACACGCGAATTGCGGCGGTGATGAACCCGGCGCCGTTGGCGGAGGCGCTGGCGCCGTATCGAAACGATTACCTCTTCGCGACGGACAGCTATAGCTTTTCCGCCGTGCTCGCCCACGCCGCCAATCAGCGCGTCATTGTGTTCGGCAAGGGCTCCTACCATGGGCGGCAGGATGATTTGCTGACCGACTTCCGCGCCCTGGATCAGAACAATCTATTACTGATCAGTCGCGCGGACGATCTCGCGCGCTACGCGGAATTTTTCCGGCGTTTCAATATGACGCGGATCGAGGTCGCGGGCGCGACCTATCACATCGCCACCGCGGAAGGTCTGGACTATGCGCGGTACCGCGACAAGATCCTGCGCTCAGTGAATGAAAGCTATTACCGCATCCCGGCGTTTTTGCCGGTCGGCGCGTGTTACATGAAGGAACGGTATTTCGCGGATTGATTTTCGCGCAGTCGATTGAAAAACATGCCCCCTCACCCCAGCCCTCTCCCGGAGGGAGAGAGAGCCAGCAAGCGGCTAGAGGGAAAGCTTCTTGAAGATGAACTCCGGAATGGACTTGATCACCGTCATGATGCCCCACCAGAACCACGGCAGATACACCACGTTGCGGCGTTCCTCGATGGCGTTGTAGATGCCGCGCGCGACCGCGTGCGGCTTGGCCCAGAGCAGACCCTTCTTGAACTGCGCCGTCATCGGCGTGTCGACAAAGCCCGGCTTGACCGTCACCACATGCACGCCCTTGCGCGCCAGGCGATTGCGCAATCCTTGCGAGAAGAGGCTGACCGCGCCTTTCGCCGCGCCGTAGAGGTAGTTGGATTGACGCCCGCGATCGCCCGCCACCGAGCTGATCACGGCGATGACGCCCTGGCCTTGCGCCTCCATGGCGTTGGCGAGATGCGTCAGCAGCGAAATCACGCTCAGCCCATTGGTGTTGAATTCACGCAGCGCCAGCTCCGCATCCTGCTCGCAGGCGCGCTGATCCGGCAGACTGCCGTGGGCGATCAAGACCACGTCGATCGAACCCAACTGCTGTTGCGCGCGGGCGACGAGATCGCGATGGAGTTCCAACCGTGTGACATCCACGACCTCGGCAAATGCCGCGCCGGCGCCGCGGATCTTCAGATCGTTGGCGATGATCGACAGGCGCTCGGCGTTGCGCGCCACCAGCAACAGACGATCGCCGCGCTGGGCGAAGATGCGCGCGGTTTCCTCCGCGATCGCCGAGGTGGCGCCGATTATCATCACGTTGCTCATATCTATATCCCCAGTCGCTGTGATTGCAATGAATTGAATACTTGGTCCGCGCCGAGGCGCCGGCGCAGCTCGACGAATCGCTCCCACTGCGGATAACCGCGCCGGAAGGTCGCCTCACTCATGCGGGCGTCCTTGGCCAGGTAAATCCTCCCGCCGTAGTACAGCACCAGGCGGTCGAGCCGGTCGAGGAATTCGAGCAGGCCCGCGTCCATCTTGAAGTCCAGCGCCAGCGTGTAGCCCTCGAACGGAAACGAGAGATAATTGTCGTTCTGCGCGCCCAGCAGTTTCAACACCGCCAGGAACGATCCGCGCTTGGAGTCGGCGATGAATTGCAGGATCTCCTGCATCCCGCGCGCGCCCGCCTCGCGCGGGATGACGAATTGATACTGCGCAAATCCCTTGCGCCCGTACATGCGGTTCCAGTGCAGAATGCGGTCCAGCGGATAAAAGAACGGCTCGTAGTGCACCCGCCGCCGCGTCTCACGCGCATGCACCCGGTGATAATACAGGGCGTTGAACGCGGCGATGGAAAAGCGGTTCAGCACCCTGCCCGGCAGATTGACCGGCATGGTGACAGGCGATTTCTCTGGCAGATCCAAGCCACCGGCCTCGCTGTGCTCGCCGAGCATCAACAACGAGCGCCCCAATTGCTTGCCAGTGCGCAGGCAATCGATCCAGGCGACCGAGTACGTCGCCGCCGCATGCTGGTCGAACAGCGCCAGCACCTCGGCAAGATTCCGCGCCTTGAGGGTCTTCTCATCGATGTACGCGGAGCTGATCGGCTTGAGTTGCAGTTCCGCTTCGAGGATCATGCCGATCAATCCCATCCCGCCGCAGACGGCGCGAAACAGCTCGGCGTTCTCCGTGGTCGAGCACCGCTCGATGCGCCCATCGGGCAACAACAACACGAGACTGACGATGTACTGACTGAAGCAGCCATGGTGATGATGATTCTTGCCATGCACATCGCTGGCGATCGCCCCGCCCAGGGAGACGAACTTGGTGCCCGGCGTCACCGGCAGGAACCAGCCGCGCGGGACGAAGAGCTCCAGCAGAGCGGCGAGCGTCACGCCCGCTTGGCAGCGCACCCGCCCGGTCTGCGCATCAAACGCCAGGATGCGATCGAACCGCTCGGTGCGCAGCACCCGGCTGGCCAGAGCGCTGTCGCCATAGCTGCGGCCTTGGCCGTAGGCGATGCCCTGAAATCCAGGCATCCGGGATTGGATCTCCGCGATATCGGCCACCTCGCAGACCTCGGCCTCGATCACCGGATAATTCCCCCAGCCGCTCAGCCGCATCTAGGCGCCCGCCTTGCCGAAGACATAGTGTTTGTCCAGCCGGTACTTGATGAGATATCCGATCGCCAGACCGATGACGCCGCCGAGATAGCGCATCTCCTTGCTGTCAAATATGGCGTCGAATCCGAACTCGAACCCCCAGAACACCACCGTGGTCACCAAGCCCATCAGCGTGTAGATCATGAAGGTGCGGGTGTCATGCGCGAGGCTCTGCGCGCGGAAATTGAATATATATTTCTTGTCGAGGATGTATTTCACCAGCAGGCCCACCGCCGTGCCTATCAGCACCGACAGCGCCACCGCATAGGCTTGATCATAGAGGCGGATCGAGATGTCCTGCGCGGCGATGTTGGCGCAGGTCGCGATGATGGCGAAGAGCGTGTATTTTAAGGCCAGCTTCATTATAATGCGTCTTCATTTTGACCCGCGAAAACAAGCGGAAATTCTAGGTGCTCAGGAAGGGGATGTAAAGCATGGTGCGTGGTTTGATCAAATTGATGCGGCCCCGGCAATGGGTCAAGAACGGTTTCGTGCTGGCGCCGCTGATGTTCACCGGCAGCTTCCTCGATCCTGCTTCGATTCAGAATGCCTTGCTGGCCGCATTGCTGTTCTGCCTCGCCTCCTCGGCCACCTATGTCGTCAACGATATGCGCGATGTCGAAAGCGACCGGCGTCATCCGAAGAAATCGAAGACGCGCCCGCTCGCCGCCGGCGAGGTGCGCATGTCGCAAGCTACCGTCTTGCTGATCCTGCTGTACGGCGGACTCATCGCCGGCTTCTTCATCATGCCGCAGGTACTCTACGTGATCCTCGGCTATCTCGCCCTGAATCTCGCTTACAGCTTCGTGCTCAAGCACCAGCCGGTCATCGACATCTTCACCATCGCCTTCGGCTTCGTGCTGCGGGTGTACGCCGGGGCGGTCGCCTTGAGCGTGCCGCTGTCCTCCTGGATGTTCGTCTGCACCTTGTGCCTCGCGCTCTACCTGGCCGCGGTCAAGCGCCGACAGGAACTGGCGCTCTCCGGTACGGAAAGCCGCAAGGTGCTGCAACATTACACGGTCGCGCTGGTGGATCGTTATGCCGAGATGTCCGCCACCGGCGCGCTGATCTTCTACAGCCTGTTCGTGATGAACGCGCATCCGGAAATGGTGGTGACCATCCCCTTCGTGCTCTACGGCCTGTTCCGCTACTGGTTCGTGGTCGAGGCACTGGAGGGCGGTGAGTCACCGACCGACGCTCTGTTGAGCGACTGGCAGCTGCTGCTCACCGTCGTGCTCTGGGTCGGCATCACCGGCTATGTGCTCTGGCCGCAGGGATAAATCATGGACCTCAGTTACGCCATCACCCCGTTGTTAGCTTGGCTCGCCGCCGGCGGCCTCAAGTTCCTCATCAACTCGCTCAAGGCGCGCCGGCTGGCCTTTGACCTGATCGGCTACGGCGGCATGCCGAGCAACCACAGCGCCATCGTCAGCAGCATGGCGGCGCTGATCGCGCTGAAGGAAGGCATCCAGCACCCGGCCTTCGGCGTGGCCCTCACCCTGGCCTTCATCGTCATGCTGGACGCCAACAGCCTGCGCCGCCAAGTGGGCCGGCACGCGGAGGCCATCAACCGGCTGGCCGCGCACGCGCCTGACCACACCCCGCTGCGCGAGCGCATGGGGCACAGCCGGGCCGAGATCCTGGCCGGGATCGCCGTGGGCGTGCTCTGCGCCTACCTCGCACACCGGCTATCCATCGGCGGATGAGACGGAATCCTGCGGCAGCTTCGCAATGACAATGCCAGCAGGTTTGCCTAGAATACCCCGCACAGATCATCCAAGAGGTACCACGCTGTGGCTGACGAACAAAACGACGCGACGTTCGAGGAGGCGGCCCTCCGCACCGTCGACCTGGGCAATCAAATCACCCAAGGCAACGCGGACAACGACATCTGGGACGTCGCCGACGGCCTGCTGGCCGGGGCCATCCAGTTTTGGCTGTATTCGCGCGAACCCTGCGGCGATCCCCGTTGCGAGGATTGCGCCTCGATCAGCACGGCGGAACTGCGTCTGGCCGAGCTGCTGCGGCTCACCCGCCAACTGGCGGAGGACAGCGAGTATTACCACTCCAGCAGCGATTGCAATGTCGGGCACGCCTGATTTGTTAATAGGCAGGCATAGCTGATACAATCGCCCTCCGGACAAGTTTATGGTGGCTTGTGTCGGTCCCCTCGCGACGATACGCCGTGAACCCCGCCAGGCCCGGAAGGGAGCAACGGTAGCGGCCGACTCGGGCGCCGGGGTGTGGCTGGCACAAGTCGCCTCCCATCTGTGAGTCAATGCTTGCTGAAAAGCCCCCTCTCCCTCAGGGAGAGGGCTGGGTGAGGGGATAAATAAGCTGCAAGCAATTGATATATCCCCTCATCCCAACCTTCTCCCTGAGAGAGAAGGGACAGACATCTATATTTTAAGCAAGCTGTTAAGCACACATCCTCTCTTGCTTGCATCACAACCGGGGCGATCGATGAGTTATCAAGTACTGGCGCGCAAGTGGCGCCCGCGTAATTTCAAGGAAATGGTCGGGCAAGAGCATGTCCTGCGCGCCCTGGTCAACGCCCTGGACCACAACCGCCTGCACCATGCCTTTCTGTTCACCGGCACGCGCGGCGTGGGCAAGACCACCATCTCGCGCATCCTCGCCAAATCCTTGAACTGCGAGCAAGGGGTGAGCGCCAGCCCGTGCGGGTCCTGCGCCAGCTGCCGCGAGATCGACGAAGGACGCTTCGTCGACCTGATCGAGGTGGACGCCGCCTCGCGCACCAAGGTCGAGGACACGCGCGAGCTGCTCGAAAACGTGCAATACGCCCCCACCCGCGGCCGCTACAAGGTCTACCTCATCGACGAAGTGCACATGCTCTCCACGCACAGCTTCAACGCCCTGTTGAAAACGCTCGAAGAGCCGCCGCCGCACGTCAAATTCCTGCTCGCGACCACCGACCCGCAGAAGCTCCCGGTCACCATCCTCTCGCGCTGCCTGCAATTCAGCCTGCGCCGCCTGCCGCAAGACATGATCGCCAAACACCTGGCGTACATCCTGGGACAAGAGACCATCCCGCACGAGGCCGCGGCGCTGACGCTGCTCGCCCACGCCGCCGACGGCAGCATGCGCGACGCCCTGAGCCTGCTCGATCAGGCCATCGCCTTCGGCGGCCACGCGGTCAACGAGGCCGAGGTGCGCAACATGCTCGGCACCATCGACCGCAGCATCGTCTACAAACTCCTCGACGCGCTCGCCGCCCAAGACGGCGCGGCCTTGCTCGGCCACGTGCGCCAGCTGGCCGAACAGGCCCCGGATTTTCAAGCCGTGCTCGCGGAACTGCTCTCCGCCCTGCAACGCATCGCACTCCATCAATGCGTGCCTACGGCACTGGAAGACGCTGATGACATCGATACGATCCGCGCGCTGGCGGCCCGGCTGAGCCCGGAAGACGTGCAGCTCTACTATCAGATCGCCCTGCACGGCCGCCGCGATCTGCCGCTGGCGCCGGATGCGCGCGGCGGGCTCGAAATGACCCTGCTGCGCATGCTGGCCTTCCGCCCCGGCGAGACCAGCAGCACCCCGCCCGCCGCGCCGCTGAGCAAACCGGTTGTAACCGCCGGCGCCACGACGCCACGGCCGCAGCCACCGCAGGACGCGACTCCCGCACCGACACCGGCACCGGCGAAGTCCGCGCCGGCCAACATGGATCAGCTGTCCTGGCCCGAGATCGTCGCCGCCCTGGACCTCAAAGGCCTGGCGCAACAACTGGCGCTGAACTGCACCCTGCAAGCGCGCGATGAGCAACGCATCGCCCTGCTGCTCGACAGCAGCCACGCCCAGCTGCTTAGCCCGCAACGCCAGGACCAGTTGCAGACCGCGCTCAATCAATTGCTCGGCACCCAGGCCAAACTCACCATCGGCACCGGCAAGAGCGCGCAGGAGAATCCCGCGCAACTGCAACAGCGGCAGGCGCAGGAAAACCAGGCCAGCGCCGTGACGGCCATCGAATCCGACCGCAATGTGCAGACCATGCGCGAGCTGTTCAACGCGGAAGTCGCCCCCAACTCCATCCGCCCGACCAGCTGATTTTGCGGTATAATTCCCGGCATATTTCCGCCCATACCATTTCGAGAGGTTCGCATGAACATCAATCAATTGATGAAGCAGGCCCAGCAGATGCAGGCCAATCTCCAGAAGGCCCAAGAAGAAATCGCGCGCATGGAAGTCACCGGCCAGGCCGGCGGCGGTCTGGTCAGCGTGGTGATGACCGGCCGGCACGACGTCAAGCGCGTGAGCATCGACGCCAGCCTGATGCAGGATGACAAGGAGATGCTGGAAGACCTGGTCGCCGCGGCGATCAACGACGCCGTGCGCCTGATCGAAAAAACCAGCCAGGAGCGCATGGCCGCCACCACCTCCGGGTTCAATCTCCCCCCCGGCTTCAAGATGCCCTTCTAGTCTTCAATGTCGCTCTCTCCCTTAATCAAGCGCCTGATCGAAGACCTGCGCTGCCTGCCCGGCGTCGGCCCGAAGTCGGCGCAGCGTATGGCCTTTCATTTGCTGGAACGCGATCGCGACGGCGCCCGGCGGCTGGCCAAAACGCTGGTGGAGGCCGCCGAGCGCATCGGCCATTGCACGCAATGCCGCACCTTGAGTGAGGATGAAGTCTGCCCCCTCTGCGCCGATACACGCCGCAACAGCGCCCAATTATGCATCGTGGAAACCCCCGCCGATGTCAGCGCCATCGAGCAGACCAGCGGTTACCGCGGCCGCTATTTCGTGCTGATGGGACACCTCTCGCCGCTCGATGGCATCGGACCGGAAGACATCGGCCTGGACCTGCTGGCGCGATTGCTCGATCAAGGGGAGATTCAAGAAGTCATCCTGGCCACCAATCCGACCGTCGAAGGGGAAGCCACCGCGCATTACATCCACGAGATGGCGCGCGCCCGCGGCATCAAAGCCTCGCGCATCGCCTTCGGCGTGCCCATGGGCGGCGAGCTGGAATACACCGACAGCGAAACCCTCTCCCGCGCCTTGCAGGGGCGCGTGCCGCTGTAACAAACCGTTCGGGCAGACCACCGCATCCATGGGCGCTGCCGCCGTCATTTCTTCACGGATCGTTCCGCCAGTCGGTGCGCCAGCGCGCCCAATTGTTTGAACCGCTCGAAACACATCTTGTCCAGCTGGCACGCTTCGCTGCGGCGATCGGCGTAAAACAGCCCGAGGGCGCGCCCTTTGACATGCAGCGTCTGCACGAAGAATGAGCGCATGGGATTGAGCTGATCGAGCAGTCGCGGCACACCCTCGCCGTAGCTATCCCACTTCGCCCGATTGATCCACAAACAGTTCGAGCGCGCGAGCAACTGCGAAAAGAGATTTTTTTCCTTCAAATCCAGCACGAAATGATCGAACAGCGGGTCATCTTCGGCGCCAACGATGACCCTGGCGCGCAATAGATCTTGCTCGGCGATCACCTTGGCGTACACAACGCGATTGAGCCCCGCGCCATCGTGCATGGCATGCACGATCTCCTCGATCATCGCATCGAAGGTCTGATCCGACACCGGAGCAGGGCCGTCATCCTGACGGCCTTCGATGGGATAACTGAAGCCATGACGCTGAAACACGTCCGAGATGAGGCCCGCTTGCGGCGCGACACACAAACATGACAACGGCTTTTCATCCTGTTCACTGGGCGATATGTGCTGCCCAGCAGACGCCGTGAATTCCGGCAGATCATACTCAGCCACACGTTGCAGCCAACCCTGATGCAACTCGCGCAAATACGGCAGCGCGCTCTCCTCATCCAGATTCAGGAATAACTTGATCTGTGCTAAACAGTCCTCATGCACCGGCAGACCGTCTTCACGCGACTGATATTGATTGGCGGCCTGCACCGCCAGCTGCAACCCGTAGACACGCGCATAACTGGCATTGCCCGGCTCCAACGCGTCGATCGCCAGCTGGGGCATGTTCCAGAGCTTGGCCAGGCGGTGCGCCAGCGCCTCCTGGGTGAACCCGAACACGACATATTGCGCCTCGGACAACGGCACCCGCAGGGCATCGGCCCATTGCATCACGGCGTGCATGCGATTGGCCGCCTGCACCGCCATGCCGAGCTCGCCGCAGTAATGGAGCATCGCCGCCAGATACACCTCATCGGGCACCATGTCATTGCGCCTGATCGCCCAGGCGCGCGCCAGCAGCGCGGCGAGACTGGCGCGGCCGTAAATTTCCTGAGCCACCGCCAGCCCCTGCGGGGGCACGACCTCGGTAAGGAGTGGCGATTCGAGACAAATCTTGCGTATCTTGTTGATGCCCAGCATCCGGACCGTGTATTCGAGGGTGGTCAGCCGATGATTGAAATGGTGGTGGGGTGTAGTGTTCGCATAGTGCAAGAGATTGATGACCAGCCCGAGGTCAAGCGCGACCCGGGCGGACAACCCCTCCAATGACAACTCCTCGACCGTCTCTGCGGCCAAAATCGCATGGGTATGCGGCAGGACAGGAAAATTCTTGTTCGCCAGCTTCTCGAGCCATTTGTTGAGATGCTTTTTCACATCGATCCCTCACCGGAGCATTCCGACGCTTGTCCGAGATATCGGCCGCCTGGCATAATTATTGAAATTTTCATTCGGTTGTTTTTCAAGACAAATGAATCTCGCCTGGCGCAGCGTTAAAGTTTGCCCGCCCTATGTCGATCCCTAATCTTGAATTTTCACCATACCCCAACGAAATGCCGTCCAGCGGGCCAAAACGAAAATGTATTCGAGCCTCAACGCCGCCGAAGATATCGACAGCTTCCTCAAGCGACATGCGCCGTTGGTCAAGCGCATCGCCTACCATCTGGCGGGCCGGCTCCCCGCATCGGTCATGGTCGACGACCTGATTCAGGCCGGCATGGTCGGCCTGCTCGAGGCCTCCCGTCTCTACGATCCCAAGCAAGGCGCGAGCTTCGAAACCTATGCCAGCATCCGCGTGCGCGGCGCCATGCTCGATGAACTGCGCCGCAACGATTGGGCGCCGAAATCCGTGCACAAAAAGGCGCGGGATCTCATGGAAGCCATGCGGGCGATCGAACACCAGACCGGCCGCGACGCCAAGGATGAAGAGATCGCCGCGCATCTCGGCATCAGTCTGGATGAGTATTTCAAGATCCTGCAAGACTCCAGCGTCTCCCGGATCTTCAGCCTGGATGACCTGGGTGTCGATGACGGTGCCATCGAGGAGGGGCTGTCGGACAAGAGCCATGGCCCCCTGGAAATATTGCAAGCGGAAGACAAGCAGCGCATCGTGGCTCAAGCTATCGAGCGGCTGCCGCAACGTGAAAAACTCGTGATTGTGTTGTATTATCAAACAGAGCTTAACTTAAGAGAGATCGGCGCCGTGCTCGATGTCAGTGAATCGCGAGTCAGCCAATTGATGACCCAAGCCCTGGTGCGGCTCAAGGCGCGCCTGGCATCCAGATTTGAACTATAATGTTCGAGACCCTGCTCCACAGAAGATCCCGCCACTTCCACAACCAAACCCGCGTGCATGAAATAAATTTTTGCATGCTTCAGAAATTGCTACCCGATCCTCAGACTCTCCACGGAGAGGTGGTTCAGCCGATCGGCGACGCGAGTCACCTGATCATCCGCATCAAGGAATACGGCAAATACACCACGGTATTGTCGCTGTGCATAAAGCTGAAGACCACTTCACCGCTTGTCTCCGACATGGTGTTCGAGGTCAGGATCTATCACGATGCCTGCGTGGCCGAGGCCACCCATTATCAAGGTCATGGCAGGTTTGATGCGAGATATCCGCAGCAGAATTCCCACGGCTACCACGAAGACGAAAAACATCAAGCCAATCGGCTATTGCAGGAGTGCCTGAAATACTGCCTAACGCACCTGACATGCAAATGAGCCGTTGTAATGGTAAGAGGCCCTCGCCTCGGGGCGAAGGCCTCTGAACCATTTGAGCGGCCGAACGTTAGAACGAATACACCAGAGTCACATTGGTTTCACGATCCGTGGCCGTGGTGCTCGGCAAGGGGTCGGAATTATGGGTGATGGTGTAGGTCACCTTCATCGCCAGCGCGGTGTTGATCTTCACCTTCAGACCGGAGACCGACTTGGTGATCTTGCTTTCATCACCGGCATCATACGTCAACACCTCATCGAAATCGGTGGTATCACTGACCTTCCAGTTCAGATGACCGAGCAGCTTGACCACGGTTTCATTGAGCGTATCGTCTTCATTCGGTGCCAATAAGGCGTCATCCAGCTGGCTTTGCCGCGCACCGGCCGAGATTTCAGCATTGACCAGCAAGGTATCGGTCTTGTGAAGGTCGCGGCCATAACCAATCAGCTCACTCATGCGACTGTCATAACCGCTGAATTTGTCTTGCTCATAGTTCAATTGACCAAAGGCGTAATCGACATCCGTCAATTTGTAGTCCGCCTTGTAAGAGGCCAGATACCGCTCCGCCGTATCGACGCTGTTGCTTGAGCTCTTGGTGGCCTCCAGCAGCGCGTTATGGCGCCACTTGTCGAACTCCTTCGTTCCTTTCGCCTTGGCGACGAGGGTTTCGGCATCCGAGTTCCCACTGATATTGGTGTAACCCAATTCCGCCTCTCCCTTGAATCCCTGCATGCCTTGGGCGGCGACGTTACCGCTGAGCGCGAGGGCGGCGATGGCGGCGGTATGCGCGATGTGTTTCATGACTTCTCCTCTCCTGTTGTGATTAGGGAATAAAGCTAGCACATGTCCGCCGCGGCCAATATTGCCGGCAGGGTGAATTTACAAAAATTCACCGCCCTCGCACATCGATGAGGCGCTCATGAGTCGCGCCGGAAGCAGAGGACGACGTTCAACACCGTGTCGAGTACTGCCGCACTTCCCGTTCGATGCAGGACTTGAGCTCTTGCAGGTAGCCTTCGATTCGCGCCGCCGTCTCGGCGTCGAGCGGTGCGGCGTGTTGCATCCGCTCCTGAACGTGATACTCAAAAGCGCGCGCGCATGCGCTCAACTCCTGTGCGCCGAAGGTCGCGCCGCTGCCGGCCAGGCTGTGCAGCAAACGATGCAACTCGCGCGCCGGCACACCCCATGCGCCGTCGGCCAAGATCTCCCGCCAAAGCCGCTCGGCCGTGATGATTTTCTCGGGCAATTGCTGAAAGTACGAATCGTTCAATGCCTTTAGCCGCTCCTGCAAGCGCTGTTCAGACACGATGTCTCTCCCACAGCTTCGACAAGTGCGCCGCCAAGGTCATGGGATCGAACGGTTTGGCAATCACTTCCAGCGCGCCGATGGCCTTGAAATGCTCGATCTCCTTCGGTTGCACCTTGGCGGTCATGAAGATGACCGGGATGTCCGCAAGCGCGGGGATTTTGCGCAGCTCGCGCAAGGTCGTCGGCCCATCCATGCCCGGCATCATGACATCGAGGAGGATCAGATCGGGGCCAAATGCCTCAAGCCGTCCCAGCGCCTCCTGTCCCGAACTCGCACCTCCGACCTCGAAACCGCCGATGTCGCCCAAGGCGATTTTGGCGACTTCGAGGATATCCGGCTCATCTTCCACATAAAAGATTCGTTTTAGCTCTGACATTGTTGTTGCTCCCTGTATTGATCAATCGCCCAATGAGCAGCTTCAATCCGCTGGCGCGGGTTTAGAAACCGAACGCACATCCAATCCGCCGAACAACCAGTAATAACCATATTCATGCACCCGGCTGGTCAAATCCACCTTGTGCAGGATCATGCGCGGTGTGTCTTTCTGCGGATCCCATGGAAGCTCGGTTTTCAATTCCACGGCAAACCGGTACTTGCCCGAGGCGCGTGAGGAGACTTCAAACTCGTAACCCGCGCCGCTGGCCGATTTACGTTCCAGATTGATGTCCTTGGGCGGAAATTGCGAACTGAAGCGGCAATAGTCCGGCCGGCATTGCGAGGTGTCCAACAAACCCAGCCATTCGACCGGCTTGCCATGATTGGCGTCGGTATTGGCGAAATACGCCACAGGCGTGTTGAGTATCGTCTTGCGCTCATCGGGCGCGACCCCCATCCGCTTGTCGCTGATCACCTCGCCCACCACCAAGGTCAACTTTGAAAACACGCCCATCGACGCACGGTTATCGAGCACGCCGGCGCGGCATTGCACGGCAAGCTCCTTGCCGATCATGTGCACGATCCCGTACATGAGCTTTCCTGCCCATAGGTCACGTTGGTCGCGTTCGACCTCGATGGTGCAGCCGTCATGTTTCACATCTTCAATCTCGATGGTGTAGGAGGCCTTGCTGCTCTGGAATTCGACATAGGTATCAGGCCGCATCTGACCTTGGAGGTAGTTGATATTGAGGTCCGCGACCACGCCCACGATGGCGTTGTACTCCGACAAATCCTCCTTGCCCACCATCACCACGGAACGCGCCGCGTTGTCCTGCAACCGATCATCGCCCATCTCACCGCTGATCATCAGCGAGACCGTATACTCTTTCTGCATGGGGATTCCGCTCGGAACGATCCAGGCCGGCAGATCGCCATTGCTGCCGGTGTGAAAGGTCTGCGTGGCCCCCGCCTTGATCGGCCCGAGTTTGAGCTCGGTCATACCCTGGCGCGGATAGACATAGCCATTCGGACCGGCCACCATGAATTTGAGGCGGGCGATCTCGTCATGCCTTCCCTGATTGGCCACGGTGATGCCGCTGACGGCGACCTTGTCGCCCACCTCGGCCTCGGCGGCGCTCAATCCGAAGGAAACCAGCGCCAGATCATGCCCCTTCGTCGGGGAGGCCACGGTGAATCCCAGCGCCTTCTCGGCGGATGCGTCCTTGGTCTTGGCCTTGATCACGATGTGCTTGCGACCCGGTGTCTCGCCGACGGAAAAGGTCGCGGGGAGGTATGCGCCAGAGGCGGAATCGTAGCTGAGCTTCTGCTCCACTCCCAGCGGCTCCCGGCAGGCCTCGTCACGGCACATCACATACGAGACATCGGCAATTACCGGGCGCTTGGTGCGCGCATCGTGGACTTCGACCCACAACTTGCCGTCTTGCCTGGCGGCGTACGATCCCGAATAACTGTCCAGACGCGCCTGCAATCGCAGGCGGCTCTTGTGTTCAGCCTTCCCTCGCGTCGCGCCCGCGCTACAGATCCTGAGCCACTCACAATACGGCAGACTCTGATACCAGCCATGCGCCTGGTCGGGATAAAACGGCATCTGCGCAATCTCCCACTGCCCTTCCTTGGCCATCGGCTCCTCCTCCGGGTCCAAGGTCGTTTCGTAGTACCACTGTCCGGCCCCCTGATAACCGGAATACCGGGCGCCACCGCCTGATCCGGGATAATCCACCCGACGGTTGAGCACCTCGAACGCAGCGCTGGCCTGTTGCACCGGCCACCACACGCCCCGGGAAGTAAACCGGGCATCGGTCTCGGTGAAGTAGTGTTCCAATTTTTCGATGCGCTCTTGGTGCGCCTTGGTCCAGTCCTGGAGCTCCGCCGCGCCCAGCCGGGCCTTGACGATGTCATCCTTCAGGGCGTTTTCCCGCGGCAGAAAGGGATTGAGCAAGGTCAGCTGGACGACAGTCTTGGTATTCCGGGCGAGATATTCCGCCGCCGAGCGCGCCACCCAGGCGCCCGCGCCTTGGGCGATGAACTGCACCTTTTGCAACGATGACGCCCTGGCCGCCAGCAGTTGGCCGAGATGATAGCCATGTTGGTAGGCGATCTCTGCGGCCTGGTTGGCGCGCATCCAGTCGATCCCTTCGTCTGTGATCACCCGGTAACCGGCCACCGCATCGCGCTCCCAATGATACGGGGCAAGGGTCCAGTCGGTACCCAGCTTTTGGTTGACCAGCGCGAGCTGAGTGCCGACCCCCTGCTTCAGCACCCCCAAGCGAGTCGGCTGACGGCGCTCGTCCTCGCCATACATATCCGGCAGCCCCGCAGAATTCCAGTCGTGGATCAACACGACCAGGCGACTCGCCGAGCCCACCACCGGCTGACCTTGAGCATCGGATAAACTCGCCGGAAATGAGAAATAGCGCAGGACGTGATACTTCCCGCACGCGGCCCCAGAAATGCTCAGCGTGCCCGGCGCCGTATCACCGCGTTTTTTCCACTTGATCGTGTATCTTTCCTCCGGAATGATGCGGCGGGTCGTCGATTCGTAAACGAAGAACTGGTCTTCTTTCTCGACATAAGGCGGCAGATTCATCTCCAGCGGAATCTCTGAACATTGTTTTTTGTCGGCGCTGATCTTGTGCAAATAGGCGCGGTCCAGCACACCCAACTGGTTCAATTCATCAATCGCTTCGAGATTATCCAACGGCAGGTTGTAGGTAAGGCGGCCAGTTTCCGTCAGGGTGGGTCCACGGTCGAGGGGGTTGACAGACGACGTCTGGCTGTCGGCCAAGGCCGACATGCTCAGCACAATGCCAAACCAAGCCATAAGAT
>CAZKZP010000044.1:1571-24473 GCA_964557295.1 uncultured Chromatiales bacterium | reverse complement strand
ACACCGAAACACTCGCCTCCGTGCCGATGATCCTGGAAAAGGGCGGTCAATGGTTTTTGGAGCTGGGCAAGCCCAATAACGGCGGCAGTAAGATCTTTTCCGTCTCCGGACATGTCAACAAACCCGGCAACTACGAAGTGCGCATGGGCACGCCGTTCGCGGAACTGCTCGAGATGGCCGGCGGCATCCGCACCGGGCACCGCTTGAAGGCGCTCATTCCCGGCGGCTCGTCCACGCCGGTGCTGCCGGCGGATGTGGCGATGCAAATCAATATGGACTATGACAGCATCTCCAAGGCCGGTTCGATGCTGGGCGCGGGTTCCGTGATCGTCATGGACGATAGCACCTGCATGGTCAAGGCCCTGGCCAGGATTTCCTATTTCTACTACGAAGAGTCGTGCGGTCAATGCACGCCGTGCCGGGAAGGCACGGGCTGGCTGTCGCGTGTCGTCAACCGCATTGAAAACGGCCAGGGTAGAAACGAGGATCTCGATCTTCTGGAGAAGGTGGCCAAGGGCATCGAAGGGCATACCATCTGTGCGCTCGGGGATGCCGCCGCGGCCCCGGTGGCAAGCTTCATCAAATACTTCCGCGATGAGTTCCAGTATCACATCGACCACAAGAAGTGCCTGGTCGGCTGAGGCGTATCACGGGTAATAACGAGGTTGGTCCTCCACGAATAGAATTGTTGCGACTATGACGACGGTAAAAATCGAAATCGACGGCAAGAAGATAGAGGCGCGCAGCGGATCGATGCTCATCGAGGCGGCGGACGAGGCTGGCTTCAATATCCCGCGCTTTTGTTATCACAAGAAGCTGTCCATCGCGGCCAATTGCCGGATGTGCCTGGTGGAAGTTGAGAAAGCGGCCAAACCCTTGCCGGCCTGCGCCACGCCGGTCACCGACGGCATGAAGGTCTTTACCCGTTCGCCCAAGGCGATCAAGGCGCAAAAGGGCGTGATGGAATTCCTCCTCATCAACCATCCGCTGGATTGCCCGATCTGCGATCAGGGCGGTGAGTGCGAGTTGCAGGATGTGGCGCTGGGCTATGGCAACGATACCTCGCGCTACGCCGAGAACAAGCGCATCGTCGGCGACAAGAACATCGGTCCCTTGATCGCCACCGACATGACCCGCTGCATCCATTGCACCCGCTGCGTGCGCTTCGGCGAAGAGATTGCCGGCGTGCGTGAGCTTGGCGCCACTGGGCGCGGCGAGCACATGGAGATCGGCACGTACATCGAGCAAGGCGTGACCTCCGAGATGTCGGGTAATGTGATCGACCTTTGCCCGGTCGGCGCCTTGACCTCCAAGCCGTTCCGATTCGCGGCGCGCGCATGGGAAATGACCCAGGCGAGCACCATTGCCGCGCATGACTGTATCGGCTCCAATGTCGGCGTGCATGTGTACAACAATCGTGTGATGCGCGTCGTGCCGCGCGACAATGAAGCGATCAACGAGTGCTGGATCTCCGACCGCGACCGTTTCAGTTATGAAGGCTTCAATGCGGATGACCGTCTGACCGCGCCGATGATCAAGGTCAACGGCGCCTGGCAGGAAACGGACTGGAACACCGCGCTGGAGAATGTCGTACACGGCATCAGAAAGACCATCACTGCGCATGGCGCCGACCAGATCGGCTGCCTGGTATCGCCCAGCGCCACCCTGGAAGAGCATTTCCTGTTACAGAAATTGGCGCGCGGTCTGGGCAGCGCCAATATCGATCATCGCCTGCGGCAGACGGATTTTACCGATCAGGACGTGGTGCCGGCATTCCCGTGGTTGGGACAGAGCCTCGAAGCGCTCGATACCCTCGACGCGGCGCTCTTGGTGGGGGCGAATATCAGAAAGGACCAGCCGATCGCCGCGCACCGCGTGCGCAAGGCCGCGATGAATGGGGCCGCCGTCATGTGCCTCAATCCGGTCGATTACGATTTTCATTTCACGCTGGCGGAAAAGCTGATCACCTCGCCGCGCCACATGGTGGCGGAACTGGCCGCGGTGGCCAAGGCGCTGCGGGCGTCAGGCCAGGCTGCCGTGACTGCGGAGCTCTCAACCCTGATCAATGCCGCCACGCCGGACAAGCGTCATGAGACGATCGCCAAGCAGTTGACCGCGGCGGCGCATTCCACGGTGCTGCTCGGCAACTACGCCAATGCGCATCCCCAGGCCGCGAGCCTGCGCGCCCTGGCCGCCTATATCGCCAAGGCGAGCGGCAGCACACTGGGTCATCTCAGCGAAGGCAGCAACAGCGCCGGCGCTGCGTTGGCGGGCGTGTTACCGCATCGCGGCGCGGGCGGCAAGGCGGTCGCCAAGAAAGGTAAGAATGTTCAGCAGATGATTGCAGCGCCGCTCAAGGCCTATCTGCTGCACGGCATCGAGCCGGCGCTCGATTGCGCCAATGGCGCCAAGCTGGCCGAGGCGCTGGCCGCCGCGGAATACGTGGTGGCGATGAGCGCCTATCGTTCGCCGGCGCTGGAGGCCTGCGCCGATGTGCTGCTGCCTGTGGCCGTGTCCGCCGAAACCTCCGGCACCTTTGTGAACGTGGAAGGACGCTGGCAGTCCTTTGGCGGCGTCGTCGCACCGAAGGGCGAGGCACGTCCGGCCTGGAAGATCTTGCGTGTGCTGGGTAACCTGTTTGATGTCGCCGGTTTTGAACACATCACCTCCCAGGATGTGCTCGATGAGGCGCGCGCCGAGATCGGGCAACCCGCGCCGAGCAATGATGCTGCCTATGTGGTTTCCGCCCAGCGGAACGCCGAACAAGGCGTGGTCCGAATCGCCGAGACGCCGATCTACGCCACCGATGCCTCGGTGCGCCGCGCGCCGGCGTTGCAGAAGACCCAGGATGTCGATACGGTCAAAGCGGTGCGCATCAATCGCGCGCTGGCGCAATCGCTGGGCGTGCTGGGGGCCGAGCGCGTCAAGGTCAAGCAAAACGGCGTGGATGTCGAAATGCCGCTGGCGATCGATGAGCGCGTGCCGGACGATTGCGCGCTGATCCATGCCGGCTTGCCGGAGACCGCCGCGCTGGCGCCGGACTTCTCGCCGGTGACATTGCACAAGGCCTGATCAACCATACGCTGCCAAGCAGGGGTGAAAGAGCTGCATGATTGAAGTATTACAGACATTGTTGAGCGGCCTGCCCGACGGCCTGCAAACGCTGGTGTGGATCGTGTTGAAGATCCTCGCCATCGTCCTGCCCATCATGGGCGCGGTGGCGTATCTGACGCTGGCCGAGCGCAAGGTCATCGGCTATATCCAGGTGCGTATCGGACCCAATCGCGTGGGTCCGCGTGGTCTGTTGCAGCCGATCGCCGATGCCGTCAAGCTCATCATGAAGGAAGTGATCATCCCGACCAATTCCAATCGCTTCCTGTTTCTGATCGCGCCGATCCTCGCCTTCGCGCCCTCGATCGCGGCCTGGGCCGTGGTGCCATTCGACGATGGACTGATTCTCTCCGACATCGACGCCAGCCTGCTTTATATTCTCGCCATCACCTCGATGGCGGTGTACGGCGTGATCATCTCCGGCTGGGCCTCGAACTCGAAGTACGCGTTTCTCGGCGCGTTGCGCTCCGCCGCGCAGATCGTATCGTATGAAATCGCCATGGGTTTCGCCCTGGTCGGCGTGTTGATGGCCGGCGGCAGCCTGAATATCGGCGAGATCGTTGCCGCGCAGCAGGGCGGCTTGTTCAGCTGGTTCTGGCTGCCATTGCTCCCGCTGTTTCTGGTCTACTTCATTTCCGGCTTGGCGGAGACCAATCGCGCGCCGTTCGACGTGGCGGAAGGTGAATCGGAAATCGTCGCCGGGTTCCATGTCGAATATTCCGGCATGACCTTCAGTATCTTCTTCCTGGCGGAATACGCCAACATGATCCTGGTTTCAATCTTGACCGCACTGATGTTCTGCGGTGGCTGGCTGTCGCCGTTTGCCGGAACCTTCTTGGAAGGCGCCTTCGCCTGGGTGCCGGGCATCGTGTGGCTGCTGTTGAAGACGAGTTTCTTCCTGTTCTGCTTCCTCTGGTTCCGCGCGACGTTTCCGCGTTATCGCTATGACCAGATCATGCGTTTGGGCTGGAAGGTTTTCATTCCTCTGACGATCGTTTGGCTCCTGGTCGAGGGCGTGTTGATCCTCGGCAAGGTCGGGCCATGGTTCAGTTGAGAGGGGAGGTGACACATGAACGCGATTAAACATTACATCAAGAGCTTTACCCTCTGGGAATTGTGCAAGGGCTTGGCGCTGACCGGCAAATATCTGTTTGCGCGCAAGATCACGGTGCAATATCCGGAAGAGAAGACGCCGATGTCGAACCGCTTCCGCGGCCTGCATGCGCTGCGCCGCTATCCCAACGGCGAAGAGCGTTGCATCGCGTGCAAACTGTGTGAGGCGGTGTGCCCCGCGCTGGCGATCACGATCGAATCACAGCCGCGCGATGATGGCACACGCCGCACCACGCGCTATGACATCGATCTCACCAAGTGCATTTACTGCGGTTTTTGCGAAGAGGCCTGCCCGGTCGATGCGGTCGTCGAGACACGCCATTTCGAGTATCACGGTGAGCAGCGCGGCGATCTGCTGATGACCAAGGACAAGCTGCTGGCGGTGGGTGACAAATTTGAAGCGCAGATCGCCCAGGATCGCGCGCAGGATGCGAAATATCGCTAACTAATTATGGCGCTGAACTAATGGCTTTCTCAGAAATTATTTTTTATCTCTTTTCCTTTGTCCTGGTTGGGGCATCGCTCGCGGTGATCACGGTACGCAACCCGGTATATGCGGCACTGTTCCTGGTGCTGGCGTTTTTCACCAGCGCGGCAATCTGGCTGCTGCTGGAGGCGGAGTTTCTCGCCATCACGCTGGTGCTGGTGTATGTCGGCGCGGTGATGGTGTTGTTCCTGTTCGTGGTGATGATGCTCGATATCAATATCGCGCCGTTGAAGGAAGGTTTCATCAAATACCTTCCTGTCGGTGCAGCGGTCGCATTCATTATTCTGTTCGAAATGGTCGTGGTGCTGGGGCCGGCTCATTTTGGTCTGGAGCTTTTTCCGATTCCCGAACCGCATGGTCCGGATTACAGCAATACCAAGGAGCTGGGCCGGGTTCTGTACACGGTGTATATGTATCCCTTCGAGATCGCGGCGGTGATCTTGTTGGTCGCCATTGTGGCGGCGATCCTTTTGACCATGCGCAAGCGCCCCGACGTGAAGTATCAGCGTCCGGAGGAGCAGGTCAAGGTGCGTCGGGATGACCGGGTTCGCTTGGTCAAGATGATCTCGGAAAAGAAAGAATAGGAAATAGAAAGACGATGATCTCGTTGTCACATTATCTGATTCTGGGCGCCATCCTGTTTTGCATCAGCATGGCGGGGATTTTCATCAACCGAAAGAATGTCATCATTCTCTTGATGGCGATCGAGTTGATGTTGCTGGCGGTGAACATGAATTTCGTGGCGTTCTCGCACTTTCTCGGTGATACCGCAGGGCAGATCTTCGTCTTCTTCATCCTGACGGTCGCGGCTGCCGAAGCGGCGATCGGTCTGGCCATCCTCGTCGTGTTGTTCCGAAACAAACACACGATCAATGTTGACAACCTCGACACCTTGAAGGGATAACGCGTGACTGAAAATATGCCGAACGTCTATCTCGCCATCGTGCTGGCGCCCTTGATCGGCGCTATCATCGCAGGGCTGTTTGGCCGGCAAATCGGCCGCGCCGGGGCGCATTGGGTCACCAATATCGGTGTGGCGATCTCGTTTGTGCTCTCGCTGGTCGTGTTCAAACACATCATCATCGATGGCGCGGAACCCTATAATGCCTCCGTGTATACCTGGCTGGTGAGCGACGGCATCAAATTCGAAATTGGTTTCATGATCGATGAGCTGACCGCCATGATGATGGTGGTCGTCACCTTCGTCTCCTTCATGGTGCATATCTACACCATCGGCTATATGCACGATGACCCGGGCTATCAGCGCTTTTTCAGCTATATCTCGCTGTTCACCTTCTCCATGCTGATGCTGGTCATGGCCAATAACTTCATGCAGCTGTTCTTCGGCTGGGAAGCGGTGGGCCTGGTGTCGTATCTGTTGATTGGCTTCTGGTACAAGCGCGAGTCGGCGATCTACGCCAATCTCAAGGCCTTTCTGGTCAACCGCGTCGGTGACTTCGGCTTTCTGCTGGGCATCGCGGCCGTGCTGATGTTCTTCAACAGCCTGGACTATGCCGAGGTGTTTGCCGCCGCCCCGATGATGAAGGATCTGACCGTCGAGATCATTCCCGGGGATGGTTGGTCTGTGATGACGCTCATTTGCATCCTGCTGTTCATCGGCGCGATGGGTAAATCCGCACAGGTGCCACTGCATGTGTGGCTGCCGGATTCCATGGAAGGCCCGACGCCGATTTCCGCCTTGATCCACGCCGCCACGATGGTGACCGCGGGTATCTTCATGGTGGCGCGCATGTCGCCGCTGTACGAACTTTCCACCACCGCGCTGAGCGTGGTGCTGGTCATCGGCGCGATCACCGCGCTGTTCATGGGCTTTCTCGGCATTATCCAGAATGACATCAAGCGCGTGGTGGCGTACTCGACCTTGTCGCAGCTCGGGTATATGACCGTCGCGTTGGGCGCCTCCGCCTATGCCGCCGGCATCTTCCATCTGATGACGCACGCCTTCTTCAAGGCCTTGCTGTTCCTGGCGGCCGGTTCGGTCATCATCGCGCTGCACCATGAGCAGGACATCCGCAAGATGGGCGGGCTGAAGAAATACATGCCATACACCTATTGGACCATGCTGATCGGCTCATTGGCGCTGATCGGCTTCCCTGGGTTCTCCGGGTTCTTCTCCAAGGATGCCATCATCGAGGCGGTGCATCACTCGCAGAACGCGGCTGCACCCTTCGCTTATGTCTGCGTGTTGCTCGGTGTGTTCGTTACCGCCTTCTACAGCTTCCGCATGTTCTTCCTCGTTTTCCACGGCGAAGAGCGCATGGATCATCATGCCAAGGCACATCTGCATGAATCACCTCCGGTCGTGACGATCCCGCTGATTGCCTTGGCGGTGCCTTCAGTGATCGCCGGGGGGTATTATATCGGTCCGATGTTGTTCGGCGATTTCTTCGGCAACTCGATCTATGTGGCGGAAGCGAACGATGTGCTGGCGCAGATCGGCAAGGGTTTCGATGGGGCGTGGGGCTTTGTTCTGCATGGCCTGGTGACTCCCGCGTTCTGGCTGGCGATGGCGGGTTTGGGCACGGCGTGGTACTTCTACATGAAGCGGCCGGAAATCCCGGCGAAGATCAAAGCGCGGTTCTCGCTGATCTATACCATTCTGGATCGCAAATACTATTGCGATGATGTGAATGATGCCGTCTTCGGTGGCGGTGCGCGTGGACTGGGTCGTATGTTCTGGCAGGTGGGTGACGTCAAATTGATCGACGGTTTGATGGTCAACGGCACGGCCCGCAGCGTCGGCTGGCTCTCGGGCGTGGTGCGGCAAGTCCAGTCTGGTTATCTGTATCATTATGCCTTTGTGATGATTCTCGGTTTGCTGGCGTTGCTAAGCTGGGTCGTGCTTGGTTAACAAAAATAAGAAGGGTAAAGATTAGATGTCTGATTTGCCATTGCTCAGCCTCGTCATTTGGTTGCCGATCCTGGGCGCCATCCCTGTGCTCGCTTGCAGCTCGGACGCAAGAGCGCCGCTGGCGCGTTGGATCGCCTTGGCGGTTTCACTGGCCACCTTCGTCATCTCGCTGTTTCTCTACACCGATTTCAATCTGACGACCCATGAAATGCAGTTCGTCGAGCGTTTCGCGTGGATCCCGGCTTTCAACGTCTTTTATCACCTCGGCGTCGACGGCATCTCCGTGCCGCTCATCATTCTGACGACCTTCTCGACCGTGCTGGTGGTGTTGGCAGGCTGGGAAGTCATCAAGTACAAGCCGGCGCAATACATGGCGGCGTTCCTGATCATGGAAGGCTTGATGAACGGTGTCTTCGCCGCGCTGGATGCGGTGTTGTTCTACGTGTTCTGGGAAGCGATGCTGATTCCGATGTTCCTCATCATCGGGATTTGGGGCGGGCAGCGCCGCGTGTACGCCACGATCAAGTTCTTCCTGTACACCTTCCTCGGCTCGGTGTTCATGCTGGTGGCGCTGATCTACCTCTATATGCAGTCCGACAGCTTTGCGATCCTGGATTTCCATACGCTGCCGATCGGCGAGACCGCCCAGTTGTGGATCTTCGTCGCCTTCCTGCTGGCCTTTGCGGTCAAGGTGCCGATGTGGCCGGTGCATACCTGGTTGCCGGATGCGCACGTTGAAGCACCTACCGGTGGTTCGGTGATCCTGGCGGCGATCATGTTGAAGCTCGGCACCTATGGTTTCGTGCGCTTCAGCCTGCCGATCACCCCTGATGCCAGCCGGATGTTGGACGGCTTCATGATCGCGCTCTCGCTTATCGCTATCGTCTACATCGGTTTTGTCGCACTGGTGCAGAAGGACATGAAGAAACTGATCGCCTATTCGTCGATCTCGCACATGGGTTTCGTCACCCTGGGTTTTTTCATCCCGTTCCTGATCTTTGCCAATACCGGCAGCGAACTGGGCGCGGCGATGGGCATCGAGGGCGCGCTGGTGCAGATGATCTCGCACGGCCTGGTCTCCGGCGCGCTGTTCCTGTGCGTGGGCGTGCTCTATGATCGCCTCCACAGCCGCGAGATCGGCGCCTATGGCGGGGTCGTCAACACAATGCCGCAGTTTGCCGCCTTGGCGGTGCTGTTTGCGATGGCCAATGCCGGCCTGCCCGGCACCTCGGGGTTCGTCGGTGAGTTCATGGTCATTCTGAGCGCCTACAAGGCCGGGTTCTGGATCGCCTTCCTGGCGGCGACCACGCTGATCATCGGCGCGGCGTATACCTTGTGGATGGTCAAGCGCGTGTTCTTTGGCGATATCGCCAATGATGGTGTCAGGACGCTCAAGGACCTCAACAAACGCGAGTTTCTGATCCTGGGCGTGTTGGCCATCGCCGTTCTTGCGCTGGGTATCTGGCCGGCACCCTTGCTGGAGGTCATGCATCCTTCGGTCGAGCACCTGGTGCAACAGATTGGTCAGTCCAAACTATAAGAAGGTCGAGTACTGTACATGAATTTTGAAACGCCGAATTTTTTGCCTGCGCTGCCAGAAATCTTCGTTCTGAGCATGGCATGCCTGATTCTGTTGGTCGACCTGGTTGTCACGGAGCGGGGCAGGGTGTTGACCTACCTGTTGTCCCTGATGACCTTGGCCGGCGCCGCGGTATTGACCATAGCCTTCTTCAACAAGGAAACCGTTTACACCTTCAGCGGCACCTTCGTTGCCGATAGTATGGCGGATGTGGCCAAGTTGTTCATCTATCTGGTCAGTGCAGGCGTGCTGGTGTACTCGCGTCAGTACCTGAGCGAGCGTAACCTGTTCAAGGGCGAGTTCTACGTGTTGGCGCTGTTCGGCGTGCTGGGCATGATGGTCATGGTGTCCGCGCACAGCTTCCTCACCTTGTATCTTGGCCTCGAACTGCTGTCGCTCTGCTTGTACACCCTGGTGGCCTTGAATCGCGATTCCGAGGTGGCGACCGAGGCCGCGATGAAATATTTCGTCCTCGGCGCGCTGGCCTCCGGTCTGTTGCTCTATGGCATGTCGATGCTTTACGGCGCCACGGGCAGCCTGGATATCACCGAGGTCGGTCAGGCGATCATGAACGCGGATCGCAATAACCTCGTCCTCATTTTCGGTCTGGTGTTCGTGATCATCGGGCTGGCCTTCAAGTTGGGCGCCGTGCCGTTTCATATGTGGATTCCCGATGTCTATCACGGCGCGCCGACACCGGTCACGATCTTCATCGGCACCGCCCCCAAGATTGCCGCCTTCGCCATGCTGATGCGTCTGCTGGTCGAAGGCATGCAGGGCTTGCACGTGCACTGGCAAGACATGTTGATCATCCTCGCGGTGCTCTCGATGGCCATCGGCAACGTGGTCGCCATTGCCCAGACCAATCTGAAGCGCATGCTCGCTTATTCGACGATCTCACATGTCGGATTTCTGCTGCTGGGCATCCTCAGCGGTACGGAGTACGGGTATTCCGCAGCCCTGTTTTATGTCATCGCCTACGCGATCATGGGACTGGGTGGTTTCGGTATGATCATCCTGTTGAGCCGTCGTGGTTTCGAGGCCGATCGCCTGGATGACTTCAAGGGGCTCAACGAGCGCAGCCCGTGGTTTGCGTTCATGATGCTGATTCTGATGTTCTCCATGGCGGGCGTCCCGCCGACGCTGGGTTTCTATGCGAAGTTCGCGGTGCTGCAAGCGGTGGTGGATGTCGACATGGTCTGGCTGGCGGTGGTGGCGGTGATCTTCTCCATCATCGGCGCGTTCTACTACCTGCGCATCGTCAAGCTGATGTATTTCGACAAGCCGGAAGACACGCACCCGATCAGCGCGAGTACCGACATGCGATTGGTCTTGAGCGCCAATGGCCTTGCTGTTCTGGCGCTGGGGATCTACCCGGCGGGACTGATGGGATTGTGCATTTCGGTGCTCTGATGCGCGTTGCCCGCATGCAGCTAGAGCAATTCAAAAAGGCCGCCTTAGAGCGGCCTTTTTCATTGTTCGCTCTCGCTACGAGCGCTAATGGAAAATCCGGGTTCACTTCATCCGGACTTCGTCTATACTTTTTTGAGGGTAATAACAAACTTCGTTCAAATGAAAGGAGCGATTATGACATCCACCTGGGTACTTGTTGCCAATTCCAGTGAAGCACGAATCTTTTCTTATAAGCAGAAGGAGGAATTCAAACTCATCAATCAACTGGAACACCCCGAAAGCCGCAAGAAGGGCAGTGAGCTGGCCAGTGATCGTCCCGGTCATGCGCAAAGCAAAGGGACGGGACATGGGGCGATGGTATCCAGCTCTGATCCCAAGCAGTTTGAGGCCGAGAAGTTTGCACAGATCATCGCCAAGCATCTGGAATCCGGGCGCAAGGACCACCAATGTTCCAACATCATCCTGGTCGCCAATCCCCACTTCAATGGCTTGATCAATAAGGTGCTGGATGAAAGCACCCGGAAGCTGGTCAGCCAGATGGTCGAAAAGGACTATACCCGGGCAACCGAGCGAGAGCTTCCCGCGATGCTGGGTCTGAGCACATGAGACATGTGCTGATTCTTCTGCTTGCCTTGATGTCTGTGGGAGTCAGTCTGGCGCATACCGACTGCGCCGCATGTCATTCGGATATGGGCGGGGGGCTCAAACAGTCGGTCGAGAATCTCTGCTCCGGATGTCATGCCGGACATCAGGGTAGCGGGAATCACCAAACCGGATTATCGCTGCCGGATACAATGCGGTCGACCTTGCCGCTGTTGGCAAACAGGAAGATGACATGCGTAACCTGCCATGATCCTCATCAGGCCAAGGAGGGTGGTTTGCGCATGCCCGCCAATCAGCTTTGCGCCCAATGTCACGCCAAATGAAGCGCCTAGATTTTTCCGTGGCGTAGTATTGCTAACGAGGGGTAACTTATGGTTTACTTTGCAACCTAAACTGTTGGGCCGTTAGCTCAGTTGGTAGAGCAGGAGACTCTTAATCTCTTGGTCCGGGGTTCGAGTCCCTGACGGCCCACCATTCACCTCACTGCGCAGGTGATCTCCTTCAGGCGATCACGGCGTCATGAAGAAAGCTCATCTCTGGCCATTTCATGCCTTCGTATTGCAGCGACTTCCCTCGTGTAGCGTCATCGGATAGGCAACTAGTAGCCCGGACTTGCTATTTATTTGATCCATTCCCTTGATATAATGTGCCCAGTTAAGCGAAAGTGGCGGAATTGGTAGACGCACTGGATTTAGGTTCCAGCGGGCATCCCGTGAGAGTTCGAGTCTCTCCTTTCGCACCATATGGCACGAATTCAAGCGACATAATGCTATTTCGTTGAATTTTTTGATAAAGCTTAGTTATTGAGGAGTTAACAGTCATGCAGGTTTCAGTGGAGAAAACTGGCACTCTAGAGCGCGTCATGAGGGTCGAGGTACCGGAAGAGCGCATTCAGAGCGAAATCAATAACCGGCTGAAAAATATCGCCCGGACCACGCAGATTTCAGGATTCCGCGCCGGTAAAGTACCCTTCAATATCGTAAAGAACCGTTATGAAGGCATGGTACGCCAGGAAGTTGTTGGTGAAGTCCTGCAGAACTCCTTATATGAAGCGATCATGCGCGAAAATCTCCGTATCGCCGGGGCGCCCATGGTGGATGCCGCTCCCTATGTGCCGGGCAGGACATTTGCCTACACCGCCAAGTTCGAAGTATACCCGGAGATTCAGCTGAACCCTTGTGATGATCTCGTGATCGAAAAGCCGGTTGCCGAAATTTCCGAGCGGGACATTGACCAGATGATCGACAAAATCCGGCAGCAACGGGCCAGCTGGGCGCCCGTGGATCGTGCCGCCAAGATGGATGATCGGATAACGATTGACTTCAAAGGCACGATCAATGGAGAAGAGTTCAAGGGCAATGAAGGCAAGGGTGTGCCGGTGGAGCTGGGCAGAGGCCGCATGATTGCTGGTTTTGAAGAGCAGCTGGTCGGTCTGGCCGCCGGACAGGAAAAAGTTCTGGATTTGTCGTTTCCGACCGATTACCACTTCAAAGAGGTGGCGGGTAAGCCAGTTCAGTTCTCGGTCAAGGCGCATAAGGTTGAAGAAGCGGCCATGCCCGAGGTCAACGAAGAATTCATCAAGTCTCTCGGGGTCGAAAACGGCAACTTGGTTGAGTTTCGCCAACAGCTCAAAAAGAGTATGTCTTTCGAGTTGGAGCGCGCCATCAAGTCCAAGGTCAAACAACAGGTGGCTGATGCCCTGATTGCGAACAATCCCGTTCATGTCCCTGGCGCATTGATCCAGCAGGAAATTGATGCCAACAAACAACGCATGGGGTTGCCGGCGGACTTCCAATTGCCCAGCGACCAGCGTTCAAGTTTTGAAGATATGGCGCGCAAGCGTGTGGCGACCGGCCTGCTGTTTTCGGAGATCGTGCGAGTCAATAATCTTAGAGTGTCGCCCGAGCGCTTGCGCCAAGAGATTGATTTGATAGCCAATTCTTATGAAGACCCTCAAGAAGTGGTATCTTGGTACTATGCGGATCGAAATCGCCTGGGCGAAATCGAGTCGCTGGTGCTCGAAGATATCGTGGTTGACTGGGTGCTGGATCACGCTAAGGTTAAAGAAGTTACTAGCTCGTTCGATGATATGACTAAACCACAATAGAGTCGGTACCCTCGAGATAATGAAATCAATGATCGATATGCATGGTGACAAAATGAAAAATGCCGCAGTGATGGCGCAGGGCTTGGTGCCCATCGTGGTGGAGCAGTCCGCGCGTGGGGAACGAGCCTACGATATCTATTCGCGCCTTCTGAAGGAGCGGGTGATCTTCCTGGTCGGGCCGGTCGAGGATTACATGGCCAATCTGATCGTGGCGCAGTTGCTGTTTCTTGAGTCGGAGAATCCGGACAAGGATATTCACCTGTATATCAATTCCCCAGGTGGAGCGGTTACCGCAGGGCTGGCCATTTATGACACCATGCAGTTCATCAAATGCGATGTCAGCACCATGGTGATTGGCCAGGCGGCCAGCATGGGTGCGCTCTTGCTGGCGGGGGGCGCGGCGGGCAAGCGCTATGCCTTGTCCCATTCCCGTGTCATGATCCATCAACCCTTGGGTGGATTCCAGGGGCAGGCATCGGATATCGAGATTCATGCGCGTGAAATCCTGCTCGTCCGGGAGAAACTCAATCAGATTTTGGTCAAACATACAGGCCAGTCCATGGAGACGATCCAGCAGGACACCGATCGCGACTATTTCATGAGTGCAAAGGATGCGTGTACTTATGGACTAGTGGATTCCGTTCTTGAGAACCGGGTGGCTGCGGTAAGTCGATGATACATCGGGTGATGACTGCTTGAGTTGTCAGTCGGAGATCGATGATATTGCATCAGAATAGACGCGAGTAAGATGAGGTAGGCTATGAGTGACGACAAGAGCAGCCGGGGCGACAACGAAAAGCTCCTTTATTGTTCCTTTTGCGGCAAAAGCCAGCATGAAGTACGCAAGCTGATTGCCGGCCCCTCCGTTTACGTCTGCGATGAGTGCGTCGAACTGTGCAATGAGATCATCCGCGAAGAAGTCGATGAGCAGGGCAAGGCCGCCGGAGAAGGTAAACTTCCCACGCCGCACGAGATCAAGGGGAACCTCGATGAATATGTGATCGGACAGACCCATGCCAAGAAAGTGCTTTCGGTCGCGGTGTACAATCATTACAAGCGCCTACGCTCGGGAACCAAGAAAACCGACATCGAGATTTCCAAGAGCAATATCTTGCTAATTGGACCCACGGGAAGTGGCAAGACCTTGCTGGCCGAGACCTTGGCGCGGCTGCTCAATGTTCCGTTTACCATCGCCGATGCCACGACGCTCACCGAGGCCGGCTATGTGGGCGAGGATGTTGAAAACATCATCCAGAAGCTGCTGCAAAAATGCGAGTATGACGTCGAAAAGGCCCAGACGGGTATCGTCTACATCGATGAAATCGATAAGATTTCCCGAAAATCGGACAATCCCTCGATCACGCGTGATGTATCCGGCGAAGGTGTGCAGCAAGCCTTGCTGAAACTAATCGAAGGAACCATCGCGTCCGTCCCGCCGCAAGGGGGGCGCAAGCACCCGCAGCAGGAGTTCTTGCAGGTCAACACAGCCAATATTCTGTTCATCTGCGGTGGCGCATTTGACGGTTTAGATAAAATTATTCGCAAACGTTCCGAAAACACTGGTATAGGTTTTACTGCGCAGGTGAAAGGCAAGGATGAGCGCAAGAAGGTGTCCGAGGCGCTGAAGGAAGTGGAGCCGGACGACTTGGTGCGCTACGGCCTGATTCCGGAGTTCGTTGGCCGCCTGCCTGTGATCGCGACGTTGGAAGAGCTGGATGAGGATGCCTTGATTCAAATCCTGACCGAGCCCAAAAACTCGCTCGTCAAGCAGTATACCCGGCTCTTTGAGATGGAGGGGTGTGATCTGGAATTCCGCGAGGATGCCCTACGCGCGATCGCGCGCAAGGGCATGGATCGAAAGTCAGGCGCGCGTGGGCTGCGTTCCATCACGGAAAACATCCTGCTCGACATCATGTATGACCTGCCGTCCTTCGAAGGGGTGAGCAAGGTCATCGTCGACAGTGATACCGTGGAAGGGAAATCGCAACCGATACTCGTCTACGAAGGCGGCGAACAACGCCGCTCCGCCGCGAGGTAATTTTCGCCGAGCCCCAGGATGGGGCTTGAATTGCAGGCAGTCCATCCCCATTGCAAATTATACAGTGCCCGCTAATGGGCAAAGACTTGGCGCCGATACTTAAAGTGCCATAACTCAAGAGGATTTCCTGCATGCCGCATTTCGATCAATCATCAGATGTTATTGAGGATCAATTGGTAGTTGTTCCTGTATTACCGCTGCGCGATGTGGTGGTCTATCCTCACATGGTTATTCCCCTGTTCGTCGGTCGCGAGAAATCCATCAAGTCACTCGAAGCCGCCATGGAATCCAGCAAACAGATTCTGCTGGTGGCGCAACAGAATGCTTCTGAAGACGAGCCAGGCCCAAACGATATCTACCGCATTGGCACACTGGCGAATATTCTGCAATTGCTCAAGCTGCCCGATGGCACAATCAAGGTGTTGGTGGAAGGCGTGGAACGGGCCAAGATTCTGCACTTTCTGGCGAGCGAAAATCACTACAAGGCGCAGATCGCCAAGATCGCCACGCAGCCGATGGACGAGCGCGAGGTCGAGGTGCTGAGCCGATCAGTGCTGACCCAGTTCGATCAGTACGTGAAGCTCAACAAGAAGATTCCTCCCGAGATCCTGTCCTCGCTTTCCGGGATCGATGATCCCGATCGTCTGGCCGATACCATCGCTGCACACATGTCGCTGAAGATCAGTGACAAACAAAAACTCTTGGAAGTCGAGGACGTGCGCGCCCGTCTGGAGCAACTCATTGCATTGATGGAAACCGAGATCGACCTGCTTGAGGTTGAAAAACGCATTCGCGGCCGCGTCAAGCGCCAGATGGAGAAGAACCAACGCGAATACTATCTCAATGAGCAGATGAAGGCGATTCAGAAAGAGTTGGGCGAGCTTGATGAATCGCAGAACGAGGTCGAGGAACTTGGCAGGCGCATCGAAAATGCCGGCATGTCCAAGGAGGCCAAGGCCAAGGCGAGCGCCGAGTTGAACAAGCTCAAGATGATGTCGCCGATGTCCGCGGAAGCCACCGTGGTGCGCAACTACATCGATTGGCTGCTGAATGTGCCGTGGAAGAAACGTACCAAGATCTCCAAGGATCTGGTCAAGGCCAAGACGGTCCTGGAGGCCGATCATTATGGCTTGAACGAGGTGAAAGAACGCATCCTCGAATATCTCGCGGTGCAGCAGCGTGTCGAAAAAATGAAGGGTCCGATACTTTGTCTGGTCGGTCCGCCGGGCGTCGGCAAAACTTCGCTAGGACAGTCGATCGCGCGCGCCACCAACCGTAAGTTCGTGCGCATGGCGCTCGGCGGGGTGCGCGATGAGGCGGAAATTCGCGGTCATCGCCGCACCTACATCGGCTCCATGCCGGGCAAGCTGATTCAAAATCTCACCAAGATCAAGGTGCGCAACCCGCTGTTTCTGCTCGATGAGATCGACAAGATGTCAGCCGACTTCAGAGGCGATCCCGCCTCTGCGATGCTGGAGGTGCTGGATCCGGAGCAGAACCATGCCTTCGCGGATCACTATCTGGAAGTCGATTATGATCTCTCCGATGTGATGTTCATCGCGACAGCGAATTCACTGAACATCCCGGGTCCGCTGCTGGATCGCATGGAGGTCATCCGCATACCGGGCTATACCGAAGACGAGAAGCTCAATATCGCAGAGCGTTATTTGATTTCGAAGCAGATCAAGAACTGCGGTTTGAAGGAAAGTGAGTTGACGATCAAGGAATCCGCCATTCGCAGCATCATCCGCTACTACACTCGTGAAGCTGGGGTGCGGAGTCTGGAACGCGAGATCGCCAAGATTTGCCGCAAGGTGGTCAAGGAGGTGTTGCTGAAATCGGTGGGCGGCAAGAATGTAGTCGTGACGGACAAGAACCTTGAGAAATACCTTGGCGTGCAACGCTTCCGCTATGGCGAGGCCGAGGTCAACAATCGCGTCGGTCAGGTCAACGGCTTGGCATGGACCGAGGTCGGCGGCGATCTGCTGACCATCGAATCGGCCATCGTGCCTGGTAAAGGCAAGCACACCCACACGGGCAAGCTGGGCGAGGTGATGAAGGAATCGATTCAAGCCGCGATGACCGTGGTACGCAGTCGCGCGGAAGTGCTCGGAATCGATCCGGAATTTTTCGAAAAAACCGACATTCATATCCATGTGCCGGAAGGGGCGATCCCCAAAGATGGTCCGAGCGCAGGTATCAGCATGTGCACGGCCATCGTCTCGGGATTGACCAACATTCCCGTGCGCTCTGATGTGGCGATGACCGGTGAGATCACCTTGCGCGGTGAAGTGCTGCCGATCGGTGGCGTCAAAGAGAAACTGCTGGCCGCTCATCGTGGAGGTATCAAAGTAGTCATCATCCCGGAAGAGAATCGTCGTGATCTGAAAGAGATACCCAAAAATATCCTCCAATATCTTGATGTGCGGCCGGTGCGTTGGATCGACGAGGTCTTGACTATCGCGCTTCAGCACATGCCGCAGCCGCGGCCTGCCGCACCAAAGGAGCCGACACCCACCGAAGAGGTAAAACCCAAGACTAAAAAGTCCGGTGGGATCAGGGCGCATTGATTTTGAAGCGATATTGAATATGCACGAAAAAAATCGGTGGTGTACATCGATGTTTGTCCCTAAAGCTGTTGACGAATAGAAGGCCTGTTGGTATAAACTTGGGCTTGATTGAACCGCCACACTGTGGCGGTGTTTTTTTATAGAATCAAAAAATCCGAGAGAGAGGAAAAACAAGTGAATAAATCTGAACTAATCGATGCGGTAGCTACCACTGCAGATCTGCCGAAGGCAGCCGCAAGCCGTGCGGTGGATGCGGCAATCCAAGCAATTTCTGAATGTCTGGCAAAGGGTGATGATGTCGCGCTGGTTGGCTTTGGCACATTCAGCGTGCGTGATCGCGCAGCGCGCACCGGTCGCAATCCAAAGACGGGTGAAAGCATCAATATCGCTGCGGCGAGAATTCCGCAGTTCAAGCCTGGCAAGGCGTTGAAGGATGCAGTAAACTAACGCCTCACCTAGCATCGGGTGCTTAGCTCAGCTGGTAGAGCGTCGCCCTTACAAGGCGAGGGTCGGCGGTTCGATCCCGTCAGCACCCACCATTTAGGGAGTGGTAGTTCAGTTGGTCAGAATACCGGCCTGTCACGCCGGGGGTCGCGGGTTCGAGCCCCGTCCACTCCGCAATCTTGATGAAAGGTGTTTCCGTTAGGATGCACCTTTTTTTATTTAATGGCATCATCTAACACTTCAAATATTTGAGCGAGTCTCGGGATATGTTGGAATTCATTCGGAATCGTGCACAGAGTTGGATCGCGTGGGTAATTGTTGCGCTCATCATCATACCTTTTGCGCTATGGGGGATTGGTGAGTACTTTACTGGCGATTCCGAAAGAGGGGTTGCCGTGGTCAACGGCGAAAAAATTTCCAAAGATACCTTCCAAAGGGCTTTCGCTCAGCAACGCGAGCAGATGCGCGAGATGCTCGGCAAGCGTTATGACGCGGCCACTCATGATGAGATGATCCGCAAAGACGTGATCAATAATCTGGTCAATCAAGAGGTGCTGTATCAAACATCTCAGGAACAAGGGATGCGCATCAACGACGCCATGCTGGGCCAGATCATCCATTCGTTCGAGGAATTCCAGAACGACGGCAAATTCGACAAAGAGCTCTACACTCGGGCGCTTACGGCGCAAGGCATGAGCCCTGCGTATTTCGAGCATCAGATGCGCCGTTCAATGCTCAGTCAACAGTTCTATGCCGGTCTTGCGAATTCAGCGGTCATTCCCGACTACGAAGTCGAGAGGCTGCTCAGTTTGATGAAGCAAAAGCGTAAGGTCGCTTTCATCGCCATTCCACGCAGTAAGTATCTGGCGGAGGCGAATGTGGCCGCCGACGAGATACAGAAGTATTACCAGAGTCATCAGGAAGACTTCATGACCCCTGAGAAGGTGAGTCTGGAGTACCTGGAATTGTCTGCGGCTGATCTGGCCAAGGGGGTTCAATTGAGCGCGGCGAAGCTCCAGGAGGCATACGAGGTGCAAAAGCATGTGTATGCACCGGAAGAGCAGCGCCGTGTCAGTCACATACTGGTGGAAGTGGCGAATGATGCGTCCAATGATGCGGTGAGCGCGGCCAAGGCCAAGGCGGAAGATCTGCTCAACAAGATCAAAGCGGGTGGCTCTTTTGCCGAACTGGCCAAGGTGAATTCTGACGATCCGGGTTCTGCCGATTTCGGTGGCAGCCTTGGTCTGATCAAACGCGGCGAGATGGTGCCGGAGTTTGACAAGGCGGCGTTTACCCTGGCGCAAGGAGACGTAAGCGCCGTCGTCAGGACCGATTTCGGATTTCATATCATCAAGGTCGACGAAATCAAGGGCGGGGAGGTGCCTTCGTTCGAGGCGGTTCGTGAACGGCTGGCCCAGGATGTAATGAATCAGGAAGCCGAGAAGCTATTTTATGAACGCGCTGAAACACTCGGCAATCTCTCTTATGAGCATCCAGAATCCCTGGAGCGGGCCGCAGAGGAGCTGAAGCTTGCAGTCCAGGAAACCGCGATGTTTTCCCGTGAAGGGGGCGCTGGTATCGCGGCCAATGATGGAGTGATAGCCGCCGCTTTCGCCGAGGATGTGCTGAAAGAGGGATTGAACAGTCAGGTCATCGAACTCGGCACCCATCATGTCGCGGTTATTCGGGTCAAGGAACACAAGCCGCAGGAACTACGCCCGTTGGCGGAAGTCGGCGAGGACATCGGGCTGAAGCTGAAAATCGAAAAGGCGGATCAGCAATCCGAGAAATTAGGGCAGGAGATTGCCGCCGCGCTGTCCAGTTCGGGCACCGCCGACTCATTGCTCAAGCAGCATGGTTTGCAATGGAGTGAAGTTGGTTTGATCGGTCGTGATTCGACCGAGGGCGATCCGGCGGTGATTGCCGAAGCCTTCAAAATGGCGCCGCCCGCGGCAGGTAAATCAGCCATCGGCTCTGTGCGTATCGCCAGCGGCGATCTTATGGTCATCCGTGTAGCGGAGGCGCAGTATCCGGAGGTGGCGACACTCGATCAGAACGAGAAAGACGCGATTCGGCGCACGCTTGCGAGCGCCATGGGCAACCAGGAATATCTCGGATATCTCAATGATCTCAAGGCGGCTGCCAAGATTGTGGTCCGAGCCGATTAAACGGAACGGTCGTAGCGAGCTTCAATCAAAAAGGCCAGTATTGCTGGCCTTTTTTGTTAGTGGCGTGCCTAGCGGTTTTTAGACCAGTACTGGCATGGCGACGGTGTGATAGCCGCTGTCGACATGGATGACTTCGCCGGTGATGCCCATGGCCATGTCCGAGGCCAGGAAGGCGGTGACGTTGCCGACATCCTCAATGGTCACGTTGCGGCGCATTGGTGAGTTCTTCTCGGCGTAATCGAGCATCTTTCGGAAATCGCTGATGCCAGAGGCCGCCAGGGTGCGGATCGGGCCGGCGGAGACCGCGTTGACGCGGATGCCCTCTGGGCCGAGCGCGTTGGCCATGTAGCGGACATTGGCCTCCAGGCTGGCCTTGGCCAGACCCATGACGTTATAGTTCGGGATATAGCGTTCCGCGCCCAGGTAGCTCATGGTGATCAAGGAGGCGTTACGGCCTTGCATCATGTTGCGTGCGGCCTTGGCCAGCGCGGCGAAGCTGTAGGAGCTGATGTCGTGCGCCATGCTGAAGCCTTGGCGGGTGACGGTTTCGAGATAATCGCCTTCGAGCTCTTCGCGCGGGGCGAAGGCGACGGAGTGGACGATGATGTCGACGTGATCCCAGTAGTCGTCCAGATGGTCGAAGACCTTGTCGATTTCTTCGTCGCTGGAGACATCGCATTGCAGGAAGATTTCGGAGCCGCATTCCGCGCCCATTTTTTCCACCCGGCTCTGGAGCTTGTCGTTCTGATAGGTGAAGGCCAGGGCCGCGCCTTCGCGCTGCATGGCCTTGGCAACGCCATAGGCGATGGACTTGTTGCTTGCCAGGCCAACGATGAGTGCATTTTTCCCGGAAAGAATTCCCATAGTCTTACCCTTTTTGTTGTGGCGATTTTTTCGCGTGCCGAATCATCCGCGAATTATATGGTGCTTTATAAGGAGATGGTATATTTTTCGTATACGTTACGTTTTTTCCCCTTGACGATCAATCGTTGCTTGTAAAAACCGATCCTGCTTGATTAGATACAGGCCGGCAGAGAATTTTGTCGATTCAATACTGGGCGCTTGATGGCGAAACACAAACGATTTGTGCTGCATTGGGGGCTGTTGCTCCTGGTCGCGCTGCTGGTCGGCTGCGGCCCATCGCCGTGGAACAATCCGTATCCCGAGGAGGAGGCCGCGGCGAATGTGCGTTACAAATCGTTTGAGGAGCGTCCGAACCATCTCGATCCCGCCGTCGCGTACAGCGAGAACGAATATGAATTGATCGCCCAGATCTACGAGCCGGTGTTGCAATATCACTATCTCAAGCGGCCCTACACCCTGATACCGCAGACCAGCGCGGCCTTGCCCGAGGTCACCTACTTGAATGCGCGCGGCGAGCCGCTGCCGGCCACGGCGCAAGAAAACGAGATCGCCTTCAGCGTGTATGAGATTCAGATCCGTCCCGGCATCCGCTATCAACCGCATCCGAGTTTCGCGCGCGATGCGCGCGGGGAATATCTCTATCATCAACTCGGCGCGGCGCAGTTGGCGCAGGTCTTCCAGTTGGCCGATTTCGCACAGACCGACAGCCGTGAGCTGACCGCCGAGGACTACGTCTACCAGATCAAGCGCCTGGCGCATCCCAAGTTGCATTCGCCGATCCTGGGGTTGATGGTGAATTACATCGATGGCTTGGGAGAATACGCCAAGACCTTGCAGCAGGCGGCGGACGGCGCGCCGGGCTGGCTGGACCTGCGCGCGCACCCATTGGCGGGCGCGGAGGTGGTCGACCGTTATCGGTATCGCATCCGGATCAAGGGCAAATACCCGCAGTTCAGCTATTGGCTGGCGATGCCGTTTTTCGCGCCGATGCCGTGGGAGGCCGATCGCTTCTACGCGCAGGCGGGGTTGATCGAGAAGAACATCACGCTGGATTGGTATCCGGTCGGCACGGGGCCGTATATGCTCACGATCAACAATCCCAACCGGCAGATGGTGATGCTGCGCAATCCCAATTTTCACGGCGAGGCGTATCCGAGCGAGGGCGAGCCGGGCGATGCCGAGGCGGGGCTGCTCGATGACGCCGGCCAGCCGATGCCCTTCATCGACAAGGTGGTGTTCAGCCTGGAGAAGGAAGACATCCCGTACTGGAACAAGTTTCTGCAAGGCTATTACGATGCCTCGGGGGTGACCTCGGACAGCTTCGATCAGGCGATCCGCTTCGATGCGCAGGGCGAGGCGGGGCTGAGCGAGATCATGCAGGAAAAAGCCATCCGGCTCAGCACCGCCGTCGGCACCTCGATCTTCTATATGGGCTTCAACATGCTCGATCCGGTCGTCGGCGGCGACAGCGAACGGGCCCGCTTGCTGCGGCAGGCGATCTCGATCGCCGTCGACTACGAGGAATTCATCAGC
>CAZKZP010000044.1:0-1561 GCA_964557295.1 uncultured Chromatiales bacterium | reverse complement strand
GCATCTTCGCCAACGGGCGCGGCATCCCGGCGCAGGGCCCGATTCCGCCGGGGATCTTCGGCTACCTCGACGGGGCGGCCGGGATCAATCGCTATGTGTATGAGTGGAGCAAGGGCGAGGCGCGCCGCAAGTCGATGGACGAGGCCAAACGGCTGCTGGCGCAGGCGGGCTATCCCGAGGGGCGCGAGGCCAGCAGCGGCAAGCCGCTGGCGATCAATTTCGATGTCACCGCCACCGGCCCCGAAAGCACGGCCTGGCTCAACTGGTATCGCAAGCAATTCGACAAGCTCGGCATACAGCTGGTGGTGCGCAACACCGATTACAACCGCTTCCAGGACAAGATGCGTAGCGGCAACGCCCAGCTGTTCCGCTGGGGCTGGAATGCAGATTATCCCGATCCGGAGAACTTCCTGTTTCTGCTCTACGGGCCCAACGGCAAGGTGAAGCATCAGGGCGAGAACGCCGCCAACTACGACAATCCGGAATTCAATCGCCTGTTCGAGCGCATGAAGAATATGGACAACGGTCCCGAGCGCCAGGCGCTGATCGATGCGATGATCGAAATCGCCCGGCGCGACGCGCCGTGGATCTGGGGCATGCATCCCTTGAGCTTCGGTCTCTATCACGGCTGGCTGAATAATTTCAGCCCGAACATGATGGCCAACAACACAGCGAAATATCTCCGCATCGATCCCGCGCTGCGCGCGCAGAAACGCACGGAGTGGAATCGGCCGGTCGTCTGGCCGCTGGTGTTGCTCGCGCTGGCGCTGCTGGTGGTGATCGCCCCGGCCTTCATCGCCTACCGGCGCCGCGAGCGGAGGGTGGCGCGATGATGGCCTATATCGTGCGCCGCATCCTCTACGCCATCCCGATCCTGATCGGGGTGAACATCCTCACCTTCTGGCTGTTTTTCGTGGTCAACACCCCCGATAACATGGCGCGCATGCATCTGGGGATGAAACACGTCACCGAAGAGGCGATCGACAAGTGGAAACACGAGCGCGGCTATGACCGGCCCTTGTTCTATAACAGTGAGCAAAGCGGCGCGCAGGCCCTGAGCGACACCATCTTCTTCGACAATTCGCTCAGCCTGTTCGCCTTCGATTTCGGCCGCTCCGATCAGGGGCGCGATATCGGCTACGACATCTCGCAGCGCATGTGGCCCAGCCTGGCGATCGCGGTGCCGACCCTGTTGATCGGGCTGCTGGTCAACATCACCTTCGCCATGCTGATGGCGTTTTTCCGCGCCACCTACATCGATGTCAGCGGCGTGGTGCTGTGCGTGGTGCTGATGTCGATCTCCAGCCTGTTCTACATCATCGGCGGGCAGTATCTGGTGAGCAAGCTGCTGCACCTGGTGCCGATCTCCGGCTACGACATCGGCGCCGAGGCGTGGAAATTCCTGATCCTCCCGGTGATCATCGGCGCGATGTCCGGCATCGGCTCCGGCGCGCGCTGGTATCGGACGATCTTCCTCGAAGAGATCGGCAAGGAGTATGTGCGCACCGCGCGCGCCAAGGGGCTGACCGAACAAGTGGTGCTGTTCCGCCATGTGTTGCAG
>CAZKZP010000043.1:0-25088 GCA_964557295.1 uncultured Chromatiales bacterium | reverse complement strand
CTTGCCTACCTCCATGTAGGCAAAGCTTCCGTTCCAGACTCACGCCCCTTGCCTATCTCCATGTAGGCAAAGCTCGCTCCTACAGCAGCAGGCATCTTTAATCCGCCAGGTTAATAACTGATGTGGGCGAGCGCTACTGCGGAGATGTCGCGCGGCGCGCTTTCATATAGCGATAGTGTCCGGTGATTTTGTAATCAAACAGCATGTCGTCGATCTTGGGGCCGGCGCCGATGTTGTGCACGATCAGCGGGCGGGCGCCATCGCGCGATCTTTCATCGCTCACGATGCCGATGTGCGGCAGGTTGCCGGGCAGATTCCAGGTGACCAGGTCGCCGGGCAGGTAGTTGCTTGCGTTGGCGGTCACCGTCAGCGATTTGCCGAAGCGCTCGAAGAACTTTTGCAGGTTGGGGACTCTGCGGTGGTCGATGTTCCTGTCTGGACGCGACAATCCCCAGAGCCTTTTGGAAGGATACTGGTCGAAATGGGCTGCCATGTCTTCGTGCACCTCCTTTTGCAAGTCGATGCCGATCTTCCGGTAGGCCCTGATTGCGACGTCGGTGCATACGCCGATGTTGGCGGGGACGTCTCCATTTGGATAGGGGATCGTGAAATAGGCGCCGTCGTAACGCACGTTATGCCGGGTTTGCTCCTTGGCGGCATTCACCAGCGCCAAGATCGGTGCTTCAGCGGCCGGGTCGGCCGAGGATGTGGCGCTGAAGCTCATCATGAGTGAGATGAGGATGAAGCGAATCATGCAACCTCCGTGTAGTGGATTGTGCTTGGCGATGGCGCGCGCTGGGGCGGAGTCTGTCACTGCAAAAATCGATCGCCGGTCACAGCCCCAGCGCCTGGCGCATGACCAGGTTCTTCACCGGCGCGAGGCGGTCGGTGAGATTGAGTCCGAGATTGCGCGCGCCCTTCAATATCATCTGATCGTTGCTGAACAGGCGCTTGAAGCCGTCCATCGCGGTCATCATCAAGAGGTTGTCGGCCTTGCGGGCGCGCTCGTAGCGGCGCAGCACCAGGGCATGGCCGAGGTCTTGCTGCTTGGCGCGGGCTTCCACCAGGGTTTGGATCAGGGCGCGGGCGTCGCTTAAGCCCAGGTTGACCCCCTGGCCGGCCAGCGGGTGGATGCTGTGGGCGGCGTCGCCGACCAAGGCGAGGCGCGTGGCGGTGTAGCGCAAGGTGTGGGAGAGGCGCAGCGGATAGTCAGCTCGCTCGCCGACCTCCAGCATGCGCCCGAGCGCATCGCCGAAGCTCAGGTGCAGTTCCTTGAGGAAGGCGGCCTTGTCCATGGCGACGAGTTGCTCGGCATGCTCCGGCGCGGTTGACCAGACGATGCCGAAGGTCTTCGCCGCCAAGGGCAGGAAGGCGAGCGGCCCCTCGGCGTTGAAGCGCTGCCAGGCGGTGTCCTGATGATCGAGCTCGGTGCGCACCACCGCGACCACGGCGTGCTGTTGATAGCTCCAGCCGTAGGTGGGCAGGCCGACCTGCTCGCGGGTCCAGGACTGCCCGCCGTCGGCGCCGACGATGAGACTGGCGTGCAGCCGCGTGCCGTCTTGCAATTCCAGCGCGGCGCCTTCCTGCGCGAGGAGCAGGGCGTGCGGTTGCGCCGGGCAATAGCGGGTGATGCCGGAGATCGCGGCGGTGCGTTCCCACAGCGCGGCCTGGATCACGCCGTTTTCGATGATGTGGCCCAGGTCCGGCTCGCCGATCTCGGCGCTGTCGAAGTGGATGGCGCCGTTGCCAGTGGCGTCCCACACCCGCATCTCGCGGTAGGGGCAGACGCGCCGCGCCGCCATGCCCGCCCAGGCGCCGACCTGCTCGAACATGCGCTGCGAGGCGCGGGTGATGGCGCTGGTGCGGATGTCGAACGCGGGCGGCGGCCAGGTGCAGTCCGGGGCGCGCGTCTCGATCAGGGCGACCTTGAAATCCTGTTGCGCCAGCGCGCAGGCCAGGGTGGCGCCGACCATGCCGCCGCCGATGATGATCAGGTCATAGTGATGCGTGTCGCTCATAAGGGCAGTCCCCGGTTGAGGCGCGGCTGCTTGCCGAGCATGCCCATGGCCTGGCGGCTGAGCAAGTGCTTGAGCGGCGGGCACAGGTCCAGCGCGCTCAGCCCCAGGTTGCGCGCCAAGGCGAGTGGTTTGGATGGATTGCTGAAGATGCGCACCAGGCTATCGGTGAAACGGATGACGCGCTCGTGGTCCTGCGCGCGCCACTGGCTGTACTGCTGCAAGGCCGCCAGTGCACCGATGTCCTGCCCCGCGCGCCGGGCCTGGCAGATCACCTCGGCCAGCACCGAGACATCGCGGATGCCCAGATTGAACCCCTGGCCCGCGATCGGATGGATGGTGTGCGCGGCGTTGCCGATCAGGGCGAGGCGCGGGCGCACTTGTTCCTGGGCGCGCAGCAGGCGCAGCGGATAGGCGTGGCGCTCGCCGACATGCTGCAACCGGCCCAGGCGATAGCCAAAGCGTTCCTGTAACCGCGCGAGGAATGCGCCATCGCTCAGCCGCATGACCTCGGCCACGTCGGCGTGGCGCTGGGTCCAGACCAGCGCGCAGCGGCCCTCGCTCATCGGCAGCAGGGCGAGCGGGCCGCAGTCGGTGAAGCGCTCATAGGCGGTGTTGCCGTGCGGCTTGCCAGGGGTGATGTTGGCGATGACGGCGGTCTGGCCATAGTCCTCGCTCTGCGCCTCGATCCGCAGCAGCTCGCGCACCAGGGAGTTGCCGCCATCGGCCGCGGCGATCAGGGCAGCGCGCAAATGACGCTCGCCTTGGGCGGTGTGGACGGTGGCGCTGATGTGATCCTCGGCGTAATGCAGGCCGGTCAGGCGCGCCGGGCAGAACAGCGTGAGATTGTCCTGGCGCTGGATCTCGGCGGTGAGGGTGGCGCCGAGTTCGCGGCCGATCACCACATAGCCCAGGGCGTCCACGCCCTCCTCGGCGCAGTCCAGACGGGTGAAGCCGAAGTGGCCGCGGTCCGAGACATGGATCTTTTCGATCGGCGTGGCGTAAGCCGCGATCCGCGGCCACAGCCCCAACCCCTCGAAGATGCGCCGCGTGCCGTAGGACAGGGCGATGGCGCGGTCGTCATAGGCCGGCTGCTGCGCGGCATCGAAGGGCACCGCCTCGATCAGGGCGATGCGCAGCGGCTGGTGCGCCAGGGCGCGGGCGAGACTGGCCCCGGCCAGGCCGCCGCCGATGATCACTAGATCGTAGTCAACGTTTGACATTGCAGCTCTACCCTTAAGCTCCCTCTCCCTCTGGGAGAGGGGTGGGGTGAGGGGATCAAGATAAACACTGTATCTGTATTTATTTTTATACCCTCATCCTATCCTTCTCCCTGAGGGAGAAGGGACTCGAGATTGAAGTTTTTCATTAATATCACTTCGCCATCAACGCCTCGATCTCCGCCACGGTCTTGGGCACGCCGGCGGTGAGCACTTCGTGGCCCTTCTCCGTGACCGCCACGTCGTCCTCGATGCGAATGCCGATGTCCCACCACTTCTTGGCGATGTCGCGGCTGCCGCCGGCCACATAGATGCCGGGCTCGACCGTCATCACCATGCCGGGCTCGAGCACGCGCCATTCATTGCCTACTTTATAGTCGCCGACGTCGTGCACGTCCATGCCGAGCCAGTGGCCGGTGCGGTGCATGTAGAAGCGGCGGTAGGCCTGCTCCTTGATCAGCTTGGGCACGCTGCCGGTGAGCAGCTTGAGTTTGACCATGCCCTTGGTCAGCACCTTCACCGCGGCCTCGTGCGGATCGTTCCAGTGATTGCCGGGCTTGACCTGTTCGATCGCCGCGTATTGCGCCTCCAGCACCAGTTCGTACAGCGCGCGCTGTTCCGGCGAGAACTTGCCGTTGACCGGAAAGGTGCGGGTGATGTCGGCGGCGTAGCACTCGTATTCCGCGCCCGCGTCGATCAGCAGCAGATCACCGTCCTTGAGCGCGCAGTCGTTCTCGCGGTAGTGCAGGATGCAGCCGTTGACGCCGCCGCCGACGATCGATTCATACGCCGCGCGGCAATTGTGCCGGCGAAAATGATAGAGCAGTTCGGCCTCGATTTCATATTCCATCAGCCCCGGACGGCAGGCCTGCATCGCGCGCACGTGGGCCGCGGCCGAGACCTGCGCGGCGTGGCGCATCAGCTTGAGTTCGCTGCGGCTCTTGTACAGGCGCATGTCGTGCAGCAGGTGATCGAGCGCGACGAATTCATACGGGCTGTGCACCCCGGCGCGCGACTGATTGCGCAGGCGATGCACCCACTCGGTGAGCTGGGTGTCGAACTTGCGGTGGATGCCGAAGGTGTAAAACACCCGGTCGGTCTTCTCGATCAGGCCGGGGAGGATGTCGTCGATGTCGGTGATCGGAAAGGCGTCATCCGCGCCGTAGCGCGCCCGCGCCCCTTCCAGGCCGGCGCGCCGCCCGTGCCAGGTCTCCTGTTCGGGATCGCGCTCGCGGCAGAACAGCAGGAACTCGCCATTGGGATGGCCGGGCAGCAGCACCATCACCGCCTCGGGTTCGGGGAAGCCGGTGAGGTAGTAGAAATCGCTGTCAGGGCGATACGGGTATTCGGCGTCGCGATTGCGGATGCGCACCGGGGCGGTGGGCAAGATGGCGATCGCGCCGCTGCCCATCATGTGCATCAATTGTTTGCGGCGTTTGGGAAATTCCTTGAGATTCATAACGGGCCGTTGAGTCTGTTAGTTCAATGCAGTTGGCGACTGGGACTGAGGTCGTTAGCGCGGGGGTTGAGCAATTCATTGATCAGCAACGCCCCCATGCGGATGTATTCGACCAGCTCTTCGAAGGCGGCGCGGTCTTCCTCGGTGTCGTCCTGCGGATAATGGCCGGCACGGGAGATTTCGATCAGATCCTGACAGAACTCGGCGGCCTCGCCGGGCAGGGCGTTGAAATCGCTGATGCCGCTGTTGGTGAGTCCGACCAGAAAGCCGTGACACCAGTCGGCCAAGGCCTCGGTGCGGGATTGCAGGTCATAGTCCTCATCCGGCAGCAGGAGCTGAAAGCTGCACTCGGGATCATTGAGCTGCGCCAGGATGGTCAGGGTGCAGTGGGTGAGGACATCATAGGCCTCGTGGCCCAAGACATCGCCCGCCTCGGGTTTGGGGATGACCTGCTCCAGCGCGAGGACGCCGAGGCTGTCCTGGGCGCAGAGCATGCCGCTGATGATGCTGTGGAATTCCGCGGCCCCGATATCCGCGCCCAGGCGCTGCAAGGCGTCATCGATCGCGAAAAAGTCGAGCGGGAGGGTTTCATTGTGCATGGATAGGCGCTTCCGAATCATGTTCGGGCAGTCTATCAGCTTGTATCCATAACATAAAAGCACGTTGTGGCGTCGCTGATTGACCTTGCCAGTGCCGGGAACTAATATTGGCAGTCTTGCCGAGGCGATCATCCGATGTGGGACACTGAACTGAAAAAACTCGAATACCTGGTCGATGACCTGCTGAAGGCCTGCGAGCATCTGAAGCGGGAAAACGCCGCCTTGCGCGAGCGTCAACAGACCCTGATCGCCGAGCGGGCCACGCTCATCGAGAAAAACGACATGGCGCGCGTCAAGGTGGAGGCGATGATTCAGCGAATGAAGACCCTGGGGCGTGAAGCATGAAACCCGAACAGGTCCCCGTGGCCGTCGAAATCCAGGGCAAGGAATATCGCATCGCCTGCCCGCCGGAGGAACAGGAAGGACTGCTGGCCTCGGCCAAGCTGCTGGATCAGAAGATGCAGGAGATCCGATCCAGCGGCAAGGTCATCGGTCTCGAACGCATCGCCGTCATGGCGGCGCTCAACATCGCCCACGAATTGCTGCGGTACAAATCCGAGGAAGCGACGTATAATAAGACACTGGGCACCGGCATCCGCCAACTGCAAGACAAGGTGCAAGACGCCTTGAGCAACTTGAAGCAGATGGAGCTATAGTGTTACAAGGTTTGGTGTTCCCTGCGGTGTTTGTCAGCATTCAGTGTTTTCTTGAGCCTACAAAGTACTGAACCGGGAACGTGACTACCGGCGTTGTGTGCAGGTCCGCTCGACGGAAAGCCTAATACGCCGGCGATCGATCCCACTTGAGCCATTAGGTTCAAGACCAACGGATGCAACGGCACACGCGGGGAACACCATTTATCCATCATGACCACACGCGCAGACATCAGGCAGGCGTTGCGCGCACAGCGACGCGCCCTCGATCCCAAGCAACGCCATCAATCTTCCATCAAACTCGCACAACACCTGGTGCAACAACATTGGTTTCGCGCCAGCGGGCATATCGCCTGCTATCTCGCCAACGATGGTGAACTGGATCTCGCGCCCCTCATCGAGCGGATCGCCGCCATGCGCAAGGCCTGTTATCTGCCCGTGCTCTCTTCAGGGCGGGACAAGCGTCTCTGGTTCGCGCCGTACACACCGGGCGACATGCTCATCCCAAATCGCTACGGCATTCCCGAGCCGGTAGCCGCGCCGGATCAATGGCTCGACCCGCGCCAGCTCGATCTGGTGCTGCTGCCGCTGGTGGCCTTCGATCTGGCCGGCAATCGTTTGGGCATGGGCGGCGGGTATTACGATCGCAGCTTCGAATTTTTGAAGCGCGCCTCGAGTGTGCCGCGCCCGCGCCTGGTCGGCGTCGCCTATGAATTCCAAAAACTCCCCGCGCTGGCCGCCGAGCCCTGGGATGTCCCGATGCAGGCAGTGGCCACCGAGGCCGCGTGTCATCAGTTCAAGAGGAAGTCATGAGTTACTGGTTGATGAAGTCCGAGCCCGATGTGTTCGGTATCGATGATCTCAAACAACGTCCGCGCCAGACCGAACACTGGGATGGCGTGCGCAACTACCAGGCACGCAACATGATGCGTGATCTAATGCGTGTGGGTGACCAGATATTTTTTTATCACTCCAACTGCGAAACGCCCGGCATCGTCGGCATCGCCGAGATCGTGCGCGAGGCCTATCCCGATCACAGCGCCTGGAATCCAGAAAGCAAATACTTCGATCCGAAAAGCAGCCTAGATAATCCGCGCTGGTTCATGGTCGATGTGCGCTTCGTGCGCAAATTCAAACGCACCATCGGCCTCGCCGAATTAAAGGCCAACCCCGCGCTGGAAAACATGGCCGTCGTGCGCAAGGGCAATCGCCTCTCGATCAACCCGGTGAGCGAAACCGAGTGGCAGGCGATTCTCGCGATGGAGTGAATGCGTTTTACCAGCCCGGCATCAAATTACATCTAACGTGATTCCCTCTCCCATGGGGTGAGAGTGTTGTGGTCAACTAATAGATCTGGTGTACTGTTCCCTCTCCCTCAGGGATTTATGCCCTTTAGGGTAGAGGGCTAGGGTGAGGGGGATTAACACATTAATTTACCCCCTCATCCTCGGCAACCGCTCCATGCGTTGCCCTACCTCCTGCATCCATGCAGTCGTGTCCTTTCACCCTAAAGGGCATAAATCCCGGAGGGAGAAGAGACGCTTTTAAGATGCGTGGCAGATATATTTAATCGCCGGGTTAATAAGAGCCGACGGCCTAATAAGGTAGCTTCGATGTGCGCTTCAAGTGTTGTATCTGATTAAAAGATAAGGAACTTGATGCCCATCAATATCAAAACTATTCCGCCGAAAATTTCCGCTTTGCTTTCAAGCCAAGTCCCGCTGTTCTTGCCAATGGAAACGCCGATCACGCTGAACGCAAAAGTTATTGCTCCTATGAAAAGACAAGCGACATAAGGATTTACTTCCAATAACGTCAGGCTGAATCCCGCCGCCATCGCATCAATGCTGGTAGCGATGGCCAGAACCAGCAGCATTTTGTTAGTGATACGCGCAATATCTTCTTCCACGCCTTCTTGAGTGCCTTCGTAAATCATTTTTGCGCCAATCAACACCAATAATCCAAAGGCAACCCAATGGGTATAGGCTTCTATCCAACCTAAAACACCCTGGCCACCCAAATATCCGATGAAGGGCATCAAGGCTTGAAATATTCCGAAAAAAATCCCTGCTCTTAGTGCCAAGTTAGGGACATTTTTCTTCGCACCCAGCCCGATGGAAACTGCAAAAGCGTCCATGCTGAGTGCAACAGCAAGAATGATTACTTCGATCATATTCTTCTCTTCAAAAATGGTGCGTGTGGTAGAAAGATTTCCAAGGTTTTCCATAAACGGCAGTAAAATGCGGCCATTGAACATCTCCCAGTCAAGAGGCCCAACGTAGAGGTGACCGGCGCTGCGCGGCCTTATCGCGCAGCGTCCAGCGACCAAAGGGAGCGAGGTCGACCGCCGGGTTGGGCAGCTTAGAACTCATAGGTGATGGTGTTGTTTGACTCAGAAATCATTTTGTTGGCAAAGAGAATGTCAATGATTCGGTCGACATCGGCCTGCGCGATGTTCTTCTGAAACATGGACGAAATGTGCTGAGACAGAGTTGCTCGCTTGCGTGGCCGCGACTTCTTTTCTGATTTGCTTAGAAGATCAAAAACGCGTTTGTAATTCGGCTCTTCGGTAGTGGCGGTCTTCGGCTCAAGTTCTAGCAAGCTGTTTATACGCTTGCACTTCAAGCCATTTTTGTTGAGAAACCGAAGCAACGGATCGAAGCCTTTATCCTTGGACAGCACAATGCAATGAAGGCTCGGAGATTTCTCTATCACGCGCCCAAGGTGACAAGCGATGTAGAAATCAAGCGCGTTGCTGCCATTTCCTTCGACTCGCCGCCACTCAACTCGATCTCCTAGTTTCTGAGCACTTGTAACAAGATCAATCGGAACACTTTTTTGGCTTGAACCAACAAAGATTACGACGTGAAAATTGTTTTCAAGGCGACTCAGATCGACCTGTTGAACGTTCTCGAAATCGACAAGCAATAATTTATGACTCATTCGGCCTCGCTGCGGAAATCAAGATGCCCAACGTGGAGTTAAGGGGCTGCCGCGCTTTTGCGGCACCCCCGCTTGAGCGCAGGGTTAGATGCGCTTTCGATTGAGGTGGAGGAATTGAATGCAGCATTAAAATCACTACCGGTTTTTACTTCCGCGATCAGGCGCTCAAGCCCGGCGCGTCCTGCGTGTAGATACCATGCGCCAACCTCACGCCTTGCAGTTCCATAACTCAATAGCCAGTCGCCTTTGCTTAGCATTTCTCCGATATTTTCCAGCTTCGGAGCATTGCAACCATTATCAGTTGCCTTTAGCCACGCATCCTCAGCGTATCGCGGGTCTTCACTTACAAGAACAGCCAAGCCTTCATCAAACCAAGATGGAATTGCGCGCCATGATCTAAACGCACCAACTCGACCATGGAGTTCTATGTGCGTAAGTTCATGGCTGGCAATCACTGCATCCAATCCACGGGGAGAGAGCAACAGCATCGAATCCCCATAAGCCTTACCCTTTGCGGTTACTCCGCCATGTGAAACAAAGCACTCCTCGGTGGAGCAAGCGAACACCTTGGACGATGCCTCAATGCTACCGAAAAATGCCGACACACGTTGCTTGGACAATCTCAATGTTTTGAGAAATTGCTGCCGCTGAGCGGATGACATTTGATCGTCCACATACACGCCTTCGCTGACTTCTGAAAACCCAAACCAACTTGGCACCAATAGCTTTGTGCTCCGAACAGTGCTGCATCCAGATACACAAAAAACAAGCGCAATGGTGAGCAAGTATTTAAGCATCTAACGCCATGGTCGCTGGAGCGATTTGATAGGCCAATATTATTCATCTTTGTCGATTAAACTTGCGCATAAATCCGAGTTCGCCAACCTCTGTTGTGAAACCCCATTTTTCATAAAATGAATACATCTCTGGCAAGCAGTTTAAATCAAAATGCTCTATGCACTTTAGTTTCTCATGATTCACAATTGAATTCATAAGCAGTTTTCCTATTCCCTTTCCTCGCCAATTTACGCTAACAATCACATCATAAACCGTAGCTTTATATACATAGTCCGTTAATACTCGAGCGAAACCTATAAGATCATCGCCTTCGTTTTTTATACCTATAGCAATATCATTAGATAGCATTACCGTAACATCATTTTTGCACCGTTTATTACACCAAAATTCGTTTGCATATAAATCTACTAATTGATCTATATCGCTATCACTAAACTCATTAACTACAGTTAAATTCATACTCAAAATCTTATTGCTTCATTTTTGGCATAACGTTGAAGCTTTGCTTCGCAAACGAAGCGCAGCATAGTTTGCGCCCGAACGAGAGCCATACTAGGGCATAATTTGTTGTGGGTTAATGGCTGGGTACTTAATTAAACTTTTGCTCGCTTGATCATATTCAAACACATAAGATTTTGCCCACATATTATTTTTATGGAAGGGTATTATATTTTCCTCATCCTTGTACCCTGCGTATTTAGAATCCGTAAATACACTTAACGCCCAATCTGGTTGCCATTCTGTGTCCACAAAACATTTCTCTAAGTGAGATATATTATTTTTGATATCGATGTCTTTAATTTTGCTGCTCACAACAAAGAAACGATGGTTTTTATCATCTACTCGCACAACTTGTGCCTTCAAAACACTCTCAACACATTCCTTTGATGAAACCTCTTTTGAAGCAGCTGCACAGCCAACAGCTAAAATAGATAATAAATAAAGGCTCATTGCGATCTTAATTGTTAAATTGTTCAAAATTCCACCTCCTTGGCATTCCATCATACACATTACTAATATTCGAAAAATAATCTGTTTTCTTTTCGGGCTTCACTGGTGGCAAATTGCCTTGATACCAAACAACTTCGTATTTGTTGTTTTTGGCTACATGCTTTACCGAGTAAATAATTCGAGTATGCCCCAGGGTTGGATTCCATTTAGTCATTATAAGATCACCGGATTTGGCACTTCCCATTGGTATGGGTCTCGTATTGTCAATAACATTTAATGCGCCTAACATTTGCATGGCTTTTGTTTTAAAGTCTTTGGTATTATCTGATTGTGGATCAAATTTCAACCAAACCCACCCCTTACTGTAGTATTTTAATTTTACCGTGAGATTTTCTTTGGCCGAGAAGTCAATCAGTGCAGCTATTGCTAAATCAGCGCAGTCAATTTTTTTATTGTATGAAGATATGTAAGTTTTCGCGTAATTGTGATAGCTGCTTATTTTATCGCTTGTCCAAGCCATATTTCTCTCCTGAATTAGTATTGCCCTAACGTTCGCGTTAACCGGCCGAGGGTCGCGCAGCGACCCGAAGGTCCGTGTTGAACGCGGTTATGTTTCACTGAATTCATGCTTCAGTAGACCAAAACACTTTATGTCGCGAAATGTCCCCTTCAGGTGCGCGCACTCTCGACGGATGCCTTCTTCTTTGAACCCCAATTTCAACAAAACCTTTTCCGATGCCACATTTCCTGGGATGGTGTCCGCTTGGATTCGGTGCAGTGGGCCGCACGGCAGCAAACCCGAGAACGCGGCGCGAATTATTTTGGAAATGGCCTCTGTGGTAATTCCTTTATTCCAATACTCAGGTTTGAGGTCATAGCCAATTGTGGCATTTCGCATTTTATCGCTCCAAGAATTGAAGCCACAAGTACCGATCAAGTTGCCAGAATCCTTCAGGCGAATTGCCCACCGAATACCAGATGAGGACGTAAATCGAGTTTCGAATAGCTGCATTAGCTTCTCAGCTTGAGCGTGCTCTTTGAACTTTTCCAGGTCGTAAAACCTCACCACCTCAGGGTGTGAAAATAACTCAAAGACAGACTCGACATCGGATGAGCCGATTCTGTTGAGCTGGAGCCGACGCGATGTGAGTTCAGGAAATGACATGTTCTATCCGTGAAACATAACGTTTAAGCTGTGGGGCGTAAGCCGCAACGCAGCGTAGCGTCCCGCACGAGCGCATTGTTAGGGCAATACATTACTCATTACCTTAATAAACTGTTCCCAACCGATAACAATGGTGACGATTGCGCTTGCAAAACCTACTAGTGCCACTACTCCAGAAATAACGGAGAAGAAAAGGCTAGACACCCATCTATGTGCTGTTGATTCGCTAATTATCCCAAACCAACCTAGAAGATACGCAGGAGCAGCCACAATGTCTCGAACACCATTCCTAAGCCATTTGACTGGGTTTTTGATCTCATTAATTATTTCGCCTCTTTCATCCTCGATACTGCCAACATAACGGACTAGCGCCTCTTGCAAGGCATTCATATATTGATGTGCGAGGTTTCTTGAGAGCAAGTCATCTTCTAAACATCTTCTTAAGTCTGGAATCATGTTCAGAATGATGTCGTAGTTTGTTATGACATAGTTTTGATATGGCGGCTTGTATTTATGAACGACACCAAACCCACCCATTTCGCCCTGCATTTTGTGTGAACGGTGAATCAGCCAACTGTATGCCTCTGAGTTGCTACCGCCGCTTTCCCAATACTCTTTCAGCTTTTCCAAGAATTCGATAGCAAATACATGCCGCAAATCGCATGGTCTTAAACTAGCGATCAGTTTCAGCAGACCGTAAATTCCAAAAGCTAGAATCGAAAGCAATATTAGTGTGTTACTCATAACCCTGTTTCTTAAAGCCCTAACGTTCCGCTTGAGCCGCGGCTTGCCCTGGAGCGCAGCGAAAGGGTATGCCGTCGGCCTCAAAGCGGTTGTTAGCGGCTTTTCTATTCACGGTTTGGAGGTCCCGAGTAACCTAAACTCCTGGAGCAGTCCCACCTGGAACTCGCTTGAATTCAACGGCACGAAGCCGATAGCTTGCGGGCCGTGCGCAGCTTCTTCCGCCTGAATTATTACCCCAGGTGTTTCTTCGCCTGATTCCTCGTTGATGTGGATCGCATATTGCGGAATATCGATGTCCATCGGTCGGCCATTCAGTTGTCCATCTTCCGATTGGAGCATGAACACGGCGCAGCCAGCATTTATATCTTCCTCGGTGGCCGATCGTCCCTTTACGTAACAGAATGACGACAGGTCCGGCCAATCGATCTGCTTGCTATCGCTCATACGCTCCTTGCCCGCTAACCGTCTATTAGACAGAGTTTATATCTGTGCTTATGTTTACAAGCGTGCCTATGAGATTGCCATATCTGCATGTTTGTTACCATATCTGGATAGCTGGCGACTCTTCAGCTAGAAATTTGATGATCCGATTTTCGAGTCCAAGTGCTACGTCGTGGTGGTGGCTCAAGTGCCATGCTCTTTGATCCTTTACCCATTTTCCGCCCGATGATTTTATTTGCTGGCGCAGTTCGGTTTCCTCGTAGTTGATGCACAGCAATACGTCTTTTGGTGGAGGTGGTTTGATGTCGTGTTCCATGGATGCAAGCCAGGGCTGGTCATCGATGATGAGTTCGACGGTCTTGGATCGTCGTTTTTTTTGGTTTTGTCGTAGCGGTAGCGTACGCAGACCAGTTGGTCGCCGTATTCTTTGACGAGGTGTTGGGTGCCTGCCTGGCTGGGGATGAGGGTGGCTTTGACTTCCATGTGGTGGCATCCATTGAGTGTGTGATGTGTTGCCACTATGGCAAGTGTCGGTTTTGGGGTCAAGGTGCTTGTCGTGGGCGGGTTGTGGATGCGGGGATGGCGAGGTTGGGGGCCTAATCGCAAGCGCTTTAGATCGATTGCCTGGTAGGCCGTGCTGACTGAGGAGTGTTATGGCAAAGATGGGCTGCCAATATTGCGCCCATTGGTTCATAGGGCTCCTGTGTCGGCCTTGGCCTCCAGCATCGTCTTGGCCACTCCATTCATGGGGTGGCGAAGTTTCAGTGCAAAAACAGCTGGTACGCGGGGTTGTCGCTCTCCGGCCAATAGCGGTAGCCCAGCTCATCCATGAACGCGGTGAATGCGGTGTAATCCGCCGGCGGGACTTGGATGCCGACCAGGACGCGTCCGTAGGCGGCGCCGTGGTTGCGGTAGTGGAACATGCTGATGTTCCAGCGCGAGCCCATGTGGTTTAAAAACCGCAGCAGGGCGCCGGGGCGTTCGGGGAATTCGAAGCGGTAGAGGATTTCGTGCCCGGCCTGGGCGCGGCCACCGACCATGTAGCGCACGTGTAGCTTGGCCATTTCGTTGTCCGACATGTCCAGCACAGGGTAGCCGGCGTCTTCGAGCGCTTTGATGATCTTGGCCTTCTCGGCCTCGCCGCCGTGGAGCTGGATGCCGGCGAAGATGTGCGCCTGGCGGGCGTCGGCATAGCGGTAGTTGAACTCGGTGATGCCGCGCGGGCCGATGGTCTCGCAGAATTGTTTGAAGCTCCCGGGGCGTTCCGGGATGGTCACCGCGAGCAGGGCCTCGCGCTTCTCGCCGAGTTCGGCGCGTTCCGAGACGTGGCGCAGCCGGTCGAAGTTCATGTTGGCGCCGCTGTTGATGGCGATCAGGGTTTGGTTCTGGCATTGTTCGCGCGCGACGTATTTCTTGATGCCGGCCACGGCGAGGGCGCCGGCCGGCTCGGTGATGGCGCGGGTGTCGTCGAAGATGTCCTTGATCGCGGCGCAGATCTCGTCGGTCGAGACGGTGATCACTTCATCGACGAACTGCCGCGCCAGGCGGAAGGTCTCCGCGCCGATTTGTTTGACGGCGACACCGTCGGCAAAGATGCCGACCTGTTTCAACACCACGCGCTCGTCGGCCTTCAGTGCCTCGTACAGGCAGGCGGCATCGTCGGGCTCCACGCCGATCACGCGCGTCTCCGGCCGCAGGTACTTGATATAGCAGCTCACCCCGGCGATCAGGCCGCCGCCGCCGACCGGGACGAAGACCGCGTCGATCGGGTCTTCGTGCTGGCGCAGCAGTTCCATGGCGATGGTGCCTTGCCCGGCGATGACCTCCGGGTCGTCATAGGGATGGATGAAGGTCAGGTTCTGCTCCGCGCCCAGTTTGTAGGCGAACTCGCAGGCCTCGTCATAGGTGTTGCCGTGCAGCTTGGTCTCGGCGCCGTGGCTGCGCACCGATTGCACCTTGATCTCGGGGGTGGTCTTGGGCATGACGATCAGGGCCTTGATGCCGAGTTTTTTCGCGGAGAGCGCCACGCCCTGGGCATGGTTGCCGGCGGAGGCGGCGATCACGCCGCGATCGCGCGCGGCCTGATCGAGATGGACCATCTTGTTGTAGGCCCCGCGCAGCTTGAACGAGAACACCGGTTGCAGGTCTTCGCGCTTGAGCAAAACGCGGTTGCCGAGGCGGCGGCCGAGGCTCGCGGCCGGTTGCAGCGGGGTTTCGCTGGCCACGTCGTAGACGCGGGCCTGGAGGATCTTCTTGATGTATTGTTCTGGCATAGGAGCTTGGCTGTCGTCGGGAGGCGGTCCCCGGCGTGGCGCTGGATAACCGGGCATCGTTCCTGTAATAATGCGCTATTACTTTTACTTTATCATTAACCTGGCAATTAATTACCTCTGCTGCATATTCGATACGTCCCTTCTCCCTCAGGGAGAAGGACAGGATGAGGGAGCAGATTCACATATCACCCCTCACCCTAGCCCTCTCCCTGTGGGAGAGGGAACTACGCCGGATCGATTCTGATGCCAGGATGGTTATGATGCCTTAAACCCGGAAGGTAAGCGAGGGGAGACTCTGATGACGCAAGACGAATTGAAGCGCGCGGTGGCCAAGGCCGCCCTGGACTATGTGGAGGCCGGTTCCATCGTCGGGATCGGCACCGGCAGCACGGCCAATTATTTCATCGATTATCTGGCCGGCATCAAGCACAAGATCGAGACCACCGTGGCCAGTTCCGTGGCCAGCGCCGAGCGCTTGAAGCGTCACGGGATTCCCGTGGAAGAGCTCAACATGGTGAGCGAGATCTCGGTGTACGTCGACGGCGCCGATGAGACCACCGAGCATCTGCACCTGATCAAGGGCGGCGGCGGGGCGCTCACGCGCGAGAAGATCGTCGCCGCGGTGTCGCGCAAGTTCGTTTGCATCTGCGACGAGTCCAAGCTGGTGCCGATGCTGGGCAAGTTTCCGCTGCCGATCGAGGTCATCCCGATGGCGCGCAGCTATGTGGCGCGCGAGGTGGTCAAGCTCGGCGGCCACCCGGTCTACCGCGAGGGCTTTACCACCGACAACGGCAACATCATCCTGGATGTGCACGGCCTGGAGATTCTCAATCCGGTGGAGCTGGAGTCTACGCTCGATCATATCGCCGGGGTGGTGACCAACGGCCTGTTCGCGCGCCGTCCGGCCGATGTGCTGTTGCTCGGCACCGCCGCCGGCGTCAAGACCATCGATTGATGATGACGGCGCCAGCGTGGGGATGCGATGAATATCTCCAAGCTGTTGATCACCATCGGCATCATTCTCATCCTCTTCGGCCTGCTCTGGCCCGTGCTGCAAAGGCTCGGGCTGGGGCGGTTGCCGGGGGATATCGTCATCGAGAAAGAACATTTCCGCTTCTATTTCCCCCTGACCACCTCCATCCTGATCAGTCTGGTGCTGATCTTGATCTTTTGGTTATGGCGTCGATAACCTGTAGCGCCAATGAGACCGCGGCGCTACGCGGCGGGGGCGGTTTTGTGTTTGCTCGGTCGAACATTTGAACTTCAATCAAGCGTTGATTATGGGAGGCGATTACATGACTGCTGATTATTTGCGCCGTGGGGTATGGGTTGTTGCGCTGATGTGCTTCGCGCTGCTGGCCCACGCGGAGGAAGTGCCGACGCCGACCACCTTGCCCGGCGGCAAGGTCGTCTCGATCAAGGAGGCCAAGGCGCTGCTCGATGCAGGCAAGGCGGCGTTCATCGACACGCGCAATCCGATCAATTTCGGCCGCGGCCATGTGCCGGGGGCCAAGCTCGTCAGCTATGACGCGAAAAGCGAGAAGGTGGTGGAATTCGATGCCGCGCTCGACAAGTTCGATCAGAGCCAACTGCCCAGCGACAAGGGGCGGCCCCTCGTGTTCTACAGCCATGGCGTGACCGGATGGAAGTCGTACAAGGCGGCGGTGATGGCCATCCGCCACGGCCATACACAGGTGTTCTGGATGCGCGAGGGCATGGATGCCTGGACGGCGGCACAGTATCCGGAAGAACGCTGAGCGCCAGCGCCGCTGCGCGGGGGCATGATCGATGGTCATACATGAAATAAGAATCAGCCGTGTGCTGGTCGTGGCGCCGGTAGTGGCGCTGCTGCTGGCGCTGCTGGCCATACTCTCGGCGATGGCCGGGGATGCCAGGATTGCCGAGGCCAGCCGCGTGGCGCGCCTGTTCGACCAAGGATCGGCGCAACTACAGCAGGTGTTGCGCGGTTTGAACGAGATCATTCTCACCGAGGGCACCCCGCACTCGATTCGCGTCACGCAGAGCGCCATCGGCGGTTTCGACCAGGTGATCGATGAGGCCTTGCAGACCCTCGGCGAGCGCGACGAGAAATGGAAGGCGCTGCGCGACAATCTCGATGCCTGGCAGGAAATCAAAAAACGCTTTCCGCCGTTTTTCAACGAAAACGAAGTGCACATGAACGACCAAGGCATGATGGTCGAATATGGGCGTTTGAGCTTCGAGGTGGAGAAGCTGCTGGATAACCTCAGCAGTATTGCGCAGAAGGCCGAGATCGATGCCAAAGCCAAGGCGCTGCGAGTGAAGCAGAACATGATCGTGATCGTGGTGGTGTGCCTGCTGGGCATCAGCATGTTGTTTGCCTATCTGTATTTCGGTCTTGCCCAGCCCTTGTATGTGCTGAAAAAGGCGGTGGAGTATGTCACCCGTCCGGGCGGAGATCTGGGTGAGCGCATCTCCACGGCCGCCAAGAGCGATATCCAGGGAATGCCGGCCAGTTACGATTCGCAGGGCAATCACAATGAGATCGCCGCCTTCGCGCGCGCCTTCAAGGTGATGGCGCGCAGCATCGCCCAGGAGATCGCCGAGCGGACGCGGGTGGAGAAGGAGTTGCGCCGCGAGCGTGAGGAGCAGCGCGTGTTGATCGAACGGATGAAGGAGGCGCAGCAGAACATCCTGGAGCATGAACAGTTGGCCATGGCCGGGCAACTCGCGGCGGAGGTCGCGCGCGAGATCAAACGGCCGGTCGGCGCGCTGAAGAAAGACCTGCAGGGCTTGCAGGCCGACCTTGAAACCGCCAGCGACCGCTTGCAGCAGCTGGTGGCCGCCGAAGACGCCGCGGCCTTCCGCGCGCATGTCGACGCCATGCTGGTCGACGCCAAGATCAATCTCGATCAGGTGGGCAAACTGCTCGACGACATGGAATTCATCTTCCGCAGCGGGCGCAACGCCCGGATCTGAATGACCGCGGGCGCGGCCCGTCCGTGCTCCCGTCTTCCCCTCAGCCGCAACAACCGCCGCCATGCCCGTGGCGCGGGCGGCTTCAAGTATTGGTCGCGCGTTTCAGCAAACGGTAGGCGAGATAGATGATCAGGATGGCGAGGCTGAGGATGAGCAGCAGCGGGCTGATCATGCCGGGCAGCGTTTCGGTGGAATCGAGATCGACGTGGTAGAGGGCGAACACCAGGACCGGCAGCACCAGGGCCGGCAGCAGGCCGAGCAGGCTCCAGGTGAGCTGCATCAGGAGCAGCAGCGCGGCGATCGACCAGAGGCTGGCGGGCGGATGGCTGGTCATGACGGAGATGCAGCCGCCGGCGAGGCCCAGCTTGATCAGGGTGCGCGTCATGATCCTCAGCCGGCGCGGACCAGGCGGCCGGTCACGGCGTCGGTGATGGTGCTGGGTTTGGTCGCGCCGCCCACCGCGCCGGGCAGGATGTAATCGAGCCGGTCGCCGAGCGCGCGGCGCACTTCGAGCGCGGTGCGCGCCGGACGGCGGCCGCTCAGATTGGCGCTGGTGGAGACCAGCGCGCTGCCGGCTGCCGCGCACAAGGCCGCGGCGATGGGATGCGCGGTGATGCGCACCGCCAGGGTGGTGTGCTGGCCGCGCAGCCATGCGGGGGTGGCGGCGCGGGTCGGGATCAGCCAGGTGTAGGGGCCGGGCCAGCTCTGCGCGATGCGCGCGCGCTGCACGGCGGTGAGCGCCTCCCAGTCGATATAGGGCTCCAGCTGATCCATGCTTGAAGCGATCAGGATCAGGCCCTTTTCGATCGGGCGTTGCTTGAGTTCGAGCAGACGCACGACCGCCGCGCCATTGGCGGGATCGCAGCCCAACCCATAGACCGCTTCCGTGGGATAGGCGATCAGACCGCCTTCGTGGAATACGCGGGCGGCCTGGCGCAGATGCACGGGGCTCACATAGTTCAAGGGCGCTGTTTCTCGCGGGCGATGGCGCGATAGCCGATGTCATGGCGGTAGAAGCAGCCGTTCCAGTGAATCTTCTGGCTCAACGCATAGGCCTTGGCCTGCGCGGCGGTGACGCTCGCGCCCAGCCCCACGGCGCAGAGCACGCGCCCGCCGGCGGTGACCACGGCGCCATCCCGGTCCGCCGTGCCGGCGTGGAAGACCTTGGCGTCTTCATCGTCGCGGGCTGGCAGGCCGGAGATGACATCGCCCTTGCGGTAGTCGCCGGGATAGCCGCCGGCGGCCAGCACCACGCCCACGGCGGCGCGTGCGTCCCACTCCGCAGTGGCCTCATCGAGTCGCCCATCAAGTGCTTGCTCGCACAGCTCAACCAGATCGGAGCGCAGGCGCATCATGATCGGCTGGGTCTCGGGATCGCCGAAGCGGCAGTTGTATTCGATCACCTTGGGCGCGCCATCGGCGCCGATCATCAGCCCGGCGTAGAGGAATCCGGTGTAGGGATTGCCCTCGGCCGCCATGCCGCGCACGGTCGGCTCGATCACCTCGCGCAGGATGCGCGCATGGATCTCGGGCGTGACCACCGGCGCGGGCGAATAGGCGCCCATGCCGCCGGTGTTCGGGCCGGTGTCGCCGTCGCCGACGCGCTTGTGATCCTGGCTGGTGGCCATGGGCAGGATGTGCTTGCCGTCGACCATGACGATGAAGCTCGCCTCCTCGCCCTCCAGGAATTCCTCGATCACCACGCGGTGGCCCGCATCGCCGAAGGCGTTGCCGGAGAGCATGTCGCGCACGGCCGCTTCCGCCTCGCTCAGACTCATGGCGACGATCACGCCCTTGCCCGCGGCCAGGCCGTCGGCCTTGATGACGATCGGCGCGCCCTGCGCGCGCACATAGGCCAGGGCCGCATTGACTTCCGTGAAGTTGCGGTAGGCGGCGGTGGGGATGCGGTGGCGCGCCAGAAAGTCCTTGGTGAAGGCCTTGGAGCCTTCGAGTTGCGCGGCGGCCTGGGTGGGGCCGAAGCAGCGCAGACCGGCGGCGGTGAAGGTATCGACCAGCCCGCGCACCAGCGGGAGTTCCGGGCCGACGATGGTCAGATCGATCGCCGTGTCCTTGGCGAAGGCCAGCAGGGCGCCGATGTCCTCCACGCCGATGGCCACGTTGCTCACCCGCGTCTCACGGGCCGTGCCCGCGTTGCCCGGGGCGACATAGACGTGCTCAACCTTGGGCGACTGCGCCACCTTCCACGCGAGGGCGTGTTCACGACCGCCGCCGCCAATAATCAGTACCTTCATCGTTGCTACCCATGGGTGGAAAAAAGAAAATCGGTATTTTACGGAATTCACATGGAGCTGTCTTGTCGCAAATCCTTATGGTTGTGGGCGGATAGAGGCTATAATTTCCCATTATGTGCTTTTGCAGTTGAGGGGAACGGCATGCAAGCGTTATCGCGACTGAGTATGGTGTCCGTCGCCATGTTGGGCTTCATCGGTTCTGTCTGGGCGCAGGCCGCGCCGGAGGACGAGGCGCCGTCGTGGGCGGGCTGGGACCCGCTGGCCGATTGCGACGCCCCGAGCGCGCATGCCGAAAAGCGCCTCCAGGAGGCGATCCGCCTGGTCGGCTACCAGGGCGAGGCCATCGAAATGTGCCGGTCCACGCATGTGCCCACGGCCGTGGCCTGGTCCAAGTTGCAGGGATACAAATCGCATCCCTACAAGACCTGGGAAAAGTATCCCGTCACCCAAGTGGTGCTGACCTACAACCCGATGTTCATGGCGCTGGTCGAAGCCACCGGCAACCGCCGCCTGCTCAATGCGGTTCTCGCCCATGAGCTGGGGCATGTGATCAAGGGCCATCTCAGCTACAAGGACGTGCGCGGGGCGCTCGATCCGAGCTGGGAGCGGGAAACCGAAGCCGATTATTACGTCGGCCTGGCCATGGCCAAGATGGGCTCATCGCCGATCGATCTTCAAGAAGTGGTGATGACGCAGTTCACCATGTGGTCCGACATCAATCATCCGGACACGCCCAAGCGCTTGCAGTCGCTGGTGCAAGGCTGGACGGCGGGCGGCGGCAAGCCGGTCGACCCCAGTGATCTCGACACCCTGCGCACGATCATCCTTGGGGAAACGCATCTGCGCTGGTAGCCCCCCGAATGAGCAGCAGTTGTAATCGGAACGAGCGCTTCGGCGGCGTGAAGCGCCTCTATGGCGCCGCGGCCGAAGAGATCTTCCAAAATGCCCATGTCTGTGTCGTCGGCATCGGCGGCGTGGGCTCCTGGGCGGTCGAGGCCCTGGCCCGCAGCGGCATCGGCGCGATCACCCTGATCGATTACGACGACATCGCCGAATCCAACATCAATCGGCAACTGCACACCCTCACCGACACCCTCGGCCGCAAGAAGGTCGACGTGATGGCCGAACGCGTGCGCCAGATCAATCCCGAATGCCGCTGTCACGCCATCGATGATTTTCTCACCCTGCAAAACTACGAAGATTATCTCGGGCGCGGCTACCACTACGTGATCGACGCCATCGACAGTATCAAATTCAAATCGCTGATGATCAACCACTGCAAGCGCAACAAGATCCCCCTCATCGCCACCGGCGGCGCCGGCGGGCTCACCGATCCCACCCAGATCAAAATCGATGACATCAGCCGCACCTACAACGACGCGCTGATCTCCAAGGTGCGCGCGCAACTGCGCAAGGAATACGGCTTTCCCAAGGACACCACGAAACGCTTTGGCGTCGAATGCGTGTTCTCCACGCAACAACCGGTCTACCCCAAACCCGACGGCACGGTCAGTCATCAAAAACCCGGCATCCACGGCGTCTCGCTCGACTGCCGTTTCGGCTACGGCGCGAGCAGTTGCGTGACTTCGGTGTTTGGCTTTGCCGCGGTGGCGCGGGTGTTGGACCGGCTCTTGCGCAAGTAAAGCCATGAGTGATGAGGACTGAGTAAAAGCATCGCCATCTGAAGATGGCTCCTACAAATTCCTAACCAACGTGTAGGAGCATGCTTCAGCATGCGATCGGTAGTCCGTGGCGTGGTAGCGCCGAAGGCGCACCCCAGGATTCATCCGGCACTCAAACACGTGTAGAGCGCCAGCAGCCGCTGCGGCAGTTCCTCCGGGCGGTGGATCACGGCGTAGGCATTGCGCCCGAATATATGCGGCAGGTAGTCGTCGGCCTGGCGGTCGATGGTGATGCAGAACGGGATCAGTCCTTGCGCGCGGGCTTCGCGCAGCGCCATGCGCGTGTCTTCCACGCCGTATCTTCCTTCATAACAGTCGAGGTCGTTGGGTTTGCCGTCGGTGAGGATGAGCAGCAGGCGCTGGTGCGCGGGTTGCTGATGCAGCAGGGTGCTGGCGTGGCGGATGGCGGCGCCCATGCGGGTGTAGTAGCCGGGGCGGATGGCTTGCATGCGGCCGCGCACGTCGTTGTCGAGTTTTTCGCTGAAGGTTTTCAAGTGATAGAAGCGCACTTGTTCGCGGCGACGCGAAGAAAAGCCGTAGATGGCGTGACGATCGCCGCAGGCGTGCAGGGCCTCGGCGAACAGCAGCAGGCTGTCGCGGATCACGTCGATGATGCGCTGTTCGTTGTTGACCGCCGCGTCGGTGGAGAGCGAGAGATCGGCGAGCAGCAGGGTGGCGAGGTCGCGCTGGTTGCGGCGCAGGTCGCGGTAGAGTCCCGCATCTTTCGCGTGCGCGCAGGTCTTGCGCGCGATGAAGTGATCCAGATAGGCGCTGAGATCCAGTTCGCACCCCTCGGGTTGATTACGCAGCCAAACGCGCTGCTGCGCCAGGGCGGCGAACTGGCCGCGCAGCTTGCGCGCGGTGCGTTGCAGTGCGGCGGGCAGCGGCTGTGGGCGGCTGTCGCGCGGCAACATGGGCTGGATGCGGCAGTGGTCGGGCAGCAGCTGTTGTTTGCGCCAGTCCCATTCCGGCACGGTGATCGCACCGGCGAGCGGGATGTCGTCGTATGCGGCGGACGGCAGGTCGAGATCGAGACGCAGCCGCGTGGCGCTGCTCTGTTGATCGCGTGCGACGGTGATCACGTCCATGTCGCGGGCGGTGTCGGCGGCGTTCTCATCGTCATCCTCATCGGTGGCGCGGTGGACCTTGAGGTACTCCGCCCAGGAGAAGATGTTTTCCCAGCGCATGGTGATTAGCCCGTCCTTGCCGTCGGGCATCTCGGTCTGCTCGGCGCGGTAGCGGTGGGGTTGTTCGGCCTCTTTGCGCTTGCCGGGATGGTTTGGTTCATTGTGATTCGCATCATCATTGGTTGTTTGTGCGATCGACGTGGTGTGTGGCGGATTGGGATGCAGCCAGAGATAGAGTGGTTGGGGCGGACGTGCGCCGCTGGGCAGTACATTCACGCTGCCGGGTTGCGTGAGCGCTTGTTGGATTGCGGTCTCTTGATGCGCTTCATCCACGGGCAGGCTGGCGGGATCAGGGCGATGCGAGAGTTCGGCGGCGACCAGGCGCTGGTAGCGTGCGCGCAGACCGGGGAATCGCGTGAGCACTGCCAAGGTGCGCTGCTGATTGGCGCGGAACCAGTCACCGTTCTCGCGCGGTTCGATCGCGGCGAGAGCGGCGAGCCAATAATACAGATCGCGATTCAACTCACGGTGCGGATACAGATCGATCTCGGCCGGCAGGCGCAGGGTTTCAGCATCACGCCAGGCCAGGGCGGCGTGCTTCCCGGTGCCGGCGAGGCGTTGCAAGAGGCTGCGGCGCGCGCCGTGTTCCTCGGGGCGCGCGGCCTCGATCTTCAAGCCGCCGTCGCCGCCGAAGGCGCGGAACAACAGCGCCAGCGGCGCGCGAATCTCTTCGAGGCGCACGGCGGCTTCCGGATGGTGATCCTGGGCGCGCCGGGTGATGAAACGATGCCAATGTTTGCCGACGAATTCTTCCATCAGGATTTGCTCCGCCGGATGAAGTGGATCGGCGCCTGGTGCGCGGTCTTGTGATCGTGTTCCTGGCCTTGCCGCCATTGCAGCAGGCCGGGTTCCGGTGTCATGACCTTGGCGCAGGCCTCGACGCAACGCGTGCATTGCGTGCAGGTGAACATGTGGCGTTTGTGCTTGCGCGGGTTGAGCCGCATCGGACAGGCGTTGTCGCAGTCCTGCGTGCAGGTCTTGCAGGCCGCGCCACGCGCGCGATCGAAGCGCACCAGCAGCGCGCGGTTGTTGGCCATCCAGGCGAGGCTCTGGAATAGGCCGATGGCGCAGCCGAAGCGGCAGAACAGGTGGCGCGCCAGCAGGAATTCCAGGCTCAACACCAGTGTGGCCACACCCAGAAACAACGATTGGTTGCGCGTGAGTTCACCGCTCAGGAGATTGTGATAGATCATCTCCGGCGGCAGCAGATAGGTGAGCAGCGACAATGCCCAGAGAAAGGCGAAGCCGACGATGGCGAGCGCCGTCCACAGCCAGTAGGCCTGCTTCGGCGTGATGGCGGTGCCGTCGCGCTGTTGCTGCGGCAGCGGTTCCCGGTCCCACAGACTCAAACGTCCGCTGGCGCGGCGCATCAGGGTATTGATCAGCTCCACCACCGAAAAGTGCGGACACAACCAGCCGCAATAGAGCCGGCCGTAGCGCCACGCGACCCACACGCCGAGACCGATGATCAGCGCAATCGGGATGAAGCCATGGCTGATCAGATTGAGCGCCGCCGCACCCGCGCCGATCTCCCCGGCCTGGAACGCGGCCAGGCCCAGCGTCCAGTCCTGCCCGAACAGGATGAAATTCCCGCGCGTGAGGTCGAGGCGGAAGATATCCAGCGGCGGGGCCAGCACGAACAGCGTGAAGAATAGTGTGCGGGTGTAGAGGCGGAGGGGTTGGAGGTTCATGGGGGTGGGTTGTGATGCCTCTGTTGTGGGTTGTGTCGCTGACGCGACGGTTTATTT
>CAZKZP010000042.1:22920-25231 GCA_964557295.1 uncultured Chromatiales bacterium | reverse complement strand
CGCGCGCGCCAAGGGGCTGACCGAACAAGTGGTGCTGTTCCGCCATGTGTTGCAGAACGCGCTGATCCCGATCCTCACCGGCGTGGTGGTGGTGCTTCCGCTGCTGTTCATGGGCAGCCTGCTGACGGAGTCCTTCTTCGGCATCCCCGGCCTCGGCAGTTACACCATCGATGCCATCAATCAGCAAGACTTCGCCATCGTGCGCGCGATGGTGTTCCTCGGCTCGGTGCTGTATATCCTCGGCCTGATCCTCACCGACATCTCCTACACCGTGGTCGATCCGCGCATCAGGTTGAGTTGATGACAGAGCGAATCTTGCGCAATAAACACATCGCACTGGCCCTGCTAGTCACGCTCGGCGTTGCCGTCACCGCCGCCGCCGTGCCGGCGAAGATCGTGGTGCTGTGGACCGATGCCCTGGTGTATCTGCTGCTGGCCATGATCATCGGCGCGGGGGTTTATATCAGACGGCGGCAATATCTGCGGCACGCCTGGCGCCAGGTCTTGCGCCGGCGCCTGGCGTCTTCCGCCCTGGTGATCCTGCTGGCATATCTCTTCATCGGTCTTTTGGATTGTGTTCACTTTCGCCTGCAATTGCCGCCGCAAGAGGGAAGTGAGGAAGTGCATTACGCCCCCGAGACCCTGAGCGTGCTCGATCTCGTGCTCACGCCGCTGCGCACGCGCGTCGAGAAGACCTATTCCGCGCCGTTCGCCACCCATCTCTACACCAAGGAAACGCTCGAACTGCCCGATGGCAGCACGCAGCGCGATTATCCGCGCCTGCACTACGGCGGGGCGCACTTGCAGGATCCTGCACGTGACAAGTGGCCGGATATCGCGGCCAAGGTCGGGTCTGGATTGCTGGCCGGCGTGCTGCTTTGGGCGCTGGTCTGCGCAGGCATCATTTATTATCTGGCGCGCAGCCATGGCTGCGCTTGGCGCACTATGTACCAACGCATCATCACCGGCCAGGGTGAGCTGCCGTGGCGCACCCTGCTCGGCACGCTCGGGCTGGTGCTGGTGCTAGGCGGCGGCGCCGCGCAGTTAAGTTTGTACTACCACATCTTCGGCACCGACAAGGTCGGCATGGATGTGTTCTATCTCACGCTGAAGAGCATCCGCACCGGGCTGCTGATCGGCACGCTCACCACGCTGATCATGCTGCCGTTCGCCGTGGCGCTGGGGATCGCCGCCGGTTATCTGCGCGGCTGGGTCGATGATGTGATTCAATACGTCTACACCACGCTCAACTCTATCCCCTCGGTGTTGCTGATCGCCGCGGCGGTGCTGATCATGCAGGCCTACATCGACATGCACCCGGAACTCTTCGAGACCGCCGCCGAGCGCGCCGATCTGCGCCTGCTGTTCCTGTGCCTGATTTTAGGCGTGACCTCGTGGACCGGGCTGTGCCGCCTGCTACGCGGCGAGGCGATGAAGCTGAGCGAGCTGGACTATGTGCAGGCCGCGCAGGCCCTCGGCGTGCGCCGCGCGCGCATCCTCGGCCGCCACATCCTGCCGAACGTGATGCACATCGTCCTGATCAGCTTGGTGCTGGACTTCAGCGGCCTGGTGCTGGCCGAGGCGGTGTTGTCGTACGTCGGCGTCGGCGTCGATCCGACCATGCACAGCTGGGGCAATATGATCAATGGAGCGCGCCTGGAAATGGCGCGCGAACCGATGGTATGGTGGTCGCTGCTGGCGGCCTTTGTATTCATGTTCGTTTTGGTGTTGGCGGCGAATCTGTTTTCCGATGCGGTGCGCGACGCCTTCGATCCGCGCATGCGGCAATGAGCACGATGATATGAATGAAATATTATTGAAAGTGAATGACCTCAAGACGTGGTTCGCGGGCGAGTCCGGCACCGCGCGCGTGGTCGACGGGGTGAGCTTCGAGATACGCCGGGGCGAGACCTTCGCGCTGCTCGGCGAATCCGGCTGCGGCAAATCGATGACCTCGCTGTCGCTGATGCGGCTGGTGCCCGCGCCGGCCGGGCGCATCGTCTCGGGCGAGGTGCTGTTCAAGGGCCAGGATCTGCTGAAGCTGCCCGAATACCAGATGCGCGCCATACGCGGCAAGCACATCGGCATGATCTTTCAAGAGCCGATGACCAGCCTCAATCCGGTGATGACCATCGGAGCGCAGATCCAGGAATCCGTCGAGCGGCACCTCAAGCTGAGGGGCGCCGCCGCGCGCGAGCGCGTGTTCGCCTTGCTCGATGCCGTCGGCATCCCCGCGCCGCGGCAGCGTTACGATGAATATCCGCATCAACTCTCCGGCGGCATGAAGCAGCGGGTGATGATCTCCATCGCC
>CAZKZP010000042.1:21900-22910 GCA_964557295.1 uncultured Chromatiales bacterium | reverse complement strand
GCGCTGGATGTCACCATCCAGGCGCAGGTGCTGGAGCTGATGCAGTCATTGCAGAAGCAGACCGGCATGGCGATCATGCTGATCACGCACGATCTCGGTGTGGTACATGAAGTGGCCGATTGCGTCGCGGTGATGTACGCGGGGCAGATCGTCGAGCAGGCCGCGCGCGCGGCGTTTTTCCAACACCCGCAGCATCCGTATTCGCGCAAGCTGTTCGCCTCGCTGCCCGATATGAACAAACGCGCGCAGTCGCTCGCGGTGATCCACGGCAACGTGCCGCCGCTGACCACGGAATTCACCGGCTGCCGCTTCGCCGACCGCTGCGATTATGCCTGGGAGCTGTGCCGCCACACCGTGCCGCAATGGACCAGCGCAGGGCAGGGCAGTGGTGTGCGGTGTCATCTGGCCGATCCGCAGTATGGCGTGCAGGCGCCCGCGCCGAAGAGTGCGAGCGCGCCCCTAGCGTCCGCGCCGGCGCAACCGGTAAGCCAGCGTCTGATGCTCAAGGTCGCGGATCTCAAGGTGCATTTCCCGATTCATAAGGGTCTGTTCAAGCGCGCGGCCGGGCAGGTGCATGCCGTCGATGGCGTGAACATCGAGCTCAAGGCCGGGCAGACCCTGGCCCTGGTGGGAGAATCCGGCTGCGGCAAAACCACCGTCGGCAAGGCCATCCTGCAGTTGACCCGTCCCACCGGCGGGGCGGTACGCTTCGATGATCTGGAGCTGACGCAGTTGAGCGGCCGCGAATTGCGCCCGCACCGTGGCGACATGCAGATCATCTTTCAAGACCCGTTCTCCTCGCTCAATCCGCGCATGCGGGTGGTCGACATCATCGAGGAGGGCATGGTGGCGCAGCGCAAGGGCGGTGATGCGATATCCCGCCAGCAGCGCATCGACGAGTTGTTGCAGCAGGTGGGGCTGCGCCCGGAGCACAAGCACCGCTATCCGCACGAATTCTCCGGCGGCCAGCGCCAGCGCATCTGCATCGCGCGCGCCTTGGCAGTCGAGCC
>CAZKZP010000042.1:21552-21890 GCA_964557295.1 uncultured Chromatiales bacterium | reverse complement strand
CATCTGCGATGAGCCGACCAGCGCGCTCGATGTCTCGGTGCAGGCGCAGATCCTCAATCTGCTGAAACGATTGCAGCAGGAGTTGGGGCTGGCGTACCTGTTCATCACGCACAACATCTCCGTGGTCGAATATCTCGCGCACGATGTCGCGGTGATGTATCTCGGCCGCATCGTCGAGCAGGGCAAGGTGGAGGAGGTGATCGCGCATCCCAAGCATCCCTACACCCAGGCGCTGTTATCCGCGGTGCCGAGCATCACGGAAAAACCGATCGAAAAGCAAAAACTCACCGGCGAGCTGCCCTCGCCGATCAATCCGCCCTCCGGCTGCCATTTCCATC
>CAZKZP010000042.1:9177-21542 GCA_964557295.1 uncultured Chromatiales bacterium | reverse complement strand
GCGCTGCCCGAAGGCCATGCCGCAATGCCGCTTGAATTATCCGGGTGTCAGCGTGTTCACCGAAACGCATCAGACGCGGTGTTATTTGTATGCGGATCAGGCGGAAGCAGTTTAGATGATGTTTCGCCGACTCGGATCAGTCTTCTCTTTCAAATATGAAACACATATCTTCTTTCGTCGGGTAGTCGGGGGTTCGTAGCTCGTTTTTCGGATGGTAGACGTAGTTGTGGTGGTACTTGCGGGAGATGAACGAGGGTTCGTTCAGGTTGTTGTAACGAAAGTGGCATGACCACCGAATGCGGTCGGTGATGTTATTTCCAGAGCGGTGCACGAGGAAGGAACTGAATAACAACGCATCGCCTTGTTTCACCTCTACGGAAATCCAGTCTTCTTCATTGAATGCTGTATCTGAAACTTTTCCGAAGCCGGCCTCTACCGATTCGGTGAGCAAACCTTTTTTATGGCTTCCCGGCACAATTTCCAATGCCCCAAGCGAATGATCGACGTCGATGAGCGGGCACCAGATTACCACGGCATCGAGCGAGCCTTGCATGCTGCGCCAGTCCTGATGGGAAAACACAGTGTGGTAGACCGGGTCCTTTGCAAGTGAGGGATGATTGAAAAATAACACCGGCCTGGTGCAAATATTGGGCCGATTCAGTCCGATTCCGTGCAGTAAATTTTCGATCCGAGTCTCAACTGACAACCGATGTAAGCTGATAAGATGCTGCACTTGCTTTCCACAATTGGAAAACGCCTCAAAGTCACTGGCAAAAAGCAGCGCCATGGCTTGGCGAAAGCGGGCCTCGTCGTTTATGTCAAACGTGGTGTCGATGCCTTGGCGGTGCATTTGACTAAAAAATACCTGCTTAGATTCTTCCAGGATCGATTGTATGCGCGTTCGGTCAAAAAAGCCTTCGAAAAGCAGATAGCCGTTGTGCAGATATGAAGCATAGGTCGGATCCATTTAGATAGTCTCTTTTGCCACAGCATAGCCAAAGCCAGTCTGACCAAAACCGTTACCATTGTAGAGCATCAGGTAGCGACCGTTTACGGCACAAACATGGGGATAGCAAATCATCTGTGCGTCCCAACCGCTTTCTGAAATGCCGATACCGCTTTGTTCATCATGGCGCCTCCATGATCGGCCGTCTTCCGAAATGGCATAGCCAATCCGATAGCTTTGCGCAGTATCGGTACGGTAACCATCAAAGCCACGGTATGCGAACCACATATGCCATTGATCATTTATTTTACTGACGCTAGCGCTGACTAGGCCAGCCTCGTTATCATCGCGGTAATCAATCGCGATATCGCCGTTGCGACTCCAGTGGATGCCGTTGGCGGAGGTTGCGTGTTTTAGGTGGTAACGGGGCTCCATCTTGTCGCGGACTTTACGCCATTCAGTGCAAGATAAATACCAGTTATGCCATATGCCGTCCCCGTCAATCAAAACACATGAGGTGCCAGAAAAATAAGGATCAATCGGCGAGCGATCCCATAGCGGCCCCTCGGAATATCGGAGCCAAGTCGTGCCGCCATCCTTACTGACAGCTAATCCAACCGTATTGTGGTAGGGAACTGTGGTGCGTACATTCCAACCGATGTAGAACATATATTTCGCACCGCGATGATTGACGATGCACGAAGGCATTACCCCGCAATCATCGAAAGTGCCAGGTTTTCCGGTTTGTAGCAAAGGCGCGTTGCAAAGTTCGATAATTTCAGAGGGCTGATCAGCATTAACATCGACCCATGCCGGCAGGGACTGGTTATTGGCATTACGTGTGGAAAAATAAATCCGCAATCGGTTGTTGCGGATGTCTGGGTCAATAACAGGCAATTGTGCGTGAGAGCAGCTCCAAGTAAGGTGCTGCTCCGGGATAACGATTCGTCCTTTTTTCTCCCAAGTAAACATCAGAACAATTGATCGCTACGTTTTCCCTTCATTTTTATTGCCGGGTTGCCTACGTATACGCTCCATTCCTCGGTCTCTTGCGCAACCAAGGTGGCGCCCATTGCAAGTAAAGTTCCTTGGCGGATGCGGCTGTTGTCGCGAATGGTCGAATTCACTCCAAAAAAACAATATGGCTCAACTATGCAATGGCCCGACAGTACGACATGTGAAGTGAAAAATACATGGTCTTCTATTCTCCCATGATGCCCGATATGGTTGCCGCTCCACATCACTACATTGTTTCCTATTGTTGTGAAAGGTTGGAGGGTGTTGTCTTCCAGGATAAAGCAGTTTTCCCCGATTTTGTTGTTGAACACAGTGGCCTTTGAGCTGACATAGGAAATAAAATCGTAGCCGGCATCCTTGCCCTCACGATATACCTTTTCGCGCAATGTGTTCATTTTGCGATGCGTCATGGGGGCGAACAGCTTTACCCGGTCGGGTGGGTAGCGTTGAGGCAATTCTTCCATTGCGACTACTGGTTTCCCGCGGAATTCCTTGCACTCCAGGTATTCACTGTGCACGCAAAACGCCGTTACCGTGTGTTGCGAGTCGTGTTCGAGATAATAATCGGCCAGCTCGGCTAAGTCTTTTGTTCCAAAAATTATTATTTCTGCCATGGTAATTTGTATAAATAAATGGTGTATTCATAAAGCCCGTAATCGTTGCGTAGCACAAAGTGCCTTGAAAGCTCTTTGGTCATGAATTCAATCAACGAGTCAGCGGAAAGGTGAAAGAGCTCATCGCGCTCCCAGTCTACGGCTTTGGACATTACATTGAATGCGATTCCTTTTCTTGCTTTGGCGAAGACGGTCTTGAGCAATTGTTGTGTATATGACCACATCTCATCAAAGGAAAGTTCACGCTTTTCCGTTAGCACTCCGTTCATGATGATGTAATCGAACATGGGTAATCGGTTTGAATCTTTTAGGATGTCTAGATCATAAAAAACAGTGTCCGGAAATTTCTCACGCGCTTTGGCTAGAAATGCTGTTCCAAGGTCGAGACCGCTGTATGCAATATGGTGGTACCGCTTATCTTCAATATATTGTTTCAGAATAGCAGTGCCGCATCCAAAATCGAGAAGAGAGCATGGCTCATGGCTTCGCTGGACGCCCAGCATTAATTCATAGCGGCGGAGCAGGTCATCCATGTTTGGCCAATCCATGCCGCGGTGGTTATCGCCATGATCATTAAAGCACCGAACATAATGTTCGACGATTTTGAGGTATGGTTCTTTTGCGTTAGACAAGTTGATGGTTCCTCAAAAGTGCGCGAATTTCGGCCAGTGATTGGTGCATCAATACGTCGATTATTGATAAATGCGGAATGAAATTATCCAAAAATTGTCGATAAGTGTATGGCATTGTTTCTATGAATTGCAAATTCAGTTCATGTTTACGGAAGTTCTCATATCGATACAGTCTCTTTCCTCCGCATAAATTGATGTAGTGCGCGGCTCCTGCCTTTTTGCAGATGTCAATTATGCGGGATTCGGCATTTAGATCAGGATTCGGATAGGTTTCGGAGGCCATGACCATCGGGGTGCGTATATCCATATAATCGCATATCGCTGAGAGTGAGTCGCGCACGAAAATGGCAAGATTTCTCTCTTCATTTTCTAGGATGCGGTGAACCAATGAAGAAACGGAGACATAATATGGTGCCTTGCGGTATGAGAGTTCGATTGTTCGATAAAATTTCTTGCGCCATTTGAGGTCTTCGGCAATAAGGATTTCATTGACTCTCTTATTCTGGCTTGCTTTTTGTAACGGGAGCGTAAACATTCCGGGTTGACCATTCACCAAAATCCGGTTTCGATTGATCCAGCCCTTATTGATATAATTCACATCGTCGAGTACTACGAATTCATCCACTGCTGCGATCAGCTGGAAATAGCCGATGTAGGGCATAAAATAAGGCTGCATGATCGCCAGTTTCATCTTCTCTTCCCGCCTTCTATGACCCTGAGCAAATTAACTACGAATTTACCACCAACGACGAGATCTCATCGACCATCGTCAGTTCCAAGTAGGGGTGGATCGGCAAACAGATCACCTGCTCCGCCATCCTTTTCGCGACTGGCAAATTCATGTGCTTAGCCGAAGGCATGCCGCGATACATCGGAAAATCACTGATCAGCGGATAGAAATAGCGTCGGGCGTAGATATCGTGGTCCCGCAGTTTTTGATAAAGCGCATCGCGGCTCATTGGATACTCCGGCTGAACAAGAATAGGAAAATATGCATAATTCGATGCCTTTTCTCCCTTGTCCGGCAGGCAGGCAATGCCCGCAACTCCCTTCAGAGCATTCCGGTAATGCGCGTCGATGGCCTTGCGGCGTAGCAGGGTGGTGTCGATACCTTTCAGCTGTAACAATCCGAAGGCCGCATTGATCTCGCTCATCTTGCCGTTGATACCGGCGGCGACAACGGTCGTCTCGTCCACAAAGCCGAAGTTCTTTAGATGGTCGATGCGTTGCTTGGTTTTGGCGTCGTGACAAACGATGGCACCGCCCTCAAAGGTGTTGAACACCTTGGTGGCATGGAAACTCAACACTGATAGGTCGCCGTGATTGAGTATGCTGCCATCATGTCGTTGCACCCCGAAGGCATGTGCAGCGTCATAGATGACCTTGAGGTTATAATTGTCGGCAATTTGCTGGATGCGCTCTACGTCGCACGGATGTCCATAGCAATGCACCGGCATGATTGCTGTGGTCTGCGGTGTGATGGCGGCCTCAATCCTGGATGGGTCGATATTCAGTGTGGTCGGGTCGATGTCGACGAACACCGGTTGGATGCCATTCCACAACAGTGAATGGGCGGTCGCGACGAATGAATACGGGGTGGTGATCACCTCGCCGGTGATGCGTAAGGACTGTAGCGCGGTCACCAGGGCCAGTGTGCCATTGGCGAACAGCGCCAGATGCTTGACCCCGAGATATTCGCAAAGCGCTTGCTCCAATTGTTGATGGAAGGGCCCGTTATTGGTCAGCCATTTTGTCGCCCATATCTGTTCGAGATAGGGAACGAAATCTTCCAGTGGCGGCAGCTGCGGCTGCGTCACGTAGATCGGCGTTTTTTTCGGTTTGTTCATCGGATCACCCCGTATCGCATTATCCATCACCTAATTTCATTATTCCGGGTGTAGCGCAGCGGATATCCTGAATTCGGTGTAATCATTCAAGCCGCCTGGTTCATTCTGCCATGATCACAGGCGCCATCATCTCCAAGTCAGATATATGCCAAGAGAGTTTTCCTGCCGCTTGGATTCTGTGGTGATTTTCAAATAAGAGCTTTACGCACTTGCCGAATTCAACATTATTCTCCGAATTCAGCAGGGAAATAATGTCTCTTGAAGACAAAGCCGTTCCAATTTCAACTCTCTCAGCGTCATTTTCAATCAGCCGTAGGGCATTCCCGATGTATTCATCAATGGAGTTCGCAGTTAACCAGGCAGGCTGTCCAATACGGCGCATCATTTCACAGTCAACGTGAGAGTGGATTTCTGGACCATCCATGTGCACAATCGGTATGCCTAGGCGAGCGGAATCGATGTTGCTGTTCGTTCCGCCGAAAGGAAAAGGTGAAAGCATGATGTCGCATTCATTCAGCCATTGAAGATATTGATTGTATTCGGCTCTTGGACGGACTATGGAATTCTCTACTAACGATAAAACCTTTTTTGAAAAGTGCGCATAGTTAACGCCAGTAACGTTAGGAAAGAATACGAATTTGATTTCTTTCTTGGATTTCTCTCGGATCTGGTTACATACATGAATGAGCAGTGAATTTATCTTCATGAACGAGGATGCTATGGCGATATTTATCGTTTCAGGGGATTCTTTTATGTTGGGTGTAATATCTAGTGCGTCATGCCGCATCACAAAAGGCATACTACCGTTTCGAACCGAAATTATTTTTTCTGAATAAAGGCTTTTATCTGAAATATACCCTTCTTCGGAAATTATGTAGTCAATGAAGTCAGACAATGATGTGGCCGGATGCCCCATGCACATGATCTGGACTGGTGCCAAACGGACATTTGCCAGAGCAACCGTCCAGTAGTGCATGCCGAGGCTGGGATATAGGATGATGTCAGGCTGTAATTTATTGATCTGACTAACAATGTCTTTTAGTTTTGTATAGCGCAAATCCAGCTTGATGACTTTGTCAAAGCCTTGCTCGGCTTTCTCGTCAACAGCGCAAACGTCCGTTACAAGAATTACCTTGAAATACTGTTTGAGATCGTCAATCGACCTGGAGAAGCAGCGGTACATCGCGTGCACCGAAGTATAGCGCTCTGAGAAAACAGCAACGACTGGGCGTTTCTTCTCTGGTTTATACGCAATGGGGTGTCCTTTTATGTTATTTTGTTCCATCCAATTCATGATCTGTTTATTTAGCCAATGTTTTATGTAGTGCTTTTCTCGGATAGTGGCATAGCTGCATTGCATCCATGTCATCGAAAGGACCAGAATCTGCTCCTCTTTTAAGGAAACATTTGGAATGTCTTTCCATGCCCAAAGCAGTTTATTTCTGATCTGTTCTGCCTTCGGAGTCAACACGTAGTCCACCGCCAAGGCGTCAAGGATGAATGGAAAGCTGATATCCGGCGGGAGGGATGGCAAGGCATCAATGAACTCCTGCCTGATCGATTCATTCGATGCGGTCAATAAGTATTTTCTTAGATTAACCTCTCCAGATAAGGAGAGGTTGCCTGCCTCATCTTTGTCGCCAAATAGCTCCAGCAAATAAGACTGATCGCCAAATCCGCTAATGGAAAAAAGTGCGGTGATGACACTCTTGTATTGCGATAATGCTTTATACCAGTGATCCGATAACTCAAATTGCTTGTCCGCCATCAAGGCCGTTATTGCAGATACAAAGCGGGATGCGATGGCACAGTATTCATGCATGGGTAGATCGCAATTCTTGTTAGCAATAAAGTCGCCACCTTTCCTGATCGAGAACAGTAGATCGTTAAGTGCCAGAGAAGCGGCTTGATGATTGCGATTGTATGCAGCGATCTCCAGATCCATTAACGATGACATTTATTGTTCTCCATTCATTACTTTGTTTAGAGACTGTTGCCAGTCCCGGAAGCAGTATGGGCCCTCCACGTTTTGGTAACGCGGTACCCTAGTCACTCGTGCCTGGCAACGAACCTCCTGCCCGCTGTCGAATTCCAGGAAATGTTTTATGCCTCGACAAACTTCCTGTAGTTATCCAAAGCGGTGTATCACCGATTGATTTCTATTTTTTTGAGCAATCGAAAAAATTCTCGGCCGAAGGCAAATCCGGACCCAATACTTTGAATCATGATGTTCTGGCTTTTTTGGCTGATGGATTTTTGACAGTGCAGGTGTTTATGCAATGGATATGCCATATGGCATTCTATATAATTGTGCTCGATATCCTTTGTCGATCCGGAGTAGAAGTCCATGAAACAGAGTCTGAAGATCGCATTGATCGTGCTCGTGGGCGTCGTGCTGGCGATTGTCTCCAACCCCTTGTTGCAGCCTTCCAATGCGCGCGCGAAGCTGGAATACCAGCGGATGTATCAGGAATTATCGAAGCAGCAGGAAGTCACCGAGCAGGACAAGCAGCGGCTCGATGCGTTATTTCGCGAAGTCAATGCGAAGGAAAATGTACAGCGGGAGCTGCTTGAGTTCATTGTGCGCAATGTGGGGTTCTTCCTGATCGTGGCCCCGCTCGCGGCGCTGACGGCGCGTAGATCGAAGCTGGATAGCAACGGCGTATTCGCTGCGGCCGGTTTGGTGTTCCTGGCGTTCATCGTGGTGGGGCAGGCTGTCCACGGGGCCCTGTATGCCACGGTGTTCGCCTTGTTCGGAATCGCCTTCAAGCGCGGTGGCGATCGCCCTCCGGAAAACGAGCGCCCACAGATGCCGGATTGACTTGATTTCATCCGGGGGCGAGTTTTGTAGTAAAAAATCAATCAAAATCAATATGTAATGAATATTGTTGTCCCCGCTTTCTTTTCAAAAATCACCCTAAAGTTTTGATTTTTCCCGGACGATATGGCTCATGGGAGCGGTAAATATTTCATCTGAAGTATATCCGCTGATCAAAACACTGCGAGTCCACACGATGGACTAAGCAGACTTAATAGGAGTGACAGCCATGGCTGTAATTAATACCAACGTAATGTCTCTGAACGCCCAGCGTAACCTGTCGAATACCCAAAACGCACTGGCCACCTCGATGCAGCGCCTCTCGAGCGGCCTGCGCATCAACAGCGCCAAGGATGACGCGGCCGGCTTGGCGATCACCGATCGCATGTCCGCCCAGATTCGCGGCTTGAATCAGGCGGTGCGTAACGCCAGCGACGCGATTTCGCTGACTCAAACCGCGGAAGGCGCGATGCAGGAGACCACCAACATCCTGCAACGCATGCGCGAGCTGTCCATCCAGTCCGCCAACGACACCAATAGTGACGGCGACCGCGCCAATATCCAGAAGGAGGTGGCGCAACTGAAACAAGAGATCGACCGTATCGCCAGCACCACCACCTTCAACGGCAAGAAGATCCTGGACGGTACCTTCGCCGGGGCGAAGTTCCACGTCGGCGCCTTTGCTAACGAGTCCCTCAGTGTCTATATCGGCACTACCAAGGGTACGGAAATGGGCGCCTATACCGCCAATAGCATTGCCAACGTCGGTGCCTTGAGTGCTGGTACGGGGGCGGGGGCGGATGTCAATAATCTGGCGGCTGATACGGCGGTTACCATCAGCGGTCAGCTGGGTTACAAAGATATCGCTTTTTCGGGTAATGCGACCGCCGCGGAAATCGCCACGAAAGTCAATGAAGTGACCGGCAGCACCGGGGTGACCGCGACTGCCTCGACCAGTGTGGATCTCCAGTTCGGTGCCGGTGTGGCTGCGGCAGAAACCATCTCGTTCACGCTGTCTGCCCGTGACGGCAGTAATAATGTACAGGGATCCACTGTCACTATCAGTCATCTGGTGACTTCCACAACCGACTACAAGGGATTGCGGGATGCCATCAATTCGGTGAGCGCCGATACCGGAGTCACGGCGGCAATCAATACCGTCACCAATACCTTGACGCTGAAAAATGACCAAGGCCATGACATCGAGATCGGCAGCGTGACCGCTGGTACGGCCAATGATGCGGTGTTTAATGTCGGTGCGACCGTAACATCGGGTTCTTTCACTTCTTCCGATACCCTTGATTACGGCCTGGCTACTGACACTATCTCCGTGGGTGGCCAAGTGAAGTTCAGCAGCTCCAAGGCCTTTACTGTGAGTGGCGCCGCTACCGACTTCATCAGCGGAACCAGCACCAGTGCAACGCTGAGCAAGGTGTCGGCGGTCAACGTATCGTCGCAAAGCGGGGCCAACGATGCGATCAATGTGCTCGACGAGGCATTGAAATACATCGCCGATTCGCGTGCCGGACTGGGTGCCATCCAGAACCGTATGGAAAGCACCATCTCGAACCTGCGCAGTGTTTCCGAGAACGTGGCTGCCGCCCGTTCACGGGTGCAGGATGCGGACTTCGCGGCAGAAACCGCTGCGATGACACGCGCTCAGATCCTGCAACAAGCGGGTACGGCGATGCTGGCGCAGGCCAACTCTGCACCGCAAAGCGTACTCTCTCTGTTGCAATAATGGGCGGAGGCTCAATAAAGGTGCTCCGGGGCTTGGTCCCCGGAGCATCCATTGAGTAAAAGGTGAGGACTATGAATATCTCGATGAGCGCAAATGTGATACGGACTGCGGGGGCCTCCGAGTCCAAGGATGTCAAGCGCAACCAGATGTCTGAATCCGTAGAGGCGGCACCTGCCACTGCCAATGCCGGGCAGGGCGCTGTCGAAAAAGCCGATGCACCGTCCGTATTGCAAGCCGAGCAGTCGATCAAGGAAGAGGATCTCCAATCCGCCGTGCTCAAGCTCAATGAGGCGGTGCAGAGCATGCAGCGCAATCTGGAATTCACTGTCGATGAGACGACGGGGCGAACCGTGGTCAAGGTGATCGACAAAGAAACCAGCGAGGTGATCCGCCAGATCCCCTCCGAAGAGGCGATGAGGCTGGCGCAGTATATGCATGAAAGGCGCGAAGGATATGGTTCGGGGCTGGGTCTCATGCAGGAGCTCAAGGCCTGAGCAGAGTATGCGTATTTGACAGCATGAAGGTGTAGGTTATGGCCATTTCATCTCCGGGGATCGGCTCGGGGCTCGATGTAAAGTCGATCGTTAGCCAGCTCGTTGCCGCTGAAGGCAACCCCGCCAGTGCCCGCATCGATCGCAATGAAGGCGAGTATCAGGCCAAGCTTTCCGCCTTTGGTTCCCTCAAGTCCGCCTTGGCAGACTTCAAGTCCAGTCTGGCCGGCCTCAAAGATATCTCTAATTTCCAGAAACGCAGTGTCACCTTGAGCAACAAGGATCTCTTGTCCGTCTCGGCGGATACCACCGCGCTGGAAGGCAGTTATGATGTCGAGGTCAATCGGCTGGCGCAAAAACACAAATTCGCTTCCACGGCGGTTGCTCCCGCCACTACGTTCGGCGGCGCCGGCGGCGATTCGCTCACGGTAACGGTGGGCACCAAGACGTTGACCGTGGATCTGAGCGCCGCGAAAACCCTCTCCGACATCCACACCGCCATCGCCGCCGCGGCGCAGAGCGAGGGTGTGAATGTGAAGGCCTCGCTGATCAACGACGGCACCAACCAGACACTGGTGCTGACCTCCGGCGGTATCGGTTACGACAACCGCGTGCAGGTCGGCGGCACCATCGGCGGGACGGCGGCGGGAACGGTGCTGGGATTCTCCACCCTCAACAAGTTGCCCGACGGTTCCCCCTTGGCCGCGCTCACTCAACTCAATGCCGAGATGGTCGTCGACGGTGTCACTATCACGCGCGGCAGCAACGCCATCAGTGACGTGATCACCGGCGTGAGTTTCAATCTGACGGCAGCCGAGCCCGGCACCGTGGTCAATGTGGCGGTTGCGCAGAACACCGCAAGTATTCAAAGTTCGGTGAAGGGATTCGTCGACAGTTACAACAAGCTCGCCGATGTGATGCGCGAGATGTCTTTGGTGGATATCGAGGGCAAAAAGCGCGGCATCCTCGTGGGCGACGCGACCCTGCGCACGGTGATGGGCGGGCTGCGCACCCATATGTCCAACGCCATCGGCGGAATTGCCGGCCCCTACGACACGCTGGCCGCGATCGGCGTGACCACCAGTAAAGATGGCAAGTTGACGCTGGACGGAAGCAAGCTCTCGAAGGCCCTCGATGCGGATTTCACAGTTGTGGGGCAAATCTTTGCCGGTGATAACGGTTATGCGGCAAGGCTCGACGACTACCTCGACGGCTATGTGGGATCGAAGGGCGTGCTGGATTCCCGGATCGACAGCCTGAACACTAGTATCAAGGGGCTCGACAAACAGCGCGAGTCTCTGCAACTCCGGATGGACGCACTGGAGAAACGCTACACGCAGCAGTTTTCCGGGCTGGATGAGATCATCAGCAGCATGCAGTTGACCAGTTCCTTCCTGTCCCAACAGCTGGCAATACTTCCGAAGCTGACGCTCAATCGAAATTGATCAGCGCGAACTTTATCGGCTTGTTTATAACGAACCACAGACCCGATGTATCGAGGACTATGAAATGAATCCCCAACAACTCAATGCCTTGAAGCAATATTCGAAGGTTGGAACCAATACCCAAGTGGCTGCGGCCAATGCCCACCGCCTGGTGCAGATGTTGATGGAAGGCGCCCTGGATAAGATCGCCATCGCCAAAGGGCATATGCAGCGCGGCAATGTCGCGGAGAAGGGGCGCCACATCTCCTGGGCGATCTCGATCATCAATGGTCTCTCAGCCAGCCTGGATATGGAGAAGGGCGGCGAGATCTCTGAGCGGCTCTGCGGACTGTACGAATACATGGTGCTCCAATTGCTTGCGGCCAATCTCGAGAACAAGACCGAATACCTGGATGAGGTAGGCAAGCTGATGATGGAAATCAAGGCGGGTTGGGACGGCATCCCCGAGGAATTCCGCAAATGACGGCCACTCAGGCCCAATTCAACCAACCGAGCCGGCTGGTGATCGTGCAGGAAGTGCAAGTGCTGACGACCCAGATGCTGGAGCGGGCGAAGGAAGGGGAGCTGGATCAGTTGCCGGACCTGGAGCGGCAGCGTCAGGAAAAACTCAAGACCTATGCCGCGCTGGGTATCAGTGATGTGGAGCTGCCCGAATTGAGAACCCAGCTGGAACAGCTTCTGGAAGTCGACAACGCACTGTGCCAGCTGTGCGCCGCGCTAAAGGACGAGTTGGCAAAGAAGCTTGCCGATATGAAAGCGGCGAAGACCGCACAGGCTGCGTACCAGGAAAACACCTGAAGTAACATCTCAAAAC
>CAZKZP010000042.1:0-9167 GCA_964557295.1 uncultured Chromatiales bacterium | reverse complement strand
ACATCATAACAATCAAGATTAAAAAACAATTATAAACGATTGTTAAAGATTGCTTTTTTGTCTACGTTTTTTCGCGACAAAATTTTGACAATTCGCTGTGGGCGTGATTAACTTGTCGGCATGTCAAAATTCTTCCCTCATCAAATCCAATAATAAACGTGGAAAATTCATTGAACATCCTGGTGATTTCAGACAGCGCCGAGCGGCGCGATGCCTTGAGGCATATCCTGGCGTTTATCGATTTCCCCAATACCACCGATGCCGCATGTCATGAGTGCGACCGGGCGGTTTCTCCGCAAACAGATGTGGTGATCCTGGATGCCGAGCAGTGTGACAACTGCAACGAACTCTGCCAGCAGATCCAGAAATTGTCGTCCCGGCCCGAGAGCGGCAAGCATGCCTTGATCATCCTGCTGATGACGGATGCGCAAACCCAGCTGGGCAAAGTGGCCGCCGAGCGCGTCTTCGCACAGATCGATTATCCCGTCAAATATGCGCAGCTTTCCGATGCCCTCGAGCGGGCGGCAATGTTCCGTCACGCGCACGAGCGCGGAGCCGGTTACAACGCCGAGCTGTTTCGCAGCCTGGTGGGCAACAGCCGCGCGATCAAGCGGGTGCGCAACATGATCGAACAGGTGGCCAATTCGGAGGCGACCGTGCTGATACTGGGTGAGTCGGGCACTGGCAAGGAAGTCGTGGCGCGCAATCTTCATTATTATTCGAAGCGGCGCAACCACCTGTTCGTGCCGGTCAACTGCGGCGCGATTCCGGGGGATCTGCTCGAAAGCGAATTGTTCGGGCACGAGAAGGGCGCCTTCACCGGCGCGATCACCACGCGCCAGGGCCGATTTGAGATGGCCGACGGCGGCACGCTGTTCTTGGACGAGATCGGCGACATGAGCCTGCCGATGCAGGTCAAGCTGCTGCGGGTGTTGCAGGAGCGCACCTTCGAGCGGGTGGGCAGCAACAAGAGCATCGAGGCGAACGTGCGCATCGTGGCGGCGACCCATCGCGATCTGGAATCGGCCATCACGGACGGCAAGTTTCGCGAGGACCTGTTTTATCGGCTCAATGTCTTTCCCATCGAAATGCCGCCGCTGCGCGAGCGCCTCGAGGACATTCCGCTGCTGGTCAACGAGCTGATCGCCCGATTGGAAAACCAAAAGCGCGGCTCGGTGCGCCTGACGCCGGCGGCGATCATGTCCCTGTGCCAGTATCGCTGGCCGGGCAATGTGCGCGAGCTGTCGAACCTGATCGAACGCCTCGTCATCATGTATCCCTACGGCGTGGTCGACGTAGACGAGCTGCCGGAGAAGTTCCAGGTGGCCAAGGGCAAGGCCTCGGAAGTGCATGCGCACATGCAGGATCTCACCGAGGTCATGCAGGGCCTCCAGGCATTTGCCACCGGCGAGCCTTCCTCTCCGCGTCTGCCGACAGAGGGCCTTGATCTCAAGGAACACGTTGCCGCCATCGAATGTTCCTTGATCAATCAGGCGCTCGAGGCGGCCAATGGCGTCGTGGCGCAGGCCGCCCAGCTGCTCAGGATGCGGCGCACGACCCTGGTCGAGAAGATGCGCAAACACGGTATCCAGCGCGGCGACGATGCGTCATAAAAATGACTCACGCTGCGCTTCTCATCATCAATCCGTTGTAAAACAAGCATAAAAAATCGATGGCATAGACTTTGCTCTTTATCCGTGCAATGACGCACAAGCGTCAAAAAACGGATGGGTGAGGACTATGCAACGTGAGCATCTTAACGAAGCCGGCGGACTCGAACAGGCCATCGTGACCTGTGATGCGCTCTTCGATGTGATGACAAAATCCTATCAGCGTCTGGAGAACAGTTTTCAGCATCTCTCCGGCCAGACGCGCAGCGACACCACCGCGCTCGAAATCGAGCGGCTCTCCACCATCATTCAAGCCTTGCCCTCGGGCGTGGTGATCCTCGACGGGCGCGGCATTGTCGCCCAGTGCAATCCCGCCGCCGAAAATCTGCTCGGCGTGCCGCTGCATGGTCAACCCTGGCGCGAGATCATTGCCCGCGCCTTCGCGCCGAAAAGCGATGACGGACATGACATCTCGCTGGCCGATGCCCGCATCGTGAACATCTCCACCAATCCCCTGGGCAAGCAGCCGGGGCAGGTGATCCTGATCCATGACGTCACCAACACCCGCCGTCTTCAGGACAAGCTCAACCACAGCCGCCGCTTGACGGCGCTCGGCGAGATGACCGCCAGCATGGCGCATCAGATCCGCACGCCCCTGTCCGCCGCCTTGCTGTACTGCGCGCAACTGAATCATGCGCAGCTCGACGAGGCGCGCCGCGGCAAGTTGACCCACAAGATCGTGGCGCTGGTGAGCGAACTCGAACATCTGGTCAACGATATGCTGCTGTTCGCCAAGGACGGGCTGAGTGCCACGGAAAGCTTTTCACTCAATGATCTGATGGTCGAACTCTGCGGCGATTATGACTCGGCGGCTGCCGCCGGCGCGATCGAGCTGCGCCAGGAGATTCCGGCCGATCCGATCGTGCTGCGCGGCAACCGGCAGGTGCTCAAGAGCGCGCTGCAGAATCTGGTGGACAACGCCGTGCACGCCGTGGGCGCGCGCGGGACGATCAAGATCAGCGTGCAGCATGCGGCGGCCAACAGCATCGATGTGCTGATCGCCGACAACGGGCCGGGCATCGCCGCCGAGCTCAAGGACAAGATCTTCGAACCCTTCTTCACCACCAGCGCCTCGGGCACCGGCTTGGGGCTGGCGGTGGTGCGTCAGATCGCGCAGGCCCACGGCGGCGATGTCTGGGTGGATTCACAACCCGGCGCGGGCGCCACCTTCGGCGTGCGCTTGCCCATCGCGGCGGCCTGCCGCGCGAGCGCCGGCGACCCCGCGCCACGGATGCAGGCGGCGGGATGAGCCGGATGTCGCAACTCGATAGAACGTTTTGTAAAGGAGCCACCATGAGTCAGGCACGTTTATTGGTAGTGGAAGATGATCTCGATCTGCGCGAGGCGATCAGCGAGACGCTCGCCATGGCCGGCTACCGCGTCGCCGCCGCCGATGACGGCTATCAGGCGCTGGACATCCTCGATAACGGCGATGTCGCCATGGTCATCAGCGACGTGCAGATGCACAAGATGGATGGACACACGCTGCTCAAGCACATCAAGGCGCGGCAGCCGCAATTACCCGTGGTGCTGATGACGGCCTACGGTTCCGTGCCCAAGGCGGTCGAGGCGATGCGCGAAGGCGCCTGCGATTATCTGGTCAAGCCGTTCGCGGCCGAGGTCATCATCAACATGGTCAGCCGCTACGTGGCCGTGAGCTCCGAGGCGCGGGATTTCCTCGCCGTGGACGAGGCCAGCCAGAAGGTCAAGGCGCTGGCGGCCAAGGTCGCCAAGTCCGACGCCACCATCCTGATCACCGGCGAGAGCGGTGTGGGCAAGGAGGTGCTGGCGCGTTTCATCCACGATCAATCCGATCGCGCCAAGATGCCGTTTGTCGCGATCAATTGCGCGGCGATCCCGGAGAACATGCTGGAGTCGACCCTGTTCGGTTATGAAAAAGGCGCGTTCACCGGGGCGTATAAATCCTCGCCCGGAAAGTTCGAGCAGGCGCAGGGCGGCACGCTGCTGCTCGATGAGATCACCGAGATGGAACTGGGTCTGCAAGCCAAGCTGCTGCGCGTGCTGCAGGAGCGCGAAGTCGAGCGGCTCGGCGGCGGAGAGATGATCGACTTGGATGTGCGCGTGCTGGCCACCACCAATCGCGACATGCGCGCGGAGGTCGAGGACGGCAACTTCCGCGAGGATCTGTACTATCGCCTGAACGTGTTCCCGATCCATCTGCCGCCGTTGCGCCACCGCACCAAGGACGTCCTGCCGTTGGCCGAGGTGGTGCTGCGCAAGCTGGCCACGCAGGCGGGCAAGCCGGTGCCGCAACTCAGCGACAAAGCGCGCGAGATCCTGCTGGCCCATCCCTGGCCGGGCAATGTGCGCGAACTCGACAACGTGATGCAGCGCGCCATGATCCTCTACCAGGGGGACATCATCGAGGCCGAGGATATCCACGTCGCCAGCCCCTCCGCCGAGACCCGCGAGCCAAAGCCACTGGCGGCGGGGGATGGGGTCATCACCTTAGGTGACGATGTGCGCCATCACGAATACCGGATCATCATTGATGCCTTGGAGAAGACCCACGGCAGCCGCAAGAAGGTCGCCGACCTGCTCGGCATCAGCCCGCGCACACTGCGCTATAAGCTGGCCAAGATGCGCGAAGACGGCATCGAGGTTCCCGAGTAAGCAAGCCGCCATTCACTGAATTCAGACGGGAGAACATCATGGAAAACGATATTGCACGAATCCTTGCCGAGATGCGCAATCACGCCATCATCGCCCAGGGCCGATCGACGCCGCCGGCGCAGGAGACGGGCGGCGCCGATTTTTCCGCGCTGCTCAAACAGTCCATCGCCAAGGTCAACGATCTCCAGCAGACCTCGCAGAAGCTCACCCGAGCCGTGGAGCTGGGCGACCCGAATGTCAGCATCAGCGATGCGATGATCGCCATGCAAAAATCCAGCATCGCCTTCGAGGCGATGGTGCAGGTAAGGAACAAGGTGGTTTCGGCGTACCAGGAAATCATGTCGATGCCGGTGTAGTCGACGAGCAAAGAAGGTAGATAGACGCTATGGCTGAAGCAACGCAAAACCAACTGCCCCAACCCGCCGGCAACCCCTTGCTGGCCTCGGTTCAGGGCTTGAGCAACCTGTCGGTGCTGCGGCAGATCGGCGTGATGCTCGGGCTGGCCGCCACCTTCGCGGCGGTGATCGCGATTTTCATGTGGGCGCAGACGCCCAACTACAGTCTGCTGTATGCGAATCTCTCGGAAAAAGACACCACCACCATCATCGATGCGCTCCAGCAGCAGGGCGTCCTCTACAAGCTCGATCCGGCCACCGGCGCCTTGCTGGTGCCGACCAAAGATCTGCAAAACGCGCGCTTGAAACTCGCGGCCGAGGGGCTGCCGCACAGCGCGGGCATGGGCTTTGAGACCTTGCGCGAGGACAGCGGCTTCGGCACCAGTCAGTTCCTTGAAACCGCGCGCTTCCAGCGCTCGCTCGAAGTGGAGCTGGCGCGCTCGATCGCCAATATCAACAACGTCGAGACGGCGCGCGTGCATCTGGCCATCCCCAAGAGTTCGGTGTTCATCCGCAACCGCATGAAGCCCTCGGCGTCGGTGATCGTACACCTGCATTCGGGCCGATCGCTGGCGGAGGACCAAGTCGATGCCATCACCCATCTGGTGGCCTTCAGCGTCCCCGAGCTGGAGGCCGACAGTGTGTCGGTCGTCGACCAGAAGGGACGTCTGTTGTCGCGCAGGAAACAGTCGGAGCAAATGGCGCTGAGCACGGACCAGCTGGAGTACGCGCAGAAGATCGAAAAGAGCTACACGGATCGGATCATCAATATCCTGATGCCGGTGGTGGGCGCGGAAGGGGTGCAGGCCCAAGTGACCGCCGACGTGGATTTTTCGGTGACCGAGCAAACCCAGGAATTGTTCAATCCCGATGCGCCGTCCTTGCGCAGCCAACAGGTCGCCGAGGAAAGCACCTCCGGCGCCACCGATGGCGGCGTGCCCGGCGCGCTGAGCAACCAGCCGCCCGGCGAAAGCGCCGTGCCCGAGAAGGCCGGTGCGGCGGGGCAGGCGGCGGGCGCCGCGGAACCGGTGCAGCGTTCCAAGCGCAACTCCACCTCCAATTATGAACTGGACAAGACCATCAGCCACACCCGCCTTTCCCCCGGCAAGGTCCGCCGCCTGTCGGTGGCGGTGGTGGTCGATGACCGCCTGCTGGCAAACGGTGAACGCCGGCCGCACACCCCGGAGGAATTGGAGCGCATGACCAGTCTCATCAAGGATACCGTCGGTTTCGATCTGCAACGCGGTGACAGTGTGAGCGTGATCAATACCTCCTTCAGCCAGCCGGCGCCGGTGGAGCCGCTGCCCGAAGTGCCGATGTGGGAGCAACCCTGGTTCTGGGATGTGGTGAAGATCGCGGCGGCGGCCATTGCCATCTTCGTGCTGATCTTCGGCTTCATCCGGCCGTTCATGCGCAGCCTGGTCGCCCACGCGCATGTCCGCGCCGTGACGGCCGGGGGCGGGGAAGGGCCGGGCGGCGATCAACTTGCCCTGCCCGGCGGCGCGGGCCACGCCGGCATGCTGGGTGGGCCCGCGCGCGCGCCGAGCCAGCAGGATAAAATCCAGCAGGTGCGCAACTTTGCGGACAGCGAGCCGCAGCTGGTGGCGGAAGTGCTCAAGCGCTGGGCGAGCAGTGACGAAAAATAACAAATGATCTCGATTAGTCTTGATGCGAAGGTAACTCGATGAAAGGTGTAGATAAGGCCGCCATACTCTTGCTGGCGCTCGGCGAGAAGAGCGCCTCCAGCGTATTGAAATACATCGGCCCGCGCGAGGTGCAGAAGATCGGCACGGCCATGACCCAGCTCGGCTCGATCACCACCACGCAGATCGATGATGTGATCGAGGTGTTCAACGAGGCCGTGGGCACCCAGACCTCGCTGGGCGTCGGCGCCGATGCCTTCATTCGCAATGCGCTTATCGCCGCCGTCGGCGAGGAAAAGGCCACCGGCCTGATCGACCGCATCGTCGATTCCGGGGCCACCAAAGGTCTCGACACCCTGAAGTGGATGGACCCCAAGGCGGTATTCGAGATCATCCGCAACGAACACCCCCAGATCATCGCCATCATTCTGTCGTTTCTCGATCCAGATCAGGCCGCCATCATCGTCGGCCTGTTCCCCGAACGCGACCGGGTGGATCTGGTGCTGCGGGTGGCGACGATGGAAAGCGTGCAGCCGGCGGCGCTCGAAGAACTCAATCACATCATGGAGCGGCATTTCTCCGGCAACACCAACATGCAGAAGTCCGCCCTCGGCGGGGTGAAAACCGCCGCCAGCATGTTGAACTTCGTCGACAGCGCGGTGGAAAGCGACATCATCGACAGCATCAAGGATGTCGATCCCGACCTGGCGCAGCGCATCGAAGACCTGATGTTCGTCTTCGACAATCTCGTCGATATCGATGATCGCAGCCTCCAGTCCTTGCTGCGCGAAATCAATTCCGAGACGCTAGTGGTCGCGCTCAAGGGCGCCGACGAAGCGCTCAAGGAGAAGATCTTCAAGAACATGTCGAAACGCGCCGCCGAGATGCTGCGCGATGATCTCGAGGTGCGCGGGCCAGTGCGCGTAAGCGAGGTCGAGGCGGCGCAGAAGGAAATCCTCGCGGTCGCCCGCCGTCTCTCCGACGCGGGTGAAATCATCCTGGGCGGCGGTGGCGGTGAAGAGTATGTCTAAGGGGCATGAAAAATTTATAAGCAAGGTGCTGTCGCGCCATGACATTCCGCATCTGGAAACGGTAAGTCTCGATCATGTGGGCGGTGCGCAGCACGGCAACCCCGGCGGGGTGGACGTGGCCGAGGGCGATGCCGGGATCATGACGGCGGAGCAGTTGCAGGCGCTGCAGGAACAGGCTTACAACGAAGCCTTCGCGCAGGGTCGCCAGGAGGGGTTGCAGGCCGGCCGGCAGGAGATGCAACGCATGGGCGCGCAACTGCAGAAGATCTTGGCGGAGATCGAGCGTCCGCTCGCGGACCTCGATCAGGAAATGGTCGATACCCTGGTGCAGATGGTGATAATGATCGCGCGACATCTGATCCGCCGCGAACTCAAATCCGATCCCGGGCAGATCGTCGCGGTGATCCGCGAAGGTATCGCGGCCCTGCCGATCGGCGCCCGCAATGTTCGGCTGCAACTGCATCCGGAGGATGCACAACTGGTGCGTGAAGCGCTGGCGATCCCGGGTGACCGCGGTCCATGGGAGATCCTGGAAGATCCCGCCATGACCCGCGGCGGGTGCCGGATCGCCACGGAAAATTCCCAGATCGACGCCACGGTGGAATCCCGCCTGGCGGCGATCGTCAGCCGTTTCTTCGGCGATGAGCGCGGCGAGGACGCCAATGGCTAACTCGCGCGCCCCGCGCTGGCGCAAGCAGCTCGATAAATATCAGCAGCGCATCGCGGAGCGCCTGCCCTTGCAGGTGGAGGGCCGCTTGACGCGCATCGTGGGACTCACCCTGGAGGCCGTGGGCTGCCAATCGGCCATCGGTGGCCGCTGTCTGATCGCCGGCACCGGCGCCGGTCCCGCGATCGAGGCCGAGGTGGTCGGCTTCTCCGGCGACAAACTGTTTCTGATGCCCACCGGCGACATGCGCGGCCTCATGCCCAACGCGCGCGTGATCCCGACCGGCCAGGTCTACGAGGTGCCGGTGGGGCCGCAATTGCTCGGGCGGGTGCTGGACGGCGCCGGCCGTCCCCTGGATGGCAAGGGACCGATCGAGGCGCACGAGCGCACGCCGCTCACCGGGCGCAGCATCAATCCGCTGTCGCGCCGGCCGATCCGGGAGCCGCTGGATGTCGGGGTGCAGGCGATCAATGCCATGTTGACGGTCGGACAGGGGCAGCGCATCGGCCTGTTCGCCGGCAGCGGCGTGGGTAAGAGCGTGCTGCTCGGCATGATGACGCGCTTCACCACGGCCGATATCATCGTCGTCGGCCTGATCGGCGAGCGCGGGCGCGAGGTCAAGGAGTTCATCGAAAACAACCTCGGCCCCGAGGGCATGCGCCGCTCCGTGGTCGTGGCCTCGCCGGCCGATGCCCCGCCGGTGATGCGCCTGCACGGCGCCGCCTTGGCGACCAGTATCGCCGAGTATTTCCGCGACCAGGGCAAGAATGTGCTGCTGCTGATGGACTCGCTCACCCGTTATGCCCAGGCCCAGCGCGAAATCGCACTCGCCATCGGCGAGCCGCCGGCCACCAAGGGGTATCCGCCCTCGGTCTTCGCCAAGCTGCCGCAGCTGGTGGAGCGCGCCGGCACCGGGGATGTGGGCGGCGGGTCGATCACGGCCTTCTATACCGTGCTCACCGAGGGCGATGATCAGCAGGACCCCATCTCCGACGCCGCCCGCGCCATCCTCGATGGCCACATCGTGCTCTCGCGCCAGATCGCGGAGTCGGGGCGCTATCCGGCCATCGACATCGAGGCCTCGATCAGCCGGGTGATGACCGAGATCGTCAGTCAGGAACAGCTCC
>CAZKZP010000041.1:0-25333 GCA_964557295.1 uncultured Chromatiales bacterium | reverse complement strand
GCTAGACGGCCATCCGCCGCGTTGCGACGGTTTGACATAGATTGACTATGCCGGCGCCGCCGCGCCTTGCGGGCTGACCGTCTAGCCGACCGCTGAATGAGGCTTTACTACCGATCGTCTTAGTAATCACACGGAAGCCTTCTCTTATCCGCTTATTCTTTCCGGTTGGGCTGCCCTTTACCTGTCGTAATCAGGCCGCGCAACCTGTCGTTGATATAAAAGCCCCATGCACCCGAACAGTCACCGTAACATTCGATGGCAGGAACCAGGCCGACGTGCGTGAAGCAAAGTACAGTCTTGTCGCCCTTCTTGGCAATCTCGAAGACAACGTCTGTGCCATTCCACTCTGCCTTGTCTTCGACAAAGTTGATGCGGCTGTCCATGGTATGCCATACGACTTTCTTGCCGGGCACGAATTCGGTGATCTTGAATGTGCAACGGTGAATGTCTCGGTAGTGGTACTTAAACACAGCGCCGAGTTTGTCGGTACTACCGTCAATTTCTTCTGACCACCAGCCGCGAACATTATTGATGGCATCGAAGACTCGTTCGGGAGTTTGGTCTACCGAAAAGGTGGTGGTGTAATTTTGATTACTCATGAGTATCTCTCCTAACCTTATCTGTCGCTACACTAGGGGGATCGCTTAGACATTTTGCGATCCATCGGTATTTCTTACGCAACAATCGGGGCAGCAGCTCACTACCACCAGGGGCGTCGCGGGGAGCAGGTCAGTGCTTCATGTTCGGAAGACAGAGAACAGCGCGATAGGCGCACAGCTCATCGAGAAGAGGCTTCTCGTCCGCCAAGATCTTGGCCTTTTCCGCCTCTCCGATGAGTTGGATGATGTAGCTTTGCTCAGCGATACCCTGTTTATCAATGAACGGATAAAGCAGACTGGAATGAACACTGAGATTTGGACGCGCTCCGATGTCTTCGTTCGTGATGTACGGGGCGTAAAACATCACATGCGGCATGGCCATGGTATGAACCTTCATGTCCGGAGGCCCCACTGTGCGCATCACTGGCGCCACCATATAAGACAAACCTGGCTTTTCCGGGATTTTGTAGATCTTATTCTTGTAGCGATTTTCAATCTCAGCTTTCAAAGCAACGGGGCTCATGCCTTGAGCGCGAAGCGCGGCCGTGTCCATAATGACCTTTAGGTGAGCCTTTGCGCCCACGGCGTCGTAGCAGAGCGGGATATAGATGTCGTTACGAAAGTCGGCCAGTTCCCAGACAGTGCGCTCGACAAGACACGTCACACCGTTCGTCCCCTGTCGAGAAAGTTGATAGCCCTTCTTAGGATCAAGAAGATAGACGACTGCTTGGTTCCGCAGCGCCGCAGGCAACGCGCTTAGCGCAAACTGAGTTTCGAGTTTGGCCGGCATTTGCTCGATCGTTGTCTCAGTCGCCTGGCTTGGAGGTGCTGATATCCCGATGAGACTGATTGTTGATAGTGCTAGGACCAATCTGATTTTCATAGGGAAACTCCATCGTTAGAAGGTGCTGGGGATAAAGCGGGAGGCAGCCTTTTATTCTTGCGGCTATACAGAAAGAGCGATCAGCCGGATTCTACAAACGTCTTGAGTTTTCCTAGCGCCACTTCCCACTGCCTACCGATCACGTCGAGCGTCCGCTTCGCTTCCTCGATCTGCCCCGGCTCCAACTGCCAGAGCCTTTCCCGCCCGTGTTTCACGTCGCGCACCACACCCGCCGCCGCGAGCACCTGGAGGTGCTTGGTCACACCCTGGCGGCTGATCTCGGTGTTCGTCGTCAACTGTGCGATCGAGAAGGCACCGCCCGCGCAGAGCACGGCCACGAGCTTCAACCGCGTGGGATCGCCCAGGGCGGCGAAAATGCTCGCGAGCGCTTCGCTCGACCGCACGATCCCGGACAAGCCCGCGTCGCGCCGGCCCACCCCCTTCGCCTTGCTGCCGCTACGCGCTGACATGGCGCACGATATTGTCGATCTGCACCGTCCAACCCTGGTTGTTCATGCGGAACGCTTCCAGGCGGCGGTGCGGAGGCACCTTATCGAAGCCGGACTCCACCACCGTCAGCACCGTGGCGTTACCGGGCGCGTCCTTCAGCGTGAACGTCACGAGCGTCGGCTCCTCTTTCGTGTAGTCCACGGCCGGATCGACGGCGTACGGATGCCAGCGGAACGACAGCAGGTTCGGCGATTCCACGCGATCGATGATCACGTCGAACCAGGCGTGCTCGTGGCCGCAACTGGTTATCTGTCCGCGTGCACGCTGCCCGGGCACGAAGGTCTGGCCCTTCAAGTCCGCGCCGAACCAGGTGCCAAACTCCTCGGCGTTCGAGAGGGCGCGCCACACGCGCTCACGCGGGGCGTTGATGACGACGCTGCGTTCGATGCGGTCGGTGTCAGAGGGATTTTTGCTCATGGTCAGTCACTCCTCGTAATCTGGTCATTGCGCGCGCCGGCATACCCATGAGGTGTGCGGCGGCCGGTTTCAATGAATTGTTGCGGCATGAAAGGTTTCCTTGAATTAATTGCAACCGAATGGTTGCATATTGGATATTATAGGATCGGCTGACAACAAAAGCAACCTGATGGTTGCAAATATTTCGAGACCAACAGTGCAACGCGACTTCATCCTTGGGCTTGGGGACAGACCCTGATTACCCGACATCGGTGATCACCTTCCGTGTTCACAATAGCCTCACCGTCACACCGATGTCGCACTCGAACGCGAGCGCCGTCGCCTCGTCGAAGTCCTTGGTTTCGACGAACGGGCCATCCATCGTCGAACGATTACCCTGGCGCACTACTTTAACCATCGGCACGTGAACGCAATTGCCGTTCGCGCCACTTGCCGCCGAGCCACGCGCACGGTAGCGCCAGCGCGATGAGCGCAAGCGGATACCAATGCGGCCCGAATTCCGATCCCTTGTCCCAGGTCGCCGCTGCGCCAGCAGTGCTCGCAACAAGATTCAAGACGCCGCCCGCCATGGCATGCCAGAGCGGACGGATCGGTGCAAGCCAAGCCGTGACATAGGCGGCCACGACGTTATAAAAGCTGCGGTACGCCAACGCCAGTACAAATAGGACATCGCTCATCGCCTCGCCCCACCGCGGGAAGACACCGAGGGCATGCATCAACCCATCGGTGCCAAGCGCCAGACCGGCGCCCACGACGACGCCTGAGATCACAGCACCGATGCGCCGCCGCGTTTGCCGTGGCTGAGCCGGGACGTTGTTGCCAACGGTCTCATCTCTCATGTGTGCACCTCATCGCCAACGATTTAGTTTGAAATTACTTTTGCTTGGAAAGTACAACATGCATCGTGTTTTCGGTGGCCACATGCTCCGTGCACGTAAAACTGAGTTGCAGCATGTCGAGCCCTGCGAAGAGCCTTTCACCCGAACCGAGCAGCACTGGCGAGATCGCTATGTGCATTTCATCCACGAGTCCTGCGCGCAGATATTGCTGAATCGTGGCGACGCCGCCGCCGAGACGTACATCTTTTTCCCGCGCCGCCTTACGCGCACGTTCCAAGGCCGCATGGATGCCATCGGTGACGAAATGAAACATGGTGCCGCCCGCCATCGTGATGGATGGACGAGGGTGATGCGTGAGCACGAACACCGGCGTGTGATACGGCGGGTTGTCGCCCCACCAGCCCTTCCAGTTCTCGTCCGGCCAAGGGCCACGGATCGGCCCGAACATGTTGCGACCCAGGATCCACGCGCCGATGTTGTCGAAGCTGCGCGCGGCGAAATCGTCGTCCACGCCCGTCGTACCGCCGCCATCGCCGTGCATCTTTTGGAACGTACGCGTCGGAAAGACCCAGTTATGTAATGCGAGACCACCGACGCCGAGCGGATTTTCCAGGCTCTGGTTGGGTCCCGCGCCAAAGCCGTCGATCGAGATCGAGAAACACTGGACACGCACTTTGGTCATCACGAAACTCCTATGAAAGGGCAGAGGCGTAATCTTGGCACAGTTCACATCCTCGGCGCGGGCTGGAGCATGCTGTTGCGGTTGCCTTCCGAGTCCAGGAAGGAGACATATTGCCCGACCGCCGGAATCTCCATAGGCTCCCCGAGCGTTTCGCCTCCGGCTTTATTCACCTTTTTCATCGACGCACGGATATCCTCTACCGCAATCACGACCGATGGGAACTGTGCGGGCCAGTCAGGTTTCTTTGGAAACATCCCGCCATTGATCGCGCCAGCCGGCGCGCCCGGTTTGGCATCGGACTCGGCGGTCGTAACGAGGAGATAGTTGCCCATCTCTTCGCCCAGGAGCTGCGTCTTCCAGCCGAAGGCCGATTCATAAAACTTCGCGGCGCGTTTTGCATTCTCGTAGGGCATCTCGAAATGAACGACAGGATTCATGGTGTTTACTCCTTGTGTATAGAGGGTGCCAGCACAATCGCCTCGCAGGTTGACACCCAATGACCCGCGAGATGTTTGTTATGCCTCGTCGTACGCCTTCTCCAGCGCCGCGACGTCAAACTTCACCATCTTCGTCATCGCCGCCATCACCGCCTGCACCTTCTTTGGATTCTCGTCGCCGACAAGCTCCATGAAACGCTGCGGCACGATTTTCCACGAGATGCCGAACGGATCGGTGATCCAGCCCACTGCACCGGTTTAGAGCCGGCGGCGACCAGTTTATTCCAGTATTCATCTACTTCATTCTGATCCGAGCAATTCACGAACAAGGAGAATCGCCCGGAGAATTTGAAATTCTAGCCACGAACCGCCGCCTCGATCACGGCGATGTCTATTTTTTTCATCATCATCATTGCATCGAACGCCCGCTTGGCGGCGGAGAGATCTGGGCTGGTATACGCCTTGGTCAACGCGATTGGCGTAATTTGCCAGGAGATGCCCCACTTGTCTTTGCACCAACCGCACTCGCTCTCTTGGCCACCGTTGTTGACGATCGCGTTCCAATATCGATCGGTCTCGGCCTGATCTTCCGTGGCGACTTGGAACGAGAACGCTTCATTGTGCTTGAACGCGGGCCCACCGTTCAGCCCCAGGCAGGGAATGCCCATCACGGTGAACTCGACTGTCAAAACGTCCCCTTGCTTGCCCGACGGAAAGTCGCCCGGTGCGCGATGCACCGCGCCGACAGACGAATTGGGAAAGGTCTTGGCGTAGAATCGCGCCGCCTCCTCGGCATCGCGTTCGTACCAAAGGCAAATCGTGTTCTTTGCGATCTTCGTCATGATAGTCCTCCATCGTAATTAGAAATAAAGTCTCTGCCGTTCCCGGATGAAGTCATCGATCCCCATTGGCAGTCTAACAGCGGAATTACCGCGCCTTGGCGGCCGCCACCGCCTCCCGGATCGGACGGATTGGGCGTAGCTCGATTGAACCCACGCGTGCCGGCGGAATGCCCGCGGCAATGCGAATGGCCTCTTCGAGATCCTTGGCATCGATCAGATAAAATCCGGTGAGCTGTTCCTTGGTTTCCGCGAACGGCCCGTCGGTGACGGACAGCTTGCCGTCACGCACGCGCACGGTGGTGGCGGTCTGCGTGGATTGCAACGCCTCAGAGGCAATGCAGTGTCCGCTGGCGCGGATCGCGGCGTCGTAGGCCACGCAGTCTTCGTCGGGCAGATCACTCAGCCGCTTTTCATCGAGATATACCAGGCAGAGGTATTTCATGGCATGTCCTCGGCATGTCTTGTCGGTGGCTTTTCAGCGATGGTCTTGAGGTCGGCGAGACCGGCCTCGAAGTCTTTGCCGACCATGTTGTCCATGTCGAAAAACAGGTGAACGATTTTCATGAAATAGGGCACGGGACCTTCGATTGCCCATGTCACATCGGTTGTCTCGCCCTTGGGTTCGAGCGTGAACTCGACGCTGTTTCGGGCCTCGAACAGTTCGAGCATGGTGAGCCGCATCGACACCCGGTTCGGCGGCATAGATTCCGTTATTTCAATACTGCCTTTGCCTACGTCGCTGTTACCGGCAAACGCGTACGCAGCGCCCATGCCGGCGTTGGGGCCGCTGTAGGTACCTTTCATGCTCGGATCCTTCTTCTCGTAGGGATTCCAGGTGTTGAAACGGCGCAGATCGTTGATGAGCGGAAAGAGCTTCTCCGGCGGCGCCTCGATGTTGGCCGTGCGCTGAAAGCGGAAGGTATCGGGCGCAGTCGTGGCGAACAGCAGGACTCCGGCAATCAGAATGAGTGCGATGATGATGACGGTCTTGAGCATTTATTTCTCCTTTCAGATTGGAGTGGGCACCGGGCTATCGAAAAAAACCATTCAAAACATCCGAGGGCGCTCCGGGTGGGTGCGGCATTGGCAGACATACTGCCCCTATCGTCAACGTGGCGGGTCATGTATCGCCTCCCGCTGCCAGCACCGGTTTGATGTCGATGATCGGCGTCATGTGCAATGCCTCGAGATTGCGCACCAGGAATCTCGAACCATCGACAATGGACAGGATACGAACCCGATGCAGGCCGATTGGATTCGGCCGGTCGGCAGAGCGCGTGCTAAAGACTCCCAGGGGAACCCGAGTGAGATCATCGCGCGGGTGTACTCTGAGCGCGCCGCGATCGGCCCGGTCGAGCCAGGTCAAGACGATCACTTCCTCACCCGATTTCAAGTCGCTGAGCGCCTCGCGCACCAAATCCCGAAAAACGAGCCACGCGTCCGGAGAACCTTCGCTGCCCTGCTTCGGCGCGGACGCCCGATCGGTCAGCGGTGATTCGACATGTCCGATCACCACCAAATCCGGTATTTTTTCCAGGTCACGCATCCTCGCCGCCTCGGTCGGCGAAGAACTCCATCACTACCGGGGTGAGGATCTCCGGTTTCACGTTGTGGGTCTGGCCTTTCAGGGTGCGATGCTGTGCGTTGGGGACGGCCGCCGCGACGGCCTGCACGGCATCACGCAGCCGCACATCGGTCTTCTCGCCATCGAGCGCGAGCGTGGGGATCGTGATGGAGGCCAGGCGCCGGGTCGGCAAGGAAAAATCCCCCATGACGGCGGCATCGTAAGGGAGCGTATGGGCCACGGCCTTGAGCTTCGACCACATGCGCGGCATCAATCGCATCAAGGCGATGAAGATCGCGGGGACACCCACCATCTCGCGCATGAAATACTTGACCGCGTCGCCGCGGCGGCCCGCCGTGATCAGCCGCTTGAGCTGCGCCTCGTGACCCGCTGCCACATGACGGCCGCCATCGTTGATCATGAACGGTGGTTCATACACCGCCAGCTTGGCGATGTTCAGCCCGCTGGCCGCCGCTTCGAGCGCGAGCGCCGCGCCGGAAGACAGACCCAACATGCATGCCGATCCGCCCGCTTCCTTAATGAGCGCTGCAATATCCTCCACCTCACGTTCTCTGGCATAGGGCATCGTGTCACCGCTGTCGCCCCGGCCCCGGCGGTCGTACATGAATACGGTGAAGTGCCGCGCGAGGAGCGGCGCGAGCTTCGGCATCGGCCCGAATGCCCGGCTGCACAAGGCGCCGTCCACCAGGATGATCGCCGGTCCCGCGCCCAGCCGATCAAACGCGATGGGTGTGCCATCTCTCGAAAGTACCTTGTTCACACGCATCGCCCTTACCTGTTAGCCCCGACCCCTATTTCGCGAAAGCGCTCGATCGCCTCGCTGGAGCCAAAGTCCTCCAGCTCGAACAATTGACGCACCTCGATCTCGCCTTGCTTGCCGTCGATGGCTGGGTTGGGGAAACGTTTGGTCCATTCGATGGCCTCTTCCCTCGACTTCACCTCGATCAGCGTGTAACCGGCGATCAGCTCCTTGGTTTCGACGAAGGGCCCATCGACCACGGCGCGCTTCCCGCCGGCATATTGAATGCGCCAGCCCTTGGCGCTCGGTTGCAGCCCGGAGGCATCGCGCAGGAGGCCGGCCTTCTGCAGTTCTTCGTGAAAGGCCGCCATCTCGGCAATGAGATTTTCACCCGGCATGACGCCGGCTTCCGAGTCTTTCGTTGCTTTGACGATAATCATGAATCGCATGGTGCATCTCCTTTGTTTCAGATGGTGTTAACCCGCCAGTGGCCGGTTGAGCTCCGTGCGCCAGGTGGCGGGATCCGGGTTCGCATCGGCGTGGGTGATGTAGAGCTGCCAAAGATCCGCGGCTGGCATGTGCGCTTCGGTCTTGATCCAGCCCATGAACTCGCCCCACGCCGCGGGGAGGCCCTCGTAAGGTCCATGGTAAACCGTCCGCGCCACTTTCATCGCCGGCCACAGACTCGGCCGCACACGGCCCGCTGCAACCACCGGCTTACTGACGGGCACGCCCAGCTCGAAATCGAACATGTCCGGGGTTATCTTCAAGTAATGATCGAACACCGGGCCGGCGGGCGCGATGCCCTGAGCAGCGAGGGTGGCCATTAATTCGCCAATGGCCGGCCCGAAGACATGCCGCATCTCTGCCTTCGGAATCGTGAGGTGGATGATGGCGGTGAGCTGGGCGGTGGTGTGGGTGATTTGTGGTGTGTCGATCATGTGAGTTCTCCTATCATTGCATCGAGTGCAAGCCGATCGTATTGCCTTCCGTATCGGTAACGTGGGCGATGAAACCGTACTGTCCGATGGAGAACTTGTCCTTGCAGATCCGGCCGCCGCTGACCGCGGCTTTCTCTGCTTCGACAGCGCAATCGGCGCAGGCGAAATAGACCAGGGTACTATTCCCGCCGGAAGGGACCCCTTCGATCTTGACCAGAGCGCCCGTTGCGCCGCGCCCGTTCTCTTGCATGGGGAAGCTCCATAGTTCCACGCCGGGAATCGGGCTCTCCAGTTTCACCAGGCGAACCCCGAACACGGACTCGTAGAATGTCTTGGCGCGTTTCAGGTCTTGCACGTAAATCTCGAACCAGACGACAGGGTTGTTTGTCATGATGAATCTCCTTTTGGTGTAGTGGTGTGTGTGGGCAGTTCGGCCTGTAGATGGGACCTAATCATTTGATATCAGTGGCGGCCCGCTGCTCCTTCGTACGCCCGCGTGAGCGCTGCGATGTCGTATTTCTTCATCTGCAGCAATGCCTTCATCACCCGTTGCGACTTCTCCGCATGTGCGTCCGCCAGCATCGCGTCGAGGACGGTCGGTACGACTTGCCACGAGAGGCCATATTTGCCCTTCAGCCAGCCGCAGGGTCCTTCCTCGCCGCCCTGCGACAGTGTGCTCCAGAAATAGTCGATCTCTTGCTGCGTCTCGCAGTGCACCTGGAACGAGATCGCTTCGCTGAACTTGAATTGCGGACCACCGTTGAGGGCGACGAAGGTTTGCCCGTCGATTTCAAACTCCGTGGTCATGACCGATCCCGCCTTCTTGCCGTGTATCTCGACTCCCTCCTTGCCATAGCGGCTGATTCTTCCCATCTTGGCGCTTTTGAATATCGAGACATAGAACCGCGCCGCCTCCTCAGCCTGGGTGTCGAACCATAGGCAGGGCGTGATCTTGTGTGCGGTCATCTTCATGGTGTTCTCCTTTTGAAGGGTGGTGGATACCCATAGTCGTACGGCAGAGCCCGAAATCGACAACCGGCCTTTCCGACTTCCATACTCAAATTCGTAATAATGTTTCAGTGATTTTCATGGGATTCTCCTTTTCAAGGGCATTGGGATTTCGATGCCCTGTTTCGAGGTGAGCCGTCGTCAAACGCTTTGTGAATCCGTCTCGATCCGCGAAACGGGACGGAATGTTCCATGACCCTCATCGAGCGCGTAAGCCACCCCATCGACGACGAACCACCTGCCCGGTGCAAGTACGGCCGCCATGCGCGGCCATGCACGTGCGCCTGCGTCCGGATGCCGGCCGTCGAATGCGCCGACGCGAACCGCGACGACCAGGTCGAATGGCGCTTCATCGGGCGTCAGCGTGAAGTCCTCGGCGGCGACCTGGCGGAAGGACAACCGCCCCGCCGCGATCGCTTCGGTCGACGCTGCCACCGCCTGCGCGACAGCGCGGGCGGAGCGGTCGATCCCGAGCACATGACCCGGCGCCACGCGCGCGGCCATCGCCCGCGCGAGTCCCCCCGGCCCGCAGCCGACTTCGAGCACGCGCATGCCCGGTCTCAGCGGGAGCGCATCGAGTATCTGTTGCAGGCGGGCGGAGAGCGGAGTCACGGCGCGTCCTTCCTCATTCACCGGTTGAGTGATGCGATGGCATGTCGATGCTGTCAAACCCGTGCCGTCTTCCAGCGGCCACGGCTGAAGAGCCACAGCGTGAACACGCCAACCGCGGTCTCGGAGACGAACACGCCCCAGAACACGCCCGAGTGCGCCCAGCCCAGCGGCAGCGCGAGCGTCAAGGCGAGCGGAATCTGGATCAGCCAGAAGAACACCAGGTTGATCCACGTGGGCGTGACGGTGTCGCCCGCGCCGTTGAACGCCTGCACCGACACCATCCACCAGCCGTAGACGAAGTAAGAATACGCCAGGATGGACAGCCATTCGCCGCCGATGGCGATGACTTGCGCGTCGTCGGTGAACAGGGCGATGAGTTCGTCGTGCAGGAAGAAGAAGGCCACGGACACGGCGAGCGTAAAGGCCATGTTCATCCAGCCGATGCGCCAGACTGCGGCCGCGGCGCGCGCCGGCTCGCCGGCGCCGAGGTTCTGTCCGACGAGCGTGGCGGCGGCATTGGACATGCCCCAGGCCGGCATGAGCGTGAACATCATGATGCGCAGAGCGATCGTCGCCCCGGCGACGGCTTCACTGGAGACGCTGGCGAGGATGCGCATCAGGAAGATCCAGGCCGTCATCGCGACGATCATCTGGCCTATGCCCCCCAGCGAGGTGCGCACGATCTGCACCAAGGTCGCGCCATGCCAGCGCAGGCTGGCGCGGCGGATGCGCAGATGTTCGCTGCCGCGCACGAGGATCCACAATTGCATCAGCACGCCCGCGCCGCGTCCGATATTCGTTGCGATCGCTGCCCCCTCGATGCCGAGCGCCGGGATCGGCCCCAAGCCGAAGATCAGGATCGGGTCGAGCACGATGTTGAGCGCATTCGCCACCCACAGCACGCGCATGGCCGCTGCCGCGTCGCCGGCGCCGCGAAAGATCGCGTTGATGACGAAGAGCAGCAGGATCACCGCGTTGCCGCCGAGCATCCACTGGGTGTAGCGATAGCCGTGCTCGATGGCCCAGGCGTCCGCGCCCATCAACCGCAAGAGATCCTGCGCCCAGACGATGCCCGCCACCGCAAAGGGCAGCGATGCGAGCACCGCCACCGCAATCGCCTGCACCGCCGACAGCGCTGCCTCCTCGCCCCGCTGCTCACCGACGCGCCGCGCGACGATCGCCGTGACTGCCATCGCCAGCCCCATCGCGATCGAGTAGAGCAGGAACAGATAGGTCTCGGTCAGCCCGACGGTGGCCACCGCCGACGGCCCGAGCTGGGCGACGAAGAAGATGTCGACCACCGCAAAGGTCGATTCGAGCACCAGTTCGAGCATCATCGGCACGGCCAGCAGGAACACCGCGCGCTTGAGCGGAATGCGCGTGTAGTCGGCGTTCGTGCCGCGGAGGGCTGCGCGCAGATCGGACCAGAGTGAAGGCGCGGTGGGGAGATCAGGTATGGCGTTCAAAGTCAGTCCGTCGGTTCACTGGGGTGTTAGCGGGTCACGAGAGCGGCTCGAAGCCGCTGGGTGTGGATATCCATAGTCGTACGGCGAAGCCCGAAATCGACAACCGGCCTTTCCGACTACCGTGTGGTGGTTGGCGGGTTAAACCCCAGCGCCAACGTCTGCGCGTCCTCGGCGATTGGCCGCAGTTCAACGCAACCGATGCGCGCCCCGGGGATCTTCGCGGCGACCTGAATCGCTTCGTTGAGATCCCGGGCCTCGATCACGTAGTAGCCGCCGAACTGTTCCTTGGTCTCGGCAAAGGGTCCGTCGGTGACCGAGACCTTGCCGTTGCGCACGCGGATCGTGGTCGCGTCGGCGGGGGGCTTCAGTCGGTTGGCGCCGATGTAGTGGCCGCTCTTCTTGATGGCTTCGGTGAATTCGTAGTAGTCCCGGTAGTGTTGCGCCGCATCCGCCTCCGACATCTGCTCCATCACCGTTTCGGCGCAAATCAGGCATAGGTATTTCATGGCGTGCTCCTCTTCATGGTTGAATGGTCGGCCGAGGCACGCAACAGCGCGTGCCGCGATCAATGGCCTTTCAGCATCTCGGTGTAACGGCGCTGCATCTCGTCCGGCGAGACGTCCTCGATGCTGTGGCCGATCAGCCAGCGGTGGCCGAAGGGGTCGCGTATGCATCCGCCGCGTTCGCATCCGACACGCGGAGATAGGGAAACATTTCATGGATCGTCACGGACTCGCTCCTTCTATGGTGCTACCGACGCCTACAGCGCCTGGCGAAAAGACGCAGCGGCGGTCGTGGTGATCGAATTATCATCATGGAAATCTAATTCGATCTCCCCGGCGCGACGGTTGCGGGTTTTTAGCGCTCCGGCACGGCGACGGGACGCACCTCGATCGCGCCGCCCGCGGGGAGCGTCGGGATGCGCGCCGCGATCGCAAGCGCCTCATCCAGGTCGTTGCACTCGATCAGATGGTATCCGCCGAGCTGCTCTTTTGTTTCCGCGAACGGGCCATCGGTCATGACCGGCTGGCCGTTCTTCATGCGCACCGTCGTGGCCGACGACACCGGATGCAGTTGCGCGCCGCCGCGGAACCGCCCGCTCTGGACCAGGCCCTGTATCACCGCTCCATACTCCTTCATGATCTTGTCTTTCTGCGCCCCGGACAAATGCTCCCAGGCATGCTCATCGAAACAGCACAGCAACAGGTATTGCATGATGTTCTCCTCGCTCCAGGCATCTACGGTAATACCTCGGCCTGCTCACCCTAGTCGTTTGTCGGAACCCGAAATCGACACTGGGCGATCAAATCTTCAGCGGGCCAGCCGCCGACCAGCTCGCGGCCCTCTTGGCTTGCATCACCCGGCGCGGCTTGCGCCTGCTCACATGCGGCGGCTGTCACACCGAAGAGAACTACGTGCCGTATCGCCACGCCGACGAACAAGATAAGGCCGCTACCGCACACTTGCCTTATAAGGTGGGTTTCTTGGTCTGGCTCTTTCGGTCTTTATTGCCATGGATGGCTTTCAGTACGGCGCGGCGGTTGATGCTATAACAATAATTGAGAAATACACCGTTGGTTGTCGATTTAGAGCGCCACCGGACGACTATCAGGTAGAACGTCGACAATGGAGCTGGGACTCATGGGCCGCGTTTCGAGACCATTTACATACGTACAAGAATGTATACTTATCTTCCGGCACCACCCGCTCCTCGAGCCCCTTCGACTTATAATTTGTGAGCCTTTTTTCTGGAGATCACGATGAAAAGAATACGCCTTTTTCATCTCCGAAGCGTTGTCCCGGCGGCAATGATCGTCCTCGTCGGCGGATTGGCCGCCTGCGGCAATGGACCCGGCAACGGTCAGGGGGATGCCGCGGCGATGTTCGGCGGGCCGGTGCCGGTGACGGTGAGCAGCGTGCAGCCCGAATCGGTGCCACTGGTGCTGGAATACACCGGCCGCACCCAGGGGGCGCGCGAGGCGGAGGTGCGGGCGCGGGTCACCGGCATTTTAATGAAGCGCAATTACACCGAAGGACAACGGGTCAAGGCCGGGCAGTCTTTATTCACTATCGATCCCGCGCCGTTTGATGCGGCGGTGAAGCGCGCCGAGGCGGAACTGGCGGCGGCCGAGGCGCGACTGGATCAGACCCAACGCGAGGCCGCGCGGCTGAAGCCGCTTTATGAACAAAAGGCGGTGAGCCAGAAAGAATATGACGACGCCGCCTCGGCGGCGTCGATCGCCGCGGCTGATGTGCAGGCGGCCCAGGCGCGGCTCAACGAGGCGCGGTTGAACCTGGAGTGGACGCGGGTGGAATCGCCCATCACCGGTGTCAGCGGTCGCGCCATCCCCTCGGAGGGCGCGCTCATCTCCGGGCCGGAGGTGCTGCTCACCACCGTGACCCAGCTCGATCCGATGCGGGTGCTGTTCGGCATCCCCGACAACGAGGCGCTGCGCCTGCGCCAAGAGGTGGCGGCGGGCCGCCTCAAGCTGCCGAAGGATAATCGCTATAAGGTGACGCTGCGGCTCGCCGACGGCAGCGAGTACGCACAGACCGGCGTGGTGGATTTTCTCGACGTGAGCATCGATCAGGCCACCGGTACCAGCGAGGCGCGCGCGGAGTTGCCCAACCCTACGGGGGCGCTGCGTCCCGGACAATTCGTGCGGGTGCGCCTGAGCGGGGCGGTGCGCGAGGGCGTGTATCCATTGCCGCAGCGCGCGGTGCAGGAGGGGCCGCAAGGTAAATTTGTTTACGTGGTGAACGCCGAGGGCAAGGCCGAGCCGCGGCCCATCCAAGTGGCGGAGTGGACCGGACAGTCCTGGGTCGTCACCGAGGGACTCAAGCCCGGCGATCCGGTGATCGTCGAAGGCACCTTGAAGCTGTTCCCCGGTGCGCCGGTACAGACAGGGGTGCCACCCGAGGCTGCGGCTCCGGCGGTGGCCAAGTAAAGGAGGGTCGCCATGTTCTCGCGCTTCTTCATCGATCGTCCCATCTTCGCCGCGGTGATCTCGCTGTTCATCGTGATCGCGGGGCTCGCCGCCATGCGCAGCCTGCCCGTAGCGCAGTACCCGGAGATCGCCCCGCCGGTGGTGCTGGTAAGGGCGATCTACCCCGGCGCCTCGGCGGAGGTTCTGGAAAAGACCGTGGCCGCGCCGCTGGAGACCCAGATCAACGGCGTCGAGGGCATGCTCTACATGAGCTCGACCTCGGCCTCCAACGGCCTGGTGGAGATCTACATCACCTTCGAGATCGGCACCGACGTCGATAAGGCGGTGGTGGACGTGAACAACCGCGTCAAACAGGCTGAGGCGCGCCTGCCGCAGGAGGTGCGCCGCCAGGGCATCGCGGTGGAGAAGGGCTCGGCGTCCTTCCTGCAGGTGCTGGCCTTTTCCTCGCCGGACGGGCGTTACGACGACCTCTATACCAGCAACTACGTCACGCTCAACGTGCTCGATGTGTTGAAGCGCGTGCCCGGCACCACCAATGTACAGATCTTCGGTGCCAAGGATTATGCCATGCGCATCTGGGTGCGGCCCGACCGCCTGGTGCAGCTTAAGCTCACCACCGCAGATCTCGTGCGCGCCATCACCGAGCAGAACGCCCAGTTCGCTGTCGGGCGTATCGGCCAGCCACCCACCGCCGGCAATCAGGAGCTGGCGCTCACCGTCAACACCAAGGGGCGGCTGTCCGAGGTGAGCGAATTCGAAAATATCATCGTGCGCGCCAATCCCGACGGCTCGCTGCTGCACCTCAAGGATGTCGCCCGCGTTGAACTAGCCTCTAAGGACTACGATTTCATCGGCCGCCAGAACGGCCAGCCCGCGACCCTGGTCGGTATCTTCCTCAAGCCCGGCGCCAATGCGCTCAAGGTGGCGAACGAGGTCAAGGCCACGGTCAAGGAGCTGTCGCAGCGCTTTCCACCGGGACTGCAATACAACATCCCCTATGACACCACCCAGTTCGTCGAGGTCTCCATCCGCGAGGTATTGAAGACGCTGAGCGAGGCCATGCTGCTGGTGTTCCTGGTGGTGTATCTGTTCCTGCAGAACTGGCGCGCCACCCTGATCCCCGCGCTGGCGGTGCCGGTGTCGCTGATCGGCACCTTCGCCGGTCTGATGATCCTGGGCTATTCCATCAACACCCTCACCCTGTTCGGCATGGTGCTCGCCATCGGGATCGTGGTGGACGATGCCATCGTGGTGCTGGAGAACGTCGAGCGCATCATGCACGAAGAGAAGCTGGCGCCACGGGCGGCGGCCATCCAGGCCATGAAGGAGGTGACCTCGCCGGTGGTGGCGATCATGTTGGTGTTGGTGTCGGTGTTCGTGCCCATCGCCTTCCTCGGCGGCCTGGCGGGCGAGTTGTATCGTCAGTTCGCGGTCACCATTTCGATCGCGGTGGTGATCTCGGGCATCGTGGCGCTGACGCTCACGCCATCATTGTGCGCGCTGATCCTCAAGCCAGACCACAAGAAGACCGGGCGCTTCTTCTCGGGCTTCAATCGCGCCTTTGGCCGAGTCACACAAGGTTACACGGGCGGTGTGGCCTTTCTGATCCGCCGCGGTGTGTTGGGCCTCGCGCTCTACGGCGGCATGGTCGCCCTGGCCATCGGCCTGTGGCAGTTCACCCCCGGCAGCCTGGTGCCGGATGAGGATCAGGGTTTTTACATCGCGGCGGTGTATCTCCCTGACGGTTCCTCGCTGGAACGCACCGATGCGGTGGTGAAACAGGTGGATCAGATCATCCGCAGCAATCCGGTCGTGCAGTATTCCGTCGCCTTCACCGGTTTCGATTTCATCGGCGGCAGTTTCAAGAACAACGCCGCCACTATTTTTGTGGTCCCACGTCACTGGGACGAGCGCGACGTCACTTGCGCGCAACTGGTGGGCGAGCTGTTCGGCAAGACCGCCGGGATCAAGGAGGCCCTGGTGCTCGCCTTCAATCCGCCGGCGATCTTCGGCCTCGGCACCGCCGGCGGCTTCGAGGTGTATCTGCAGAACCGCGGCGAGGGCGGCGCACCGCGCCTGGCGGAGGTGAGCGAGCAATTCATCGGCAAGCTGCGGCAGGACCCCACCTTCATGATGGTGTCTTCGCTGTGGCGGCCCAACGTGCCGCAGCTCTACGTCGATGTGGACCGCGAGAAGGCCAAGAGCCTGGGTGTGCCCATCGATGCGGTGTTCGACACCCTGTCGGCCACGCTGGGCACGTACTATGTCAATGACTTCAACAAATACGGCCGCACCTGGCAGGTGCTCATGTCCGCCGAGCCGCGCTATCGCAACAAGCCCGAGGACATCGGCGGCATCTATGTACGCTCCGAACGCGGCGAGATGGTGCCGCTCGCGGCCCTGGCCCAGATACGCTTCACCACCGGGCCGGAGACCATGGAGCGCTTCAACAATCTGCCGGCGGTGAAGATCCTGGGCAATGGCGCCTTCGGCGTGAGTTCGGGCCAGGCCATCGCGCAGCTGGAGGCGGTCGCCAAGGAGACCTTGCCGCCCGAGTTCAGCTATGACTGGAGCGGCGTTTCCTATCAGGAGAAACGTTCCGGCGGCGCCTCCAACATCGCCCTGGTGCTGGGCGCCTTGATGGCATTTCTGATCCTCGCCGCGCAGTACGAGCGCTGGAGCTTGCCCTTCGCGGTGATGCTGGCCCTGCCCTTCGGCACCTTCGGCGCACTGGCGGCGGTGTGGCTGCGTCACTTCACCAACGATGTCTATTTCCAGATCGGCCTGGTCACGCTGTTGGGCCTGGCGGCAAAGAACGCCATCCTGATCGTCGAATACGCGATCTACAAGCATCAGGAAGGCATGAGCGCGGCGGCGGCGGCCATCGAGGCGGCACGGTTGCGCTTCCGGCCCATCTTGATGACCTCGCTGGCATTCATCTTCGGTGTGCTGCCGCTGGCCATTTCCGCCGGCGCCGGCGCCGGGGCGCGCCAGTCGGTGGGTACGGGTGTCATGGGCGGGATGATGGCCGCGACCTTCCTCGCGATCTTTTTCGTGCCGCTGTTCTACCGCATGATTGCGGATCGCAAACTGCGTGAGTCGCGCAGCAAGCAGGAGCTCTACGACGAAGTGCACCGCCAACAGGAGCTCACCCATCAAAGAATCCAGGCGGCGGCGCGGGCAGAAGAAGCAGGAGCCGGACATCATGGTTAAGCGCAACCGAATTATTTTCGTGCTCGTCTCAGCCGTACTGGTCAACGCCTGCGCCCTGGGGCCCGACTACCGGCGCCCGGAGCTGGAGCTGCCGGAAAACTGGGCGGCCACGCCCGCCGGCGCCACAGCGATTGACGCCGCTGGCGAGCGCTGGTGGTCGTTGTACGGCGATCCGGTGCTGGAGCGCCTGATCGATGAGGCGCTGGCGCACAATGCGGATGTGCAAATCGCGGCGGCGCGGGTGCTGGAGGCGCGCGCCCAGGCTGGCATTACCGACGCCGATCGCATCCCGGTGGTCACCGCCGGGGCCACGGTGAATCGCACGCGAAACAGCCTGGAAGGCGCGATGCCGCTGCCGTCGGGCACACCGCGCGTGCAGAACAGCCATCGCGTGACGCTCGACGCCAGTTACGAGATCGATCTGTGGGGCAGGTATCGCCGCGCGAGCGAGGCGGCGCGCGCCGAGCTGTTGGCCAGCGAATCTTCGCAACAGGCCGTGCGTCTCAGCCTCGTCGCCCAAGTCGTGCAACAGTATTTCGCGCTGCTCGCGGCGGACGCGCAAGTGACCACGCTGCGCCGCACCTTGGAGACCCGCAACGAGAGCCTGGACTTGTTGCGCAAGCGCCTGGCGGGAGGCATCGCCTCGGAATACGACCTGCGCACCGTGGAGGCCGAGGCGGCCTTTGCGCGTTCACAGCTCGCGGGGGCGTTGCAGGTGCAGGAACAACAGGAGGCGGTGCTGGCGCTGCTACTGGGGCGTTCGCCGCGCGCGGTGATGACGGGGCAGACGGAACGCGGCACGCCCGCCGCGCAGATCAAGGACTGGGTGCCGGCGGGATTGCCATCGGAATTGCTACTGCGCCGGCCCGATGTGCGCGAGGCGGAACAGCGGCTCATCGCCGAGAACGCCCGCATCGGCGTCGCCCGCAGTCAGATCTTCCCCGCGCTCACCCTGACCGGTTTTCTCGGCAACGAGAGCACCGAGTTGTCCAAGCTCTTCACCGGACCGGCGGGCATCTTCCAGTTCGCGGCCGCCGCCACGCAACCCATTTTCAATGCCGGGCGCACCACCTTCGCGCGCCGCGCCGCCGAGGCGCGGCGCGAGCAGGCGCTGGCGCAATACCGGCAAGCGGTGGCCGGCGCCTTCCGCGACGTGCGCATGGCCCTGTCCGCGCAAGCCTCGGCGCGCGAAGTGTTGGAGGCGGAGAGCCAGCGGGTAGAGGCCTTGCGCCTTGCACATGATAAGGCCAGCCTACGTTACGAAGGCGGCGTCGCGAGCCGTCTCGAATTGTTGGACACGGAACGGCAACTGCTGCAGGCGGAGCTCGCTCGCATCGATGCCGAACGCGCCCAGCGCGCCGCGGTGGCGGATCTGTTCAAGGCCCTGGGCGGTGGCTGGCCGGCGCAGGAGGCGATGTAGCGCCTTCGGGAGCGAGGGGTGTCCGCGCAACGAAACCCGGTCGCAGCAGTGTGTTGTTGGCGGATAGGCTCTAAGCGATAGATCTCGCGGAGGGGAAATGCCGGTGTTGACAAGAGGCCATCATGGATGAGCGCAGATGGATTTATCGGCGGTCGAGAAGTTTTACCAGACTGTCCGTCAGACGCTGCACCGCTTGCGCTCCGGACACGGGAAGTGTCAGGTAGCGCTGTCCGGTGTGTGGAGCGGTTTCGAGCCACCGGGATTGAATATCGCCCGTCGATGCAGCGGTGATTTCACCCAGTGGTTGAATGCCAGCGTTCAGTAATAGTGCCCAGGGATCGGCAGCGGGATGGTGCGCCTCAGTAACCTGCGTGCGCCCCGCCGATGGCTGATCTGCAGATTTCGGTGTCGTGTGGTCTGCGGTGGCAAACGGCGGTGTCGATGCGGTTTTCAGACGCGGATTTTTCGCCTTCGGGTGATGGCGCGCTACGCTTGAGGGTTTGCTGCGAGATGGGTAGCCTCGATCTCATGAGAAATGGCGGATTATGTTTCCTATCCACCATGACGCCCTCACGGGCCTGACCAATCGCGCAAGGCGGTGTGAAGCAGCGAGTCTCGATTGGTTTCCTTAGAATAAATCCGGGGACCATCAGGCAAAAATTTTTGCCGCCTGGGACATCCTCCCCGTATACTCAAGTCCCTGTAATCTAGGTTTTTTGATTCATTTTGGCAGATGACTCACGATACCGCCCAGCCCCCGTTGGATGAAGCGCACGCCGCATTCATCCAGGATCGCGTTACGATCAATGTCGCCGCGCGCGATGCGGATTACCTCACGACGATTTCGCGCGCGGTGGGGTGTCGTGTGTCGGACGATAGACGTCAGGTCACGGTGTTTCTGGCTAGCGAGCGATGTCGGGTCCTGCTCGATAATCTGCGTGCCAACGGTGCAATTGCGGTAGTGGCCGCCCGGCCCAGCACGCAACAATCCATCCAGCTCAAAGGCGTCGATGCCGTGATCGGCCCCTTGCGGGAGGGCGACCAGGCGCTCATGGCGGCACATTTGAAGTCCTTTGTGGCGGATTTGTGCAGTGTGGGCTACACCGAACCTTTCGCGCGCATGGTTATTGCGGGCCATACGGGCGAGATCGTGGCTGCGACCTTTACCCCGCTCGCCGTTTTCCAACAATCGCCCGGCCCCGGGGCCGGGCGTCGTCTTTGAGTATTCATCGTGACGCCCTCGCTCGACACGATACGCAACTGTTTGGACGGGGCCATTCCGGCGACGATAGCCACTTGCGCGCCCGACGGCACGCCGAACGTGGCTTACCTGTCGCACGTCCATTACATCGACAATCAGCACGTTGCCCTGTCATTCCAATTTTTCAGCAAAACGCGCGAAAACATCCTCGCCAATCCCAAGGCCACCGTCCAAGTGGTCGATCCCCACACCGCCGCGCACTATCGGATGGCGTTGCGCTATTTGCGCACCGAAACCGATGGCCCGTTGTTCGAGAATATGAAGGCCAAGTTGGCCGGTATCGCCTCGCACACCGGCATGAGCAAGGTCTTCAAACTTCTGGGTTCCGATGTCTACGAAGTGGTTGACATCGAGAAGGTGCCGGGGATCGCCCTGCCGCCACAGCCGTTGCGACGCAATCATCTTGCGGCCTTGCGCGCCGCCACGCAGCGTATCGCGCGCTGCGCTGATCTTTCCTCGCTCTTGGATGAGACCTTGCTGTCTCTGGAACAACAGTTCGATATCCGCCACATGATGCTGTTGCTGCTCAGTGAATGCGGCGATCGACTCTACACCGTCGCCAGTCGTGGTTATGAACGTTCGGGGGTCGGCTCGGAGATCCGGTTGGGAGAGGGCATTATCGGCGTGGCCGCCCGCGAGCGCACGCCCATCCGCATCACCCACATGGCCAATGAATATCTCTACAGCCAAGCGGTGCGGCATGCCGTGGCGCAATGCGATCTGGAAACCGAGATCCCGCTGCCAGGGATTCCACAATCCCGCAGTCAACTGGCCGTGCCGGTGCAAGTATATGGGCAATTGCGCGGCGTGCTTTACGCCGAAAGCCCGCAGGATCAACGCTTCTCCTTCGATGATGAAGACGCACTCGTCACTATCGCCGACCACCTGGCCTTGATGATCCACTTCTGCGGCCAGGCGGCGGAAAGCGACGGCGACGGCGCCGTCACTCCGCCGGTCGATGCCGTCAGCGGCAATACCGTGATTATTCGCCGTTATGCCGCCGACAACAGCGTGTTCATCGGCGGCGATTACCTCATCAAAGGTGTGGCGGGCGCGATCTTATGGAAATTGCTGTACGAGCATTTGCAACAGGGTCGCACGGATTTCACCAACCGCGAGCTGCGTCTCGATCCGGCGCTGCGCCTGCCTGATATCGGCGAAAATCTCGAGGCGCGCTTGATCCTCCTGCAGAAGCGCCTCGCCGAGCGCTGTCCCTTCCTGCGTCTTGAAAAAACCGGGCGCGGTCGCTTCCGCCTGCGCCTCACACAACCCGTGCAATTGGCGGAAGCGACCTGACGCCCAGACTACTTCGCCGCGCGCTGTGGCGGCAGATTTTTGGGGAAAAACTCGATGTAAGGCGTCAGCACGGCTTGCCCCGGCGGGACATAGGCCGGTGCCGGTTCGCCTTTGGGGCCGAGACTACGGATGTAGTGATAGATGGACTTCAAGTCGTAGTCGGTCATGTCCCGCAGCATGAACCAGGGCATCGGCGGGCGCCGCTCGGAGCGCGCCTGCGCCATCCATTGCTCTTCCGTCAACTGGTACATGGTCAGCCGCAAATTGGCGGGGTAAGTCGTTCCCCAGAGTCCTTTAAATCCGACCGCATTACCCATCACCCAATCCTCTTGAGGAATTTTTCCGGCGTTCTCGGGATATTCGCGCGTATGGCAGTCGTTGCACCCGCTGGTGGCGAGGATATAACGGCCGCGCTCCAGCATTTTGGGATCAGCCCTTTGGTCCGCCATGGCGGTTCCAACGGCGCCCAACAAGGTGGATAGCAATACTACATTGAAAAATATCGTGGGTTTCATGGCCTGCTCCTGGATGTAGTTGGATTAAACATCCGGCGACCTAAATGCCTCACGCCGGACTCGAATTCATCATAGTCAGGGTACGAAACGGCGGTTGTTAAATGTTTAGTAATAAATTACTAAAAGATTCTTAAAGGCTTTGGGGGGCTGCCGCCCTTAGAAAAACCTGCTCAGGCGGGTTTAAAGTTGCATGCCGCTAGGCGGGCCGATCCCGCAGGATGAAATGCGGGCGCGGCACGTCGAACGCGTGATTATGGTATGAGCCCGCCGCTCCGCCCGACACCAATACAGAGGCGATGCCGTAGTGATTGGTGCCGGGGACATCGGTCTCGAGTTGATCGTCGATCAGCACCATGTCGCGGTTGCCGCTGCGGTGCTGCGCCTCATCGAAGGTCGCAAGATGCGCAGGCAAAGGGATCAGCACCAAAGGAAGGTCAAAGGGTAGAGTAGAAAGCAGACCCACGCGATCGCGGTGCCTGATGTTTCCATGATTGTAAAGCATCTCCCAGCAAAGCCGCGGTTTTCGATCGAAGGCCGGGGCCACTCGAAGGTAGCCAATCGGTTCATCCTTCGGTCCAGGGATTTTACGGCCTCATCTCCGCCTCAGAAGTTGTAACGCCGCAGATTCTTCCCGCAGTATTTTTTAAACAGCTTCTTAGAGCGGAATCACTCGGTAGTCGTTCGGGGGAACCCAAAATCGACACTGGGCGATCAAATCTTCAGCTCGGCCAGCCGCCGTTCGAGAAACCGCCGCTCGGGCTCCTGCCGGGTGAGCGCCAGCGCGCGCTGGTAAGAAGCCCGTGCCTCGGCGGCCTTGCCCAGCCGCCGGCACAGGTCGGCCCGCGCGGCGTGCGCGAGTCGATACTCCGTCAGGTCGCCGCTCGCCAGGATGGCCTCGATCAGCGCCAGCCCCGCGTCCGGGCCGTCGCGCATCGCCACTGCCACAGCGCGATTGAGTTCCACGACCGGTGATGGCTCCACGCGCAGCAGCACGTCGTAGAGGCCCACGATCTGCGCCCAGTCCGTCGCGGCGGCGGTGGGCGTTTCGGCATGCACCGCCGCGATCGCCGCCTGCAGCGTGTACGGGCCGAACCGGCGCGACGACAGTGCCTGTTCGACCCGCGCCACGCCCTCTGTGATCTGCTCGCGGTTCCAGCGCGAGCGGTCCTGATCCTCGAGCAGGATCAGGTCGCCGCTGGGCGAGGTACGCGCCGCGCGCCGGGATTCGTGCAACAACATCAGCGCCAGCAAGCCGACTGCCTCCGGTTCGGGCAACAAGTCCACCAACAGGCGCCCGAGACGAATGGCCTCACCGGACAGATCGGGCCGAGTCAGGGAATCACCCATTGATGCGGCATAACCTTCGTTGAATACCAGATAGATCACCCGCAACACCGCGGCGAGCCGCTCGGGCAGCTCCGCGTGCGTCGGCACCTGATAGGGGATACACGCGTCGCGGATCTTGGCCTTGGCGCGCACGATGCGTTGCGCGAGCGTCGGCGCGGGCGTGAGAAAGGCTGAAGCGATCTGTTCGGTAGTGAGACCGCAGACCTCGCGCAGCGTGAGCGCCACCTGCGCATCCGGCGACAGCGCCGGGTGGCAGCAGGTGAATATGAGTCGCAGTTGGTCGTCCTCGACGGTCTCGCCGTCCGTCGGTGCATCATCCGTCGTGAGCGCTTCGACGTGTTCGGCGACGTCATCCAGCGCGTCGAAACGGGTGCGGCGGCGAATCGCGTCGATCGCCTTGAAGCGGCCGGCCGACACCAGCCACGCCCGGGGATGGGCGGGCATGCCGTCGCGCGGCCACTGTTCGAGCGCAGCGCGGAAGGCATCGTGCAGCGCCTCTTCGGCGAGATCGAAATCGCCGAGCAGCCGAATCAGGGTGGCGAGGACACGACGCGATTCTTCGCGGTAGATAGCCTCCACGGTCTTATGTGCTTGCTCGGCGTCAATCATGCTCATTAGTATAATATGAACCCATTTCAATGGCGCGCGGGGAAAGAAACTTCGGGGCATGTCAGCTACCGTTGCCGTTTACAAATATCGACTTTCGATTTCGGCAAAGAAAGCGGAGGAAAGGCGCATGTAATCGGCTTCGTTCAACTTGATTTCATCCCCGACCCGGGATTTCAGCACGGACTTGGTGGGATCATATTTGATCGTCTTATCCGCGCACATCATGTTGTGGTCATTCATCATCGAAGTGCACGACATCCGCAGTTCAGTCAGCGGATTGCCGTCCTTGCCTCTTTTCCGCTGGCCCGATGCACGAAATGGTTTTCCAGAACCCGCTTGTTGAAGAAATGCGGTTCAAAGGCTGCGATTGCGGCGCCAAATCGCGGCTCATCGGCAGCGGCATTTTTCCTCGCTGCCGCATGCAAGACTTGGTCAGCGAAGACTTGTGCATGAGCACGGGCTTGATATCGACGACGGGGGTTCCGTCGATGTACTCCATGGGCGCGACCCTCAATCTCCACCCCATGACTTCCAAGACCGAACCCCTATGCAGTCCCACCGGATTGGGACGATGCGGCGCTAGCGTCGCAAACACGCCCGTCAATGGGGCTTCCGATCTATCTCGCAGATGCACCTGTAGCACGTCGCGTCGCGCGCGGTGCAGCCAGGTGAGAACGATGCGCTCGTCGCCCGCTGTGATACCGATAAGTCCTGGTGCAACCGAAGGCGTGAGTTCCAGCAGTCCTTGCCATTCCAAAAAGCGACCGATGCGATAGGCAATGGCGCGCGTCAGTTGCGTGAGTTCGGCACTGGTCGGCGCCTTCACCCAGCGGAACCGGGTTGATCCGTCGGATTGGTCGGCGTACACGCCGTCGAGAAACAGCATGTGGAAATGGATGTTGAGGTTGAGCGCGCTGCCGAAGCGCTGGATCAACGTGATGGCGCCGGTGAGGGCGGTCTTGCGCGACTGCCCTACCTTCTTTATCAGGTGGGTGGCGATGCAGCGGTAGACGATGCCTAGTACCTGCCCCATCACGGCAGGACGAGCACAACATTCAGCCTGACCCCGTCATTTTGCAATTGTGCAGGCCCGACCCCGTCACGATTGTGCAGGCCCGACCCCGTCACGACCCCGTCACGACCCCGTCACGACCCCGTCACGAC
>CAZKZP010000040.1:433-25499 GCA_964557295.1 uncultured Chromatiales bacterium | reverse complement strand
GTTGCAGGCGGCCCACCGGGAAGCGCTGGATCACGGCCTTGAGGCGGTCTGGCAGGTGATCGGGGATCACCTCGAAGTGCAGGAAGAGCGTTTCATCCAGGCGTGCGAGGAAAAACTCCATGATGCGCACGCTGGCCTCGATCTTGAGATTGAAGGTGCGGTCGACGAATTTGAACTGCCGCGCGCCGCGCCGGTGGAGCGCGTCCATCTCGGCGAGAAAGGCATCGAGATCGAACGGCACGGCGGTCTTGTCCAGCGCCGAGAGGCAGAATTCGCATTTGAACGGGCAGCCGCGCGAGGCCTCGACGTACAGCACGCGATGGGCGATGTCGTGATCGCTGTAATAACGGTACGGCAGGCGGATGTCGGCGAGCCGGGGCGGCGGCGCGGCGAGCACCTTCTGCGCCGGCGCGTCATTGCGCAAGATCCGCTCGCACAGCTGATTGAAACTCAGGTCGGCCTGGCCCGGCAGCACGTAATCGGCCAGCCGCGCTATCGGCTGTTCCTCGATCTCAAAACTGACCTCGGGACCGCCCAGCACGATGATGATCCGGGGATCGATGCTTTTCAGCAGGGCGACCAGCTGGGTGGTCTGCTCCACGTTCCAGATGTACACCCCCAGACCGATGATGCGCGGGGCTTCCCGCAGCAGCTGTTCTGCGATATCGATGGGACGGCTGCCGATGATGAACTCCCGGATCGCCGCCTGCGCGCGCAGCGGCTCGCTCAGGTTGGCGTAGAGATAACGCAGGCGCATGCTTCTGTGGGTGTAGCGCGCGTTCAGGGTGGCCAGGATGATGGAGGGCATGGGGAGTCGTTAGCGGTCTTCAGCGGCATAGTGTAACGCAAAAAATGCGGTGGGTTGCCCTCCGTGTGAACGAGACCGTTGCGGCCGCCCCCGGCACTCGCGCGCCCATTCCGTGGTCGCCGCGGGTTATAATTGACTGAAGCGCTTGGAAAAGCAGAGCGACAGGTGGAAATAACAGGATTATCTGATATAAAGGCGCGCGCCGGTTAGAGAGTGCGCCGGGGATATATCGATTTCTCGCCGCTGGTCAAAGCCTAATTTCGGTGAGATTATTGGGACAAAACCCGTAAAAAACCAGTGGTGGATGGTCCATGGTGATTAAGAAAGATCGCAGTCGTGGTAGGCCTCGGAGAGGGGGGATGCATGTCTGAGGTGGTGGAAGGCGGCGCGCGGTTCGTCAATATCCTGCGGCTGCTCGAGGATCTCAATCTGACCGAGGCGGGCAGCATCCTGTATGACAACATCAAGGACATGCTGGTCACCCACCAGTCCGAGCGCCACGCGCTCGAATCCTCTTATGGACGGCTGCTCCATGCGCTGCTGTCGGTCATCGCCACGCAGCATCCCGACAATCCCGAACTGCAAACGCAGCTCAAGGTCTTGGCCTTGCGGCTCAGCCCGCCGCTCACCCGCGAGGAGTTGACCGCCGCCCAGCGGTTCATCGCTCGGCTGTTCGGCACCATCCGGCCCATCGATCTCAAGCAAAGCAAGGACTACACCGAATCCATCGGCGCCCTGCTGCGCACCTTCGAGGGGGAGGCGTGGGAGAAGGTCAAGCACAAGGCCAGGCGCGAGCCCGCTCAGGAGGTCGCGCTCGAGCGCAATTCCCACATCACGCAGCGCGAGCCGTCGCGGGATCGGCAGCAATCACCGGAGGGCCAAGTGGACGCGGCCTACCGGCATCATCTGGAACAGCAGCACGATGAATTCAATCGCATCGAAAAGGAGTTCGCGCAAACCCTGCACGAGGCGATCGACCAGAGCAACGATTTCTCCCGGGTGCTCGACGCCGAGCTGGCCGCCATCGCCGGAGCGCAGTCGATCGAGGCCCTGGAGGGGCGCCGGCGCGTGATCATCGACGAGATTCAAACGCTGCGCCAGTCGCATGACACGCATGCCAAGAGTTTTCAGCAGATGAATTCCATCATCAGCGAGCTCGACACCGACAACCGCAAGCTCGCGGATGAATTGAACCGGGTGCGGATGTTGAGCATGACCGACGACCTAACCGGGCTGCACAATCGCCGCGCATTCATCCGCCGGCTGGAGGAGGAGATCGCGCGGGCCGAGCGTTACGGCACGCCCGTGACCGTGGTGATCATGGATCTCGATCTGTTCAAGGCGGTCAACGACCAGTACGGCCATTTCGTCGGCGACATGGTCTTGAAGCTCTACGCCAAGGATGTCTTCGCCATCTTTCGCCAGCACGACATGGTGGCGCGTTATGGCGGCGAGGAATTCGTCGTCATCCTGCCCAACACCACCCGCGAGGGCGGATTGTGCGCCATTGCCAAGGTGCAGCGGCGCGTGGGCAAGATCACCTGCCGCTATAAGGAGGTCAAATTCCCGCTGCCGACCTTCTCCGCCGGCATCGCGCAATATAGCGCGGGCGAAACGATCAACGGATTGATGCGGCGCGTCGATGAGGCGATGTATCGCGCCAAAAACGGCGGGCGCAACGCCGTGGTGGTCGCCGACCCTGCCAGCGCGCCAGAGGGACAAGCTTCCCGAGGGGATGCCTCCGCGCGTTAATCAGCGCCAAACTATTTTTGGCCAGCGGTGGAATTATTCCCCCCGGCTGTTAAGATTGAACTACCATCGCATGCACAATGAAGAGGTTTGCTAATGAGCTCCACCGTGAAAGTGCCTCATGTGGGCGCGGCCGATCCCGAGCTGCAGAATTCGCCGATCGCTGATGAGCTAGATGAAGAATTCGAGGTTATCAAGCAGGAAGTGCCCGGAGAGCCGGTGTGCTATTTCAACGGCGTTGCCTATCCGCATGACAAGTACGTTTGCAGCGGCACCACCATGCTGCACTGCAATTACGGTGTGTGGTTGCGGTGCGGGACGTGCGATCCCGACAATCCGTAACCGGCGGTAACCCGCATGAAACCGCGTTATATGATCCTGCCCTCGGATGATTTCAACGCCATCCGTCTGATCCAGATCCCCAATGACCTGCAAGGCCAAGCCGCCTATCGCAGCGTCACCAGCATCATCGCGCAGGTCGAAGAGGACAATCCGGAGTACGAATGGAGCGACCTGGAAGCGGCGCTGGAGTCGCACGGCTTTGCAGTGGTCGAGTTCCAGCTCGGGCCGGTGTTGTCCTGAAAAAATCCGCGCGCTAAATCTCTGCGCGAACTTTCCGATGACTTCTCGAGTCTTAAAGGTCAGCGAACCTTTTTCCAGCTATTGATGCGCGAAATTTTCGGGCTTATTTTGTGGGTGAAAACTCCGCCGATTAACCAAGCGCGCGTTTTGTTTTCCGCAGGCAGCGAACAGGAGTGGAGGCTGTGATGCGAGTATTGGCACTGATACTGATGATCGTGGCGTCCCTGGGTGCCTTTCAGGCGCAGGCCGCCGATGGGAACGATGACGCGATCGTCTGGCATGAGTATGCCGAGGGCATTGATTTGGCCCATCGCGACGGCAAGCCGATGGTGGTGATCTTTGATGCCCAGGGATGCGCCGCGTGCCGTGCCTTCGTGGCCTTGTTCGAACGCGAGGAAGTGCTGGAGGCCGCGCAGGATTTCATCATGATTCGCGTGGACGCCGATCGCAATGCCGATCTTGCTGCAATCTATGCCCCGGACGGGGATTATCTGCCGAGGATCTTCGTGTTGTACGCCAATGGCGATGTGATCTATCCGGCCTACCCAATGAGAACGGAGCGGTTTTTCAGCGCCATTGGCAACGTGGCCGCGCTCACTGCGTTGCTGGAGCGCGCCCGGCGGCTGAGTGTTAACGCGGCCCCGGCGGCCCGGTGATCTCCGCCGTCGCGGTCTGCGGCGTCGAAGACAGGCCGGCGGTTAGCACGATGCGCATGGCATCCTCCACCGACATGTCGATCGGCGTGACCCGTGCGCGCGGAATGAATACGGTATACCCGCCGATCTGATAACTCAGCGGCAGATAGACCGCGATCAAACCCGCGCCGTGTTCCTGCCCCAAGAGGCTCTCTGGGTTGTTATGGGTGATAAAGCCGATCAGCTTGATGTCGAGATATTGCACCAACACCACTTGCTTGAGTTCATTTTTGGCCTTGGAGCGCGACAGAAACGTCGTGAGATCGCGCAGGGCGTTGAGGATGGTTTTCACCAGCGGGAGTTTTTCCAGCATGGTTTCGCCAAACGTGAAGAAACGGCGCACCAGCCAGGCGTTGATCAGGATGCCGGTGGCGAAGATGATCAGCAGTCCCGCGACCAGGCCCAGCCCCGGCCAGTAATAACCTTCGGGGAGGAATTTCTGCAAGATTCCGCCGAGGAATGATTCGGCGCCGGAGCCCATCCAGTAGATGATGTAAAGCGTCAGTCCCAGCGGGACGATCGCGGCAAGCCCTTTCAGAAAGATACGGCGTAGGATGCTCATGTCGGATAACTCGGCTCGCGGTGTTTGGGTGGTCGGGTGGGTATGCTCGGTTGGCGTCGCGGCACCCGAACCACTGGGTGCCGCAGCCGGGCCTGATCAGGCGGACTTCAATATCATGTACATCTCGTCTTTGAGTTTGAGGCGTTGTTTCTTGAGATTTTCCGTATAGCTGTCGGAGGGGGTTTCTATCTCCTGCTCGATGCGATAGATCTCGTTGTCGAGTTCCTGATACTTTTGATAGAGCTTGCCGAAGTGCGTGTTGGACACCTTGAGCTGGTGGATCTTGTCCTTGAATTCGGGAAATTCCTTGTTCAAATCGATGTGATGCGCGGTGGTCATGGGGGCCTCTGCCAGTTTGGTTTGTTCACTGTTCATGGTACCAAATCCCGGCGGTGAACGTCAGGGAGGTACGCACTATTTTTCGGCTTTTCCATCAGCGGGGGATGGGCGTATATTGGTTGGATAGATAGCGAGAAGGAGGTTAAGTCCATGCACACGAGCCTGACTCAGGAACAGATGCATCACATGCGCCTCGCGCTCCTGGCGCGCCGCAAGGCGCTGCTCGACGAGGTGACGCAAGAGTTGGCCAGTCTCGATCATCCTCGCTACGCCGATGTGGCGCAGGAGGTGCACGATCGCGGCGACGAGGCGGTGGCGGATCTGTTGAGCGAGATCAATCTCACCGTCAAGGATCTGCATATCAATGAAATCATCGAGATCGAAGCGGCCATCGCCAGGATGGACGCGCGCGAATTCGGGGTGTGCATCGCCTGCGGCGATTCCATTGCATCGCAGCGGCTGCTGGCCTTCCCCACGGCCAAGCGTTGTCTGGATTGCCAGCGCCGCTACGAGACGAGTCGGCCGCAGAAGATCGCAACTTTATAGAGGACCAACCGGAGGTGGCAGATGGGCATGCGAGATGAATTGAATCTATTTTTGGACGGTCTTAAACAGCAGCGGGATGAGATCAAGCTCCAGGCGCATCTGGCCAGCGCGGAGCTGAAACGAGAGTTGGAAAAGCTCGAGGATCAGTTCGGCGCGCTGGAGCAGAAGGTCGCGCAGGTGAACCGCGAGGCGGGGAAGACCGCCGACAACGTGGCGGCGGCGGCCAAATTGGCCGGCGAGGAAATCGCCAAGGGGTATGAGCGCATCCGCAAGCTGATGCGCCCGTGACTCATTCCGCGTGGTCGTAGCGCACATCGGTGATGAAGTAGTGTTTGCGCTCGCCCGGCGTGAGGGCGGTGACTTCATCGTCGATGGTCTTTTTCATCAACGCGCGCGCCAGCGGGGCATCCATGCTGATATAGCCGCGTTCGGCGTCGGTTTCATCCGGGCCGACGATGCGGTAGGTATGGGCGCCGCCATCGTCGTCTTCGAGGTCGATCCAGGCGCCGAAGAATATCCGCTGCCGGTCCGCTGGCGCTTCCCTCACCACCGTGAGTTCCGGCAGGCGCTTTTGCAGATAGCGGATGCGCCGGTCCAGCTCGCGCAGCTCCTTTTTCCGATAGATGTATTCGGCGTTCTCCGAGCGGTCGCCCTCGGCGGCGGCGGCCGCCAAGGCCTGCGTGACCTGCGCGCGCCGTTCCCAGAGCGCCTTGGTTTCATCCTGCAAGGCCTTGAAGCCGGCGGCGGTGATATAGGGGGAACCCTTGGGTTGCGGTGGTCGGTATCTGCTCATGGGCATATCGATACGGGTGTGGGTTGTGCGCATGATAACGCGATATCGCACCGATGTGCCAAGGCGTCGGCGCGGCGGGCTGAAAAAAATCCGGATTCGGACGATAAGAACAGCAGATTCGGAGAGAGCACATGAGAAACGCCTCAGAGTTACTGGAAAAGTTGAAGCAGGGCTTCGTCGCCGATCTGCCCGATCGTATCAATGATATTGAGACGGATATCCTCGCCCTGGCCCGGAGCAATGAGTTTGCGGAGGATTTTCACGAGGCCTATCGCAAGATCCATTCGCTCAAGGGCAGCGGCGGCACGTTCGGATTGCCCATCATCACCACGGTCTGCCACCAGCTGGAGGATGTGATCGGTCTAGTGGAGGGGCTGCCGGAAAAATACACGATTGAACTCCAGAACCGGCTATTGGCCTATGTGGATCTGTTGCGGCAATCCCAGGCGCTGATTGTCCAGGGCCAGTCCGACTTTTCTGCGATCACCGATAAGCTGAATAAGCTCCTGAACAGCTATTCGGCCCACCGGGGCCGCGTGTTGATCGTGGATGCCTCCAAGGTGACGCAGGAGATGTGCGCGCAGGCCGTGGAGCAGGTCAATGGGGAGAGTGTGGTGATGAGCGATGGATATCAGGCCCTGGTGCGGCTGCTGACCGAGAAATTCGATGTGCTGATTACCGGCGTGGAGATCGGGATGCTCAGCGGGCCGGCGTTGATTTCTGCGATCAAGATTTCCGGCGGCGTCAATCGCGACATCCCCGCTATCGTCATCACCTCATCCAGCACTGGCGCGCAAGAACCCAAACGCAGAAGCGATCCCACCCTGGTGGTGAAGAAGGGCCGGGATCTGACGGACCGAATCCAGGCCGAGGTGAATAAGCTGCTCGACTGAAGGCGGTCCTTCCCATGTTGAAAAAGCTGCGCATCCTGTTTCTGCTGGTAGTGCTCCTGGCGGTGGCCTGGGCCGCTTATCAGATGAAGCTACGCCTGGCCGATTGGGACAAGACCAAGTGGGTGGTGATTTATCCGATCGCCGCCGATCAGAGTCCCAGAACCCTTGAGTATATCGCCCGGCTGAGTGAGGACAACCTCGCCTCGATCGAGGAGTTCATTCATCACGAGGCGCGCCGTTATGGTTTCGTGCAAGACCCTCTGGTGCAGCTGCGGCTCGGGCCGCAGCTCGATGAGATCCCCCCGCAGATCGAAAAGGGCGCGCCGGCGCTGGAGGTCATGCTCTGGAGCCTGAAGCTGCGCTACTGGAGCTGGCGCATCAGCCGCGCGCACAAGCGCCCGCCGGCGGACATCCGCATCTACGTGCAATACTACGACGGCCAGCGCCAGCGCGTGCTCGATCACTCCGTCGGCCTATCCCGGCTGTCGGTGGGCGTGGTCAAGGCCTTCGCCGAGCAGAACATGACCGAGGCCAACAACGTGGTAATCGTCCATGAGTTGCTGCACATCTTCGGCGCCACGGACAAATACGATCTCGCGACGAATGCGCCTATCTATCCGGAAGGGTTCATCGAGCCGGACCGCGAGCCGCGCTACCCGCAGCCCCAGGCCGAGATCATGGCGGGGCGGATTCCCGTGGCCCCCGACCACTTCCAGGCGCCGCGGCGGCTGGATGAGGTCGCCGTCGGCGCGCTGACGGCGCGGGAGATCGGCTGGATCGGGGAGAAGCAATAGTTTTGGGGCGTGCCATGAAAATCAAGCATCACACAATCGAATTGAATACCGGGGCGGGGCTTGGGCTGGTGAATCTGATGCCGCAACTGCGCGAGATCGTGGCAGAAAGCGGCATTCGTAACGGGCTGATGGCGATCACCGCGCGTCACACCACCACGGCCTTGACCATCAACGAGGACGAGGCGCGGTTGCGCGAGGACATCAAGGCCTTCTTCACGCGGCTGGTGCCGCCGGCGGATCGGTATCTGCACAACGACATCCATCTGCGCGACTGTCCGCCGGACGAGCCGGAGAATGCCCATTCCCACATCATCGCGATGCTGCTCGGCGCGAGCGAGGTGGTCGCGCTGGCCGACGGGCGCCTGGCGCTGGGGCAGTGGCAATCGGTGTTGCTGGTGGAGCTCGACGGTCCGCGCCGGCGCACCGTGAGCGTGCAGCTCATCGGGGAGTGAGGCGCAGGGACGGAGCCCCTGCGCTGTCAGGCTTTAATGCTGATGTCCGCAGTCGCCCGCGTGCACATGGCCGTGGGCGATCTCTTCGGCGGTGGCATCGCGCACATCCACGACCTTCACGTCGAAGTTCAGCGGTACGCCGGCGAGCGGGTGGTTGCCGTCAACGGTGACCTCATCCGCGCTCACATCAATGACCGTCACGACCATCATCTGTCCGCTGGTGGACTGGGCATGGAACTGCATGCCGACCTGGATCTCCGAATCGGTCTCGAACATGTCGCGCGGTACGGTGTGAACCAACTCGTCGTTCTTCTCGCCATAGGCGTCGGCCGGGGCGATATGCACTTGCAGGCTGTCGCCGACGGTCTTGCCGTTCAGGGCGTTCTCCAGTCCGGGGATGATGTTGCGCGCGCCGTGCAGGTAGGCGAAATCCCCCCTGCCTTCGGTGCTGTCGAGCACGGTGCCGGTGTCGTCTTTCAGGGTGTAGTCGAGGGTTACGACCCTCAGGTTGTCGATTTGCATGATGAGTTTCCTAGAATGGTTGGCTTGTAAATCGCCAAGCGGGGTTGCATACGGGAAGTGCGGGTGCACGGGCGCCAGTGCATGCAGGGAGCTGACGAGTGAAGCGCCGTATCTTAGCACAACCGGCGCGGGTTGGGGGGCGTGGGAGGAAATAATGCGACGATTGTGCCCGTTCCAGGCCGCTAGGACTGTCCATCCACATTCACGGCTTGCGTGTGAGCCCCTGGTTCGTGCGTCATGAAATTCTAATTTATTGATTGTTTAAAGTTTTCTAGGGGCGACACTATGAAAAACTGTTAAATGTCCTTGCGACTGGTCCGATAAGCTAAGTTGATGCTGGCAATAATATGCCAGAAGAATAACAACATGCTGATGAGATGGTGGGGTGGCTATGCAGGTCGATCAGGGTGAGGTATCCCCGCGGGCGGTGAATCGGCTGCTGGAGGCGGTCACCCGCGTTCAGGGGCTGTGTCTTGCCGGCGCCGAGCCCGAGCCACTGTTTGCCACTCTGCTGAACGAATTCCTTGATCTGTCCGCCAGCACCGCCGGATTTATCGTCGAGGTGCTGCCGCCGGGCGAAGGCGGTGAATCCAGTCTCCACTGCCTGGCGCTCTCCGCGGCCCAGGAACCCGCAGCAGCCATGGCCTTCAATCGCCTCGACAGCCTATACGGCACGGTGTGGCGCACCGGCCAGGCGGTGATCGCCAATGAGCCGGAGGGTCTCAACCTCCCGGAGGGCCATCTCCCGCTGCAACGCTTCCTCGGCATTCCCATACATCATGCGCAGGAGCTGATCGGCATCGTCGGGCTGGCCGATCGCGCGGAGGCATATACGCGGTCGCTGGTGGATTTTCTGCAGCCGCTGCAGCAGGCCGCGGGCCAGATGATCGCGCGACACCGCGTCCGGCAGCGGAAGGATGATCGGCACCAGAAGTTGCAGGAGGCCGCCGCCACGCTGCGCGCGATATTGCAGGAGGCGGTGGACGGGATCGTGGTCAGCGATCGCCAGGGGCGGATCGTCAGTTTCAATCGCGCCGCCGAGCGGATGTTCGGCTATCAGGCCAGCGAGGTGATCGGGCAGAACGTCAAGGAGCTGATGGCCGCCCCCGATCAGGCCCAGCATGAGCGCTATGTCCGCCAGTATCATCAGACCGGCCAAGGCCGCCTGATCGGCGTCGGCCGGCGCGATCGGGCCCAGCGCAAGGACGGCACACTCTTTCCCATCGATCTGGCCTTGAGTGAGATCAAGCTTGCCGACAAGGTGCTGTATGGCGCCATCATCCGCGATCGCACCGCGATCGACCAGGCGGAGGCGGAGCTGAACCGCTTCAAGACCACGCTGGATCAAACGCTGGACTGCGTGTTCATGTTCGATCCGCAGACGCTGCAATTCTTCTACGTCAATCAGGGTGCGCTCGATCAGCTCGGCTATCGCCGCGAGGAGCTGCTCGGCATGCATCCCTATGACATCAAGCCGGAATATGACGCGGCGAGTTTCCGCGCCTTGATCAGCCCGTTGCTGGCAGGCGACCAGCCGATGCTGCGGTTGGAAACGCTGCATCGCCACAAGGACGGCCACGACCTCCCGGTGGAGGTTTCCCTGCAATATATCCCGGGCCGTGGTCAGCCGGCGCGATGCGTCGCCATCGTGCGCGACATCACCGAACGCAAGCAGACCGAAGCGCAGTTGCGTCTACAGGAGGAGCGGCTGCGGCGCAGCCAGATCTTCGCCAACATCGGCACCTGGGACTGGGATATCCAGACCGGCGAGTTGTACTGGTCGGAACGCATCGGCCCCTTGTTCGGTTATGAGGCGGGGACGCTGGAGACCACCTATGAGAACTTCCTCAATGCCGTCCACCCCGAGGACCGGCAGCGGGTGATCGAGGCCGTCAAGGCCTGCGTGGAGCAGGGGGCGGAATACCAGATCGAGCACCGCTGCGTCTGGCCCGACGGCACGGTGCGCTGGCTGCTGGAGCGCGGCGATGTGGTGCGTGATGCCGATGGCACCCCGCGGCACATGCTGGGCGTGGTGCAGGATATCACCGAGTTGAAGGCCGCCCAGCAGGCGATGCTCGCGGCCAAGGACGAGGCCGAGCGCGCCAACAAGGCAAAGTCGGATTTTCTCTCCAGCATGAGTCATGAGTTGCGCACGCCGCTCAATGCCATCATGGGCTTTGCCCAGCTGATGCAGTACGACCCCGGCCTGCCGGACAAGCACCGGGCGGATGCCAATGAGATCTATAGCGCCGGCCAGCACCTGCGCACCCTGATCGATGAGGTGCTGGATTTCGCCCGGATCGAGGCCGGACGCCTGCGATTTTCGCTGGAACCGGTCGCCGTGCAGCGCGTGCTCGATGAAAGTTTCAATCTCACCCTGCCCCTGGCGAAGACCCGCGGCATCTTGTTGCAGTGTCGCACTACCGGGGATGAGGCGGCCTGGGTGGAGGCGGATCACACCCGGCTCAAGCAGGTGCTGCTCAATCTGATTTCCAATGCCGTCAAATACAATCGTGACAATGGCACCGTGACCCTGGCCGTGAAGCGGGGCGAACACCGCACGCTGCGCATCAGCGTGCGCGACAGCGGCATCGGGATCGATGCGGCGGGCATCGCCCAGCTGTTTCAACCCTTCAATCGCCTCGGCGCGGAGAAGGGGGCGATCGAAGGCACCGGCATCGGCTTGACGATCTCCAAGCAACTGGTGGAGATGATGGGCGGCACCCTCGGAGTGGAGAGCGAGCCTGGCGTCGGCAGCGTGTTCTGGGTGGACTTGAAACTCTGCCAGCAGGGCGCGGCCCTGCCCGAGCAGGCGCCGTTGCCGACCGCAGCGCTCACCGATCGACCGCGAGATGTCGCATGCCGGGTGCTGATCGTCGAGGACAATGACGTCAACCAGGCCGTGCTGCGCAGTCAGTTGCAATTGCTGGGCTGCGCGACGGATAGCGCCGCGGATGGCGCGCAGGCCTGGGAGCGGCTCAACCGGCAAGGTTATGACCTGGTGCTGTGTGATTTACACATGCCCAATCTCGATGGTCTTGGTCTGATCAAGCTGATGCGCGAGAGCCCGTCGGAACTCAAGGATCTGCCGGTGATCGCCGTCACCGCCAATGCCATGCGCGAGGACCGCAAGCGTTGCCTGCGCGCGGGGATGAACGGATTCCTCACCAAGCCGATCGATCTCAAGGAATTACAAGAGGCGTTGGCGAAGTGGGTGCCGGGTGTGCGGCGCGAGGAGCGCTCAGTGCCCGCGCCGCTGGCGGCGGGCGGCGTGGCGCCGGAAGGACTGGATCGCTCCGTGCTCCGCCAACTGGTCGGTGATGATCCCGCGCGTCAGCAAAAAATTCTCGACCGCTTCCGGGACAGCCTCGCGGGGATCTTCACTGAGCTGAAAGCGGCGCTGCTGGAGCGGGCCGATGAGGACATCATCTTCCTCGCGCACAAGCTGAAATCCTCGGCGGCGGTGGTGGGCGCGCGGCGACTGGCGCAGCTTTGCCAGGCCATCGAACAGGCCGGTAATCGGGGCGAGTGGGGCAATATCGACCAGACGCTCGCGGCGTTGCAGGAGTGTGTGAGTCAACTCGGCGCCGCGCTGCAAACGGCCACGGCCACACCCGCCTCGATCCCGTCCGCCGCTGACCGGGCGGGTCCGGTCAAGAGCGCGCTGGTCGTCGATGACGACCCGGTGATCCTGGATGTCTTCACCTCGGCGCTGGGGGATCTCGGCGTCGAGGAGATCCGCGTCACCGAGTCGGCGGGTCATGCCTTGGAGATCATCCAGACCAGGGCCGCGCCCTTCGATGTGATCATCTGTGATCTGAAGATGCCGGAGATGGACGGGGTGGAATTTCTCCGCCAGCTGGCCTCGCTCCGATATGCCGGTGCGATTGTGCTCGTCAGTGGCACGGACGCGCGGATCTTGCGCACCGCCGAGGAGCTGGCGCGGGCGCATCGTCTCGCGGTGGTCGATTCCATCGATAAACCGGTGCTGCCGGAGAAACTGGCCCGGGTGCTGGGCAAGGTGCCGCGCGCCAGGGTCGCATCGAACCTGCGCGTAGAAGAAAAGATATCGCTTAGCGAGATTCAACTGGCGCTGGAGGCCGATCAGTTCGTAGTGCATTTCCAGCCCAAGGTGGACATCGATACCGGCGCGGTGCTCGGCGCCGAGGCGCTCGCGCGCTGGGATCATCCCGACTATGGGATGCTGGGTCCGCATGCCTTCATTCCCGTGGCCGAACAGCATGGCCTGATCGATCGCCTGACCGAGGTGGTGCTGGAGAAATCACTCCAGCAGTTGGCGCAGTGGCAGCGGCAGGACCTGGCGCTCAAGATCTCGGTCAATATCTCGGCCGATACCCTGGGCCGGCGCTTGGATTTGCCCGATATGATCACCCGCACCCTGGACGAGATGGTGCTCGGCTCGCAGGCGATCATGCTGGAGATCACCGAAAGCGGCCTGATGCAGGATATCGCGGCCTCGCTCGACACCCTGGTGCGGCTGCGGCTGAAGGGCTTTGAATTGTCCATCGATGACTTCGGCACCGGCTATTCGACCTTGAAGCAGTTGAAAGGCATCCCCTTCAGCGAACTCAAGATCGACCGGTCCTTCGTCAGCGGCGCCGGGCAGGATCCCTCGGCGCGCGCCATCCTCGAGACCAGCGTCGAGCTGGCCCGCAAGCTCAATATGAACATCGTCGCCGAAGGGGTGGAAACCGCGGAGGATTGGCAGCTGGTGAAAAAACTGGGTTGTCATATCGTGCAGGGATTTTTCGTCGCCAAGCCGATGCCGGGGGCGCAGTTCGTCGAATGGAAGCAGGGGTGGGAGCGGCGTTTCGTGGCGGGAACCCTCTGACCGTACACTCGGCGCCGCCCCCGCTGAAAACGACTGCAAAAAAAGCCGGGGCAGGCGGGCCTGCCCCGGCGTGTGGCGGATTGGTATCAGCGGTGATCGCTGTCGCTGTGGCCTTCGCCGTGTTCTTCGCCTTCGGAAGATTCCTCGGACTCGGAGCCTTCGCTGTATTCTTCGCCTTCGCGGTATTCGCCGCTTTCCGAAGACTCGTGGCCTTTTTTGTATTCGCCGCTCTCCTCGTGCTTCTTTTTGCCTTGATACTCGGAGGCGTGTTCGGATTTCTCCTCCTTGCGTTCATTCGGGCTGGCGATTACGGCGACGGAGGTCAGGCCGAACAGGATGGCGGTGACGATAATGGCGGTGGTTTTCATGGTGGATCTCCTAGGATCGTGGGTTGGATGTTGGACGTTTCGTCCTGTTACGATGATCAGTGTGCACGGACAGTCTGAAATCAACCTGAAAAACGCGCTGAAGTTTCGGTGTGTCGTTTGCGGAGGATTTCGGCAAAACTCCCGGCGGTTTGCATGCGCCGCGCCGCCGCGTTAAAGGTCTTTTTTCTTTAAACGATAACTGTTAACTAATACACTCACCCAAGGAACTGGCGTGCAGGCGCCGCCAGGAATCGCTGGTTTTGACGGCTAGGAATGACCATGTTCAAAAACGCACTCGTTGTCGATGACTCGAAAACCGCGCGGTTTCAACTGACGAAACTGCTCAGCCAACGCAGTCTCGGCGTCGAGGCATTCGGTTCCGCCCAGGAGGCGCTCGCGTATCTGGAGGCGGGCGGGTCGCCGGATATCATCTTCATGGACCACATGATGCCCGAGATGGATGGCTTCGAGGCCACGAAGCAGATCCGCGCCAATCCGCGTACCCGCGCCGTGCCGGTGATCATGTGCACCGGCAACAGCCACGAGGGTTATCTCGCCGAGGCGCAGGCCGTTGGCGCCTCCCAGATCATGTCCAAGCCGCCCGAGATGGAGCAGCTCGACGCCATTCTCTCGGGTGCGATACTCGTTCCGGCGCCGGCCGCAGCCGGGGCGCAGCCCGGCATGCCGGCGGCGGAGGGTCCGCGCGTGCGGGAACTCGAGGCGCAGGTGGCGGAACTGCTGGCGCGGCTCAAGGCGCTGGAGGAGCGTCCGGCGCCCGAGATGCCGCCGGTGCTCGGCGCCGCGGCCGTCGCCGCGCTGGTGGAGCAGGCGGTGCAGGGCAGCGAGTCGCGGCTGGATTCGAAGATGCGCACCGCCGTGGCGGCCTGCGAGGCGGGCCTGAATTCGCGCATGAAGACCCACGCCAATACGCAAGACCTGGGGCAGCTGCGCGAGCTGCTCATGGATTTCGGCGGCCGGGTGAACCGCATCAGCGCGCAGGGCGAGCAGCTGCGCGACCTGGTCGACAACAAGCTCGCGGCCCACAGCGACAGTCTGCGCGCGCACATCGAAGAGCGCGTGGCGGCGCAGCACCAGGCCTGGGAGGCATTGGTCGCGGACAGAGTGAAGGGCGTGCGCAACGAGACGATGGAGCAGATCGAGCTGCATCTGGCGAGCAAGCTGCGCCATCAGCGCGAGGAACTCTCGGTCATGATCGATGAGAAGCTCGCCGCGCAGGCCGAGGCCTTGCATCGGCAGATCGAGGAACAGATGCGGCGGCAGTGGCAGTCGCACGAGACGCAGAACAGCGAGCGCCTCAAGCGGATCCGGCACGAGATCAAGGCCAATGTCGAATCGAGCGTCATCGATAAGGTGTTCTCCGCCGCGCCGGACGAGGATCTCGATAAAGACTTTCTGCTCCATTCGGCCTCGAACGATCTTTATCACGAGGCGCTGGAGGAATTCGCCGAGGAAAAGCGTGCCTTGGAGCGCGAGTTGGCCCGTCAGCGCCAGCAGATCTGGGGGGCGATCGGTATCGCGGCGCTGGCCTTGCTTGTGGCCGTGTTTTTCTGACCGAGCGATCCTGATCGGGCGCTTTGTTCCTGGGGTCGCCAGGAGATGAGCCCCCACCCCTTGTCCCGCCTGCGGGGGAGACCACCGCCCCTCACCCGGCCCTTCGGGCCACCCTCTCCCGCTTGCGGGCGAGGGCGAATCAGTGCGGCCGTTGGCCGCAGGTTCCTGAATAGGGGCTCGACTTACTCGACGATCGCGTAGGCGAACTGAGTGAAGTGGCGGCGCTGGCCCAGCACGGCGGTCAGCGCCAGCATGAGGCTGCATTCCGGGGTGTGCACATGGATCAGATCGTTGACCTGGAAGACCTCGCTCTTCAGCAGCAGCGTGGCGGCGGGATTTTCGAAGCCGTTGCCGGGGATCAGCAGGCCGCGCAGGTCGAGATTCACCCCTGCCTCGTCATGCATGCGGGCGGCATAGAAGGGTTCCGCATCCTCGGCCAGCAGTTGGATGCCAGCGGTGAACTCGTTGCCCGCGCCGGGCTTTTTCCAGCGTACCTCGCCGATGCGCCAGCCGGAGACGGCCTTGACCTTGCGCACGCAGACCAAGTCGCCGATGGCGAGCTCGACGGCCTCATCGCCGTCGTATCTCAGCCCATAACCGCCCATGCCCACGTCGACCTGATGGAGGGTGAGCATCCGTCTGTCGGCGGGATGCATCTCGTGCTCGAACTGCGCGGTGAGATGAAAGGTGTTCCACAAGGGATTCTGGGGCTCGGGCGCCGCGCTGCTGGCGCCATCACCCCGGGGGCGGTGGAAGTCGACGATCTGCCTGTGGCAGGCGTCGAGCCCGACATGCACCTCCATGTCGATGAAGGCGCTGCGGCGCACGCTGGCGCGCTGGATCACCGCGTGCCAGCCATCGATGAGCCGTTGGCAGAGATCCAGCTTCAAGCGGCTAGGCGGTGCGCCGGCGTTTTCATCGGCCCACTGCGCACATTCGCCGATGACCGCCTGCTTGATCTGTGAGACATCCAGCACGCGGATCATCGAGATGTCGGTGAACATCTCGCCCGGCTGGATGAATTCCGGCGGACGGTCGGCGCTGAGGTCGATGACCATTTCGCCTTCCGAGCGCCAGCCCGGTTCGCGTTGCAACAGTTGCGTGAGACGGCTCCAGTTTTTCAGTATGTCGTGGGCCTCGTATACGGCGCCGGGCAGCAGCCGGTACGGGTTGATCGCCGAGAGCAGCAGGATGTTCTTGTAGGCATCGGCGACGGTGTCGGCCTCATAGCCTTTGTCGCTTACCGGGATCTGGTCGGAATCGAGATGCTGAGCGTAGCGGTAAAGCAGGTTGAGTTCGCCCCAGACGCTGCCGGCGACCGGCTCGTAGAGTTGATAGTGGAATAGCAGGTACTGGGAGAGGTAATGCATCGCGTTATAAATGATGTGCGAGATCTGCTCCTTGAGTTGTCCCAGATCCTGGCGGTTGGCCATCTCGCTGATGACGATTTTGAAGCCGAAGGCCAGCTCCTGGATGAGCTGCTTGATCAGGCCCGCCTCGTCGAGGTGATCCGCCGAGGCGAGGCGCGCGCGGTCGGCATCGTATTGGCCGATCAGCTCCGTGAGCAACGGATCGGCATGGCGGATGATGCGCTTCATGATGTGGTAGCGCACGGGTGTGTAGGCGGATAGGCGGTTGAGCTCGACCAGCCCCCGGTGCAGGTCGTGGGCCGCGTGCAAGACATCGCGCCCTTCCTGGCGCGAGAGCCAGCGGTCGAGCTCCTCGCGCGAGGAGCCGATCGAAAATTTTCTGCCCGAATATTGTTGTGGGTACGAGAGCTTCGCTGCGCACATGGGATGACGCTTCCAAGTCCGTTTATGTGTTTATCAGGACTGTATCGTCACCATTCCGGTATTGATTAGAAATCTCATAAAACCGCACAGGGTGCGGTGCTGCCAAAAAAAACCGCCTTGCGGCGGGTTCTTTTATTTTTCAAGAGGTAAGTGAGGCGAACAGCGTCGGCAATCGCTCCGGCAGTCGATCGACATGATCGATGATGGTGTAGTTGTTGGTGCCGAAGATGCGCTTGACGTAGGTGTCGGCATTCGGGTCCAGCGTCAGGCAATAGGTCATCACGCCCTTGCTGGCCAGTTCCTCCACCGCCTTGCGGGTGTCGAGGCGCAGGTGCTGCGGGTCGCGCTCGTCGATATCCGCCGGCTCACCGTCGGTGACCACCAACAGCAGTTTCTTGCGTTCCGGCTGCTTCAACAGGTGTTGCGCCGCGTGGCGCATCGCCGCGCCCATGCGGGTGGACAGCCCGCCCTGCATCCCGGCCAGGCGTGATTTCACCTCATCGTCCCACTTCTGATTGAAATCCTTGAAGCGGTAGTACTGCACATCGTGGCGGCCGTCGGAGGCGAAGCCGTGGATGGCGAACGGATCGCCCACGCCGTTGATGGCGGTGGCCACCAGGGTGCTGGCCTCGCGGGTCAGCTCCAGCACGCTCTTGTCGGAACCGTCGATCTTTTCGTTGGTCGACGCCGAGAGATCCAGCAGCACCACCACCGACAAGTCGCGATTCTTGATCACATTGCGCATGGTGATGCGCGGGTTGGGTTGCTGGCCCATGCGGATCGAGATCATGGCGTCGATGGCGGCGTTGATGTCGATCTCATCGCCGTCTTCCATATTGCGCACCCGCTGCACGCCTTCGGGTTGCAGCATGTCGATGATCTGCTTGATGCGGTGGGTGACCGGCTTGTGCGCGATCAGGATGTTCTCGATGATCTCGGGATCGCCCTTGGGCTGGCGGCGCTCGTAGACCGTGGCCCAATCGGGGCGGTGCAACTGCACCTGGTAGTCCCATTCATGATAGTGGAAGGGATCGGAGACCGGCTCCTTGCCCCACATCTGATTGAAGCTGACCGTGGCCTCGCCGGCATCCTCGTAGGGCATGAATTCTGTGGCGCAGATCCACACCTCTTGGGCGTCGTCGCCGGCCAGTTCGCAGTCGGTCTCGTTGGCCATTTCGACGGCCGAGACATAGCGGCGCACCTGGCGCTGGCTGGCCGCCATGTACTCCACGCTGTCGACCCAGGCGAATTCATCGAAGTCCCACACCAGGCGATTGTCGTCACGATACGGGATGCGCAGTGATTCCAGGATGCGCAGGCTGGGCACGTCCTTGCGTGCTTGCAGCAGGTTGTAGAGTTCCAGGCCCATGTGCCAGGAGAACTGCGGGTTCTCTTTATTGGCCGCGATATTGGTGTGGAAGCGCTCGACCAGCGTGTTGAGTTCGGCGTCCGCGCTGCGTTCGCTGCTATCGAGCAGCATCAGCGCGGTGCGTTCGAGCAGCTCCACGGTGGGATGCAGGGCCTTGCCTGGATGTTCCAGGCGCAGCAGGCCGCCCCAGAGTTTTTTCAGGCCGGGGAAATTCTGCACCGCGTTGTATTCGACGCGCGCATCCTCGAAGAAGCCGATGAAGAACATCTGCGCCGGACTCAGCTGCTCGGCGGACAGCGGCTCCGGCGTGTAGAGCAGGTGCGCGCCCATGTGCACGGCCATGGCGCGGTAGAGGTCCTGCCCGCTGATCTCGCCGATGGGATCGACGGCATCGGGCAGGTGGACCACGCGCCGCTCCAGATAGGGCTTGAAGCCCTCGTGATCGGCGGCGGTCGGGCGCAGGAAGAAGTCGCGTCCCCACAGCGCGCGCAGATAGAAGTTGATCCGGCGCTGGTTGTCGATGAACAGGCTGCCGCGGCGCTGTTGTTGCAGCATGGCCTTGGCGTCTTCGGTCTCAAGGCTGAAGTACTTCACCTGGCCGGGGAGATCTTTGGCATAGGCCTGCGCGCCATACAGCGCCCAGCGCTTGAGGCCGCTCAAGGTCAGTTTGGATAGCAGCTCGTCCATGATGCTGAGCATCGGACGCAGGCCGCGCGAGGATTTTGCCGAGATCTGATGAATGAGTTGCAGATAACCGCGCAGCAGCTCCGGATCGCCGAGGCGGCGGGCCACGGTGGGCAGCGTGGCGAACAGCATGGCGATGACTTCGCCCGAGGTCATCGAGGAGAGCTTCATCGCCGCGCTGATGCAATCGCGGATGATATCGTCGCCGCACTCCTTGGCCACCGCCGGCATCTCTTCCAGGAAACTGGTCACCAGATTGGCGCCGCGCCCCAGATTGGCCAGACCGCGCGCGCCTTCCAGATAATCACTCAGGGCCTGGGGCGACATCAGGCGGGCCGCCTCGTGGAAGGTGGCGTCCAGGGTGTCCTTCAGCTCAGGCGCGGCCTTTTCTAAGGCTTCACGATAGTCGTCAAGATTCACGCTCATATTTGACCTCAACCCATTCAGCCGTAGGAGCAAGCTTTAGCTTGCGATCGATGCCGAGACACAATCGCTATCTGAAGATGGCTCCTACAATGTAATCATCCGCCGTTTATTTATTCAAAGAACGTGGCGACCGCCGCATCCAGGGTCTCGCGCATGTCCGGATCGTCCGTCAGCGGACGCACCAGGGCCACGCGGCAGGCGACGACCGGGGCAACGCCCTTGTTGATCAGCTGTGCCGCATACACCAGCAGGCGCGTGGAGATGCCTTCATCCAGGCCATGGCCCTTGAGGTTGCGGCCGCGCTCGCCGATCTGCACCAGCTTGGTGGCGGTAGCCTTGTCCACGTTTCCTTCCTTGGCGATGATCTCGATCTCGGTCTCCGCCTTGGGATAGTCGAAATCCAGCGCGCCGAAGCGCTGCTTGGTGGACTGCTTGAGGTCCTTCATCAGGCTCTGGTAGCCGGGGTTGTAGGAGATCACCAGTTGGAAGTCGGGATGGCATTTGACCAGCTCGCCTTTTTTATCCAACGGCAGCTCGCGGCGGTGGTCGGTCAGCGGGTGGATGACCACGGTGGTGTCCTGGCGCGCCTCGACGATCTCGTCCAGATAACAGATCGCACCGATGCGCGCGGCCAGGGTCAGCGGGCCGTCCTGCCACTTGGTGCCGTCCTTATCGAGCAGGAAGCGTCCCACCAGGTCGGAGGCGGTCATGTCTTCGTTGCAGGCCACGGTGATCAAGGGCCTGCCCAGTTTCCAGGCCATGTACTCAACGAAGCGCGATTTACCGCAGCCAGTGGGGCCTTTCAGCATCATCGGCATGCGCGCGGCGTAGGCCGCCTCATAGGTGGCGACTTCATCGGCGACGGGGCAGTAATAGGGCTCTTTCTTGATGCGATATTGCTCGGCCATCGCATCCAGGTTGGTGCTTTTCAGCTCAGCGACTTGACTCATGATGGGTTCCTCGTTGTTGGCTGCACTCTTGCACAAACAGCCTGGCGGCAAGCCGTTTGAGGAAGGGTGAGGATGTGGCCCGGCCAATGCCGGGCCACAGATTGACACTTAGGCAGGCTTGCCGCGGTAGATAACCATGGACGCGCCTTGCGATTGGGCGAAGTTATCGTAACCAATCAAACGCACATGGTTGCCGGGGTGCGCCTTGTGGCAGGCGGCGGCTTCGGCCAGGATCTTGTCGACGTTGGTTTCACCGAACATCGGCAGCTTCCACATATACCAGTATGAACCGCTGGCGTTCTGCGGCTCGGTGTGCTCGATGGCCGGATTCCAGCCCTTGGAGACGATAAAGGCGACCTGTTCCTTGATCTGCGCGTCGGTCATCGCCGGCAGGTAGGAGAAGGTTTCGAACTTGCGGCTTGAAGTGTCGCTCAAGCTTGATTTGTAGTCTTGCACTGCACTCATTTTAGGTTCCTCAAATTAGAGTCAAATTCGTATTGGGTTAATGCTTGCTCGCCCTCACCCCCTCCCGCAAGCGGGAGGGGTGGAGACCGGCCTTCTGTGGAAGGCCAGTGGTCTTACTTGTGGGCAACGTCCAGCTTGTCAACGGTGTCGAATTCGAACTTGATTTCTTTCCAGGTTTCCATCGCAACCTTGAGCTCGGGGCTGGACTTGGCAGCATTGGTAAGGATGTCCTTACCTTCCTTCTCAATGGCGCGACCCTTGTTGCGCGCTTCGACGCAGGCTTCCAGCGCGACACGGTTGGCCGCTGCACCGGCAGCGTTGCCCCACGGGTGACCCAGGGTGCCGCCACCGAACTGCAGAACGGAGTCGTCACCGAAGATGCTGACCAGCGCCGGCATGTGCCATACGTGGATACCACCGGAGGCTACCGGCAGTACGCCCGGCATTGAACCCCAGTCTTGATCGAACATGATGCCGCGTGAACGATCTTCCTTGATGAAGGAATCGCGCATGATGTCGATCCAGCCCAAGGTGGCTTCGCGGTCGCCTTCCAGCTTACCGACGACGGTACCGGAGTGCAGGTGATCGCCACCGGACAGACGCAGGGCCTTGGCCAGAACGCGGAAGTGGATACCGTGGTTCGGGTTGCGGTCGAGCACGGCGTGCATGGCGCGGTGGATGTGCAGCAGCATGCCGTTGTCACGGCACCACTGGGCCAGACCGGTGTTGGCGCAGAAGCCGCCGGTCAGGTAGTCGTGCATGATGATCGGAGCGCCGATTTCTTTGGCGAATTCGGCACGCTTGAACATCTCGGCCGGGGTCGGCGCCGTAACGTTCAGGTAGTGACCCTTGCGCTCGCCGGTCTCAGCCTCGGCCTTCAGAGTGGCTTCCTGTACGAAGGCGAAACGGTCGCGCCAGCGCATGAACGGCTGGGAGTTGATGTTCTCGTCGTCCTTGGTGAAGTCCAGACCGCCACGCAGACACTCGTATACGGCGCGGCCGTAGTTCTTGGCGGACAGACCCAGCTTGGGCTTGATGGTGCAACCCAGCAGCGGACGGCCGTACTTGTTCATCTTGTCGCGCTCGACCTGGATGCCGTGTGGCGGGCCGTTGCAGGTCATGACATAGGCGACCGGGAAGCGCACGTCTTCCAGGCGCAGTGAACGCACGGCCTTGAAGCCGAACACGTTACCGACCAGTGAGGTGAAGACGTTTACAACCGAGCCTTCTTCGAACAGGTCGATCGGGTAGGCGATGAAGGCGTAGAAGGCGTCGTCGTTGCCCGGCACATCTTCGATGGCATAGGCGCGGCCCTTGTAGTGGTCCATATCGGTCAACAGGTCGGTCCACACGGTGGTCCAGGTGCCGGTTGAAGATTCGGCGGCTACGGCAGCGGCAGCTTCTTCACGGGGAACGCCGGCTTGGGGAATGACCTTGAAGCAGGCCAGGATGTCGGTGTCCTTCGGCGTGTAATTCGGCATCCAATAGGTTTCGCGGTATTCTTTAACGCCCGCGCTGTAGGTTTTTGTCGCCATACTTTTCTCCTTCAACGGATTGTGAGTATCACTGTGAGGTGTGCCGCGTGCGGTTTCATGACTGCGGGCCGCTCTTGGCACGGTGTATCAAGCCACTTCCAAGCTAGGGATCAGCCCAGCAGGTTGGTGTGCTGCAAAGTATATCCAGGTTTACCATCAGCGCCACTTAGACTTTTTGATCGAATGCATAAGTATTAATTTATGAGCATCTGATGCAGCCCTCGACTCCCCGCTCTCCTTGCTTCCGAAGCCCAAGTCCGACAGGCCCCCGGCCTGAAAATCGGCTCAGGGTGTTAGGTATAGACGAAGAAAATCAGTAAACAAGCCCAATCCCGGAAACAAGTCGCCGCGGGCCAGTGAGAGGCGTCTTTATTTCTATCGCTGTTCAGAGTCAAGTCGGTCAATCCGTCAATTAAAATAATGAAAAATTAGACGAAAAATGTCATCCAAAGCGAAAGAAAGATTAAGTAACACCCCGTGAAATAATAAGAATTCCAGTTATCAACAAAAGCTGTGGATAACTTTGTGGATGAAATCTTTCGAATCGCTCCGCCGCCTTGGCCGCGCAAGGATTCGGCCTGGATTGAACAAAAAGTATACAGAACAAAATATCTTCTGATATCAATTAGATAGATGATGTGGCTGGGGTGGGTGAAAATTATATTCGCCACCCGTTCGGAGCTATTGACAAGCGTTGGGGCTTGTGAACAAGTGCGCATCGGCAGGCGGGGGAAAACTTGAGCCGCGACTGCGGATTGCAGTGTCGGTATCACAGGCATGGCGCACGCCCGGACGGCATCAGCAATTGTCTTGGCCTCAAGGATCGATATTTTCGTTATTTTTCAGGATGTTTTTCCTGGCGTCTGGCCGATCAAAATACTCGGGTCTGAGCTAAGTCCATATTTCTGTAACAAAAAATCATCTTGTCCACAAACCCTGTGGATAACTCTGTGGAAGAACCGTGAGAGGAGTGGCGGTTTGCGAGTATTTTCAAGACCTTCGACTCGCCTGCGCGAAATCTGTTCGATGATCATTTTTTATATATATCAATAAGTTGTGAAATTCGTGGGGGCTGTTGAAAAAAATCTTGCCATTCCGGCGTGGATCTATTGACTTGAGGTTGTAGATGTGGAAAACACGGGGCTCAAGCGCTTCGGCTACACTGAATCGAGGTGCACGAGCGGAGAGAGCGGATGGTCAAAACACTTCGGTTGCCAACCCCAGAACAGGCCCTGCCGGGGCGTGATACCCCGCTGCCAGTGCCGGCGGCGCATTATGTGAATCATCATTCGCCGCAACCACCGTATCCGGAAGGCATGGCGCGGGCGCTGTTTGCCATGGGCTGCTTCTGGGGCGCGGAGCGCAAGTTCTGGCAGACGCCGGGCGTGTATGTCACGGCCGTGGGCTATGCCGGCGGCTATACGCCCAATCCCACCTACAAGGAGGTCTGTTCAGGGCTGACCGGGCACACGGAGGCGGTGCTGGTGGTGTTCGATCCAGCGCGGATTCGCTATGAGCAATTGCTGGCGCTGTTCTGGGAGGGGCACGATCCCACGCAGGGGATGCGTCAGGGCAACGATGTCGGCACGCAGTATCGCTCGGCGATCTACACCTTCGGCGAGGCGCAGTACGCGGCGGCCTTGGCATCGAAGGCAGCGTATCAGCAGGCGATGGCGGCGGCCGGTTTGGGTGCGATCAGCACCGAGATCGCGATGGCGCCGGAGTTCTTTTTTGCCGAGGCGTATCACCAGCAGTATCTGGCCAAGCACCCGGGCGGTTATTGCGGACTGGGCGGCACCGGGGTGTGTTATCCGCCGTCGCCATGAAGGTCTACTTCTTGGGATTGGCTGCCGCTGTTTCGGCAACCAGTGACTGCACGTATTCCACCACATCTTCGATCTCTGCATCGGAGATCTGCAATCCCCATTGCGGCATCACGGGTGAGCGTCCCATCGACTCGCCGCCGTATTTGATGATCTGCAGCAGGTAGTCGCGATTCTTGTCGCTTTGCCTGAGATTGGACGGGTGCGGCTCGTATAGCTGGGAGGTGCGGCCTTGGCCGTCGGCATGCACGCCGTGGCAGAGGATGCAGTTGACCTTGAACACGGCTTCGCCGCGTTTGATGGGGTCGCGAATCGCTTCGAGATAGACCATGAGATCGGCGAGATCCTCTTCCTCGATTTCATCCGCGTACGGCGGCATATAGGGTGATTTGCCCAGTGCCGCGCTGCCCTTGGCCACCATGCTCGCATAGTACTCAGGCGTTCCTGGTTTGATCGCCAGGTCGAGATTTTTGTAGAGGCGGGTGGCCGCGCTT
>CAZKZP010000040.1:0-423 GCA_964557295.1 uncultured Chromatiales bacterium | reverse complement strand
ACGCAGTATTCCTGGAAGATCATGCCGCCGCGGACCAGGGGCGCCATCTTGACTTCGCGGATGTCCGAAGCGCTGTCGATGGCATAGGCAGATCCTCCCATGAACGCAAAGAGACATGCGATTACGGTTTTGTGAACTCCACCCATGGGCATCCTAGTGTGGCAAACTCCGATAAGATTAAGTGCTGGTATGACGGCTACACTTGTGACGGCAGTTTTTTGCGAAAGTTGAACCCGGATTTTCCATTAGCGATCCACTGCGAACGAACAAGGCGCTGAAGATCGCTATTACCCCGGCGATTAAATATATCTGCCACGCATCTTAAAAGCGTCCCTTCTCCCACCGGGAGAAGGGCAGGATGAGGGGGTAAATTAATGTGTTAATTCCCCTCACCCTAGCCCTCTCCCTGAGGGAGAGGGAACA
>CAZKZP010000039.1:0-26547 GCA_964557295.1 uncultured Chromatiales bacterium | reverse complement strand
GCCTGGTAGATCGGCACCGTGCCAATCGGCACCGGCGCGTTGCGGATGATCCACTCGCGCGTCTCGTGGATGTTCTTGCCGGTGGACAGATCCATGATGGTGTCCGAACCCCAGCGGATGCCCCAGGTCATCTTGTCGACCTCTTCCTCGATCGAGGAGGTGACCGCCGAGTTGCCCAGATTGCCGTTGATCTTCACCAGGAAGTTGCGGCCGATGATCATCGGCTCGAGTTCGGTGTGATTGATGTTGGCGGGAATGATGGCGCGGCCGCGGGCGATCTCCGAACGCACGAATTCCGGCGTGATCACCTCCGGGATGCTGGCGCCGAAACTTTGGCCGGGATGCTGCTGCTTCAATTGCTCGCGATATTGCTCCAGGCGCAGGTTCTCGCGGATCGCGACGAACTCCATCTCCGGTGTGATGATGCCCTGGCGCGCGTAGTGCATCTGCGTGACATTGCCGCCCGCCTTGGCGCGGCGCGGCTGGCGCACGTGGCCCGCGAAACGCAGGCGGTCGAGTGATTTATCCGCCGCGCGCTGGCGCCCGTACTCGGAGGTCTGCGTGCGCAGGATTTCGGTGTCCCCGCGCGCCTCGATCCAGGCGTTGCGCACCTCGGGCAGCCCTTGGGTGATGTCGATGGTCACCGCGGGGTCGGTGTAGGGACCGGAGGTGTCGTACACGGTCAGCGGCGGATTCTTCTCGGCGCCGAACGAGGCCGGCGTATCACTCAGCGCGATCTCGCGCATCGGCACGCGGATGTCGGGGCGCGAACCCGTGACATAGATCTTGCGTGAATTCGGGAAGGGTTGGATCGAAGCGTCGTTGACCTTGGCGGTCTTGCTTAAAAAATCTTCGGGTTGTGCGCTCATGCAGGATTGCCTCTTGTTGCGTCATGGCGGGGAAGCAAGGCGGCTGCTTGGATGACAAGACAACTATGGCCTGCTTCCCTACGCCGGTATCAGCCGGATCAGGTTCGAAGGGTATTTCTCAGCCCGCTACCACGGGCACCCCCAGCACGTTAGTGGGCATCAGTTTAGCAAACAGGGCTTGGTTTAGCGACCCGAGATGACCGGGATCCGGATGAAAGTGCGAATGCACGGAGATTCATTGCGTGTATCCCCTGCCACAAGCCGCGCCCCCGCCAGGCGGATCTGATGAACGATTACACGCGGGCGGATGGCGATCACAACAAACTTTTTCATTGCTTTCTCTTGGAGGAAGATTGGACCTATCACGCCGCGGTGCGCATCACAGCTGTGCGGAGGAATGTATAAGAATGTCATCGCGCGGGCGCGGCCAGGAATGATCATCCAATCAATGAGATATTCAGAAAGGACGGTTTGCGAAGGGAGCTCACGGGGTTAAACTTGCCTCTAGCCCTTAAAATACGTACTCTTTAGACCTTTCTAAACACGCGCTAAAGCACGCGCAACGATGGGAATTTCAGATGACTGAGATGAATTTCGAGCAAGCCCGTTTCAACATGGTCGAGCAGCAAGTCCGCACCTGGGATGTGCTCGATCCCCGCGTGTTGGAGGCCCTGCACGCGATTCCGCGAGAGGACTTCGTGCCGGCCGAATTCCGCAAGCTCGCCTACGCCGACATCTTCATCCCGCTCGGCCAGGGGGAAACCATGCTCAAGCCGATCCTTGAAGGCCGCATGCTGCAAGTCCTGCAAATCCAGCCCACCGATACCGTATTACAAGTCGGCACCGGCAGCGGCTATCTCACCGCGCTGATGGCTCGTCTCGCCCGGTATGTCTACAGCGTTGATGTCAACCGCGACTTCGTCATCCAAGCCGAGACCCGGCTGAGCACCCACAACATCAGCAATGTCAGAGTCGAGTGCGGCTGCGCGGCCAATGGCTGGAACGCCTACGCCCCCTACGAGGTGATCGCCTGCACCGGTTCCTTTCCGGAGGATGTGCCGCAAGGACTGCTGGAAAACCTGAGTATCGGCGGACGGATGTTCGCCATCTGCGGGGAGGCCCCCGTGATGCAGGCCACGCTGATCACGCGCGTGGATAAACAGGAATGGACGCGCGAATGCATCTTCGAAACCGAGGTGCCGGCGCTACGCAACGTCGCCAAGCCGCGCAGGTTCGTCTTGTAAGACTCTCCACAGTAAATTAGAATGCACTAATATTCACGCACGATAAACGAGTATTAGTTCATGCAACAAATCACCCCCCCGCAATTGCAGCGATATCTCGCAGTCGCCGAGGAGCAGCCACTGCTCCTCGATGTGCGAGAACCCTGGGAGTTCAAAATCTGCGCCCTGCAGGATTCCCAGAATGTCCCCATGGCGACCATCACCCGTCACCTTGAAAAACTGGACCCGAGCCGCAAGACTGTGGTGATATGCCACCATGGCATGCGCAGCATGCAGGTGGTGCTCTATCTGGAAAACAACGGCTTCAGGGATGTCATCAATCTCACCGGCGGCATCGACCGCTGGGCGAGCGAGATCGACCCCGGCATGCCGCGATACTAAAAAACGAGGACATTTGAGGATGCGCATCCCGCTTTTATCGTTGCTTGTGTTTGCTGCCATGAGTCTCGGCAGCGCCACCGCATCCGCTGGGGATCTGGCCAGCGCCTACCAACAGGCGCGCAGCAGCGATCCTCAGTTCCGCAGCGCGGAAGCCGCACGCCTGGCCGCGCAAGAGGCCAAGATCCAAAGCCGCGCCGGATTCCTCCCGCAGCTCAACTTCAGCGCCACGGCCAGCAAGAGCGAGGGGGAAAGCACCGTGCGCGACACCGGCGCCACCATCGATTCGGATTCGAGCAGCAGGGGCTACAGCCTGAGCCTCACCCAGCCGCTTTATCACCGCAACACCTACGTCAACAACAAAATCGCCGACGCCCAGATCTCGCAGGCGGAAGCCGATTATCAGAACGCCCAGCAGTCGCTGATCCTGCGCGTGTCCGAGGCCTATTTCGGCGTGCTGGCCGCGCAGGACAACCTCGCCTTTGCCCGCGCCGAGAAAGAGGCCATCGCGCGCCAGCTGGACCAGACCAAGCAGCGCTATGAAGTCGGCCTGATCGCCATCACCGATGTGCATGAATCGCAGGCCGCCTACGACAGCGCCGTGGCCGCCGAAATCGTCGCGGAGAATCGCGTGAACAACGCGCGGGAAATCCTCCGTGAAATCACCGCCGCCAACATCGCCGAACTGGCCAGCCTCCAGACCGAGACGCCGCTGGTGACGCCCGATCCCGCCGATATCGAGGCCTGGGTGACGCGCGCCCTGGAGCAAAATCTGCGCCTCGCCTCGCTACAGCAACAAGTGAGCGTCGCGCAACAGACGGTGGAAAGCGCCCGCTCCGGCCATTACCCCACCCTGGACTTGCAGGCTCAACATCGGTATACCGATGAGCAGAAGTTCACCAGCAGCACCCTGGAAGACATCACCGACACCACGATTTCACTGCAGCTCAACGTGCCGATCTACCAGGGCGGGGCAACCAGTTCACGCGTCAGACAGACCCGGCATCAGCTCACCCAGGCGCAAGAAGGCTACGAACAACAACGTCGCCTGATCGAACGCACCACCCGCAGCGCCTACCTCGACGTAGCCGCCAGTATCAGCCGCGTCAAGGCCCTGCAACAGGCCCTGCTCTCCAGCCAAAGCGCGCTGGATGCCAGCGAGGCCGGCCTCGAAGTCGGCACCCGCACCACGGTTGACGTCCTCGCCGCCCGCCGCGAAACCTTCCGTGCGCAAAGCAACCTCGCCCAAGCCCGCTATGACTACATCCTCGGCACCCTGCGCCTGCAAGAGTCCGCCGGCATGTTGAATGAAGAGGATGTGCAGATGGTGAACGCGTGGCTCAAATGAACCACAATGGCCCTGCCGGGAACGGCTTCGCCTTATCCTGGCCTACCTATCGGATGACTCCAAGAGCGTAATCGCATGCTAAAGCATGCTCCTACAATCATGGACTCATCGCTTTGTTGATCAAATCCATCACCCGTCCCAAGGCCCCGCGATTGCGTTCCACCAGGCGCCGGCCGTGTTCGCCCATGCGCTGGCGCCGGGCTTCATCGTCCAGCAATTCGATCACCACCTCGGCCAAGGCCGCGGGATCGGCGACCTCACGCGATGCGCCGACCTCTAAGAGCTGGCGATGGATCTCGGTGAAATTGAACATGTGCGGGCCGGTCAGCACCGGCTTGCCGAGGGCGGCGGGCTCCAGCAGGTTGTGGCCGCCGGTAGGCACCAGGCTGCCGCCGACGAAGGCGACATCGGCGGCGGCAAAAAACAGCATCAGCTCGCCCATGCTGTCGCCGAGGAAGATATCGGTCGGCGCAGCACCGGCGCGCTGCGCGCTGCGCCGCACCACCTGATAGCCCTGCCCCTGGCACAGCGCGGCGACCTCATTGAACCGCTCGGGATGACGCGGCACCAGCACCAGCAGCGCATCCGGCACCGCCTGCTTGATCCGCGCGTGCGCTTGCAGGATCAGCGCGTCTTCACCGCGATGTGTGCTGGCGGCGATCCAGATCTTTCGCGCATTGCCCCACTGTTCGCGCAGGGCCGCGCCCTGCTCTACGAGGTCGGCGGGCAGGGCAAAATCGAATTTCAGACTGCCGGTGACCTGCACCCGCGCCGGGTCCGCGCCCAACTGGATTAGCCGCTCACGGTCGGCCGCGGTCTGGGCGGCGATGCAGCGCAGGGCGCGGAGCGCGTTGCGCGTGAAACCGGCAAGACGCGCATAGCCCCGCGCCGAGCGCGCCGACATGCGCGCATTGACCAGCACGACCGGCACGCCCTCCCGCGCACAGTAGTGCAGCAGATTCGGCCACAGCTCGGTCTCCATGATCAGGCACGCCCGTGGCCGCACGCGGCGCAAAAACCGCTGCATCGCACCGGGCAGATCGTATGGCAGATAGCGATGCTCGATCCCTCCACCCAGGGCCGCGACCCGCTCGGCGCCGGTCGGGGTCATCGTGGTCACCAGCAGGGTGTGATCGGGATAGCGCTGTTGCAGCTGCGCCAGCAGCGGACGGGCCGCCTGCACCTCGCCCACCGAGACGGCGTGCACCCACAGGCAGGGCGCGCCCACCGGCGTGATGAACCCGAAGCGCTCGCGGATGCGCCGGCGATAGGCCGGGGCGCGGCGTCCGCGCCACCACAGGCGCAGCAGGATCAATGGCACGCAGAGATAGAAGATCAGGGAATAAAGGATGCGCACCGGCGTCATTCACCCTTGGCGCGGGTGCGTCTCGCAGATGCGGGCGATGATCTCGCTGGTAGAACAGCCGTCTTCGAATCCCAGCACCACCACCTCGCCGCCGTGGGCGCGCACCGCCTGGTGGCCGGCGATCTGCTCCGGGGTGTAATCCCCGCCCTTGACCAGCACCTCGGGCAGCACGCGGCCGATCAGCCGTGCGGGGGTGTCCTCGGAAAACGGCACCACCCAGTCGACACTGCGCAGCGCGGCGAGCACTTGCATGCGCCGCGCCAGCGGCACGACCGGCCGGGTCGGCCCCTTGAGGCGGCTGACCGAGGCGTCGTCGTTCACGGCGACGATCAGGCGATCGCCCAATTGCCGGGCGTGTTCCAGATAGCCGACATGGCCGGCGTGCAGGATATCGAAGCAGCCGTTGGTCATCACGATGCGCTCGCCCAGGGCCTTGGCGTGGGCGATCTCGTGCAGCAGCGCCTCTTCGCTCAACACCCCGTAGCGCTCGCCGAGACTGCCGTCTTCCAGCTGGCGGATGGCGGTGCGCAGCTCGGCGACCGAGACGCTGGCCGTGCCGAGCTTGCCGACGACGATGCCGGCGGCGAGATTGGCCAGGGCGGTGGCCTCGGCGAGCTCCAGTCCGGCGGCGAGACTGGCGGCAAGCACCGAGATCACGGTATCGCCCGCGCCGGTGACATCGAACACCTCGCGCGCCTGCGCCGGCAGATGCAGCGCCTCGCGTCCCTGTTGCAGCAGCGTCATACCGCGCTCGCTGCGGGTGATCAACAGGGCCTGGAGTTCCAGCTGCGCGCGCAGCGCCTCGCCCTTGGCGATCAGCTCGGCGTCATCGGCGCAGCGCCCGACCACCGCCTCGAATTCCCCGAGATTGGGCGTGAGCAGGGTCGCGCCGCGATACTTGGCAAAATCACTGCCCTTGGGATCGACCAGCACCGGCACACCTGCATCGCGCGCGGCGGCGATCAGCTGCGCCACCCCTGCCAGGGTGCCCTTGGCGTAATCGGACAACACCGCCACTTGGGCATACTTGAGCTGCTCGCGAAACCGCGCCAGCAACTGGTCGCTGGCATAGTCGCCGAGATGTTCCTCGAAATCCATGCGCAACAATTGCTGATGGCGGCTCAACACCCGCAGCTTGGTGATGGTCGGCACCGCAGGCAGGCGATCGAAGCGGCACTCGACGCCGACATCGGCCAGCAGTTGTTGCAGGATCGCGCCAGCCTCATCCGCTCCCGCCACGCCATCGAGCACCACCTGCGCGCCGAGTGCGGCGATGTTGAGCGCCACGTTGCCCGCGCCGCCCGCGCGCGCCTCCAGCTGATTGACCTTGACCACTGGCACGGGAGCCTCCGGTGAGATGCGCGAAGTGGCGCCCTGCCAGTAGCGGTCGAGCATCAAGTCGCCGACGACCAGGAGCTTGGCGTGTTCAAATGCAGGAATAGTCAATTTCATCTCAGGTTTATAACTCAGCGACAATTATAGAGCTGCTTTTTCGTTCCCTCTCCCACAGGGAGAGGGCTAGGGTGAGGGAATAATATGTTGATTGGACTCCCTCATCCTCGGCAACTGCTCCATGCGTTGCCCTACCTCCTGCAGCCATGCAGTCGTGTCCTTCTACCCTAAAGGGCATAAATCCCTAAGGGAGAAGGGACGTCTTAATGCGTGCAGCAGATCCGTTGATTACCAGGCTAATCCGGAATCCGCTGCCTCAAGCCTCGATCGCCTCGCACAGCATGTGCAGGATCAGGATGTGCATCTCCTGAACACGCGCCGTGCGCCGCATGGCGATATTGAGCGCGACATCGGCCTGACGCGCCATGGCCCCGCCGTCGCGGCCGGTGAGCGCGATCACCCGGAGGGCGTTGGCGCGCGCGTATTCCACGGCGCGCAGCACATTGGCGGAGTTGCCCGAGGTGCTGATGGCGAGCAACACATCGCCCGGCCGGGACAAGGCCTGCAACTGGCGCGAGAAGATGTGATCAAAGCCGTAGTCATTGCCGATCGAGGTGAGCGCGGAGGTATCGGTGGTAAGCGCCACCGCCGGATAGCCGTGCCGGTCCTTTTCGAAGCGGCCGGTGAGTTCGGCGGCGAAGTGCTGGGCATCGGCCGCCGAGCCGCCGTTGCCGCAGACATAGATCGTGCCCTGCGCCGCCAGGGTGTTTTTCAGCAGCTGCGCCGCCGCGAGAATCTGCGCCTCGATCGCCGCGACGGACTCCACCGCGGCGCGATGTTCGGCCAATGTTTTGGTCAGATCAAACCCCATCCAGACACCTTGGTATGCTTCAGGCAAAATGTCCCGGTATAATATCACCGATCGCGCCGACTGGACGCATCCATCGCACACAAAAAGGCCGTTGTTTTCTTCGTGACGCACACCCCCAAACCACCCCTCGCCCCCCGGCACTGGCCCACTTGGCTCGGTGTCGGCATGCTGTGGCTGCTCAGTCGTTTGCCCTATCGCGTGTTGATGGGATTGGGTCGCGCCCTGGGCAGCCTGCTGTTCCCGTTTGCCAGACGCCGGCGCCGCATCGCCGCCACCAATCTGCGCCTCTGCTTCCCGCAGTGGAGCGAGGCGCAGCGCCAGCGGGTGCTCAAGGCGCATTTCCAGGCGCTCGGCATGATGCTGTTCGAGGCGGCCTTGAGCTGGTGGGGCAGCGAGCGCACGATGCGCGCGCTCTCGACGATCTCGGGGATAGAAAACCTGCGCGCCGCGCTCGACCAAGGCAAGGGCGTGCTGCTGCTCGGCGCGCATTTCACCACCATCGAGATCACCGGCAACCTGTTCTACCGCCACGCCCAGCATCCGGTCTCCGGCCTCTACCGCCAGCACGAGAATCCCGTGCTCGATTATCTGTTCCAGCGCGGCCGCCATCGGTTCTTCGAACAATTGATCGCCCGCGATGACATCCGCAGCGTGCTGCGCGGACTGAAGCAGAACCAGATCATGTGGTACGCGCCCGATCAGGCCTATCGCGGCAAACAAAGCATCGAGGCCCCGTTTTTCGGCCACCCCGCCCTGAGCACCAACGCCACCATGCGCATCGCCAAGATCAGCGGCGCAGCGGTCACACCGTTTTACTGCGAACGCCTGCCCGCGGGCCGCGGCTATCAATTGCATGTGCTGCCGGCGCTGGAGGCGTTCCCCAGCGGCGACGACATCGCCGACCAGATGCGCATCAATCAGATGTTCGAGCAGATCATCGCGCGCATTCCCGAGCAATATTTCTGGGTCCATCGGCGCTTTAAGCCGGGGCACGGACAGGCAGATCCGTATGCGGAGCGTGAGCCGGGGGCCTGAGACCCGCGCGGCACTCTGTGCCGGTTAGCAGGCCGCTGCAACACTCCCTCTCCCTCAGGGCTGGGTGAGGGGATAAATGTACTGTAACTGCCTGAGTTTATCCCCTCATCCTAGCCTTCTCCCTGTGGGAGAAGGGATTAACACCATTTTTCAGCGAGCCGTTAGTTTCCGGTCAACTTTTGATAAAGCTCGTTATACTGCTGCACAATGGCCTGACGGCTGTATTGCTGCCGCACCTTGCGAAAGCCGGCCTCCGCCAATTGTCGGCGCAAGGACTGATCCTCCAGACATTGCCGCAGGGCCTGTGCCAGCGCGGCGGGATCTTCCACCGGCACCAGCAAGCCGTCCTCTCCCCCGCTCACCAGTTCCTCCGCCCCCTGCGTGGCGGTCGACACCACCGGCTTGCGATGCGTCCACCCTTCGAGAATGACATTCCCCAAGGGTTCATGGCGTGACGGACAGACAAACACATCCGCCAGATCGTAATAGGGTGCGGTATCGGTCTGCCAGCCGGGCCAATGGATACGCTCGGGATGTTTCGTACCCAGCGCCAGGGCATGAAGCTCGTTGCGCGCCGGACCATCGCCCGCGATGACCAGATGTACCGGCCGGCCATCGATCTCGGACGGCAGCCGCGCAAAGGCCTGCAACAGCACATCAAAGCCTTTCTTGCGGACGAAGCGCCCCGCGGCGCTGACCACACAAGCCTCCGGAGGGATGTGCAATTGCTGGCGCAGCGACTGCAATCCGGCCGCGCTGGTGGGGGTCGGCTCGGTCACGAAATTGCCGATGTAAAACACCTTGTCGGCCGGCAGACCGCCCTTGAGCAAGAAATCACAGATGCCCTGGGTGTTGCCGATCCAGGCATGGGCATGGCGAAAATGCTTGACCTTGTAATACCCGCCGAGGCGCGCGATGTGCACCGTGCCGGCGTTCGGTTTGACATGCGTCAGCACCGTGGCGCGCGTCATGTAGGTCTGCACGATGTCCGGTCGCTGGCGCTTGATGGCCTGGGAAATCTTCCAGCGCGACAGCAGATCCCACTGGCTGCTCATGCCGGCGTGGAACTGCGCTACCTTTCCCTCCAGTTCGCGCGCCACCAGGCTCCGGGCGCGACAGACGGTGATCACCTCCTGCCCGCTTTCCTGCAACCCCAGCGCCAGGCGCATGAAAAAACTTTCCGCCCCGCCGAGCAACCGGCTACCGATGATGTGCATGGACTTCATAACCACCGCTTCCTTAACCTGCAATGACCGCGATCGGATCGGTTTGCGCCGCTGGCTCGGCGCCCTGATCCGCAATGAACAGACTGTACCAAATGGCAAACTGCCACAGCCGCCACAGCGGCTGGGTCTGGTCATGATGCGCACGCTGGCGCTCAAACAACGCCTTCAGGCCCTGCGGCTTGAACCAGGCCCGCATGCCCGCATGACGCAACAGTGCCTGCTCGAGCTCATCGAGCAGCGCACCCTTGAGCCAATCGGCGATCGGCACGGTGAAGCCGCGCTTCTTGCCCCAGATATGATCCTTGGGTAAATAACGCTCCGCCCAGCGGCGCAGAAACACCTTGCCGGTCTTGCCCTCGACCTTCATCCGCGCCGGCAGGCTCAAGCCAAACTCGACGATACGATGATCGAGAAACGGCACCCGGCCTTCCACGCCCCAGGCCATGAGCATGCGATCGGCCTTGACCAGCAGATCATCGGCCAGCCAGGTCTGGATATCCACCGCCTGCATGCGCGCCATGTCCGGCATGGCGTCGGGCAAGCCCTGCCAGCACGCGATAAACGGCTCGGCCCAGCTGTGCTGGTGCGCGCGCAAGGCATCGCCATACAGACTCTGTTCCCAGCGCGACTTGAGGGTCTTGCTCATGCGGAATCCGCCCGAGCCGGGCCAAGCCAATTGCTTCATCCAGCGCTTGAAGCGCGGCTGGCGATAGCGCGCATAGCCGGCGAACACCTCATCACCGCCCTCACCGGAAAACACCACCTTCAGATCCTGGGCGGCGCGCTGCGCCAGCCGCGCCACCGGCAGATTGGCGTAATCGCCCATCAGATCATCGGCGGCCCACACGGTATGCGGCAAGGCCTGCAACAGGCTGGTTTGATCCAGCGCCAATACCGTGTGGCGGGTGTTGAACTGCTTGGCGATGCGTTCGGCGGCGGACAGCTCATTGAACACGCTGGAATCGGGAAAGCCGACCGAATAGGTATTCACCGGTTCATTGAGCTGTTGATGCAGCATGGCCAGCAGGGCGGCGGAATCCACCCCGCCCGAGAGAAACAAGCCAAACGGCACATCCGAACGCAGATGGATGCGCATCACCTCGCGCATCAGCGGGTCGAACTGCTCCATCGCCTCCGCCTCGGACCCGCTAAACGGTGTGATCTGATCAGGCGCCCAGTATTGCCAGCGCTTGATGATGCCCTGGCGCCCAACCAAGACCGCCTCGCCCGGCAAAACCCGCTCGATGCCGGCCACCAGAGTGGTTTCGCGCGCGGTGAAATTGTTTTGCAGAAACTGCACCAGTCCCACGGGATCGATCTGCGGCTTTTCTTGCGTAAGCGCAAACAAGGCCTTCAATTCAGAGCCGAAGTACACGCCGTTGGCATCCGACTGAATAAAGAGCGGCTTGATGCCGAGGCGATCGCGCACCAGCAATAATTGCTCCGTGCTGCGGTCGTACAGCGCCAGGGCGAACATGCCGTGCAGGGAATCCGCAAACGCCTCGCCCCATTGCCGGTAGGCATACAACGCGGTCTCGCAATCGGAATGGGTGGCAAACACATGGCCCGCGCCCTCCAGCTCCTGGCGCAGTTCGACATAGTTATAGATTTCGCCATTGGCCACCAGCGCCAGCTGATGGTCCTGGCTGTAGAGCGGCTGTCCGCCATGCGCCAGATCGATGATCGACAAGCGGGTGTGCACCAAGCCGACGCTGCCGTCGAGAAACATGCCCTGCCCGTCGGGTCCGCGATGCGCCAGGGCAGCGGCGGCCGCACGCAGCCGCGCACTGTCGGCGGCCCCCTGCCTGAGAAACATCCCGGCTATGCCGCACATCAGCGCGATCCTCCCAGTAGACGTTGATAGACGCGCCAATTCCCCTCGACCATCGCCTGGATGGAAAACTCCTCGGCGACGATCGCCGTGCCGGCCTGCCCCATGCGGTGCGCGCGGGCCGCATCGGCCAGCAAGTTCAACAAGGCCTCCCGCAGCGCATCGGGTGACTGCGGCGGGATCAGATAGCCATTGACCCCATCGCGCACGATCTCCGGGATGCCGCCGGCCCGGGTGCCGATGATCGGCACGCCGGCGGCCGCCGCCTGCAACAGCGAGACGCCCAGCCCCTCCATGTCCGCGGGATGCACCACGCCGTACAGACACGGCAACACGCGTTCCAGATCATCGCGAAAACCCGCCAAGCGCACCCGGTCCTGCAATCCCGCTTGCGCGATGGACTGCCGCAATTCGTCTTCCAGCGGCCCCTTGCCGAAGAACAGCACGCAGACATCGGGATGTTGTTGCAACACCTGCGGCAGGACGGCGAGCAGATGACGGTGGCCCTTGCGCGGGATCAACTGGGCGATCACCGCGAGCACACGCGTGTTGGGCGCAAGCGCAAATTCGGCGTCGAACCACGCGCGTTCGCAGGGGCGAGCGAACTTGTCCTTGTCCACGGCGCTGTGCACGCAGGTGACATGGTCAGCCGGCACGCCTTCGGCGAGCAGCACCTGGCGGATGCCCTCGGAGATGGTCACCACGTGGTCATAGAGGCGGTACTTGAGGCGCGCGATGAACGGCGATTCCGGATTGTCCACCCGGCGCGAGACGATGCACTTCGCGCCACTCAGGCGCGCGGCGATGCCGCCGAGGGTATCCGCCCCGCGCCGGCTGTGCAGATGCACGGCATCCGGCCGTTGCTGCTTGATGATGCGTCGCAGGCGCGGGATGAACATCAGGTCGAGATCGCCGCGCAGCGGCACCTCGTGGACCGTAGCAAGGTCGCGGCACGCCTGCGCGATCGCGCTGCCGCGCGGGCAGACCAGCACATTCTCTACCCCGCGCGCTTTCAGGCCGCGCAGCAGATAAAACACCTGCAAGGCGCCACCGTACAGATGCATGCCGGCCTCGACGTGCAGGATCTTCATATACCGAGCACCGATGCGGCTCCTTCTCCCCCAGGGAGAAGGGTGGGATGAGGGGGTAATAAATTCATAAACATCCCCTCACTCTGTCCCTCTCCCGGTGGGAGAGGGGGGATTCCGAGACACCATAGGGGCATCCGATTTCAACATCACCTGCTCGACGGTCTGCAATATCTCGCTGACCTCGATGCGCTTCATGCAGGTGAAGTCACCATCGCATGTTGGATTGCGCCGGCAGGGAGAACATTCGAGACGGTGATACAACACGCGGGCATTCGCGCGCGTGGTGTCCAGATACGGACAGGTGGAGCCGAACAGCGCCACCGTCGGCACGTTGAAGGCGATGCCCATGTGGGTCAGCCCCGTGTCCACGCCCACCAACAAGGCCGCGTGCTTGATCAGCGCCGCGCTCTGGGTGAGCGAACAACGCCCGGCCATGTTGATGATCTCCGGCTGCGCGGCCTGAATGCGCTCGGCGGCTTCCACATCGCCCGGCCCGCCCAGCATCACCGCCGGCAATCCGTGCTCGGCAGCCAACCCCTTGGCCAGCAACGGCCAGCGCTGCTCGCGCCAGTGTTTTTGCGGCCGGGTGGTGAACGGACAGATCACCGCATAGCGCCCATGCTTCGCGGCAAAGCCTTGGGCGAAGGCCTCGTCATCGCTGGACAACGCGAGGTCCATGCCGTAGCCGGTCAGATCCAACCCCAAGGTCCGCGCCAGATGCAGATACTCACTGCCGATGCGCTCATCATCCAGGTCGCGATCGATCACCCGGGTCATCAGATACTGACCGCCTTCTTTCGATCCCAGGCCGATCCGCTGTTTGGCGCCGGTGCACCAGGCCCAATACGCGCTTTTCAACAAGCCTTGCATATCGATCACCAAATCGAAGCCGCGCGCCCGCAGCTCGCGCTTGAATCGGCGCACATTCTTGAGCACCGTGAGGTAACGCCGCTCGCGCCAAAGACGTTTCCACTCTTGCTTGGGCCAAAGGATCACCTCGTCCAGATCGCGGTTGTAGTTAATCAAGGGTGCGGCGGCCGGCTCGACCAGCCAAGCGAGATGCGCATGCGGGTAGCTGCGGCGCAAGGCCTTGATCAGGGGCGAGGCCATCACCACATCGCCAATGGCGCTCAAACGGATGATCAAAATCTTGTTGGGTGGATTCATGCGGTCATCACGCGAGTAGTTCGAGTGGATCGATCTGCGCCGGCGGCGCCGCGCCGTTTCCCGCGATGAACAGGCGATGCCAGAGCGCGAATTGCAGCAAGGCGAAGATGTTCTTGGTCACATCACCCTGGCGCTGTTGGCGCTCGATGAGCATCTGCACCGCCTGCGGCTGAAACCACTCGGCGATCGCCGGATCGCGCCGCAGCGCAGCGCCCACGCGCTGAAGGTAATCCCCGCGCAGCCATTCCCCCACCGGCACCTTGAAGCCGCGCTTCTTGCGCCACAGGTGATCCCCCGGCACGAACTGGCTGGCCCAGCGCTTGAGGAACATCTTGCCCTGCTTGCCCTCGATCTTGAGGTGATCGGGCAGCGCCAGGCCGAACTCGACCACGCGGTGATCGACAAACGGCAGGCGCCCTTCCAGACTCCAGCCCATCAGCATGCGGTCGGCCTTCACCAACAGGTTGTCCGGCAGCGCGGTGGTGAGATCGACATACTGCATGCGTTGCAGATCGCTCCACGCGCGCGGGGTCTCCGCCCAGGCCTGGATGATCGGCGCGCGCCAGCGGCGCGCCGCCTGCCGCAGGGCCGGACCGAACAGCCGCCGCGGCATATCCCCGCGGAAATTCCCAACGGTGCGAAACCCGCCCGAGCCCGGCTGCAGCAGATCCTTGAAGAATCGTTCGACGCGCCCGGCGCGGTAGCGCCCGTAGCCGGCGAAGGCCTCATCGCCCCCTTCGCCGGAGAAGACGACCTTGAGCTCGGCCCCGGCCACCTCCGCCAGCAGCGAGGTGGGCAGATTGGCGAAGTCGCGCATCAGATCATCGGCCGACCACACGCTGTAGGCCAGCCGCTGCAACATCGACTGGCCATCGGGCTTGAGCACCGTATGGTGACTGCCAAAGTGCCGCGCCAGTTCCTCGGCGGTGGAGAGTTCATCCCCGACACCGGAGCCAGGGAACCCGAGCGAGAAGGTGCGGATCGGCTCGTCCTTGTAGCGGCTGAGCAGTCCCAGCAGCGTGGTCGAATCCACCCCGCCGGAGAGAAACAGCCCGAACGGCACATCCGCGCGCATGTGCTCGCGCATCACCGTCTCCATCAAGACATCGAACTCGGCGCACGCCTGTGGATAATCGAGCTCGCGCGGCCGCACGCGCAGCGCCGACCAGTAGCTCCAGCGCTGAGTGACCTGGCCGTTTTTCACCAGCACCGCCTCGCCGGGCAGCAGGCGCTCGATGCCGGTAAAAATAGTCTCGCGCCCGGTGCTGTTCTGATTCTGCAAATACTGCGCGAGCGCCTCGGCATGGATCGCCGGCGTGCGGTTGAACGCCGGCAGCAGCGCCTTGAGCTCGGAGGCAAACAGCACGTCGCGCGCGCGCGGCGCGATGAACAAGGGCTTCATCCCGAGCCGGTCGCGCGCCAGGATCAGCTGCTGCTGATCGGCATCATACAGGGCGAAGGCGAACATCCCACCGAGATGCTGCAGGAAATCCAGGCCATATTCGGCATACGCGTGCAGGATGGTCTCGCAATCGGAATGGGTGGTGAACCGATGACCGCGCGCCTCCAGCGCAGCGCGCAGCTCGACGTGATTATAGATCTCGCCATTAGCGATCAGCGCCAGGCGTCCATCACGGGCAAACAGCGGCTGATGGCCGCCGGCCAGGTCGATGATCGACAGCCGCGTATGCGCCAGGCCCAGGCCGCCGGCCTGATGCGTCCCGACGTGATCGGGCCCGCGATGGCGCAGGCGCCCGGCCATCTCCGTCAACAATCCGGGATCGACCGCGCCTTCCGCCAGATAAATGCCCGCAATACCGCACATGAACTCATCGTCCCAATAAATTGCCGGCCATTATATACTATGCCCCTCGCAACTTACTCGGATCATCACACCCATGGACATCCTCGTCGTCGGCGGCGCCGGCTACATCGGCTCGCACATGGTCAAACTGCTCCATGAGCAGGGCCATCGCGTCATCACGCTGGACAACCTCAGCGGCGGCCACCGCGATGCGGTGCTCGGCGGCGAACTCGTGATCGGCGACCTGGCCGACGGCGCCCTGCTCGACCGGCTGTTCAGCGCGCACGACTTCGCCTGCGTCTATCACTTCGCCTCCTACATCCAGGTCGGCGAATCCATGCGCGAACCGCGGAAGTACTACCAGAACAACGTCACCCACACCCTGAACCTGCTCGACGCCATGGTGCGCCACGGCTGCACGCGCTTCATCTTTTCCTCCACCGCCGCGATCTTCGGCGAACCCGACTACACCCCGATCGACGAGCAGCACCCCAAGCAGCCGATCAACCCGTATGGCCGCACCAAATGGATGGTGGAACAGATCCTCGGCGACTACGACCGCGCCTACGGCCTCAAATCGATCTGTTTAAGATATTTCAACGCCGCCGGCGCCGACCCCAGCGGCCTGATTGGCGAGCGCCACGACCCCGAAACGCACCTGATCCCGCTCATCCTGCAAGCCGCCTCCGGCCGCCGCAACGCCATCTCCGTCTTCGGCCGCGACTACCCCACCCCCGACGGAACCTGCATCCGCGACTACATCCACGTCACCGACCTCTGCCAAGCGCATCTGCTCGGCATGCATAAGCTCATCGCCGACAACACCAGCCGCGCCTACAACCTCGGCAACAACAACGGCTTCTCGGTGCAAGAAGTGATCGATGCGGCACGCAAGGTCACCGGGAAAGAGATCAAGATCATCGACGCCCCGCGCCGCGAAGGCGATCCGGCGGTGTTGATCGCGGACTCGTCGCTAGCGAAAAGTGAGCTGGGTTGGCAACCCATCTACGCGGAGCTAGAAACGATCATTGCGCATGCGTGGGGTTGGGAGAATAGATTTCACGACCCTGTTGCTCGCGACAGGGACACCCATTTGTCCAGCGGAAATCCATGAATCACTGCCCTCCCCATTGCTTGAGCCGCGCGGCCATTCCCGAATGAGCAAAGAAAGAATCACCATTTTCATCTCCTTCTCCGGTGAAGGTGGCGTGGAGCGCATGGTTTGCAACCTGATCAGCGAATTCGTGCGCCTGGGGCATCCACTGGACTTGCTGCTGATCAAAGCCCGCGGCAAACATCTCGAGCAACTGCCCAAAGAAGCCAACATAATTAAATTGGGCTCGGATCACACCGCGCTGACCTTCTGGCCCTTGGTACGCTATCTGCGCCAGCACAAACCCAAAACGCTGCTGGTCGCCAAACATCGCGCCATCATCGTTGCGCTGCTTGCGCGCATGATCGCCGGCGTCAACACGCGCATCGTCGGCCGGCTCGGCACCAATCTGTCGCAGGCCCTGGAAGGCAAGAGTCGTCTGCGCCGCTGGCTTTGGCATGTCCAGATGCGCAAACTCTATCCCAAGGCGGACTTGATCGTGCCAGTCTCGGAAGGTGTGCAGCAGGATGTCGCCAAGATCACCGGCCTGGGTCCAGATAAGCTCCAAGTGATCCGCAACCCCGTCATCACCCCGCAGATGATGACCTTGGCCGATGAGCCGATCGATCACCCCTGGTTCACCGCAGGGCAACCGCCAGTCATCCTCGGCGCCGGGCGTTTTACCCGTCAGAAGGACTTTGTCACCTTGATCAAGGCCTTCGCGCGCGCACGCCAGCAACTGGAGTGCCGCTTGGTCATCCTCGGCGCCGGCGGCCTGCAACCACGCTATGAGCAACTGGCCGACGAGCTTGGGATCCGCGGTGATTTCTCCCTGCCCGGCTTTGCGCACAACCCCTATCCCTATATGAAGCGCGCCGCACTGTTCGTGCTTTCCTCCGCCTGGGAAGGCTCACCTAATGTACTGTCCGAGGCGCTAGCGCTGGGAACTCCGGTAGTGGCCACCGATTGCCCAAGCGGCCCGCGGGAAGTGCTGCAAGACGGAAAAATTGCCCCTTTGGTCGCTGTCGGCGATTTCGCGGCCATGGCCCGCGCCATCGTGGAGGTACTGCGCGCTCCGCCAGCGAAGACACGACTACAGGCCGCCGTGGCCGAATATACCGTTGAAATCAGCGCCCAGCGGTATTTGTCCGCCCTGGGCATCCTTCCCGAGTGATAAATGCTAAAATAGCGCCCACTTATCTAGAGCCGGAAAAATGCTGTTATCCCATCGCTATAAATTCCTCTTCATCCACATCGCCAAAACCGGCGGCACCAGCGCCCGCACCGCCCTAGCCCGCAAAGCCATGTGGGACCCGTACCGCATCCCAATGTGGATCTGCAGCAAACTGAGCCACGCCACCGGCCACAAACTGGGCAGCAAGTTCCCGCGCCACTCCAAGGTCATCGCCGCCCAAGAAATGCTGCCGAAGGAATTCTTCGATTCCCTGTTCAAATTCGCTTTTGTGCGCAACCCGTGGGATCTGCAAGTCAGCTCATTCCACCACATCAAACGCGAACGCCCGCATTTGCTCGCCGGCCACACCGATTTCAAATCGTTCATGCAATACAAGTTCGATCCAGCCCGCCCCTATCAATACCACATCGACACCTCGATCGAACTGCAAAGCGACTACTTGATCGACCTCCACGGCAATATCATCGTCGACTTCATCGGCCGCTACGAAAGTCTGCATGAGGATTTCGATCATATCTGCAAGCACATCGGCATCAATTGCACACTGCCGCACCGGCGCAAGGCGACAGACCGCAAGAAGGACTTCAAGAGTTACTACGATGATGAAAGCGCCGAGCTGGTGGCGCAACATTTCCGACAAGATATCGAATTGCTGGGTTACAGCTTCGAAAAATAACGAACAGACCTATCATGAAGCAGCTGCACATTGGCATAACATCGGTTCTGTTCGATCGAAAACCGGAAGGAATCTGCACGGGGCGGCTCGTTCGCGCCCTGCTCCAACGCGGTCATCGCATCACACTGGCCACCTCTACCAAAGCTGAATCAGGCTTCAACCACCCCAATCTACGCGTTTTCAGCGCAGCGCACGGGCCAAGATATCCACGCTGGTTTTTTAAGGCCCTCGCGCGCGCGCGGGGAGGGATTTATAGCAATTTTTACTTATGGTCGCGCGCAATATCAGAAGTCGATTTTGCCGGAGATATTCCAGACGTCTTTTACGGCCGAGCGTGGCCGCACGCCAGCCTGGTTCCCGCCTATCTACTCGCCAAGCGCTATGAACGCCCACTGCTTTTTCACTTTAGCGACCCATTTCCGCGCCCGTCCGACGATATCGAACCGCGCCTCATGGCTGAACTCCAGAAAATGGTGGATGAAGCCGATGCCTTAACCTTTACCAACAAACAGACCATCGCCTACCAACAACGTTATTTGCGCTTTGATCCACAGCAGGCATTCATCCTGCCGCATGTAGCGCCCGAAGCATTCGACTTCGGTGAACCCGGCATTCCCGGACACTTCTACCACGCCGGAGCCTTTAGCCCTGACCGTCCTGTCGCGCCCCTGCTCGACGGCTTTAGCCTCCATGTAGCGAGCCACCCGAATAGCCGCTTGTTCTTGGTCGGCGCGCCCTCAAGATACGTAACCCCTGAAATCGCGTCCCGCGGCCTGCAGAACACGGTTCAAGTCCTCCCATTTACCCGTGATATCCGTGAAGTATTCCGCCGCGCCGGCGTGCTGGTCTCAGTCGATGCATTTCTTGAAGAGCCCATATTCACACCCACCAAGATCATCGACTACTTGGTTTCCGACCGACCTGTGTTAGCGCTGACGCCGCCCAAGAGTCCCGTCTATGAACTGGTTTCCCGCCACCCCGACAGCACAATCGCTGTCACCGATTATTCCCCGGCATCGGTAGCAGCCGGTTTAGATGCGGCTTTAAAACTGGAATGGAACCGCGGCTCCTTCGAGAACCGCTGGAAGGCGATGGATACTTTCAGACCTGGAAATGTTGTGCGGCAATTCGAACAGATCGTCGCCCATATCGACAAGCAAGATTAGAGCAAACGACCTCACTCGGAAATATTATGAAAATTCTAAAAGAAATAGGAAAGCGGTATCGCTACCACACCAACTTAGCCCGCAAACATGGACGGATAACCTCAGATGTCGCTCTACTGACCTCCGTCTTTTTCGATGGCCAAGGAAAATCGGTCATTCCAGGTGGCGCAGAACGATACGCCATTGATCTATTGAACTTGATCAAGGACAATTACGGATTCAGCACCACCATCTTTCAGAGATCCTCTAATAATGAACTGTGGCACAGAAAATATGACTCCATAGATGTATATGGATTGCCTGTCCGAGGAAAAACGCGCTACCTCAATTATTTTTTCCACCACTTTGTCGACTGCAACCGACTAACAATTTACAACACGCTAGACTTGGCAACCCCGCTGTACAACAAACCAAGTATAGGCATTTCGCATGGTGTCTATTGGGACAATCCTCACCGAACGCGGGCATCCAAGTTAGCAATGGTCGACTCGTTTTTTAAGGGCCTGTTGAATGTTGACAAGGTTGTCAGCGTCGACACCAATACAATCAATTTTTTTCGTGGCGTTGAAGATTCGAGAATCGTAGATGCAAAATGCCAGTACATCCCCAACTTCGCTGATGAGACATTTTTTTCGAATCGGCGTGAGACGCGAAAAGACCGGATTGTGGTGACGTACCCACGACGAGTCTACGAGCCCCGAGGCTATGACATCTTCGAGCAGGTGATAAGGCAGACATTAACTACAAACGAGCGGGTTGAATTTCACATAGTAGGTGAAATTCACGATCAAGCACACGCGACCAAGGTTGAAAGCCTGCTCCGAGAATACCCCGGCAAAGTGTTTGCCAGTGTCGCCGCGTTTTCAGAAATGAATAAAGTCTACGCTGACAGCGATATTATCATTGTGCCTACCAAGTATTCCGAAGGCACGTCACTATCGGTAATCGAGGCAATGGCATCCGGCTGCTGTGTCATCACAACCAATGTAGGGGGACTCCCCAATTTGATCATCGATGAATTCAACGGCTTTTTGTGTGATCCCAACGCACACGACATTTCGCTCGCGCTTGAACGGCTGTTAACTAATGACACCTTGCGAGCAACCATTTCCAATAACGCCAGGACAATCGCGGCGCAGGCATTCTCAAAACAACTGTGGAACAACAAATGGTTGTCAGTGATAAACGAAATTACTCGGAGCACCGACACGCCAACCCAATAAGACCAGCACGCTTGACCTAGAACTGCGCAAGCTCGCACACTCAAGCCGAACGTGACGGGGCTCTTGTTTTTTTGCGCAATTGTTTTTTCAGCGCGCGAAGCGGATGGCTTACGTAATACGGCACATAATCCGTCCGTCTGAACAATGAAGGATCAAAACCAAGAAGTGTTTTTCGTGTTTTGGCGAGCGGGTACTTCCCAGCAACAACGTCTTCAATCAGAGCAAGATACGAATCACCCATTTTATCCATGGAGAAATTAGCTTTCGCCCTTGCAATCGCCGCCCTACTCATCGACTCCCAAAGTTGAGCATCGTATGAAAAACGAGCCAATGCATCAGCCATTGCCGTCACATCTCCGATTTCGCAGAGAACCCCAGTTGCGCCATTATCCACCACCGAATCAGTAATGCCTGGCAATCTGTGCGCCACGGGCACACACCCCGCCGAGGCCGCCTCCAACAGGACGATACCCAAACCTTCGAAATACGAAGTCAGCAATAGAGCATGATGACTTAAAAGCTCACTATACACCTCATCATTACTGCGCTTACCCCAGAGTTTGATATAGTTAGACATCCTTTTTTCTTCAATCAACTGCACCAGACGATCTCGATCAGGTCCATCACCTATTATATCGAGACTGACATCAACTCCCCTGCACCGACATTCTTCAATTATCGATGGAAGAAAAAATATTCCCTTGTGCTTGTGACTCAACTGCCCAACAAAAAGACATCGAAGTTTTTTCGTCAACAACGACCTGGCTGGCAACTTCTCTGGCGCAGGAATATTCACTCCATGAGTTATTTCGACAAAGGTTTTGCGAGGCAAAATTTCACGTGCGCGCGACACAACCTTGGGGCTTACGCCAACCCCGACATTCCAGGCCGCTTCGTTAAGAAAAGCCGTCTGATAGACCTCTTCGACATCGTTATGTATTACAGGTATGACTGCGGTGTGATCTGGGATCAGATTCAGGGCAAATTGTGCAATCTTTGCGTGATTGAGCAACAAGCAGTCAAATCTCTCGCGCTTTAATAGCCGACCGACCTCTAAAGCATGCAGGACAACTGAGCCGAACTGTTTTTGTGGCAAGCAAATACCATTAAGCCCCGCTTCCTGCACCCTCGGCCACCACTCACCTTCTTGCTCACAAGCGACAACTGTTACCTCATGACCACGACTTTTAAGGAAAGAACCAAGCCTCAAGACAAAGATTTCCACACCGCCGACGAGCATGTGAGGGACAACCAGTCCAATCTTCATGCGCCTATCCCTTTTTTGTATACGCGCGAGATGCATGAATCCATAAGCCGAGAGCAGGATTGGGCCTTCTTTTCAACCGCCTTTTGATCCATTTGAGCAAAGGCTTGAGCCGTTGGAAGCCGGGATATACATCGGAGCGTATGTGCCCTATGCCCTGAATGGTTAAACCCGCTTCTGATATAGCTCGCCGCAGACTCGGGAGAGTAAAAAACAGCACATGCACTGGCGGTATCAGATCCGACCGAGTCGCCTCCTGAGCCTCCTTGCAGTCCCAATTGGGGACGGTGAAGAAAAGTTCTCCGCCCGGCATAACGACCTCCGCACACTGCCGTATGAATGCAACAGGATCGTCAAGATGCTCCAGCACTTCAAATGCGGTAACTACATCAAACCTCCGTCCGCCGTCGACCATTTCCTGCAACGTGCTTACCTGCATCGGAAACTTGGCAAAGCGCTTTCCAGTTTCAATCGCGGTTTTGCTAACATCAATTCCACACACATCCCATCCATTCGCATGCGCCCCCTGACAAAACCGCCCCACCCCGCAACCTACATCGAGTAGCGTCTTGCCCTTGTGAACGCTTACTTCCCGGAAGAACGGTCTATACGTGATGATCTCCGCAAATGCTCCGAGATTTTGTTGCTTGCCAATAGAATCGACCTGCTCTTGTATGTATTCCGGCGTCTCATAGATCGAACTGTAATCGACTTCCACGCCAAATGAGTTTGGAGCAAATACCAGCTGGCATTCCGCGCATTGGTAAAGAGCGTATTGGCCTAGCTGGCGATTGAGGCGGATCGCGCCGGATTTGCAAACAGGGCAGCTTGGTTCTGTCATTTTGGTTTCCTAAGCGCAATTACTTTAGACAAATAATCTCGCGCGAATGGCGCGGAGCGAAAAGATCTAAAGAGCCTCTGATTTATAAAAGGCTCTGTGCGACACAGTGTGTATGCCGACATTTGAGATCGAGACAAGCCATAAAATAAAACGGAGACCGCAATTTTAACTTTTCGCGCCCTAAAAATTCCGAGATAAAAAAATATTCAGAGCTTCCCCGGTGCTTTGTTTGGCGGGTTTTTCGAGTTTATAGCTCAGCCAAAACGTCTCTTATTCTCTCGCAAGCTCTACCATCACCATAGGGGTTGTGCGCGAAACTCATGGCTGCATAAGCAGCGCTATCATCCAACAGCGTTTTCACCGACCTCACTATCAGCCCTGTGTCAGTGCCGACCAGTTTCACGGTACCAGCCTCAACAGCCTCCGGACGTTCGGTCACCGCACGCGTAACCAGCACAGGCTTGCCAAGTGACGGCGCCTCTTCCTGAATCCCCCCCGAATCGGTTATCACTAGGTACGACTTGTCCAAAAGATAAACGAACGCAAGGTAATCTAGCGGTTCGATGAGCGAAACGTTTGGAATACCTCCCAGCATCTGATGCACTGGTTCTCGCACTGCAGGATTCAGGTGCACGGGAAAGACAATATGAACGTCGGGATATTGTTTTGCTATTTCGACCAGCGCTGCGAGCTTGTAGCGGAAGGCATCGCCAAAATTCTCGCGCCGATGCCCAGTAACCAAGATAATACGCCTATCATCGATAGACACGCCAACCTCCTGTCGCAAGCGGTCTGCAAGGGCGGGTTCAGCCTGAATACGGAGGCGAATCGTAAGAAGGGAATCAATTACAGTATTGCCGGTCACAAAAATCTTTTCTGCCGCGACCCCCTCTTTCAATAGGTTTGCCTGTGCCGCTTCGGTGGGCGCGAAATGTAGGTTTGCCAATACGGCGGTCAGCCGCCGGTTGGCCTCCTCCGGCCAAGGCGCCAACAGGTTACCCGTGCGCAACCCAGCCTCAACATGTCCCACTGGGATTTTATGATAGAAGGACACTACCGAGGCGGCGAAGGTTGTTGTTGTATCGCCATGCACCAGCACTATGTCTGGCCGCTGCGCATCTAGTACGGCATCCATTCCTTCAATGAGTCGGCTGGTCAACTTAGCGAGACTTTGGTTCGGGGTCATCACATTGAGGTCGTGATCTGCCTCAAGTGAAAAAATCTCCATGACTTGGTCGAGCATCTCTCGATGCTGAGCAGTTAAACAAATATCCACTTTGAAGCGAGAATCTTCCTTGAGCAGGCGGGCAAGCGGGGCCATTTTTATGGCCTCCGGCCGCGTCCCAAACGTCAATAGTATTTTCTTGCGTGCATCAGCCATAAATTCAAATATCTCAGATGATCTGCGAGATCAAATCACCACTACTGGGCGCATTATTTGAGCTCAAACTCCGCCCCACAATACGGGCACTTCGCATGCCCGGTCTGCTCGATGGGGATGTAGACCCGCGGGTGGGAGTTCCACAGGCTCATGCCGTCCATGGGGCAGTGCAGGGGCAGGTCGGCTTCGGTGACGACGTAACGTTGTTGTTTGTTCGGTGTTTCCTTGCCGACTTGAGGTCCGATTTCGGATGTTCCGGATGTCATAGTGCCTCCACTGTATATACGGAGTTTATGTTCTTTGCTCCCTCACCCCAGCCCTCTCGACTCGGGTTCCGGACTTCGTCCTACCGACTCCATCCCTGGTGTCGTCCCAGGGGGAGAGGGAGGAAGGGCGTTAAGCCAGCGTCAACCATTCGCGGTGGTTTTGCGCGCGGCCGTGCACCAGGTCGAAGTACATCGTTTGCAATTTGGTGGTAATCGGGCCGCGGCGGCCTTCGCCGATCTTGCGGCCGTCGAGTTCGCGGATGGGCGTGACTTCTGCCGCGGTGCCGGTGAAGAAGGCTTCGTCGGCCACATAGACCTCGTCGCGGGTGATGCGTTTTTCGCGCACCGGCACACCGATCTCGTTGCACAGGGTGATGATGGTGTTGCGGGTGATGCCGTCGAGCGCGGAGGTGAGCTCCGGGGTGTAGATCACGCCGTCGCGCACCAGGAAGAAGTTTTCGCCGCTGCCTTCGGCGACGTAGCCGTCGACATCGAGCAGCAGGGCCTCGTCATAACCATCGCGCATGGCTTCGTTGAGCGCGAGCATGGAGTTCATGTAGTTGCCGTTGGCCTTGGCCTTGCACATGGTGATGTTGACGTGGTGGCGCGTGAACGAGGAGGTGCGGATGCGGATGCCGCGCTCGAGCGCCTCGGCGCCGAGATACGCGCCCCAGGACCAGGCGGCGATCATGACGTGGGTCTTGAGGTTATCGGCGCGCAGGCCCATGCCTTCGGAGCCGTAGAAGCACATCGGGCGGATGTAGGCGGATTCAAGCTTGTTCTCGCGCACGGCCGCGCGCGTGGCCTCGTTGATGGTCTTTTTGTCATACGGCATCGGCATATTCAGGATATGCGCGGAGCGGAACAGGCGATCGGTGTGTTCCTGCAAGCGGAAGATCGCCGCGCCCTTGTCGGTCTTGTACGCGCGCACGCCCTCGAACACCCCGAGGCCATAATGCAGTGTGTGCGTCAAGACGTGAACCCGGGCCTCGCGCCAGGGAACCAATTTACCATCCAGCCAGATGACACCGTCGCGGTCATCCATACTCATAATCTGCTCCTCGCCAAACTCGTGCGTCTTAAAATTGGACGCCGCGACAGTGATGCCCGCTGCCGCGGCGTAGTGGATTCCATGGGGATCATGTGCCAGCCATGATCAGCTGGCGGCTATTCTACCTTGGCCACGGCGGATTTTCATCCGCGCGCTGCTCACGGCGCCATCAGCCGACCCCAGATCCGCTCCACCAGCGCGCGCTCGGCGCTGAATTCATCCGCCGCGACACAGGCCGGCAGTTCCTGCAGGGCCAGATGGTGGACGCGGGTCCGGTAGGCGCGGTAGGCATCGCAGAGCGCGCGGGCGTCCTCGGGGGGCAGCAGTCCCAGCGCGCCGAAGGCCTCCAGGATGCGGATGTTGTCGGTCACCTCGCAGAGCCGCGGGTGCTGCGCGGCCCAGGCGAGCACGCCGAACTGGACCATGAATTCGATGTCGGCGATCGCGCCGCTGCCCTGCTTGAGATCGAACACATCGGCGCGTTTGACCTCCAGTTCCTTGCGCATGCGTTCGCGCATCGCGCGCACCTCCTGGCGCAGCTGGTCGACATCGCGCGGCCGGCGCAAGGCCTCGGCACGGATCGCCTCGAAGCGCCGGCGTATCCCCTCCTCGCCGACCACGACGCGCGCGCGCGTCAGCGCCTGATGCTCCCAGGTCCAGGCTTCCTGGCGTTGATACTCGGCAAACGAGTTCAGATTGCTGACCAGCAGGCCGGAGGCGCCGCTCGGGCGCAACCGCAGGTCGACCTCGTACAACACGCCCGCGGGGG
>CAZKZP010000038.1:6529-26671 GCA_964557295.1 uncultured Chromatiales bacterium | reverse complement strand
GTTCATGCAAAACAGTTGTTTGGCATGACGTGCACCACGCTGGCACACTATTTGCCATCGCTCCAATAACGTAATCAACGGCGATTTGCGGAGCATGCAATGAAACAGAAACTGGTCCTGGTCGGCAATGGGATGGCGGGGGTGCGCACACTTGAGGAATTGCTCAAGCTTGCCCCCGATATGTATGACATCACCGTGTTCGGCGCCGAGCCGCATGGCAACTACAACCGCATCCTGCTCTCACCGGTGCTCGCCGGCGAGAAGACCATCAACGACATCATCCTCAACGATCTGAAATGGTATGCGGACAACCACATCACGCTGCACACCGGCAAGGAGATCACCACGATCGACCGGCGTGCGCGCCAGGTGATCGCCGCCGATGGCACGGTGGCCGAGTATGACCGGCTGCTGCTGGCGACTGGCTCGAATCCCTTCATCATCCCGGTGCCCGGCAGTGATCTGCCCGGCGTGATCGGCTTCCGCGATATCAAGGACGTCGACACCATGCTGGATACCGCCAGCAAGCACAAACACGCCGTGGTCGTCGGCGGCGGCCTGCTCGGGCTGGAGGCGGCCAATGGCCTGAAGCTCCAGGGCATGAGCGTGACCGTGGTGCACTTGACCGAGACCTTGATGGAGCGCCAGCTCGATGAGGTCGCCGGCAAGATGCTGCAAAAGGCGCTGGAGGCGCGCGGCCTGCATTTCCTGATGGCGACCCAAACCGAGGCCATCCTGGGTGACGAGCGCGTCAGGGGCGTGCGTTTCAAAGGCGGGCTGGAGATCGCGGCGGACATTGTGGTGATGGCCGCGGGGATCCGCCCGAACACCGCGCTGGCGAAAAAGGCCGGTATCTACTGCGAACGCGGCATCGTGGTCAACGACACGATGCAGACCTACGATCCGAAGGTCTACGCCGTGGGTGAATGTGTGCAGCACCGCGGCAATACCTACGGACTGGTCGCCCCGCTGTTCGAACAGGCCAAGGTCTGCGCCAATCACCTGGCCCAATACGGCATCGGCCGTTACCAGGGCTCGGTGACCTCGACCAAGCTGAAGGTCACCGGCATCGACCTGTTCTCCGCCGGCGATTTCATCGGGGATGAATCCAGCGAGAGCATCGTGATGAAGGACGCCGCGCGCGGTGTGTACAAAAAGGTCGTGCTCAAGAACAACAAGATTCAGGGCGCGGTGATGTACGGCGACACCGTCGACGGCGCTTGGTATTTCCAATTGCTGCGCGACAAGACCGATGTCAGCGATTTCCGTCACTCGTTGATGTTCGGCCAAGCGCACCTGGGTGACGCCGGTCACGGCGGCCAGAATGCCGCGGCGAACATGAGTGACGACATGGAGGTGTGCGGCTGCAATGGCGTGACCAAGGGCCAGATCGTCAAGGCGATCACCACCAAGGGGTTGTTCACCCTGGAAGATGTGCGCGCCCACACCAAGGCCTCGGCCTCGTGCGGCTCCTGCACCGGCCTGTGCGAACAGATCCTGGCCTCCACCGTGGGCGATTATTCCGCCACGCCCAAGCAAAAGCCGTTGTGCAAGTGCACCGATTATCCGCACGACGAGGTGCGCAAGGTGATCAAGGAACAGCGCCTCACCAGTATTCGCGCGGTGATGGATTTTCTCGAATGGCGCAGCCCGGATGGGTGCAGCTCGTGCCGCCCGGCGCTCAATTTTTACCTGCTCGCCGCCTGGCCGAAAGAGGCCAAGGACGATCCGCAATCGCGTTTCATCAACGAGCGCGCCCACGCCAACATCCAGAAGGACGGCACCTATTCGGTGGTGCCGCGCATGTGGGGCGGGCTGACCACGCCGGCGGAGTTGCGCGCGATTGCCGATGCCGCGGAAAAATATAACGTGAAGACCGTCAAGGTCACCGGCGGCCAGCGCATCGACTTGTTCGGCATCAAGAAGGAAGACCTGCCCGCGATCTGGGCCGACCTCAACGCCGCGGGCATGGTCTCCGGTCACGCCTACGGCAAGTCGCTGCGCACGGTGAAGACCTGTGTGGGTTCCGAATGGTGTCGCTTCGGCACGCAGGACTCCACGGGCCTGGGCGTGAAGATCGAGAAGATGACCTGGGGCTCGTGGACGCCGCACAAGTACAAGATCGCCGTCTCGGGTTGTCCGCGCAACTGCGCCGAGGCCACCATCAAGGACTTCGGCGTGGTGTGCGTCGATTCCGGTTATGAATTGCACGTCGGCGGCAACGGTGGCATCCATGTGCGCGCCACCGATCTGCTGGCACGCGTGCCGACCGAGGCCGAGGCGCTGGAATATTGCGGCGCCTTCATGCAGATCTACCGTGAAGAGGCGCATTACCTGGAGCGCACCGCGCCGTGGATCGAGCGCGTCGGCCTGAGTTACGTGAAGGAGAAGGTGGTGGAAGATGCGGAGAACCGCAAGGCCTTGTACGCCCGCTTCCTCGAATCGCAGCAGGTGTTCCAGGTCGATCCGTGGGCGGAAGAGGTGGCCAATGCAGAGAAGCGCAAGGCCTACATCCCGATCAAGCAGGTTGTTTGAACGTTTCAAATGTAGGGTGGGTGTAGCGCTTCGCGCGTAACCCACCAATCCGTGCCGACAGGCACTCGATTAAATCGCTATTGTGTTGCTTCGCAAGGGCCTGCCCCGCGAAGCGCTTTGGGTACGCTCGGTGGGTTACGCGTAAGGCGCTTCGCCCACCCTACATAGATATGAGGTGTGCGGATATGAGTAAGGGTTGGATTGAAATCGGCAAGGTGGACGAGATTCCGCGCCGCGGTGCGCGCGTGGTGCAGACCGCACAAGGCGACATCGGCGTGTTTCGCACGGCGGAGGACGAGGTCTTCGCGCTGCGCGACAAGTGCCCACACAAGGGCGGGCCGCTGTCGCAAGGCATCGTGCACGGCAAACGCGTGACCTGTCCGCTGCACAACTGGAACATCGAGCTCGCAAGCGGCCAGGCGGTCGCGCCGGATGAGGGGTGTGCCGCCAGTTATCCGGTGCGAGTGGACGCGGGCGTGGTTTATTTACAGATCTGAGCTTTGGACCAGGCATGAATCAAGTGGTGAGAACAACCTGTCCTTATTGCGGTGTTGGCTGCGGCGTGCTGGCGAGCGTCGATCATCACGGCGCGGTGAGCGTGCGCGGGGACACCGAACATCCGGCCAATCTCGGGCGGCTGTGCTCCAAGGGCTCGGCGCTGGGTGAAACCCTCGGCTTGGAGGGTCGTTTGCTGCATCCCGTGGTGCAGGGCCAGCAGGTGAGTTGGGATCAGGCGCTGGATACGGTCGCCGCCAGGTTTGGCGCGATCATCGCGCAACACGGCCCGGAGGCCGTGGCGTTTTATGTCTCCGGCCAGTTGCTGACCGAGGACTATTATCTGGCCAACAAGCTGATGAAGGGCTATATCGGCAGCGCGAACATCGACACCAACTCGCGGCTGTGCATGTCCTCCAGCGTGGCCGGGCACAAGCGCGCCTTCGGTGCGGATGCCGTGCCGTGTTGTTACGAAGACCTGGAGCGCGCCAAGCTGATCGTGCTGACCGGCGCCAACACGGCATGGTGTCACCCGGTGCTGTTTCAGCGCATGGTGCAGGCGAAAAAGGATAACCCCGATCTGCTGGTGGTGGTGATCGATCCGCGCCGCACGCCGAGTTGCGATATCGCCGATCTGCATCTGCCGTTGCGCTCGGGCACCGATGCCGTGCTGTTCAATGGCCTGCTCAATTATCTGGCAGAGAAGGGCGAGATCAACGAGGCCTTCGTCGCCAACTGCACCGAAGGCATGGCGGAGACCTTGGCTACGTCGCGGCAGAGCGTGCCCTCGCTCACGGCCGTCGCCGCGCGCTGTGGTTTGAGCGAGGAACAGGTGACGGAATTCTATCGGTTGTTCGCGCGCACCGAGCGCGTGGTCACCGTGTATTCCCAGGGCATCAATCAATCGAGCAGCGGCTCGGACAAGGTCAATGCCATCATCAATTGCCACCTGCTCACCGGGCGCATCGGGCGTCCCGGCATGGGGCCGTTTTCGTTCACCGGCCAACCCAACGCCATGGGTGGGCGCGAGGTCGGCGGGCTGGCCAATCAGCTGGCCGCGCACATGGAGATTGAAAACCCCGAGCATCGCGCTACCGTGCAACGCTTCTGGCGCTCACCGCGCATGGCGGAGCAGGCCGGACTCAAGGCGGTGGAGCTGTTCGAGGCCATCGCGGCGGGCACGGTGAAGGCGGTGTGGATCATGGCGACCAATCCGGTGGTGAGCCTGCCGGATGCCAACCGGGTGCGCGCGGCGCTGGCGCAATGCGAGTTCGTGGTGGTCTCGGATTGCATGGCGCAGACCGATACCACCGCGCACGCCGATGTGCTGCTGCCCGCGCTGACCTGGGCCGAGAAGGACGGTACCGTCACCAATTCCGAGCGGCGTATCTCGCGCCAGCGCGGCTTGATACCGGCCCCCGGCGAGGCCAAGGCTGATTGGTGGATCATCGCGCAGGTGGCGCAGCGCATGGGCTATGCGGGTTTTGCCTATCAGGGCGCGCACGATATCTTCGCCGAGCACGCGGCGCTCTCGGGCTTCGAGAACACCGGGCAGCGTGACTTCGATATCTCCGGCCTGGCGGGTTTGGACAAGGCCGCCTTTGATGCGCTCACCCCGGTGCAATGGCCGGTCACCGCCACGCGCCGCCAAGGCACGGCGCGGCTGTTCACCGATGGCCGGTTTTTCACGTCGAGCGGCAAGGCGCGCTTCATCCCCATCACGCCGCAGTTGCCAGTAAATGCCCCGGATGAAAACTTCCCGCTGATCCTCAACACCGGCCGGGTGCGCGATCAATGGCATACCATGACCCGGACCGGCAAGGCGCCGCGCCTGACCGAGCACTCCCCCGAGCCGTATGTCGAATTACATGCCGCGGATGCGCAGCGCTTTGGTGTGAGCGAGGGGGCCTTGGTGCGCGTCTTCAGCCGCTGGGGCGAGATCATCGTGCGGACACGCATCAGTGAGGCGCAGCCAGCCGGCACCGTGTTCGTGCCGATGCACTGGAACGATCAGTTCGCCAGCTGCGCCCGCGTCGACACCTTGGTCAACCCGGTGGTCGATCCGCTTTCCGGGCAGCCCGAGCTGAAACACACCCCGGTGCGCATCCAGTCCTATACCCCGGCCTGGCATGGCTTTCTGCTCTCGCGCCGCGCCATCCCCATCCACGACGCCAGCTACTGGGCGCGCGCCAGCGGCCCCGGCTATTACCGCTATGAACTCGCCGGCGAGCAGGTCCCGGGCGATTGGCCGGCCTGGGCGCGCTCCATGCTGTGCAGCAAGGCCGATGCGGTGAATTGGGTGGAGTATCTGGACGTGGGCGCCCGGCAATACCGCGGCGTGCGCATGGTAGGCGATCGCCTGGAGAGCTGTATCTTCATCGCCCCCGGCCATGAATTGCCCCCGCGCAGCTGGCTGGCGGGATTGTTTGAAAAAGCGGCCTTGGAATCGACGGAACGCCTTAGCCTGCTGACCGGCAAACCGCCGCGCGGCCAACAGGACACCGGGCGGGTGGTGTGCAGCTGCTTCAGCGTGGGGGAGACCACCCTGCGCCAATTGATCCACGACCAGGGCCTGCGCACCCCCGAGCAGATCGGCCAGGCGTGCCGCGCCGGTACCAACTGCGGCTCCTGTGTGCCGGAACTCAAGGCGCTGTTGGCGGCGCAGCGCTAACCGGCTCCCTGTCCGGGGATCGCGCCTGCCCCAGGCGGATTGACCCCCTTCCTTCATGATTCCCGCCGATCAAGGACGGGGATTCTCCAGCGTGTTTCTGCCTGCCTGAGCCAGGGAACACCCTGCTGCCCGGGCAGATAGGCTGGAACGGCACCAGCACCAACCCACATTTGACTTTTTTTTAATACCCCGCCCCGATATAATTATATAAAAATAAGGTGTATCGATTGCTAAGGTATTGATAATTTGCGCCGATACCCGCTAGATCAGGATAGGGACATGCCACTGATCACGACCCGCCGTCGCTTTGAGAGGGCGCCAACGTTCGTCAGGATGATTTTGATGCCTCAGTTTACAATCAAGTCCGTCATGGTGGTCGCCCTCGGGATCGGGGCGGTGATGCTGTTCCCGGGTTGGAGAACGGCGGTAGTGGCCATTGTCGCTGTGTCGCTCTATTGGATAACGCAGCTCGACCGGTTGCAAAAGCAGCTCGCCGTCGAACGCGCGCTGCACGCGCATGAGAAAACCCCGTTGGCGGACGCGCTGAGCGCGCAGTTGCGGGAATTGCAGCACCTCAGTCAACAGCAGATCGCCTATCTCGACGAAAATCTGGAGCGGATCAAGTCCATCAGCTCGAGCGCGGTGGAGGGGTTGACGCAGAGCTTCCACGGCATCGATGACAAGTCCCGCCGCCAGGTCGAACTGACGGAGCGGCTGACCGAGCGACTCAATCTCTGCGCGCGCCCCGGCAGCGGGCACGGTTCGCTGGTCGATGAGATCAGGGGCATCATCGACCTGTTTTCCGGCAACATGGAGGCGATCCGCGGCGAGAGCCTGGCAATGGTGAATGCCCTCGCGCAGATGAAGGGCAATATGGAACAGGTCGATCGGCTGCTGAAGCAACTCGATACCATCAGCGCGCAAACCAATATGCTGGCGCTCAATGCGGCGATCGAAGCGGCGCGGGCGGGCAGCCATGGCCGGGGTTTTTCCGTGGTGGCCGATGAGGTGCGCCTGCTCTCGCAACGCAGCGATGAATTCAGGGGCCTGGTGCGCGAGCAGTTTGCCGCCGCGAAGGAGAATATGCAGGTGGCGAGCGAACTGGTGGCCAAGACGGCCTCGCGCGACATCGACGTCACCCTGCAATCCACCGACAGAATGTCCGGCATGATGGCGGAGATGAACGCCATCAACCAGGACGTGCTGGCGGCCCTGCCCGAGGTCAACGCCATCTCCGGGGCGCTCAACGAGGAGGTGGGGAATGCGGTGCGCGCGCTACAGTTCGAGGACATGACGCGCCAGCTCGCCGAGCAGCTGCAGTTGCGCGTCGATGCCCTGCGCCTGTTGCAGGGGTTTTATGCGCGGGTCAATCAATGCGTGGTGCAGGCGGTGACCGCCGCCGAGGCCGGGCATGTCGAGGAGGCCCACACCGCACTGCGGGATCTGGCCGGGGAATTGGCGGAATTTCCGAGGCTGGCACATGCCTCCGAATCGCACATCGTGGCGCAACGCAATGTCGCGCAAGGATCGGTTGAACTTTTCTAGATCCTTGGTATCGTGGGCGGCACCCGTTCAAATGTTGGAATATTCCGATGTCGCGCCTTCACCCGAGCTCTTTTTTTGCCTTGTTGTGCCTTCTCGCTCCGCTTGCCCATGCGGCGGGTGATCTCAGTCTCTCCTACGGCAAGCGCGTCGATGACTTGCGCTGGACGATCGCCGGTGGCCACTGCGGATACAATCCGAACATCCTCTCCGAACTGATCTGGAGCGATATCGAATCCAACGTCTTCGGCGTGACCTTGAGCGGCGACCTGCGCCGCGATCTGATGTTCCGCGGGCGTTTCGAGTACGGCTCCGTTTCCTCCGGCGACAACCAGGATTCCGATTACCTCTACGACAATCGCGGCGGCGAGTTTTCCCGCTCCGTCAGCGATGCCTCCGGCGGGCACGTGATGGATGTCTCCTTGGCCGTTGGGAGTGAAAGCAAAAAGATTCTGCCCAGTCATACGCGCGTCAGCCACGTCATGCTCGGTTTTGGGCGCAACACCCAGGCGATGCGCATGCGCGACGGGGTGCAGGTGATCGGCGAGTTCGTGAGCGGGTGCGACTTCCAGGTGCCGCCGGCCGGGACGCGCTATCCCGATTTGAACAGCCGCTACGAAGCGACCTGGACCGGCTTTTTCCTCGGCGGCGATATCGCGTTCGTCAAACCGCGCGTCGAGTTCCGCGCCGGCGCCGAATTGCACGCCGGTTGGTACAGCGCGGAGGCCTATTGGAATCTACGTGATCTGTATTTCGAGCACGAAGCAGATTCGGCGTACGGACTGGTGCTGATGGGCGGGGTGTTCTTCCCGGTGCGCGCCGATGCGCGCCTGGGGGTATCCGCCGAATACACCCGCTGGGAGAGTGGCAGCGGCACGGACCGGATATGGGACGGCGGCGTCTACGTCGGGCAGACGCCCTTCAATGGCGCGGAATGGTACGCTTACAAACTCCTGCTGAGCTTTGAAAAGCACTTCTGACCGCACGCCTCGTGACGACTTTTCTCGTCGGCCAGGATATGGCGCCGCCGTTCCTGGCGGTGCGTGATGAAGTCCGTCGGTCGATCGATCGCAAGCTGAGGCTTGCTCCTACGTGAGGGGAGGTGGCATGTAGGAGCCGTCTTCAGACGGCGATGGGCCAATGGGGTGTGATCGCAAGCTGAGGCTTGCTCCTGCGTGATGGCTGTGGCAAGGGGCGTACAGGGATGATGGAGCCCACCGCAACGTTCATGCGCATCCCGGCCCGGTAGGCCACACCTGGGTTAGCTGATATAATTGCCCCCCTTATCCGGCCGCACGGCCATCCCCGAAGGCAGAGGGCACAATGACAGACCGGGCAACACGCATCCAGCAACTCCATGAAGCGCTCGCGCAGCGCATCCTGATCCTCGATGGCGCGATGGGCACCATGATCCAACGCCACAAGCTGGGCGAGGCCGAGTATCGCGGCGCGCGTTTTGCCGACTGGCATGTCGATCTCAAGGGCAATAACGATCTGCTCTCGCTGACCCAGCCCCAGATCATCCAAGACATCCACCGCGCCTATCTCCAGGCCGGGGCCGATATCATCGAGACCAACACCTTCAACTCCACCTCGGTGTCGATGGCCGACTATGAGATGCAGGCGCTGGTCTACGAATTGAATGTGGCCGGGGCGCGCCTGGCGCGCGCGGTGGCCGATGAATTCGCCACGCCGGAGCGGCCGCGGTATGTCGCCGGGGTGCTCGGCCCGACCGGGCGCACCTGCTCGCTCTCCCCCGACGTGAACAATCCCGGCTTTCGCAACATCAGTTTCGACGAACTGGTGACAGCCTACACCGAGGCCACGCGCGGGCTGGTCGAGGGCGGCGCCGACATCATCCTGATCGAGACCATCTTCGATACCTTGAACGCCAAGGCGGCGATCTTCGCGGTGCAGAGTTACTTCGAGGAGGCGGGCTTTGCACTGCCGATCATGATCTCCGGCACCATCACCGATGCCTCCGGGCGCACGCTCTCGGGCCAGGTCACCGAGGCCTTCTACAATTCGCTGGCCCATGCGCAGCCGATCTCGATCGGGCTGAACTGCGCGCTCGGCGCGGCCGAGCTGCGCCAATATGTGGAAGAGTTGTCGCGCGTGGCGAACACCTACGTGAGTGCCCATCCCAACGCCGGGTTGCCGAATGCGTTCGGTGAATACGATGAAACCCCGCAACAGATGGCCACGCAGATCGCCGAATGGGCGGCGAGCGGTTTTCTCAACATCATCGGCGGCTGCTGCGGCACCACGCCGGAGTTCATCCAGGCGATCGCCGCAGCCGTGCGCGCGCATCCGCCGCGCCAGATCCCGGCGATCGAGCCGCAGTGTCGTCTCGCGGGACTCGAGCCGTTCAACATCGGTCCCGAGTCGCTGTTCGTGAATGTCGGCGAGCGCGCCAACGTCACCGGCTCGGCGGTGTTCAAGCGGCTGATCCTGGAAGGTCAATTTGATAAGGCGCTGGAGGTGTGCCGCGAACAGGTGGAAAACGGCGCACAGATCATCGATGTGAACATGGACGAGGCGATGCTCGACGGCAAGCAGGCGATGGTGACCTATCTCAACCTGATCGCATCGGAGCCGGACATCGCGCGCGTGCCGGTGATGCTCGATTCCTCCAAGTGGGAGATCATCGAGGCCGGCCTCAAGTGCATCCAGGGCAAGGGCATCGTCAATTCCATCTCGCTCAAGGAGGGCGAGGCGGCCTTCATCCATCACGCGAGGCTGTTGCGCAAATACGGCGCGGCGGTGATCGTGATGGCCTTCGATGAGAAAGGCCAGGCCGATACCTATCAACGCAAGACCGAGATCTGCCAGCGCTCGTATCACATTCTGGTGCATCAGGTCGGCTTCCCGGCCGAGGACATCATCTTCGATCCGAACATCTTTGCGGTCGCCACCGGCATCGAGGAGCACAACAACTACGCGGTCGACTTCATCGAGGCCACGCGCTGGATCAAACAACATCTGCCGCACGCGATGATCTCCGGCGGCGTGTCCAATGTCTCGTTCTCGTTTCGCGGCAACAACCCGGTGCGCGAGGCGATCCACGCGGTGTTCCTCTATCACGCCATCCGCGCCGGCATGGACATGGGCATCGTCAACGCCGGTCAGTTGGCCGTGTATGACGAATTGCCCGCCGAGCTGCGCGAGCGCGTCGAGGATGTGATCCTCAATCGCCGCGCGGACGCCACCGACCGCTTGCTGGAGATCGCCGATCAATACAAAGGCGGCGGTGTCGAGGCGAAGAAGGAAGAACTGGAATGGCGCAGCTGGCCGGTGGCCAAGCGGCTCGAACATGCGCTGATCAAGGGCATCGATACCCATGTGGTCGAGGACACCGAAGAGGCGCGGCAGAGTTTCGCGCGCCCGATCCAGGTGATCGAGGGCCCGCTGATGGATGGCATGAACGTGGTCGGCGATCTGTTCGGCGACGGCAAGATGTTCCTGCCGCAGGTGGTGAAGTCGGCGCGCGTGATGAAAAAGGCCGTCGCGCATCTCATCCCCTACATCGAGGCGGAGAAGTCCGGCGCGGCCAGCAGCAACGGCAAGGTGCTGATGGCCACGGTCAAAGGCGATGTGCACGACATCGGCAAGAACATCGTCGGCGTGGTGCTGCAATGCAATAACTTCGAGGTGATCGATCTCGGCGTGATGGTGCCCGCCGCCACGATTCTCGATGAGGCGAAGAAACACCAAGTCGACATCATCGGCCTCTCCGGGCTGATCACCCCATCCTTGGAAGAGATGGCGCACATCGCCAAGGAGATGCAGCGCCTCGGCTTTACACTGCCCTTACTGATCGGCGGGGCGACCACCTCCAAGGCGCACACCGCGGTGAAGATCGAACCGAATTATCAACATCCGGTGGTGTGGGTGAAGGATGCCTCGCGCGCCGTGGGCGTGGCGCAGAGTTTGATCTCGCCGGAGCTGCGCGCGAAGTTCGTCGCCGACATCAGGGCCGAATACGTCGAGGTGCGCGAACGCCACGCCGGGCGCCAGAAACAGACCCAGTGGCTCACGCTCGAACAGGCGCGCGCCAACAAGACCAAGATCGACTGGCAGCGCTATACGCCGGCCACGCCACGGCTGCTGGGCGTGAAGGTGTTCGACGACTATCCGTTGCAGGAGATCGCCGCGTACATCGACTGGACGCCGTTCTTCCACGCCTGGGAATTGAAGGGCAGTTATCCGAAGATCTTCGACGATGCCGAAAAGGGCGCGGAGGCGAAACAATTGTTTGCCGATGCCCAGGCCATGCTCCAGCAACTCATCGCGGAGAAGTGGCTCACCGCCAGGGCGGTGTTCGGGCTGTTCCCGGCCAACAGCATCGGCGATGATATCGAAGTCTATGCCGATGAATCGCGCCGCGAAGTGCGGACGATCTTCCACAACCTGCGTCAGCAGCAAGAGAAACCGGACGGTAAATCGCACCGTTGTTTGAGCGATTTCGTCGCGCCAAAGGACAGCGGCGTGAAGGATTATGTCGGCGCCTTTGCCGTGACCGCCGGGATCGGCATCGACGCGCGTGTCGCCGAATATGAAAAGCAGCACGATGATTATCGCGCCATCATGTTGAAGGCTCTGGCCGATCGTCTCGCCGAGGCCTTCGCCGAGGTGTTGCATCTGCGGGTGCGCCGCGAGTTTTGGGGCTATGCCGCGAGCGAGCAATTGAGCAACGAACAATTGATCAAGGAAGAATACAAGGGCATCCGTCCGGCCGCCGGGTATCCCGCCTGTCCCGATCACACCGAAAAGGATCTGATCTGGGAGCTGCTGCATGTGAAAGAAAACACCGGCATCTGGCTGACCGAGGCCAAGGCGATGGTGCCGACCGCCGCCGTCAGCGGCATCTATTTCGCGCATCCCGAGGCCATCTATTTTGCAGTCGGCAAGATCAACAAGGACCAAGTGGAAGACTATGCCCAGCGCAAAGGCATGAGCGTGCAGGAGGCGGAGTACTGGCTGGCGCCGAATCTGGGTTATTAGCGGCGCGGCAACAAAAGGCGTCTGCCTTGCTCTCCCTCTCCCGCAGGCGGGAGAGGGCTGGGGTGAGGGCGCCCTTCGCGCAGCACACAGGGTATGACGGACTTCCAGCAGCGCTTCCAGCGTCTCGACACCTGGTTGCAGCACACCGCATGGCTGTGGCGGCCGCAGCCCTATAAGGATAGCTCGCCCGCCTGGACGAAACAGGTGCCCGCGTTGACGCAGCATCTGTTGGCGCTGTCCGACGCCGAGCTGGCGCAGCATGCGGCAGCGCCCGGCACCGTGCTGCAAATGGTGGATCAACATCTGCCGGGCGTCGCCGAACTGATCGAATTGAGCGTGCTGCCCGAGCTTCCGGCGACACCTTGGCACATGGATGATCCGCACCTCGCATGTGATATCCCCGGACGCAAATGGCAACAGATTACCGCCTTTATCAGCGCCGTCCCGCGCGTGCCATCACCGATCCTGGAATGGTGCGGCGGCAAGGGTCATCTGGGCCGAGTGTTCGCCCGGCTGCATCAGGTTGCCGTCACCACGCTGGAGCGCGATGCCGCGTTGTGCGCGGCGGGTGAGCATCTGGCGCAACGCGCACGCATCGAGCAGACGTTTCATGCGATCGATGTGCTTACCCCGCCCGCCGCGCTGCGGTTGATCAATCATCACGCCGTGGCGCTGCACGCCTGCGGCGAATTGCACCGCACCTTGTTGCGGCAGGCGGTGGCGCGGCAGGTGCGCGCGCTGGATATCGCGCCCTGTTGTTATCATCTTGGGAGTGGCGCGGGCTATCAGGCGTTTACCGCGTCGGCCAAGCTGGCGTTGCACGCGGATGACTTGCGCCTGGCGGTGACCGAAACCGTGACCTCTGCCCCGCGCGAGGTGCGCAAACGCGATCAGGAAATGGCGTGGAAACTCGGCTTCGATCTTTTGCGCCGCGATGTCTCCGGCGCTGACCGTTATCAGCCGATGCCGCCGATCGACAAGCGCTGGCTGGGGCTGGGATTCGAGGGCTTTTGCCGACAACTGGCGCACCGTGAGGCAGTGCCGTTGCCGCAGCTGGTAGATTGGTCATCCTACGAGGCGCGCGGCCGCCAACGGCAAAGGCAGGTGATGCGCCTGTCGCTGCCGCGCCAGGCAATGCGCCGCGCCCTGGAACTGTGGCTGGTGCTGGATATGGCCAACTATCTGGTCGCGCATGATTATCGTGTGGCCCTCGGCACCTTCTGCCCGCATGCGGTGACCCCGCGCAATATCCTGATCTCGGCGCGGTTATGACCGTAGGCCCGCGGCCCCCGGCCGGTCTGCTTTTTGCGTATACTGCCCGCTCCTTGGCGGGTATCCTGTACAACGTGCGCTCTTGCCCGCGTCATGAATCAACACAAGGTTATCTGTCATGTCATTCGCCTCCCTTGGTCTTGTCGATGAACTCCTGCGCGCGGTCAGCGAGCAGGGCTATAAAACCCCTTCGCCGATCCAGCAGCAGGGGATACCGGCGGTGCTGTCCGGCCGCGATGTCATGGCCGCCGCGCAGACCGGCACCGGCAAGACGGCGAGTTTCGTCCTGCCGATGGTGCAGCGTCTGGCGGCGGGCGGCAGGCCCAAGGCCAATCAGGCGCGCGCCCTGGTGCTCACACCGACACGCGAGCTGGCGGCGCAGGTCGGCGAGAGCGTGCGCAACTACAGTCGGCATCTGAACATCCGTTCGACGGTGGTGTTTGGCGGCGTGAAGATCAATCCGCAGATGATGGCCTTGCGCGGCGGGGTGGATGTGCTGGTGGCCACGCCCGGACGCCTGCTCGATCTCTACAGCCAGAACGCGGTGCGCTTCGATCAGCTCGAGGTGCTGGTGTTGGATGAGGCCGACCGCATGCTCGACATGGGCTTCATCCATGACATCCGCCGCATCCAGAAACTGCTGCCGACCAAGCGTCAGACGCTGATGTTCTCCGCGACCTTTTCCGAGGAGATCCGCAACCTGGCCAAGGGCATGATCAACAATCCGCTGTGGATCGAGGTGAGCCCGGCCAACACCACCGCCACGACCGTGCAGCAGGTGGTGCATCCGGTGGACAAGGCGCGCAAGAAAGAGGCTCTGCGCCAGTTGATCGAAGATCAGGACTGGCAACAGGTGCTGGTGTTCGCCCGTACCAAGAACGGCGCGAACCGCCTGGCCCGCTACCTGAGTGATCAAGGTCTGCTGACCACGGCGATCCACGGCGACAAGACCCAAGGGGCGCGCACCCGTGCGCTGGCCAATTTCAAGAAGGGCAATGTGCGCGTGCTGGTGGCCACCGATATCGCCGCGCGCGGGCTTGATATCGATCAGCTCCCGCACGTGGTCAACTTCGATCTGCCGAATGTGCCGGAGGATTACGTGCACCGCATCGGCCGAACCGGGCGGGCCGTCTCCCTGGTCAGCGCCGATGAGGCCAAACATCTCGCGGCGATCGAAAAACTGATCGGACGCAAACTGCAACGCAAGTTCGTCGCCGGCTTTGAGCCGCAACATAATGTGCCGGAATCCGCTGTGGAGAAACGCGTCGCCACACCCAAGCACAAACCGCGCACCCCCGGCAAACATCCGGCCGCGGCCAAGGCGGGAAAGGCCACGGTGAAAGGCGCGCGCCAGGGACCGGCGCCGGCGCGCCCCCAACCCACTCGCGCGGGCAAACCCCGGCGTCGGCGCGCGTGATCATCATCTTCCTTAGACCAAAGATCAAACACCATGCCGACCGTCTTTGAGGTGCGCAATCTCGTCAAACACTATCCCACGGTGCAGGCAGTGGATGGGGTGAGTTTTACCATCGATCAAGGCACCTGTTTTGGCCTGCTCGGCCCCAATGGGGCGGGCAAGACCACTACCGTTGAGATGATGGAAGGCATCACGCCGCCGACCTCTGGCGAGGTGCTGTACCGGGGCGAGCCGCTGGGCGCGCGGTTTCGCAAGGAAGTGGGGATTCAGTTTCAACATACCTCCTTGCAGGATTTCCTGACGGTCAAAGAGGTGTTGCAGATGTTTCAGAGCCTCTATCCCCATGGGATGGAACTGGAGGAACTGATCGAGCTCTGCGCCCTGCGCGAGTTTCTGGAGCGCGACAATCGCAAACTCTCCGGCGGCCAACGTCAGCGCCTGCTGCTGGCGGTGGCGCTGGTCAACGATCCCGAGGTGATCTTCCTCGACGAACCGACTACCGGACTCGATCCGCAGGCGCGGCGCAATTTCTGGACGCTGGTGCAGAACATCAAGGCGCGCAACAAGACCGTGCTGCTCACCACGCATTACATGGAAGAGGCCTATGTGCTGTGCGACGAGATCGCCATCATGGACCACGGCAAGATCATCGCCCAAGGCTCGCCGCGGGATCTGCTGGATGCGCATTTCAATGACGTGGTGCTGGAGCTGCCGCAGCAGGATTTCGCCGTGGCGGGCGCGAGGTTTTCCCCGGCGGTGCTCGTGCGCGGGGATCGTGTCGAGATACATACGCGCGATGTCAATGCCGCGGTGCAAAATCTCCTGTCCGCCGGTGTTTCCTTGGCGCGCTTGCAGATCCGCCAGCGCACGCTGGAAGATCTGTTTCTGGAGCTGACCGGAAAGGAGTTGCGCGGATGATCTTCAAACGATTCCTGTCGATCTTGAGCGCGCGCAACAAGGAGTTTCTGCGCGATCGCTCGGCGCTGGCCTGGAATATCCTGTTTCCGGCGTTGATCGTCGCCGGATTTGCCTTCGCCTTTTCCGGCGAGGGGCAGGATCAATACAAGGTGGCGCTGTATCAGGCGCAAGCGCCGCAGCAAGGCGATCACGCCTTCCTGCACACCAAGTTCATCCAGTTCATTCCGGTTGCGGATCTCGACCACGCCAAGCGCAAGCTGGAGCATCATCAGTTCGACATGCTGCTGGATTTGAATGCGCGCATCTATTGGGTCAACGCCAGCTCGCCCAACGGCTATCTGCTCGAGAAGGTCCTGCAGGGCAGTAGTCCCGAAGAATTCAGCAAGCAACAGGTGGAGGGGCGTCAGATCCGTTACGTCGACTGGCTGCTGCCGGGCGTGCTGGCGATGAACATGATGTTCAGCGCGCTGTTCGGCGTGGGCTATGTTATCGTGCGCTACCGCAAAAACGGCGTGCTCAAGCGCTTCAAGGCCACGCCGGTGACGGCATTCGAATTCCTCGCCGCGCAAGTCATCTCGCGGCTGTGGATCATCCTGGCGATCACCGTGGGTGTGTTTCTCGGCACCGATCTGTTCATCGATTTCACCATGAACGGCTCCTATCTGAATCTGCTGCTGGTATTCACCCTCGGCGCGATCTGTCTGATCTCGCTCGCCTTGCTCAGCGCCATGCGCATCGCCAGCGAGGAACTCGCCGGCGGCATCCTCAATCTGCTCAGCTGGCCGATGATGTTTCTCTCGGGCGTGTGGTTTTCGCTCGAAGGCATTCATCCTCTATTGCAGCAGTTCGCCTTGCTGCTGCCGCTCACGCATGTGATCAACGCCGCCCGCGCCATCATGATCGACGGCGCCGGGCTGGCGGAGATTTCGACCAGCCTCTTGGTGCTGATGGCCATGACGACGCTGTTCCTGGCCATCGGCGCGCGTTACTTCAAGTGGGAATAGCTACTAAGACGATCGGTAGTAGCGGCAGCGTGGCCGGCATCATGATGCGCCGGGAATGACTGTGCCTCATCCCGCCCTGCCTGGTTGGCCCCGCAGTGGAGTGTTGGTGAAAGCCCTAGGCCGACAACGTGTCGGCCTAGGGTGTCGAGAATGGCTCCGCGGTATCCTGGCCTACTTGTCTGCGGGCAGGTCGGAGCAGCCTTTGTCAGATACCGCTGGTGATAAGTGCGATATTCGAAGTGCGCTTATCTTTGCTCGTGGCGCCATCCCCGTCATCGTTTGAATATCACAATTCGAGTCTCACCGGTGACGTGGCGGCTTTCTCACATGCGTTGCGCAGCCTGCGCGATTGACCCGGAGTCCAGTGGCGGTGCCCGGACAACGATCTCGAGAATTTTTCACGCCGTCATTGTCGTCATCTCCCTGGGGACAGCCGGTGCCGGTTGGATTGGATATGCACGGGTCGCTCGGCGACGGTGGGAGGATGGTGGTTTCAACGTAAAAATGATCGCCGTTGCAGCTACTGTAGTTGATCGATACGACACCGTTTTGCGTCAGATCAACCAGATTGCCGGAAACGGAAACCGTCTGAGAGTCCGTTGTCGCTGGCCCGAGACACCAACCATCGGCGATAAGGCCGGGTGGTTGCGTATTGGTTACGCTGCTAATTGTATAGCTAGATAGCGAGGTGGGCGTGGCGGGGGTGTACACGGCTTGATAGCTGAAGCTGCCATCAGCATTGGCGGTGACCGTGGCGGGGACGTCAAACTTTCCTTGCACCGGCGGTGGAGCGGGTGTCGAAGAGGCGACCGTGAATGTGCCGCTGGCGGCTACCTGGCTCGAGATGAAACCGCCGTTGCTGTCGACCAGTGTCCGCTTGATCGTGTAGTCATAGTCGCCAGCGGCCAACACGCCCACCTCGGCGACATCGAGCCGCGGCAGCAAGACTTGGATGCAGGCCATGTTCGGCGGCAGCTGTTGTTCGGTGATCTCCATCGTCACGGCATTTCCAGCAACCGCGACCGCGGTGGCGACGGTCGGGCAGGGACTGGTGCCCGCGGTGTACAAGGCCAGTGAGATGACGGTGGTGTCGATCGGATTCGCGGGCCGGAGAAAGGCGCGATGTCCGCTGACGCCGCCTGCGAGTTCCATGCCGCCTCGTAGATGCGCTGTGCCGGGCAGGGTGGTTTTGGTCTGCGCGGGCAATATCCGCGGGGAAAGACCGACCGGGATGGGCAGGTGCGCGGGGAATGTGCCGAGCACCTGAAGCGCGATCGAATCATTGGGGTTCACGTATTCCTGCACATAGTACCAAACGCCTTGCGCGTCCTGGTCGATCGTATATTCACCGACGGGGTAGTTGCCAGATCCATTCGGATCCTGGCGGATCGCCTCTTCGGTGGCTTTTACGGTGAAGTTGAAATATTCATCCCCGCGCAGCGCGCCCGTGAAGGTCTCGCCGCTGGGTTGCGTGTAGGTGCGCCATCCCGGCATGGCGGGCACGGCGATCGCCTGCGTGATATAGGTTGCTGAAATGATAAGCGCGCATAGTGCGTGTTTTAGGTATTTGCCAAACATATCCTTATTCCCCCGATTAGATTTTTACCAAGGTTGCAACCGATGTGTGTCGCAACAGTACCGAGTCTACTTCAGAATTTTTCCGCGGTCATGCGAGTTGAGCGTTAGAATATTAGCGTGTGCTCATTTTGATGAGCTTGAAGCGGCCGTCGTGGGCGATGCAGGTGATGTGGGGGAAATGGTTTTCTGTATGGCGTTCGAGGGGAATGAAGGCGTTGACCACGAAGGCGGCGGCGCCGTGTGGCGCGCAGAGCCGGTGCGCGGCGGCGACGAAGGTTTCGGTCAGATCGCGTTCGGTGCCGAAGCCTTGATGGAAGGGCGGATTGCAAATCAACAGATCGAACCGTTCCTTGATGTGGCGCGCGCAGTCATCGGCGATCACTTCGCCTTCAATGGCGAATTGCGAGAAATTTTTTTTGCAGGCGAGGAGTGCGGCGGCGTTGTTGTCGGTGGCGACTAGACGTTGCGGCTTAAACAGTTGGTGCGCCTTGATGGAGAGATAACCGTAGCCGCAGCCGAGGTCGAGGATGCGCGCAGGAGGGTCGTTCGCGCAGAATTCGGTGAGGTGCTCCGCGAGGAAGGCGCTGCCGGCGTCGATCTTGTCCCAGCCGTAGAGACCGGGCTTGCTGAAGTATGACTGCCCGTTGTCATCGATCGCGGGACGCAGCATCGCGTAATCCTTGTCATCCAGCGACGCACCGGGCGCCGCGCCGCGCGTGATCACGGCGAGATAGTTTTCGCCGTGTTTCTTGAGCTGCATCTCTCCGCCCAGGCGTGTTGCGGCGGTTTTGGCGTAGGTCTTGATGCCCTGCTGTTTGGCGCCGACGATGAACAGTTGGCCGTTTGGCGCGAGCAGGCGCGCCGCAGCATTGAAGACGTGATGCACGACGGGCTTTTCCTTGGCGAGGCGAAAGAACATCGTCGCGATGCTCGCGGGTTCAAACGCGGAAAAATCATAATCACTAAAGCGCGCATGCCAGCCGCGCGCTTGCATTTGTTCCGCCACGTCGAAACGATTGGTGACGACCGCCACCTGGGCATTGGCGCTGGCCGTTAGCGCTCCGGCGCCATGTTCGTCCAGCACCCAGAGCGCGGGGCGGTCTGCCGCACGAATCAGATTGAACAGCAGGCCGAGGGCGGAATCAGCGTTCATCGCAGGGCTTCGATCTCTTCTTCGGTGAGGGCGCGATACTCGCCGGGCGCCAGTTGCGGATCGAGCCGCACGGGGTCGATCGCCTCGCGGTGCAGCGCGACCACATGATTGCCTTGCGCGGCGAACATGCGTTTGACTTGATGATAACGGCCTTCAACGAGGGTTACGCGCGCCTCTTTCTCGCCGAGGATCTCCAGCTCGGCCGGCAGGGTGCGCGCGCTCTCGCCATGCAGCATCATGCCGTTCTTGAATTTGTCGATGAGTTCCGGGCGCAGCGGCTCGGCGAGTTCCGCGCGGTAGGTCTTGGCTTGATGGCGTTTGGGCGCGGTGATGCCGTGCGACCACGGTCCGTCGTCGGTGAGCAATACCAGTCCGGTGGTGTCGAGGTCGAGCCGTCCGACGGGATGCAATTCCTCGACGCGCGGTTCATCGAGCAGGCTGAGCACGGTGGTGTGGCGCGGATCGGAGGTTGAACATATCACGTCCAACGGCTTGTGCAGCATGAAATAGCGCGGCGCGGGCGCGCGCAGTTCCTGCTCGTCCAGCACCACGG
>CAZKZP010000038.1:0-6519 GCA_964557295.1 uncultured Chromatiales bacterium | reverse complement strand
TCGTTCACCGTGTGGTCGGCGGACTTGATGGTGGTTCCATCGACCGTGACCCGACCATGACGTATCGCGAGTCGCGCCTCCTTGCGGCTGAGCCCGGTGGTCTGGCTGATATAACGATCGAGCCGCATGGGTTATCCGAACTTGCCGCCGACGAAGGGATTGTGCCGGCGCTCGTGGCCGAAGGTGGAGCACGGGCCGTGGCCGGGGATGAAGGTGACGTCATCGCCGAGCGGAAACAGTTTGTTGACGATGCTGTCGATCAGTGTGTCGTAATCGCCGCGCGGGAAATCGGTGCGCCCGATCGAGCCTTGGAACAAGACATCGCCGACGAAGGCGGTCTTGCTGGCGGCATGGTAGAAGACCACATGGCCGGGGGTGTGGCCGGGGCAATGCAGCACGAGCAGGGTGATCTCGCCGACGGTTACGGTTTCGCCGTCGGTCAGCCATTGATCGGGATGCAGCACATCGACGTGTGGAAACCCGAACATCTGCGCTTGCTGGGGCAGGGATTGCAACCAGAAGACGTCTTCAAGATGCGGGCCGATGACCGGCACGCTCAAGCGCTGCGCGATCGCGCGCGCCGCGCCGACATGGTCCATGTGGCCGTGGGTGAGCAGCACCTTTTCCACGGTCACGCCTTCGTGGCGAACGACATCGAGCAGGCGCTCGATTTCGCCGCCGGGATCGATCAGCGCGGCCTTCAGGGTATGCTCGCACCAGAGCAGGGAGCAGTTTTGTTGATAGTCGGTGACAGGGATGATGCGGTATTTCATGGGGTGCTCTGTGTGCTTGTCGAATCGTCCGCCAGTATAAAACGTAATGGTTGCTGGCGGCATATCAAATTCCAGACGCGCCGATCAATACATTATTTGCCCCAGAGCTCTTCCAGCCGGGCATCGCGGCCGCAGGCATAGCGATAGTACTTATAGCGGAGGGGATTCTTCTGGTAGTAGTCCTGATGATACTCCTCGGCCGGGTAGAAGGTGCCGGCGGCGGTGATCTCGGTCACGATCGGGGCGCTGAAGGGCTTGGTCTTTTCCAATTGCGCCTTGGCGGCCTCGGCCAGGGCCTTTTGCGCTTCATCGTGATAGAAGATGGCGGTGCGGTATTGGCTGCCGGTGTCGCAGAACTGGCGATTGCGAACGGTCGGATCGATGTTGCGCCAGAAGACCTCCAGGAGTTTCGCATACGTTATCTTCTTCGGATCGTAGACGACCTGCACCGCTTCGGCATGGCCGGTGCCACCGGCGGAGACTTCCTCGTAGGTGGGATTGATTTTGTGGCCGCCGATGTAGCCGGAGGTGGTGGCGAGCACGCCATCGAGTTTGTCGTATGGCGGTTCCATGCACCAGAAGCACCCGCCGGCGAAGGTGGCCTTGGCGGTGTCCGCCGGGGGGCGGTCTTGGGCCAGGGCGATGCCGCAGCAGGCGAGCAGTAGTGCGATCCCAACGATCTTCTTCATGGAGGTCTCCTCAAGAGTGATTCGTTGGAATGAAGACGCGCTTGCCGGCTGATTGTTACAGCGGTTTGGAGACGCTCGTTTCAGACCGCAAGGCGTGCTGATGCTCGGCGGTGAGTTCCATGAGCTGCTGCCAGGCCTTCTCGCACGCCGGGTCGGTTGTCGGGTTCGCGCCGATGGACTCGAGCTGGGTCTTGAACGTCTCCATGAACAAGACGCCCTGCGGGACCCCTTTGGGGAAATGGCTGTGCCGGCCGAACAGCACATAGGCGGAGACCGCGGCGCCGTCGAGCAGATGCGTGCATCGTAGCGCGAAGGCCTTGGCCTGGTTCAACGGGTTCTGAAAGTTGGTCGAACGGCCATTGTGCACCTGCGTCCATTGCACCAGCCTGTCGCTGCCGAAGATATTGCCCGGATGCAGCAGCACATTGAGCGCGATGATCTCCTTGGGCAGCAGGATCAGATAATCGGCGAAGAGGTAGCCGTCGACGCCATCGGTGAGGGTGGCGCCCTTCAAATGGGTGAGACGGTGTTTTTTGATCAGCTTCTCGATCTGGCGCTCATCGGCCGTGCTGCGCCGCTGCCGCAGCCAGGACATGGCGATGGATACGAGAAAGGACAAGGCTAGGACGAGGACCGCCAGGCCTAGGATTAAAAGGATGTGATCGAAGTCTTGGGACCGCATGTCGAGTGACGGATTTCCAACTGTTTAAACGGCGCGCCAATTGTATGCAAAATCGGGCGCCGGAGAATAGAGAATTCTGCATCCGGGGCCTCCTCGCGCCGACCATCCTTGGCTCAGTCCAGGGTGTCGTCGCCGAGCCGTTCCATCATGTTCCAGGCGATCTGGTAGCCGAGTTCACGGTAGGCCTCGAACTGTCGTTCATCGAAAAACTGATCTCCCGTGGACTCGTGCGGGAATGTGGGGTGCTGGCACTTGTAGCCATAGATGTCCGCCGTCAGGGACGGAATCAGCGTGGCCTTGAGATAGATCAGCTTGCCGTGCGTTTTGTCGGCGTAGTTGATGTTGGCGGTGATGAATCCCTGGTCGGCGTAATACAGACCGTCGGACCGCTCGGCTTGGGGGAGCTGCTTGCTGGGGATGAGCTTTTGCAGCTTCTTGTTGTCGATGTCGATCAGGGTGCCGAAGTCGACGCGGACCTTTTCGATGGCGTTGGCCAGATCGCCGAAGGCGTAGTCGGGATCCGCGCCGGCATCACAGACGATGATCAGGCGGGCCTGGCGCCGGATCATTTCATAGAGGCCGAGGTTCTCGAAATGGCCGCCGTCGGTGAGTTGGATCAACCAGCTGCGTTCGCTGAGATTGCGGCGCAGGGTCACCTCCCACAACCCCGGCCAGAGGAAATTGGGGATGGCGTTGCGCTTCAGGTACGCCGTGTTCGGATTCGGCGCCCAGTAGCCCAGCCGGATGTTCAGCAAGCCCATCAGCATGGACAGAAACGGCTGGCGCGTCACCCCTTCGCCGCCACACCCGGAGCTGGGGTTGACCGCCGCCCCCGAGATGGCCATGGCGGTCGGCAGCGTCATGCCGCCCTTCATGAAGCTGCGGGTGTCGCGCCAGCCGCCCGAGGCGTTGCTGCCGCAATAACCGGCGGAGAGCATGAAGTTGTCGCCGCCGCGGCCGCGGTATTTCGGGATCGGCGATTCCACGGTCACGATGTTGGTGTTGATGATGTGATACGGGGGCAGGGCGTCGGGCCGTTCGGTGCGCGCCGCGTACTGGTAGAGGTCATGCAGACGGAAATCCTCCGCCAGGTCGGCCGTGAGCGAGTGGTATTTGTCGGGATCGAACGCCTTATGCACATCCGGTAAAAAGGTTTCCATTAGGCGGTCGCGATAATAACGATGGATGGAGATGTAATTGAGATTGGCGTGATGGGCGATGATGTAGGTCAAGACCGCAAGCAGCGCGAAACATGACAGGCCCAGGGCCGGCGATTCCCTGATGACGAGCAGACTGGATATCGATAAGGAGTAGCCGAGCAACAGCAGGCCGAACAACATGAAGCCGGAACCCAGCGTGACCACCACGCCCATCGGCACCTTGCCTTCGTCCTTCGCGCCCGACTTCATGAATGCCCAGAATGATGAGAGCAGGCCGAGCGCCGTGGAGGCCGCGCCGGTCTGGCCAGCCAGTGCGCTGTAGTACTGCTGGAGTTTGCCATGCACGAGCGGCAGGGCGCCGAGCACCAGCAATGCCACGATCGTCAGCAGGGTTCGTCCGGCCCAGGCCTCGTAGAAGCGGCGGAAGTAATACTGGCGGCGCCCGTGCGCTGGCCGCGAGTCGTGGGTGATGAACGAATAGAAAATGGCGCTGAGTGCGAGCAGCCCGCCCGTAACGCTGGCAGCGATCCACGGAAGGGGCGCTCGGCTTCTCGTATCCCACGGCAGGCGAATGTCACTGAAAAAACCGGCGGCGTTGAGCAGCATGAACAGGAATACCAGCAGCGTCAGGTACACGAACAGGCTGAGGAAGCTGCCGCGCAGGACCACCGCGACCAAGGCCAGGACATTGATGCCGCGGCCGGGGGTGAGAAATTTGGCGTGCTGGCGTAGCCAGCGCAGCATGGCCCCGCGGCTGCGGCCTGGATTTTCGGAATGGTCGAGACCGGGCGCGGGCGATTCCTCGGGAAGATCATCACCGCGCGTCCAGACCGGATAGGTGCCGTAGGGAAAGTTTTCGCGGCTGGTGCCGAACTGCACGGGCTTGCCGTCGTGGTCGCCCCAATCCCGGTGCAGCAGCCAGCTGACCGAGGTGCCGATGTACCCGCCGCCGGAAACCGTGGAGAGGTAGTCGACCTTTTTCAGCCAATTGCGGTAGGCCAGGGCCTGGAGCACGCCGGAGCAGAACGAGGCCGAGCGGATCCCGCCGCCGGAGAGGCACAGTGCCGTGAGATCGGCGACCGTCGCGTCCTCCGTCAGGCCGCGTTTCTTACGCAGGTATTTTTTTTCCTCCTCCAGCACGGGGCCAAATCCCTGGTCGGGTTGCTTGGCGCGATAGGCGACCCACTTTGGGTGGACAGTGTCGGGCTTGGTCTTGTTGTTCTCGTTCATGGGCGTCCCTTGTCGTTTTTATGAGGCCGGATTTTCTGAAACTGCCTGTATGGATAAAAGGATAGTCCAGTCGCGGGGTGCGCTGCGAGGGATATTCCTGTCCGATGCCGTATCGAGCCGCCTGGTCCTGTAGTAAAATCACTCCCCCGATTTATGCCCGGAGTCAAAGGTGATCGAGATGGCTGGACACGTGAATATGTTTCAAGACTGCAATGTCGAAGCGCTGCGCGAATTTCTTGCAGCGCCCGAGCGGCCGGAAGGCACCTTCAATTACGAGGAAACGCTGGGTTTTCTGTTCGCGGTGGCCTGCGCGCCGGGCGAGATTCCGCAGACGGAGTGGATCGATCAGATCTTCGACGGCCAGGACCCGGGTTTTGCCAGTGAGCAGCAGGCGACATTGTTCCTCGAGGAAGTCGACTGTCTGTTTGGCCATCTGCAAGCCCAGGTGCAGGATTACCAAGTCGCTTTTCCCTTCGAGCTTCCCGCGAGCGTTGCGACGCTGGACCACTTCGACGATGCATCACCGCTGCACCACTGGGCCAACGGTTTTCTCACCGGGCACACCTGGCTCGCGGAGCTCTGGGAAGATCTGCCGGAGGATATCGACGATGAGATCGGCGCCTGCGCCATGGTGCTGAGTTACTTCGCCAGCCCGGAGCTGGCGCGCTCCTATCACCAGGAATTCGCCGACACCGGCGAACCCTTCGCGGCGATGACCGAGATGGTGTACGCGGATCTGACACCCGCCATGATCAGCTACGCGGATATCGGCAAGACCCTGCGCTCGGATTTCTCCGAGATCGAGTGAGATGACCTGAGTCCATGCTGTCCTTCAACGATGTCGCGCTGCGCCGCGGCACCAAGGTGCTGTTCGAATCCGCCTCGTTCGTCATCCATCCCGGCCAGCACGTCGGCCTGGTCGGCGCCAACGGTGTCGGAAAATCCAGCCTGTTCGGCCTGTTGCGCGGTGAATTGCAGGCCGACCGCGGCGAGGCGAGCCTGCCGCGCGGCTGGGTGATCGCGCACGTCGCGCAGGAAATGCCGGCCACCGATATCCCCGCGATCGAATACGTGCTCGACGGCGACCGCGAGCTGCGCGCGGTGCAGGCGCAGCTCGCGCAGGCCGAGGCACGCGATGATGGCACGCTGATCGCCGCGTTGCATGCGCGGCTCGATACCATCGGTGGCTATCAGGCGCGCGTGCGCGCCGCGCGCTTGATGAACGGCCTGGGCTTCACGCCCGCGCAGGAAACCGCGCCGGTGGCCACGTTTTCCGGCGGCTGGCGCATGCGCCTGAATCTGGCGCAGGCCCTGATGTGCCGCTCGGATCTGTTGTTGCTGGATGAGCCGACCAATCACCTCGATCTCGATGCGGTGATCTGGCTGGAGGAGTGGCTGCGCGCCTATCCCGGCACCTTGCTGCTGATCTCGCACGACCGCGATTTTCTCGACAACGTCACCGGGCATATCGCCTGTGTCGAGGCCCAGCGCGTGACGCTGTACACCGGCAATTATTCCGCCTTCGAGCGCGCGCGCGCCGAACAGCTGGCGCGCCAGCAAGCGGCCTACGTCAAACAGCAGCGCGAGATCGCGCACATTCGCGGCTATGTCGACCGCTTCCGCGCCCAGGCCACCAAGGCGCGCCAGGCGCAGAGCCGCTTGAAGGCCCTCGCACGCATGGAGCTGATCTCCGCCGCGCACGTCGATTCACCGTTCCACTTCGAATTCCGCGCCCCGCACAAACTGCCGCGCCCCTTGCTGACGTTGGACGCCGTCGCTGCCGGTTATCCCGGCAAGACCATCCTCGCCGCCGTCGGCCTGAGCCTGGTGCCGGGCGATCGCATCGGCCTGCTCGGACCCAATGGCGCGGGCAAGTCCACCTTGATGAAGCTGCTGGCCGGCGAGCTCGCGCCGCAGTGCGGCAAGCTCACCGCCGCGGCGGAACTGCGCATCGGTTATTTCGCCCAGCATCAGCTGGAGCAATT
>CAZKZP010000037.1:9526-26993 GCA_964557295.1 uncultured Chromatiales bacterium | reverse complement strand
ATCGAGGCCTCGATCAGCCGGGTGATGACCGAGATCGTCAGTCAGGAACAGCTCCAGGCGGCGCGCCGCTTCAAGCAGATCTATTCCGCTTATCAGCAGAACCGCGATCTGATCAGTGTCGGGGCCTACACGGCGGGTTCCGATCCGCGCATCGACGAGGCGATCAAGATGTTTCCCCGGCTCGAGGCGTTTCTATCACAGGAAATGCATCAAGCGGTGCGGCTGGCACACAGCCAACAGACCCTGATCAAGTTGACCACCGGCGCGCCCCGCGCCAAGGAAGGCGAAACGCACAAGCCCCTGTCGCCAACTTGATTCAACGCGATGAATGCACGCATAATGCTCGCCACCTGAGACGAACGCGTGCGGTGCGAGGCGATCCCGATGCCCGGCGCGTATTCATAACGAACTGGAATCATGATCAGACCCCTCGCTTTATTCGTCGGTCTCCGCTATACGCGCGCCAAGCGGCGCAATCACTTCATCTCCTTCATCTCCCTGACCTCGATGCTGGGCATCGCCCTGGGCGTGACGGCCTTGATCACCGTGCTTTCGGTGATGAACGGCTTTGAAAAGGAGCTGCGCGAGCGCATCCTGGCCATGACCTCGCACGCCACGATCACGGGCTTCGACAATACCCTGGCGGACTGGCAGTCGCTGGCGCAGATCGCGCAGCAGCACCCGGAAGTGGTCGCCGTCGCCCCGTTCATTCAAGGGGAAGGGATGCTGGCCTACAACAATCAAGTCAAAGGCACCGCGGTGCGCGGCATCGACACGGTGCACGAGCCGAAGGTCTCGGAGGTCGCCGACAAGATGGTGCTGGGCCGGCTGGACGATCTCAAACCGGGTGAATTCGGCATCGTGCTGGGGATCGATCTGGCGCGCAGCCTGGGGGTGATCCTGGGCGACAAGGTGAGCCTGATCATCTCCAAGGCCAATATCACGCCCGCGGGCATCGTGCCGCGCATGAAGCGCTTCACCGTGGTCGGGGTGTTCGAGGTCGGCATGTACGAGTACGACAGCGCCCTGGCCCTGATCCAGATCGATGACGCCGCCAAGCTGATGCAGATGCCGGAACTGGTCAGCGGTCTGCGCCTGAAACTCGACGACATGTTCAAGGCCCCGCAGGTGGCGCGCGAACTGGTGCAGGGCCAGCTCGGCAGTTATTACATGACCGATTGGACGCGGCAGCACGCCAATTTCTTCCGCGCGATCCAGATCGAAAAGACCATGATGTTTCTGATCCTCTCGCTGATCGTGGCTGTGGCGGCGTTCAACATCGTCTCCACCCTGGTGATGGTGGTCACGGACAAGTCGAGCGATATCGCCATCCTGCGCACCCTGGGCGCGCCGCCCTCCACCGTGATGGGGATCTTCATGGTGCAGGGTTGCGTGATCGGCGTGGTGGGAACGCTGCTTGGGCTGATCGGCGGGGTGACGCTGGCGTTGAACGTGGAATCCATCGTGCCGGCGCTGGAGTCGCTGCTCGGCACGAAATTCCTCGCGGCCGATGTGTATTACATCACCGAGCTGCCGTCGGATTTGCAGTGGGACGATGTCATCAAGATCACCAGTGTTTCCTTCCTGTTGAGCCTCGTGGCCACGCTGTATCCGGCCTGGCGCGCGGCACAGACCCAACCCGCCGAGGTGCTGCGCCATGAGTGATATCGTGTTGGAATGCCGCCACCTCAGCAAGGAATTCTCGGATGTCGGCGAGATCGTGCGCGTGTTGAGCGACGTGAACCTGAGCATCCAGCGCGGCGAGCAGGTGGCGATCCTGGGCAGCTCGGGCTCGGGCAAGAGCACCTTGCTGCATCTGTTGGGCGGGTTGGATCGGCCCAGCTCGGGCGAGGTGTTCATCAACGGCCGCAACATCGCCGATCTCAATGAATCGAGCCGTGGCCGGCTGCGCAACGAATATCTTGGTTTCGTCTATCAGTTCCATCATCTGATGCCGGAGTTCACCGCGCTGGAGAATGCCGCCATGCCGCTGCTGATCCGCGGCACCGCCCCCGCGCGGGCGTACGCGCAGGCCGCGGAGATGTTGGGGAAGGTGGGACTGGGCAAGCGCCTCGAACACAAGCCCGGCGAGCTCTCGGGCGGGGAGCGGCAACGCACCGCGATCGCCCGCGCCCTGGTCACCCGGCCGCTGTGCGTGCTCGCCGATGAGCCGACCGGCAACCTCGATCCGCGCACCGCGCAGACGGTCTACGATGAGATGCTGGCGCTGAACAAATCACTGGGAACGAGTTTCATCGTGGTGACCCATGATCACGACCTGGCCCGGCGCATGGACCGGGTGGTGCAGCTGGAGGACGGGATGCTGCGCGAGGGGGAGTTTTATTGATTCAAGGCGCGGCGGGCCCGCCGTGCCCTCAGCGTTTGCCCGTGCGCCGCGAGCGCCACTTGTAGATGACTGACATTCGCCAGATCACGCGCACGGCGACATAACCCACCAATGCCAGCAGGGCGCCCAGCAGCACGCAGCCCAGCAGAAACGGCTGCCAGCCCGCGAGCAGGCCGTTGGTCAGCCATTCCAGACTGAATTCGAAATTCATTTCCTGTGCCGGTTGTCCCAGGATGAACGCGCCGAGCTTATAGGCCGCATAGGCCATCGGCGCCATGGTGAACGGATTGCTGATGAAGACCAGTGAGACGGCGATGACCAGATTCGCACGCAGCCAGATCGCCAGCAGGGCGGAGATCAGCATCTGCATCGGGAGCGGGAGATAGCAGACGAAGAGGCCCACCGCCACGGCGGTGGACACGGAGCGGCGGTTCAGATGCCAGAGGTTGGGATCATGGAGACGCTCGCCGAGGTGGCGCAAATGCTTGTGCTCACGGATGGTGCTGTGATGTGGCAGAAGCCGCTTGAGCAGTCGTTTGGGCATGCCGGTACTTCACGGGTCCATGAATAAATTCTAAGATCGGCATCATATACACATTTTTCAGTGGACGAAACCATGTTGGCAGGGATTGCGGCATTCACGGTGGGCATAGCCTCCACGCTTTGGCTCCCGGAGCTTCCTTCGCTGGCCTGGGCCGGCCTGCTGCTCATCCTTTTGCCTGTCACGGTGTTCCATCCCTGGCTGCGCCTGCCGGTGCTGGTGGCGTGCGGTTTTTTCTGGGCGGTGCTGCGCGCCGATCTCGTGCTGCAACAGGGGGTGAGTGCGGCCTACGAGGGTGAAGATGTCATCGCCACCGGGGTGGTCGTGGACATCCCCGAACGGCGCGACGATGGCATCAAGTTCCTCTTCGACATCCGCGAGCTGCGCTTTGCAGGCCAAGCCGTCGACTCACCCGGACGGGCGGCGTTGAAGTGGTACGCCCAGAAGACGTTCCCCGAGCTGCACCCCGGCGAGCACTGGCAGTTGCGGCTGCGCCTCAAACGCCCGAACGGCAGCCAGAATCCCGGCGGCTTCGATTACGAGCGCTGGCTGTTCCAGCAGGGCATTCGCGCCGTGGGCTATGTGCGCGAGACCAAGGGGGAGGCGGGCGTCAATCAACGGCTGGACGCCATGCCGCCCGAGGGCTGGATCGACCGCCTGCGCGAGCGGATCAAGGAGCGGATCGCCGCGCGCCTCGACGGCAGCGCGTTCACCGGCATCATCACGGCCTTGACCATCGGCCAAGGGGATATGAGCCAGGAGCAGTGGGATGTGCTGAACAAGACCGGGACGAATCACTTGATGTCGATCTCCGGTCTGCACATCGGCTTGATCGCCGGGCTGGTGTTTCTGGCGATGAGCCTCGCCTGGCGGCGCAGCGCGCGCCTGTGCCTGTGGCTACCGGCGCGGCAGGCGGCGGCGCTGGCCGCCGTGCTGGCGGCGGTGTTCTATTCCGCCCTGGCCGGATTCTCCATCCCGACGCAGCGCTCCCTGATCATGATTGTGGCGGCCATGCTGGCACTGTTGCTGCGGCGCAAGATCAGCGGCGCCACCCTGCTGGGGATCGCCTGGCTTGCCGTGCTGCTCGCGGACCCGTTCGCGCTGATGTCGGTGGGCTTCTGGCTGTCGTTCGGGGCGGTGGCGATCATCTTCTACACCATGGGTGCGCGCACGGCCACGCGTGGGATCTGGTGGCGCTTCGGGCGGCTGCACTGGTTGATCTCCCTTGGCATGATTCCCCCGCTGATCCTGTTCTTTCAGCAGGCGCCGCTGCATTCCTTCGTCGCCAATCTGATCGCGGTGCCCGTGATCGGCAGTCTGCTGGTCCCGGCGATCTTGCTGACGGTGCTGGTGGAGTTGAGCGGGATTATCGATACGCACGCCGCATTCGCGCTCATCGATCAGGCTTTCCGGTGGGTCTGGCCGGTGCTGGAATGGCTGGCCGGACTCGATATCGCCCTCTGGCAGCAGCCTCCCGCGCCGACGTGGGCGCTGGTCTGCGCGTTGCTCGGCGTGGCGCTGTTCCTGGCACCCGCGGGATTGCCGGGGCGTTGGGTCGGGGTCGTCTGGATGCTGCCGATGTTGCTCGCGCGGCCACCGGCGCCGGGGGCGGGGGAGGTTTGGCTGACCCTGCTCGATGTCGGTCAGGGGCTGGCGGTCGTCGTGCGCACCGAAGGGCATGCGCTGGTCTACGATACCGGCGCGAAGGCCAGCGAGAGTTTCGACATGGCCAGCGCGGTGGTGATCCCGTATCTGCGCCACGCCGGGGTCCGTAGCGTGGACCGCGTGATCCTGAGTCACGATGACATCGACCACATCGGCGCGGCCGGCGAGCTGCTGGCAGGATACCCGCAGGCGACGGTCTTCACCCCCGCCATTGAGCGCTTCCGCTCGGCGGGCGCCGAGGACTGCCTGGCCGGAACCCGGTGGGAATGGGATGGCGTGAAGTTTGCGTTCATCCATCCGGATGATCCGGGGGACTGGCCGGAGGATAACAACCGTTCCTGCGTGTTGCGGGTCGAGGCGCCCGGCGGGAGCGTGCTGATCACCGGCGATATCGAGCGCAAGGTCGAAGCGCGCCTGCTCCGGCAACAGCGGCTGGCACCGGCCGATATCGTGGTGGTCCCGCACCACGGCAGCGGGTCTTCCTCGTCCCAAGGCTTCATCGAGGCGGTGGCGGCGAAATATGTGCTCATCTCCAGCGGCTACCGCAACCGCTTTCATCATCCAAAGGCTGAAATCGTGAAAAACTATCGAGACGCCGGGGCCGAGATCCTGGAAACTTCACGCGAGGGGGCAGTGGAGTTTGTCATTCGTGCAAAACAGGGTATCCTTCTCCCGCGGAAATATCGCCAGGAGCACCCGCGGTTCTGGCATCGCGGCCAAGAGCCGGTTTCGCCGGGGCCGAAATAAGCGCCAAAAGCGTTTTGGTACCCCTGGTTTTTTGCTACATTAGTCCAATTTCTTGATCTGGGGAGTTTTCAGAGTGTTAGAGATCATCATTGCCGGCGGCTGGTTGATGTGGCCGATCATGTTGTGTTCCGTGATCGCCCTGGCGATCATCGTCGAGCGCATCTGGTCATTGCGCAAGAACAAGATCATCCCGCAGCATCTGGTCGCCCAGATCTGGCACTGGAAAAAGGCCAATCAACTCGATGAGAGTAAGGTCGACCTGATCAGAAAATCCTCGCCGCTCGGCAGGGTGCTGGCCTCGGGCCTGGCCAACCTGAAGCACGACCGTGAAATCATGAAAGAGAGCATCGAGGAAACCGGCCGGCATGTCGTGCATGACCTCGAACGTTATCTCAACACCCTGGGCACCATCGCCTCCGTCACGCCGCTCTTGGGACTGCTTGGAACGGTCTTCGGGATGATCCAGACCTTCGACGCCCTGGTGCAGGTGGGCTCCGGAAACTCCCAGGAGCTGGCCGGCGGCATTTCCGTGGCGCTGATCACGACGGCCGCGGGCCTGTCCGTGGCCATCCCCGCATTGATCTTCTACCGCTACTTCCGCGGCAAGATCGATGAATTCGTGGTGGAGATGGAGCAGGAAGCCATCAAGATGGTCGAGATCATGCACGGCGAGCGTGAGCGCGAACAAGAGGCGCCGAAGGCGGTGCGCCCGTGAATTTCCGCGGCAAGCAGAAGGAAGGTCCCGATGTGAACATCACGCCGTTGATCGACGTGGTGTTCTTGTTGCTGATCTTTTTCATGGTCTCCACGACCTTCAAGGACAACTCTGAAATCGAGATCACCCTGCCCAAGGCCAGCCAGGCCCCGCAGGAAACCCTGCCGCAGTCGATCGAATTGACCATCGACGCCGAGGGGCAGTATTACGTCAATCAGCAGCGGCTGGTGAACACCCAGCTCGAAACCATCAAGCGCGCTCTCAAGCAGGTGGCGGGCGAGCAGCAGAGCCCGGTCATCATCATCAAGGCCGACGCCAAGACGCCGCACCAGGCGGTGATCTCGGCGATGGACGCGGCGCGTCAGCTGGGCTTCTCCAAGCTGGGATTCGCTACGATTACGAACGCGGAGTAGCATGAGCGCCGAGTCCGAGAAGTATCAGGCGATCAATGTGTATCGTCGGCTGCTGGGCTATGTGAAGCCCTACTGGAAAGGGTTCGCCTTCGCCACTGTGGCGCTGGTGGTGACGGCGGCCACCGAGACGGGCTTCGCCGCGCTGATGAAGCCCTTGCTCGACGGCACGTTCGTCGAGAAGGACCCGGAGATCATCCGCATGATGCCGATCCTGCTGATCGGCATCTTCCTCATCCGCGGCATCGCCGGTTTCGTCTCCACCTATGGCATGAATTGGGTGGGGCGCAATGTGATCCGCGATCTGCGCAAAGAGATGTTCGACCACATCTTGCGTCTGCCCATCTCCTTTTTCGACAACACCAGCTCCTCGCACATCACCATCAAGCTGGTCAATCACGTCGAGCAGATCTATGCCGCTTCGACCAGTGTCATCACCGTCATGATCCGCGACACCCTGAGCGTCATCGGGCTGCTGGCGTGGATGTTTTACCTCAATTGGAAACTGGCCCTGGTGTTTCTCACCATCGGGCCGGTGATCGCGCTGCTGATCCGGGTCATCAGCCGACGCTTCAGCCAACTCAGCCGCAATATCCAGAATTCGATGGGCGATGTGTTGCACACCATCAAGGAAGCGATCGAAGGCCAGCGCGTGGTGAAGATCTTCGGCGGGCAGGACTATGAAGGCAGAAAATTCAACACGGTGAATGAATACAATCGCCGCCAGCAGATGAAGATGGCGGTCACCAATGCCATGAACGCGCCGGTGGTGCAGTTTGTCGCCTCCTTCGCCTTGGCGCTGGTGGTGTATCTGGCCACCGATCAGTCGATCATGCCCGATATCAGCGTCGGCACCTTCATGTCGATCATGGCGGCGATGATGCTGCTGATGCCGGCCTTGAAGCGCTTGACCAGCATCAACGGTCCGCTGCAGACCGGCATCGTCGCCAGCCAGAGCGTCTTTAAGCTGCTCGACACCCCCGCGGAGCGGGATGCCGGCACCACGGCGTTGCGCCGGGCGGCCGGACGGCTGGAGTACCGTGATGTCTCACTGCGCTATCCGGGTTACCAGGAGCCGGTGTTGCGCGATATCAGTTTCACCGTCGAACCCGGCGAGACCGTGGCCTTCGTCGGACGTTCGGGCAGCGGCAAATCGACCCTGGTCAATCTGCTGCCGCGTTTTTACGAGATCGAGGCAGGTCAGATCCTGCTCGATGGCCACGATATCCGCGACATCCCCTTGCAGGAGCTGCGCAGCCAGATGACGCTGGTGACCCAGCAGATCACGCTCTTCAACGACACCATCGCCAACAACATCGCCTATGGCAAGCTGGGCGCGGTATCGCGCGAGGCGATCGAGGCCGCCGCCAAGGCGGCCAATGCGATGGAGTTCATCGAACAGACGCCCAATGGCCTGGACACGCTGGTCGGAGAGAATGGCGTACTGCTCTCGGGCGGTCAGCGGCAACGCATTGCGATCGCCCGCGCCTTGCTGGTGGGTGCGCCGTTCCTGATTCTGGACGAGGCCACCTCCGCGCTCGATACCGAGTCTGAGCGACTGGTGCAGTCGGCCCTGGAGAACCTGATGCGCCAACGCACCACGCTGGTCATCGCGCATCGTTTATCGACCATCGAGCGCGCCGACCGGATCATCGTGCTCGACAGCGGACGGATCGTCGAAAACGGATCGCACAAGGAGCTGCTGGCGCGCAACGGCCACTATGCCCGGCTCTATCGCATGCAGTTTCAAGATGACCACACTTGAGGCCGCGCCCATGCCCGGAAGCGATCGCATGAAGCTGCACCGGATCGAGAAGTTCTGGTATTCAAAGAATATCTGGTCGGCCCTGCTGCTGCCGCTATCCTGGGTGTTTCGACTGGGCGGGGCCGTGCATCGGGGCTGTTATCGCCTGGCGCTGATCAAGCCCCAGGTGGTCCGCGTGCCGGTCATCGTGGTGGGCAACATCTCGGTCGGCGGCACCGGAAAGACGCCGCTGGTCACCTGGATGGTCGATTATCTGCGGCAGCGCGGTTATCGCCCCGGCATCGTCAGCCGCGGCTACGGCGGCCAGGCCAACCACTGGCCCCAGCAGGTGCGCCAAGACAGCGATCCCACCATGGTCGGTGACGAAGCGGTGCTGCTGGCGCGCCGCTGCCGATGTCCGATCGCCGTGGGGCCGGATCGCGTGGCGGCGGCGCGCGCGCTGCTCGAATACACCGATTGCAATATCATCGTCGCCGATGACGGGTTGCAGCATTATCGCCTGCACCGCGACATCGAAATCGCGGTCGTCGACGGCGTGCGCCGCTTCGGCAATCAACGCTTGCTCCCCGCCGGCCCGTTGCGCGAGCCGGTCTCGCGCTTGCAGCAGGTCGATGTGGTGGTGGTCAATGGCCTGGCCGGCCGAGGCGAGTTTGCGATGAAGCTCCTAGGCAGCAAGCTCTGCCATCTCGCCGACCCGCATCAGACCTGCGAGGCCGGCGATTTCCCCGCGCGCCAGGTGCATGCCGTGGCCGGCATCGGCAATCCCAAGCGCTTCTTCGAACACCTGCGCAAGATGGGCTTGGAGGTGATCGAACATCCGTTCCCGGATCATCATCCATTCACCGCCCAGGACATTGCCTTCGAGGATGATCTGCCGGTGATCATGACGGAGAAAGACGCGGTGAAATGCCAGCGCTTCGCCACGCCGCGGCACTGGGTGCTGCCGGTGACGGCGGAGATGCAGGATACCTTCGAACATCGTCTCAATCTGCTAATGAAGAGGATTCAACATGGATAAGCGCTTGCTGGAAATACTGGTTTGTCCGATCTGCAAGGGACCGCTGGTCTATCGAAAGTCCGAGCAGGAACTCATCTGCAAGGCCGACCGCCTGGCCTATCCGATCCGCGACGACATCCCGGTGATGCTGGAAGACGAGGCGCGCACCCTGGGGGCGGACGAGGAATATCCATGAATTTCCACGTCGTCATCCCGGCGCGCTACGCCTCGACCCGGCTGCCGGGCAAGCCGCTGCTCGACATCTGCGGCAAGCCGATGGTGCAGCATGTGTATGAACGTGCTTGCGCCAGCGGCGCGGCGCGGGTGATCGTCGCCACCGATGATGAGCGGATCGCCGCGGCGGTGCGCGGCTTCGGCGGCGAGGTGTGCATGACCTCCGATCAGCACCGCTCCGGCACCGAGCGCCTCTCCGAGGTGATCGACACGCTCGGTCTTGGCGCCGAGGAGATCGTGGTCAATGTGCAAGGGGATGAACCGATGCTCGCGCCGGTGCTGGTGCGGCAGGTGGCCACCGGGCTCGCCGAACATACCGCCGCCAGTGTGGCGACCCTGTGTGAACGGATCACGACCGCCGCCGAGCTGTTCGACCCGCATGTGGTCAAGGTGGTTCTCGACCAGGAGAATTACGCGCTCTACTTCAGCCGGGCGGTGATCCCCTGGGACCGCGACGCCTTTTCCGTGACCACCGAGGAATTGCCCGCACGCGCCCTGCATTTTCGCCACATCGGCCTGTATGCCTACCGCTGTGGCTTCATCAAGCGTTATGTCGCCTGGCCGGCCTGCGCGCTGGAGGCGATGGAGTCACTGGAGCAGCTGCGCGTGCTCTGGCACGGGGAAAAGATCCATGTCTCCGAAGCCGCCGTCCATCCCGGACACGGCGTCGATACCCCGAACGACCTGGAGAAGGTCAGGGCGTTGCTCCACTCCGCTGACCGTTGAGCCGCCGCTGTCACGAAGCGGCCGCATCTTGCCGTCGCCGAAGGCAGGGAACTGCCTTCGCGTTCCCCGCGAAATCCCGTCTCGCCTTCCCGAGAGCCTCCTTTTAGCACCCTTGAGCCCTGCGCAAACGCTGGGCCGCCGCCCTGGCCCGAGTTGGCAGAAACATTGCATTTTCCCTAAATCTCTTTCCATTCTTGTCGATGATTAGAAGGGAAAACTGCCAACATCAGGTCTATCCATGGGCAAAGAAATCGATATCAAGCGGATGCAGGGCCGGATACTCGTGTCGGTCACGGCGATCACCGTCGAACTCGGCGCGGTCATGAAGATCGCCAAGGAGATCTCCCTCGGCGCCAATAACGCCAAGGCCATCGCCGCGCGCGCGGGCGACAAGGCGCGCGGGTTCCAGCCGATCACCAATTTCATCGATGAAATGGCCCGCCATACGCTCAATATGGTCAAGCAGATCAATCAAGAGGCACTGAATATCTCGCGCACGGCCGCCGCCGAGATCCGCGCCAAGGACGCGCAAAACCGTTATGAGATCGTGCTCACCAAGGTCAACGGCACCGGACACACCGAGGGCTTCCGGAAGTCCGTGAAGTCGCTCGGCCACACGCTGGACGATCTGAGTTACCGGATCAGCAAGCAGATGCAGCACCTGGACGATCTGCTGGAAAACATCAACAACGACATGCGCGCCACCACGGCGATCTCATCGAGCTGCCGGGTCGAAGCCTCCCGCGCCGAGGAGTTCAGCGAAGGGCTGAGCGTAGTGGCCGATAATCTGGAGCAGGCGGTGCAGATCATCAAAAAACACATGAAGACCTGTTCGAGCATGTTGCAAGAGGCGATTGCCATTCGCCGCCAGTTGGCGGCTTGAGAAAGAGAGGGAAGCGATGAAGGCGACCAATATTTATGAAGGCAGGTATCGATGGGTAGTGTTCGGGCGCGATCCCGAAAAACCGGATAAGGTGATCGATACCAATCAGTATCTGGTGGCCACGCCCAAGCGCGCGCTGCTGCTCGATCCGGGCGGCATCGAGATCTTCTCATCCATGCTCGCGGCGGTGTTGCATCACGTGTCCGTCGAGCAGATCACCGATATCTTCGCCTCGCATCAAGACCCGGACATCATCTCGTCGCTAGGCCTGTGGGATCAGGTCCTGCCCAAGGCGCGGCTGCATGCGCCCTGGCTGTGGGAGGGATTCATCCGCCATTTCGGCTTGAGCCGGATCGAGTATGTCTCCATCCAGGACGAGGGCGGTGTCATCGATATCGGCGAGGAGACCCTGCAAATCATCCCCGCGCATTATCTGCACGCCTCCGGCAACTATCACATCTACGATCCGCGCGCCAAGATATTGATGAGTGGGGATGTCGGCGCGGCCTTGGAAGCGCCCGGTGCCCCGATGTTTGTCGACAAATTCGAGGAACATATCCCCAAGATGAAATACTTTCATCAGCGGTGGATGCCCTCCAACAAGGCGAAACAGGACTGGATCGACCGGGTGCGCAAGCTCGACATCGAGATCATGGCGCCGCAGCACGGGCGCTTGTTCCGCGGCGATGACGTGCAGCGGTTCCTCGACTGGTTCGAGGCGCTGGATGTCGGCATCGCCATCGGCAAGAGCTGATCCCAGCGCGGGCCACGCTGCTTTGATATAATCACGATGTTGTCCGCCGTCGATGTGCAATACGGGTGACGGGCGGGTGTTTGATTGTCAGCGGGTATAGATGGATCATCATGAAAAAAGTGAAAGTGCTGTTCGTCTGCATGGGCAACATCTGCCGTTCGCCGATGGCCGAGGGCGTTTTCCGGGCGCTGGTACAGGCCCATGGCCTGGATGAGCAGGTCGAGATCGACTCCGCGGGCACCCATGCCTACCATGTGGGCGAAAACCCCGACCCCCGGGCACAGCAGATCGCCTCGCGCCGCGGAGTCGATCTTTCCACCATCCGCGCCCGGCGCGTGGTCACCAAGGATATCGAACTGTTCGACTATGTCGTGGCCATGGACCGCGACAACTTCTCCAACCTCATCGCCATCGCACCTGAAGGCCATTCAAACAAGATCCGCTTGTTTCTGGAATACGCCAGCGGCCTGAGCGAGCGGGAAGTGCCCGACCCGTATTATGGAGGGCTCTCCGGATTCGATCGCGTGCTCGACCTGATCGAGGCTGCCAGCGCTGGACTGCTCGAGGAGATACGCACGCGGCATTTTTAGCCCCAGCGTAAGGCGATGGCCAGGGAGTACCACCAAGCAAACCACATAGACCGGCCACACGCCGGTTTTTTTTGGAGGTTCAGTGGCCTGCCCGAATGGCTCAAAACCCTGGCCGACAAACACATGGCCCCCGAGATGCAATACCTGGAGCTGGAAGAAGAGCGCATCGAACAACAACAGACCCTCGCCGCCGAGCAGTCCCGCCAGCAGCAATTCGCCGCCTTGCAAAGCATCGACCAACAAATCCAGGCCCTCGATGCCGAACTCCACGGCCAAACCCTCGCCGACATTCAAGAACAACAACGCCAGCGCGACACGATCATCCAAGAACTGCACAAGGCCAAAGACCTCAACGCCAAACAAATCCTCTACGCCCCCGTGGCCGTCGCTGTCCAACAACTCATGGTCAACACCCTCGGCGGTGTGGTCACCCCCGCGCAGGAACTCATGGTCATCGTGCCCAAAGAACAGTCACTTTGTTCGTCATTCCGGCGAATGCCGGAATCCAGAGAAGTTAGATAATCCGCATCAGCTGAGGAGAACGAAAATGTCATCAGAAACTATCGCGAAAGAAACCGCGCAAAACAATAAAAAGCGAAACCCAAGGGTGATCAGCAATCCCAATGACATCGCCGCCCTGGTGCTCATGCAAGTCGATGCCGTCAATTCGAAAAAGGATGAGTTGACCGCCTCCATCAAAAGCATGACCGATCTCACCAAGCAACTGGCCCGCGCCTATGGTGAACACACGAAGATGATTCAGGAGTTGCAAAAGAGAGTGAAGGAGCTTGAGAAAAATAAAGCCGAGTAGGCGGGATGAGCTCGTCGGGCGCAATAGGCGATAGCCGTATTGCGCCGGATGGAAACGCGAATATTGATTGGTGGGTTATACAAGTGGTGATGGTGAAGGTGGACTCACATGCGGCGCAATGCCCTTCGGTTATTGCGCCCTACGCGCTACTAGCTGTGATGAACATTGAGTTGGGGACTCCGCTTAAGCGCTAAAAAGTGTCCGTTTTTACTATTGGATAAGGTAAGTGATATGCAGATAAGTAAAATTTCCAACAGAGTGAAGGCACAACATGCTGCGGGCTTTGAATCGAGATACCGACAGACTGCGAAACAACAGATGATGTCGGTAAGTCGCCACACCTTTCGTGAAATTGTTTCTTTAATGTTCTGCATCCCGTGCCTGATTGCACTGTCTCTGGTCCTTACCGCCTGTGGGAAGTCATTGCCCAACCCAGTGGAGAGCAAGGACGGCCAGTCGTTTATACCGATAGCGGATACTGCGTTTCTCATACCGGAGAAAACCTGGCTCACGGGCTACGGGCGCAAGTCGACCGACGGGATGGTTGCGCATATTGGGCTGCATGCGTTCGTTCCCGATGTCTTGCCCTGGAGTCAGGAAAGACACAGCCTGATGTATCCGAAGCTGGGGCGGGGGCAGATAGTCGAAGTGGATGTTGAAGATTTATCAGATCCTAACAGTTTATTTTTTGAACGATTTCCGAATTTTCCGCAAAGCACCTGGGGGGTCGGGAAATTGGTGGAAGAGCCCTCTGACCTGGCTCCATATGGCCTGCGCAAGTTCAGACAGCGGTGGACAAGCGACGGTCAAATTCAAGCAGGTACAGTATTTTACGAGCATGTGATAGATGGGAAGGTGAAGTATCTTGCTCTTTGCGACGATTACGCAGACGGGCGCACTACTAACCAATGCCAACTTTTTTTTCCATATGCAGAAAAGTTAAGGGTTACATTGAGATTCCGACGGGATTACATGGCGGATGGCGTACGCATAGCGGACAAGATATTTGAGAAATTGAAAGAATTTGAGGCGGCAGGCCGAGCTCGGCTAGCTGTGAAGAACGTTAAATAACGGAGCTCGTAGGGCTCGGCGCAATAGGCGATAGCCGTATTGCGCCGGATAGTAACGCGAATGTTGATTGGTGGGTTATACAAGTGGCGATGGTGAAGGTGGCCTCACATGCGGCGCAATGCCCTTCGGTTATTGCGCCCTACGCGCTGATATTGTGGCGGCTGTTTCCCGGATTGCGCTCGCGTTCCACCCGGGCTACTTGCTTGATCAGTTGAAAAATGCGGATTAATCTCCACATTGGAATTCCTGCGAAAGGGCTCGTTAATTGGATATTAGAAATTGTTACTTGAAGGTAATATTGGTTTTTTCCGCGTATTTGTTATACAGCGCCTCATTCGCTCAACAATATGGAAATGATCAATCAACTGTAAATACCGGTAAGCATACTCATGCGCCATCTTGGCTTTTGGGAGAAGAGCGTGCAGTCAAAATCGCTGATAAACCATCTCCGCCCCTAATTCAAAAGTGTGATAACTGCTCAGAACTATTAGAAAAAGCCAAAAAAGAGGGGCAGCTTGAGATTGTTATCATGTTCCATATATCGAGCTTGCCGGTTGAGAACGACCGGATGTCGGATAAACAGCGAGACATCATACAAGCGCAAACCGCAGCCATGATCAATCAAGCAGTTGAAAATCTGCGCACAAAGATAAAAGGTCACCAATTTAAAATACTTCGCAAATATTCTCTTATACCATCATTATTCCTAAGTGTTGATGAAGACGCGCTTCGAATTATAATTGATGATCCTGATGTGGAGACAATCAGCGAACAACAGATTATGAAAACCTCACTCATGGATTCAGCATGTAGCGCGTAGGGCGCAATAACCGAAGGGCATTGCGCCCTACGCGCTACTCGCTCGAATTGGTAATCCGTTGTCATTCCAATGACCCAATCCAACAACAGAATGTTAAACACTTATCGTACAGGTATAACAATGATCAACTATCACAATATGGCGTTCATATTTCTAGTGGCCTTGATCATATTGGTACTGCAGGGTTGTGAAAGTGGTGTCGAAGATAAAAGAGAAAAAGCAGGCTCGCATCCGATCTTAGACTCCAAATTCGGTGCTAGCGACAAGCAGGTTTACTGGTTGGATGAAGACAGGGTGATATTTTATGGCTACGAAGGGCCGAAGCCAAAGAACGAAGAAGAGCTGGGAAAGCTGAAATACGCTATCTACATTTGGGACACAAAAAACAATCAAGTAAGAAAATACGATAACGGTGCTGGTCTGTGCTATCAGGATGGATATATATATTATTCCTTTCCACAAGACTATGTAAAAGATCCTTCGAAAAAGCATTCTGAAAGTTGGAAGGAAGGCCTATTCGGAAACGAGGTTGCTTATATAAAGCAATACAACGCTGAAGAGGGTAAAGATTGGTACAAAAACTATGAGCGCAGCGAAATCAGCTGCAAGGTGTCCAAACGACCCGCGACAATGCAAGGGCGATATTGGTTTCCGCTGCTTGAGGGTGATGGGTATTTGGATGGCGGTAAGGACAACACTATCCATCCATCAGAGTGGGAGAAAACAAAATACATCCGTGGCGATGGTGTTGAAATATCCCTGCCCATAAAATTTGCTGAAGATTACAACGAAGTGTCCTATGTTACGCATGCAAAAGCCTATCTGTTGCAGAAAACAAGTTGGAATTCATATTGGATTAAGAATAGATGTATCCCAGTTTGGTGGCTGGCTAATAATGGTGATGTTAAAAACCAGTGTGTGCACATAAATAAGATTTCAAATGATATTTTGAGATGGCTTGAACTGTCGCGAGGGATGGGAAGTGTGATTTATCCTACTGTGAATGGCTATTTTCTCGTTTTCAAGAATAACAGGTGGGCGGGGTACTTGATTAGTGGTGCCGGGACAGAGGTTGTGAAGTATGGATATATTGAAGGAGTTTCGGTATCGCCTAATGGATGCAAAATTGCATTTTCCTATGCTAAGGACTGGGAAGCTATGCGCGTAGGTGGGGAAGGTCAGAGAACTGTTGTGGCAACTAACCTTTGTAACTAATGGATAATAAGGAATTAGATATGTCAAACACAAACTATCAAGATGCATTGAATGCGTCAAATTCTGCTTATTCTTTAGGTTCGACCAGCATTCCTCAAGGGTATTCAGTTGACCAAACATTTGGTAGTGGTGGGGCAATTGATGATATAACGACAGGCTTTAGAGCCATTGCGTTTACAAACGGAACGGATCGAATAGTCGCGTTCGCAGGGACTGAAAATCTTCAGGATGGATTTGCGGACATGAAATTGGGATGGGATCAGATCGTAGGGCGCAATAGGCGATTGCCGTATTGCGCCGGATGGAAACGCGAATGTTGATTGGTGGGTTATACAAGTGGCAATGGTGAAGGTGACCTCACATGCGGCGCAATGCTCTTCGGTTATTGCGCCCTTGCGCTCAACGACAACAGCATTTATGGTGAAATCCCGCTAGTCGTAGACGCCCATGCTGTTAACACTGATGAATGGGGATGGCCGGGATTGAACGGTAACCCCGTTGACCATTATTCGCTCGCCATGCAGGGAGATTACGTGGTGACGGCACAGAACGCCGGCGAATACACAACCCAACAAATAAGGAGCGCAGCATGATGAACCTCACTCTTTTATTCAAACGCATCACGTTGGGCATCGTGCTTGCCGGTGCGCCGATGCCAGCCCTTTGCGCCCCGACAGAGATTGACTGGAGCGAAGAGGTCAAGCTGCACGACGGGAAGATTATCGTCGTCAAGAGGCATGAAGAACTTGGGCGTACCGGGTTGCCGCTGGCGAATCGGGGGGCGCGCAAATACTGGCTCTTCTGTTATGCGCCGATGAATATTATCTGGAAATCGAAGCCCGACTATTTCCCGGAGGTCTTCGACATCGTGGACGGCAAGGCTTATGTCAGAGTCTCCATCGGCAGTTGCGAGTCGTGCATGTTGCACGGTTACCCGGAAACTAACGCGCTGTATTTCGTTTGGGAAGGCGGGCGTGGAAGAAGATCGACTACAAAGAATTCCCGCCGGGGCTGCGGGTCAACATTCTTGCCACATCCCACTATGACGACGATGGTGCTCGCGATGTGCGAGGTTTGATTACTGTGGAGCAGAAAGAAGATCGAGAACCAGAAATGTCTTGGCTGATTCGAAAAAAACCGGAGATCGTCGGTCTGAATGACACGGAGGCTTATCGC
>CAZKZP010000037.1:0-9516 GCA_964557295.1 uncultured Chromatiales bacterium | reverse complement strand
TGCTTGTAAGAAATGCAAGGGCATTCACGGAAAGACAACCAGCACTTCCGAAGTTTTTTTACCTGCGACCGGCAGGGATTGCAAATAAGTTCATTACTTATCTGGAGGCACTATCATGACTACCCAAGTTGAATATGCACTGCTGTCAGCCAATTCCTATGCGGTAAAAGATACGGTTACAAGTCCGATAAACACAGGAAACGCGAATGTTGATTGGTGGGTTATATAAGTGGTGATGGTGAAGGCGGCCTCACATGCGGCGCAATGCCCTCCGGTTATTGTGCCCTACGCGCTACTCGCTCGAATTGATAATCCGTTGTCATTCCAATGACCCAATCGAACAACAGAATGTTAAACATTTATCGTATAGGTATAACAATGATCAACTATCACAATAAGGCGTACTTATTTCTAGTGGCCTTGATCATATTGGTACTGCAAGGTTGTGAAAGAGGTGTCGAAGAGAAAAGAGAAAATGCAGGCTCGTATCCGATCTTAGACTCCAAATTCGGTGCTAGCGACAAGCAGGTTTACTGGTTGGATGAAGACAGGGTGATATTTTATGGCTACGAAGGGCCGAAGCCAAAGAACGAAGAAGAGCTGGGAAAGCTGAAATACGCTATCTACATTTGGGACACAAAAAACAATCAAGTAAGAAAATACGATAACGGTGCTGGTCTGTGCTATCAGGATGGATATATATATTATTCCTTTCCACAAGACTATGTAAAAGATCCTTCGAAAAAGCATTCTGAAAGTTGGAAGGAAGGCCTATTCGGAAACGAGGTTGCTTATATAAAGCAATACAACGCTGAAGAGGGTAAAGATTGGTACAAAAACTATGAGCGCAGCGAAATCAGCTGCAAGGTGTCCAAACGACCCGCGACAATGCAAGGGCGATATTGGATTCCGCTGCTTGAGGGTGATGGATATTTGGATGCAGGAAAGGACAATGTTATCCATCCATCAGAATGGGAGCAAACAAAATACATCCGTGGCGACGATGTTGAAATAACATTGCCCATCAAAGATGCGGAAGATTACAACGAGGTATCGTATATCGATCACAAAAAAGCCTACTTGATGCATAATTCTTCATGGAAAAAAGACTGGGTTGCGATGCGGTGCATACCGATCTGGTGGTTGCAAAAATCAGGCAGTATTACAAGAGAGTGTGTGTCAATCAATAAACTACCATCAAACCAGCTAAGTCGTTTGGATCAAGGCGGGGCTGGATCACGGGCGTATCCCACGGCGAGGGGGACTATTTTTCTGTTTGGGACTAGTAGTGATAGGTGGGATGCGTATCTTCTTAGGGACGATACTTCGGAAAAAGTAGTTTCTGGGCTAATTTGGGGCATGTCTGTTTCCCCGAATGGATGCAGAATTGCTTTTTCTTATGCCAGAAATTGGGGGGCTGTTCATTTCAGTGGGCGCGGTCAAAGAACTTTGATGATGATGGATTTCTGTCGAGAATAATTTAACTTAGTCTAAGAAGCATGCAAATTGCAACGGTCGATTACCAGAAGATGTTGAACGCTGCATCATCGTCATATGCTGGAGGAACCAGCTCGTAGCACAATAAGCGCAGCGAATTGCGCCGAATGAAAATTCTCCCGTTTCACCACTCGTTTATCTCGCGCCCATAGGTATCAGTTGGACTGCGATTTCTGCGCATTACGGTAGTTGGCGCTGTTTTACATGCGGCGTAATGCGCTGCGCTTGTTACGCCCTCCGCGCTGAATGATTGTTGGACGGCGAGAGATAACGGGCGGCATAAACCGCTCGCCTTATTCGAGGCCGCGAGCAGATTTGTAGGCGGTGAAAAGGATCTGCTCCAGGCTTGGGGTGGTATCAGTCAGCTTCGAATTGGTTGCAATTGCCACAACATAGCCGTTTGGATAGTGCACAACCAAGGTGCGCATGGCGGTGCCATCGGAATAATCCATTACGCCGTTCGAATGAAACGCGTAGCCTCCGTCCATCGAGCTTGCCGTGGCCCAGCCGAGTCGATCATCGACTGCCGATCGATAGGCCATTTTCTCGTAGAAGCGTTTAGGGATGAGGGTGTCTCCGGAGGTCAACTGGTGCAGAAACCATGACATGTCACGCGTCGACATTGTCCAGCCGCTCGCCCCGCAGGCGGTGCGATCATCAAGATGAATGTTGTGGCCATGGCGACGATCCATCGCGCCTGCATAAAATAAGGCATAATTTTCGCCGTGACCCTGCAAATCATTGCAACTGGCTGCAATTCCAATAGGCGCCAGCAATTCCGTCTGCACATAATCTTGATACACACGCCAGCTCAAGTCCGCCATCGCTGCGTGATAGTCTCCATTGCTAGACCACGAGAACTTCATTTCTGCCAGCCGCGAAGTTTGCGGATCAAAGAAATGCGGAAGATGCTGGATGATTTCGCCTATCGCATTCGAGTAGACCCGTTTTCCAGCCGGCTGCGCAGGCCCCAGGCGCAAGCGGTCGAGAAAGGAAGCGTCGGTTTGGGCGAAGCCAGCCTTGTGTTGCAGCAATTGCAAAAAGGTAACTGAATGGAATCCATCAGCGACTTCGGAGCGCCAACGCAGCGGGAGGAACGACCAGAACGGTGTCTCCAGCGCGATTCGGGGGCCGACTCCGGCTGGCGGCGACGGGGGAATGTCTGATCCATCCAGTCCAGCGCTTTGCTCGTAGTGCCAGATGCGGTGAAGCACGGCCGCCGTGCTGATCACCTTACTGACACTGCCCCAACCGGTGACCGTTCGAGTGGTGAAGTCTTGCCCTCCTGCAACCTCGCAGGGGATGCGCGCCAGCCCGTGTTCGACGGTGATTGCCTCCTCCCCGCGCGTGTTGCGCAGCGATAAGGCATAACCCATGACTTCACCGTCAAGCGCGCCTCGTACGGCTTTGATGTACCTTGACCCGTTGAACGCCGTTAACGATTGTGCTCGAAGGAATTGCGAGCCGTGATCGCTTGGATTGAATGCGATGCTGCAATCGGTGCTCGCTACGGCGATATCCACATGGCCTATTAGCAGTAAAAGGCCGGCGATTATTGATACTTTACTTCGAGTGTTCACTCGCATGGCGCGTACTCCTCTTGCGTCAAGTCTGGGAGAATCAACTCCACGCGCATACCATCAGGAGACTGGAGGGCTCAGTGCTTTGCGGTGTTTTCTATTGTTTGAGCCACGCTAAAACTGCAGATGCGTCAGATATTGCTAAATTAACTATAGCGAAAATCCGGGAGGTGCTAACCCCAACCATGACCATACCCCATCTAGCTTTGTCATGGTGGGGTTATCCGCCCGAAGTATCTGTATGAACTCGGCGTGCGACAAAGGAATATTTCGATGAGCTACTGACCCGGCCAAGTGCCGGGTTTTTTTATGTCAAAAAAACGTCGTGCTCGTCGCTGGGATGCGCCGCCGTCAAAAAAGCGTCCTTCCGAAACCGGGCTGATAGATCTCAACTTATTGTTTATCAGCGTATTTGTGTGAGATTTTGCATCCGGGCACAGAAATTGCTAAGTCCGGACAACAACGTGGAGGACTGAATATGGCCAAGGCCGATGACCTTGATCTGGCGGAAGAAAAAAAGGGTGGAGACAAAAAGTCGTCATCCAAGCTCTTGTTGATCATTCTCATTATCCTGCTCAGCCTGGTGCTGCTGACCGGCGCGGTGGTGGGCACCATGTGGGCGACCGGGTTCTTCAGCGCCAAGCCCGGGGCGCACGGCGAGGTGACGGCGGATGCCCCAGCGGATGTGCCGGAGGAGGCGCCGGAGGATGCACCGGAAGAAAAGGAGAAACCGGGGCCGGCGGTTTACGTGAAGCTCGATCCGCCGTTCGTCGTCAATTTCGATGGCCAGGGCAAGGCGAGATTCCTGCAAGTGACGATTGAGATCATGGGGCGCGAGGAGGAAAAGATGAAGGAGGCGGAGAAGCATATTCCGGCGATTCGTAATTCCTTGTTGATGCTCCTGAGCAGCCAGACCTATGACAAGATCAGCACCGTCGAAGGCAAGCAGGCCTTGCGCGAAGAAGCGATGGGTGCGATCAAGGAAATCCTCGATCAGGAGCTCGGCGAATCGCCGGTCGAGGGTGTGTTCTTCACCAGTTTTGTGATGCAGTGAGCGGTTATGAGCGCCAACGATCTTCTTTCCCAAGATGAAATCGACGCCCTGCTGCATGGGGTCGCGAGCGGCGATATCGAGACCGAGCGGTTGGATGAGGACGGCAATCCGATCGCCTATGACTTTACCACGCAGGATCGCATCGTTCGCGGGCGCATGCCCACCCTGGAGATGATCAACGAGCGCTTCTCCCGTTTCTTCCGGACCAGTCTGTTCAATATGCTGCGCAAAACGCCGGAGATCACCACCAGCGGCGTGGAGATGCTGAAATTCTCGGAGTATGTGCACAGTCTCTATGTGCCGACCAGTTTGAACATGGTGCGCGTCAAACCGCTGCGCGGGGTGGCGCTGTTCGTGGTCGATCCGAAGCTGGTGTTCATCCTGGTGGATAATTTTTTCGGCGGCGACGGCAGGTTTCACGCGCGTATCGAGGGTCGTGAGTTCACCGCCACCGAGCAGCGTATCACCCACATGATGCTGGAGCAGGCCTTCAAGGACATGAAGGAATCCTGGGCGCCGGCGTTGAAGGTGGACTTTGAATATCAGGCCACGGAGGTCAATCCGCAGTTCGCCAATATCGTCAGCCCGACGGAAGTGGTGGTGGTGAGCAAGTTTCACATCGAACTGGAAGGCGGCGGCGGCGAGTTTCACGTCACCATGCCTTACGCGATGCTCGAACCGATCCGGGAACTGCTGGACGCCGGCGTGCAGAGCGACCGCGTGGAGCTGGACGAGCGCTGGATGAATGCGCTGAAGGAAGGGATGAAGGACGCGATGGTCGAACTCGTGGTGCCGTTGACCCACTTGTCACTGAAGCTGTCCGACATCGTCAAACTCGAGGTCGGCGATGTCATTCCGATCGAGATCCCGGAAAAGATCACCACCTATGTCGAAGAGATGCCGATCTTTCGCGGGAGATATGGGCAGGTCAAGGGGAACATTGGAATCAAGGTGATGGAGATGGTGCCGCGACCTGAAAACTATTCACAGACGACTGCCTTGATCAAAGGATCGAAAGTATGAGCGATGAAAATAAATCCCAGGACGATCTGGCCAACGAGTGGGCGAGCGCGCTGGGGACGCAGAATTCCGGCGCCGACGCCGACTGGGCCACCGCGTTGAACGAACAGGCGGTGAGACCCACGCGGCTGACGGAGTTGAAGGACGATGGCGCCTTGATGCGCGAGGACATGAATCTCGACATGATCCTGGATATACCGGTGGATATTTCCATGGAGATCGGGCGCACCAAGATCAGCATCCGTAATCTGTTGCAACTCACCCAGGGTTCCGTGGTCGAGCTCGACCGGCTGGCCGGCGAACCGTTGGATGTGATGGTCAATGGAACGCTCATCGCGCACGGCGAGGTGGTGGTGGTCAATGAAAAATTCGGCATCCGTCTCACCGATGTCATCAGCGCCTCCGAGCGCATCAAACGGTTGAAGTAGTCGAGACGCCGCCATGAAACCAGTCATTCCCGCCGTCCTCATGCTGTCCACCGAGATCTGCGCCGCGCAACAAAGCGCCGGGCAGGCGGCGGGCGCTCAGTCCATGGAAACCATGGCCGTCAGCAGCATCCTGCAGATGACATTCGGGCTGATCATCGTGCTGTTGCTGATCTTCGGCTGCGCCTGGTTCATGAAGCGCTTCGGCCGATTTCAGGGCGGGCTTTCCGATCAGATGAAGGTGATCGGCTCCATGGCAGTGGGCACGCGCGAGCGCATTGTTCTGATCAAGGTGGGCGAGAAGCAGATCCTCGTGGGCGTGACGCCCAACGTCATCCAGACGCTGCATGTCCTGGAAGAGCCGATCGTGATCGCACCGCATGCGCCCCCCGGTCAGTTGCACACGCGTTTTTCAGAAATCCTCAAGAAGCAGTTCGGCGGTAATTCATGAGATTCCTTCCGTTCAAGATGACGCACCTGTTCTCGCTCCTGCTGCTGCTCGCCGGCTGCGGAATGTCGTTTGAGACGCTGGCCGCCAACGCCGCCATGCCCGTCGTCTCCATGACCACCAATCCGGACGGCAGCCAGACCTATTCGATCACCTTGCAGATCCTGGCCTTGATGACGGTGCTGAGCCTGCTGCCCGCGGCCTTGGTCATGATGACATCCTTCACCCGCATCATCATCGTGCTGGCGATTCTGCGCCAGGCGCTGGGGCTGGCCTCGACGCCGTCGAATCAAGTGCTGATCGGCATGTCGCTGTTTCTGACCTTCTTTATCATGACCCCGGTGTTCGATCAGGTGAACGATAACGCCGTGCAGCCCTATCTCAATGACGAGATCTCGATCGAAGAGGCCTTCAAGACCGGGAGCGAGCCGTTCAAATCCTTCATGCTCGCGCAGACGCGCGATTCGGATCTGGCGCTGTTTGCGCGCATCAGCGGCAAGGATAATTTGGAGTCACCCGAGGATGTGCCGTTTTCGCTGGTGCTGCCTTCGTTTGTCACCAGTGAGCTGAAGACGGCATTTCAGATCGGCTTCATGATCTTCCTCCCGTTCGTGATCATCGACTTGGTGGTCGCCAGCGTGCTGATGGCCATGGGTATGATGATGCTCTCGCCGCTGGTCATTTCGCTGCCGTTCAAGCTGATGTTGTTCGTGCTGGTTGATGGCTGGGCCCTGATCATGGGCACGCTGGCCTCGAGTTTTTATCTGAGTTCTTGAGTGGAGCGCGTGAGTCATGACACCTGAAGCGACGTTGACCATCGGAAAAGAGGCCATGGAACTGGTGATGCTGCTGACCACGGTGCTGTTGCTGCCGGGGTTGATCGTGGGATTGATTGTGGCGGTGTTCCAGGCGGCCACGCAGATCAACGAAATGACGCTCAGTTTCATCCCGAAACTGCTGATCACGTTTATGGTGCTGATCATGGCCGGTCCGTGGATCATGAAACTGATGATGAACTACACCACGCGCCTGATCGAGAACATACCGGGCGTCATCGGCTAGATGGCGGTGGGGGAGGTCGGGGCATGATGCACTTCACCGAGGCGCAAGTCACCGCGATGGTCGGGTCCTACCTCTGGCCGTTTTTCCGCATCGCCGCCATGGCCACCGCCATGCCGTTCATCGGCGCGCGCACCGTGCCCGCCCGGGTGCGCTTGAGTTTCGCCATCGCACTCACCCTGATCATCGCTCCCATCGTGCCGCAGGTGCCCGCGGTCAATCCGCTTTCGGTCGCGGGCGTGGGCATTGTTTTTCAGCAGGTGTTGATCGGATTGTCGATGGGATTCGTGTTGCAGCTGGTCTTCAGCGTGTTCGTGATCGGCGCGCAGATCATCTCCATGCAAATGGGGTTGGGCTTCGCCTCGATGATCGATCCACAATCGGGCGCCAGTGTGCCGGTGGTCGGGCAATTCTTCATGATCCTGGCGACCCTGGTATTCCTATCACTCGACGGGCATCTGGTGTTGATCGAAATACTCGCCAATAGTTTTCAGAGTCTGCCGATTTCCGACTCCGGCCTGGGGGCCAACGGCTATTGGCAGATCGTTTCGTGGGGCAGCGAGATGTTCGCCAGCGCGGTGATGATTGCGCTGCCGGCCATGGCCGCGCTGTTGCTGGTGAATCTGAGTTTCGGCGTGATGACGCGCGCCGCCCCGCAGCTCAATATTTTTGCCGTCGGTTTTCCCATCACGATCATCCTGGGATTTGTGATTCTGTATTTCACCTTGCCGGGCATGATTGCAACTATGGAATCCATGTTCAGCATCGGTCTCGGATTGGTCGCGCAGCTGGTGGGTGGTTGAGATGGCGCAAGACGACGGCCAGGAACGCACCGAACAGCCTACCCAGAAGCGGCTCGATGAGTCGCGCGAGAAGGGACAGATTCCCCGCTCGCGCGATCTCACCACCATGTCGGTGATGCTGGTGGGCGGCTTCGGCATACTCATGCTTGGCGATGGCATGGTGCAGAAGATGTTCGACCTGCTGCGCAGCTCCTTCACGCTCCGTCGCGAGGAGATCTTCGACACCTCGCTGCTTTATGAGCGCTTCGTCGCGGCCGTGAGCCTGGGCATCGATATGCTGTTTCCGCTGTTCATGGTGTTGCTATTCGCCGCGCTCCTGGCGCCGATGGCCTTGGGTGGCTGGTCCTTCAGTCTGCAAGCGATCGGGTTCAAATGGGAGAAGCTCGATCCCATCCAGGGGTTGGGGCGGGTCTTCGGCTGGAAGGGGGTGGTGGAGCTGCTCAAGGCGCTGGCGAAGTTTGCGCTGGTGGCGGCGGTGGCCGGATGGTTGCTGTGGATGCATTTCGAGGAGCTGCTGGGCCTGGGGCAGGAGACGGTCGAAGGCGGCTTGAGTCACATGACCAGCATTCTGTTCTGGTCCTTCATCATCCTCTCCGCGTCGCTGGTGGTGATCGCCGCCGTCGATGTGCCGTTTCAGCTGTGGGACCATACCCGGCAACTGCGCATGACGCACCAGGAGATCAAGGACGAATACAAGCAGAGCGAGGGCAGCCCCGAGGTCAAGGGACGCATCCGCAACCTGCAACACGAAATCGCGCGTCGGCGCATGATGCAGCAGGTGCCGAAGGCGGATGTGATCATTACCAACCCGAGCCACTATGCCGTGGCGCTGAAATACGACCAGGCACGCATGGGCGCGCCCAGAGTGGTGGCCTCGGGCACCGAGATGGTGGCCTTGCGCATCCGCGCCATCGCCAACGAGCATCATGTCCCGATCGTCGAGGCGCCGCCGCTGGCGCGCGCGCTCTACTACAACACCGAGCTCGAGCAGGAGATCCCCGCCGGGCTCTATCTGGCCGTCGCTAAGGTGCTGGCCTATGTCTTCCAGTTGCAGATGCATCAGAACAGCAGCGCTCCGCAGCCCAAGCCGCTCGATGAAGACGATCTGCCCATTCCCGATGATTTGAAACGAGATCAATAGCCATGGCGCAAACCACATCCCCCAATTATCTCGAACTGGTGCTCAAAGGCGGATTGGGTGTGCCACTGGTCATGATGGCGATTCTGGCGATGTTGATCCTGCCGATCCCGCCGTTCTTGCTGGACATCTTGTTCACCTTCAATATTGCGCTGAGTCTGATCGTTCTGCTGGCAGCGATCTATGTGATCCGACCGCTGGACTTCGGCGTGTTCCCAACGGTGTTGTTGATCGCCACCTTATTGCGCCTGGCGCTCAACGTAGCCTCGACCCGCGTGGTGCTGCTGGAAGGGCACAACGGCACCGATGCGGCCGGGCAGGTGATCGAGGCCTTCGGGGAGTTTGTGATCGGCGGCAATTACGCCGTCGGTATCGTGGTGTTCGCTATCCTGGTGATCATCAACTTCGTGGTGGTCACCAAGGGCGCCGGGCGCATTTCCGAGGTCAGCGCGCGCTTCACCCTGGACGCGATGCCCGGCAAGCAGATGGCGA
>CAZKZP010000036.1:10709-27055 GCA_964557295.1 uncultured Chromatiales bacterium | reverse complement strand
TCGTTATACCACCGAGATCATCGCCAACGAGATGCAGATGCTCGGCGGCACGCGCGGTGGCGGCGGTGGTGGCGGATACGAGGCGGCAGCGTCGGCCCCGGCGCAGGGCGGCGGCAGGGCGGCATCGCCCGCCCCTTCGAATGAACCCGGCGGGCGCGGCGGCTTCGATGATTTCGATGATGACATCCCGTTCTAAGGCGCGCCGCGACGGCATGCGTACACATAGGGAAGCCGTATGCTTCCCTTTTTTATCCGCGTGTTGCGAGGGTGTTGAGGCATGCTGAGGCAAGCAGCGGTTCTGGTGCTGGTATTGAGCGCGTGCAGTGCGCCGCGTGAGCACACCGAGGTCGATATCCCCGTGGAGGCATCGCCGTTGCCTGTCGCCTCCGCGCCGCCCGCCGCGCCCGCGGTAAACCCGAACCCGCCTGCCGCGAAGGATCCCAACGAGGCATCGTTACCCGAGATCAAGTTCAAGGCGCCGCCCCCTTTGACGGTCGTGGAGGTCACCCGCGATCCCGCCACCTTGCCCGCGCCGCTTCCACGTAGCGCGCCGGCGGTTGCCAGTCCAGCCAAATCAGCGGGCGGGACTTCGGCCAGGGCCGGCGAGCCCACGCCGGACATCACGCCGAAGCAACTTGCCGCGCTGGTGGGAGTCTTGCCGGCGGACAATGGCCGGTTCGTGAAACTGGATGAGCGTGGCCGCGCGCTGGCGGTTGCAGCCAAGACCTGGGCGTGTGTGCGCGATACCAAGTCCGGATTGTTCTGGGAGGCGAAGACATCGAGCGGTGAGCGCAATCGCGACTTTAGTTATTCGGTGACGGGCGCCGCAGGCGATTGCGGACAGAAGGCCTGCGGGGCGGACGGCTATGTCCAGGCGCTCAACAAGTCGGCGCTCTGCGGCATCAAGAAATGGCGGCTGCCCAAGCGGCACGAGCTGGTTGGCGTGGTGAGCGCTACGCTCGCGGATCCGTATCCCAAGATCGATGTCCGGTATTTTTCCAATGTCCGCCGCGGCTATTATTGGTCGGCGACGGAGTTTCAATTCAATCCGCAACGTATGTGGACGGTCAATTTCAGCACGGGGCAGGACAACTCCCGTGACAAGACGGAGCCCGCCTACCTGATGCTGGTCGCCGATCAATAGGAGTGAACAAGCCGATGCGCATAGGGATGGTTTTGCTAATCGTGTTGATGTCGGCGTGGCGCGCTGGCGCGGCGGCGGACATCGTTATCCAGGGAGTATTCACGGACAAGGCGCTGCTCCAGATCGATGGGAGCGAACGCATGCTGTCGGTCGGGCAGACCAGTCCCGAAGGGGTGAAGCTGATTTCCGCCGGCGGCGATCGTATCGAGATCGAAGTCAATGGGCGGCGCTTGGTGCAGCAGATGGGCGCCTCGCTCAGCATCACCTCGGACTATGCCGAGCGCAAAAGCGATGATGTCCGCCTGTGGCCGGATGCGCGTGGCATGTATTGGGCGGAAGGCTCGATCAACGGTATGCCGATGAAGTTCATCGTCGACACCGGCGCGACCCTCATTTCGATGAACCGCGCGCATGCGCGGCGCTTGGGGATCGATTATCTCAAGGGCCGGGAGATTTCAGTGGCCACCGCCTCGACTGTCGAGACGGGTTATCTGGTGAGCTTGAACGCGGTGCGGGTGGGCGGCATTCAGCTGCACAATGTTGAAGCGGTGGTGCATCAAAGCGCCTCGTTCCCGACAGAGGCCTTGCTCGGCATGTCGTTTCTGGGGCGGCTGGACATGCAGCGCGAGGGCGCGGAGCTGCGGCTGAAAAAGAAGTTCTAGTCCGTAGTGGTCAGCGCTGCGTCTTGTCCCGCTCGACCATGGCGTAGGCCGAGTGGTTGTGGATGGACTCGAAGTTTTCGGATTCCGCGATATACGCCGTGATGCGGTCATCGGCGTTCAATTGCGCGGCCACGTCGCGCACCATGTCTTCGACGAACTTCGGGTTGTCGTAGGCGCGCTCGGTGACGTACTTCTCGTCCGGGCGCTTCAACAGGCCATAGAGTTCGCATGAGGCCTGTTTTTCCACCATCTCGATCAATTCCTCGATCCAGACGAATTCGCGCGTGCGCACGGAGACCGTGACATGCGAGCGCTGGTTGTGGGCGCCGTAGTCGGAGATCTTCTTCGAGCACGGGCACAGGCTGGTCACGGGGATGACGACCTTGATGAGCGTGGTGGCGACGCCCTTGCTGATCTCGCCTCGCAAGGTGACATCGTAGTCCATCAGGCTTTGCACGCCGGAGACCGGCGCGGTCTTATTGACGAAATACGGAAAGCTCATTTCGATGTGGCCGGTTTCCGCGTCGAGCCGTTCGACCATCTCGCGCAGCATCTCATCGAACGATTCCACGCTGATCTCGCGTTCGTGCTTGTTCAGGATCTCGACGAAACGCGACATGTGCGTGCCCTTGAAGTTGTGCGGCAAGGTCACGTACATATTGAAATTGGCGATGGTGTGCTGTTCGCCCTGGCTGCGGTCGCGCACCCGCACCGGGTGGCGGATATCCTTGATGCCGACCTTATTGATGGTGATGCGGCGCGTGTCATTGGCGCTCTGCACATCGTCGATGACGTTCGGCACGATCTGATTCATTACGCTTCCTCGGTATAACGCACGCTGGAGGTGTCGGTCTCCCACAGCGTCACCGCGTGGACCTGCACGCGCTCGTTGTTGATGTCTTCGCCGACGCGCCGAAAAATGTAAGCGGCCAGGTTCTCGGCGGTAGGGTTGATCCGGTCGAACGGCGGAATCTCGTTGAGGTAACGGTGATCGAGCTCCCCGCAGATGCGGCGGGCCACGCCCTTGACTGTCTTGAAATCGATGGAGATGCCCAGTGAATCCAAGGTGCGCGCGCGCACCTCCACCTCGACCTTCCAGTTATGCCCGTGGAGCCGGGCGCAGTCGCCGGGATATTCGCGCAGGGAATGTGCCGACGCGAAGTCGGTGAGCACTTTCAAGGTATATACAGCTGCCATAGACGACCAATCACTATCAATATCTGAGCAATTTTATCAGATAATTGCCCTGAATGAAAAAGGAAGCGGTATTGTACCCGACCTTACCCGAGATGCGGAGTGATCTTGCCGAGGATGCCGGCGGCATCGAGCCCGCACTCGGCGAGCAGCTCGTCGCGGCTGCCGTGATCGACGAAGCGGTCCGGCAGGCCGAGATTGAGCACCTTTGGGTGCCGCGCCTGGGTGGCGAGCAATTCGTTCACCGCGCTGCCGGCGCCGCCTTCGACGGCGTTGTCTTCGAGGGTCACGAGCAGGTCGTGTGTCTGTGCGAGTTGCAACACCCGCTCGGCATCGAGCGGCTTGATGAAGCGCATGTTGACCACAGTGGCGTCCAGGCCTTCCGCCGCCTTCAAGGCCGGGGCGAGCAGCGCGCCGAAGTTGAGGATCGCCACGCGGCCGCGGCCTTGGCGGCGGATCTCGGATCGGCCGACCGGGATGGGCGCGAGTGAAGGCTCGACGCTCACGCCGATGCCGCCGCCGCGCGGATAGCGTACCGCCGCCGGGCCGTGGTGCAGGAAGGCGGTGGTGAGCATGGCGCGGCATTCGTTCTCATCGGCCGGGGCCATGATGAGCAGATTGGGGATGCAGCGCATGAAGCTCAGGTCGAAGGTGCCGGCATGGGTGGGACCGTCGGGGCCGACCAGGCCCGCGCGGTCGATGGCGAATGTGACCGGCAGGTTTTGCAGGGCGACATCGTGGATCAGCTGATCGTAGGCGCGCTGCAGGAAGGTCGAGTAGATGGCGACCACGGGTTTCTTGCCTTCACACGCCAGGCCGGCGGCGAGGGTGAGGGCATGTTGCTCGGCGATACCGACGTCGAAATAACGATCGGGGAACTGTTCGGCGAAGGCATTCATGCCCGAGCCCTCGCACATGGCGGGGGTGATGGCGACCAGGCGCGGATCATGCGCGGCCATGTCGCACAGCCATTGGCCGAAGATCTGGGTGTAGCTTGGGCCGGCACCGGCCTTGGCGAGCTTCTCGCCGGTTTCGATCTTGAACGGGGTGACGCCGTGATATTCGCAGGGATTTTCTTCCGCCGGGGCGTAGCCCTTGCCCTTTTTCGTGACGATGTGCAGGAATTGCGGGCCATCTAGTGATTTTAGATTGCTCAGCGCGGTGATCAGCGTGTCCAGGTCGTGGCCGTCGATCGGGCCGATGTAGTTGAAGCCCAGTTCTTCAAACAGGGTGCCGGGGATGACCATCCCTTTGACGTGTTCCTCGGCGCGCCGTGCCAGTTCCCACACCGTCGGCATGCCCTTGAGCATCTTCTTGCTGCCTTCGCGCATGGTCGAATACAGGCGCCCGGAGAGCACCTTGGCAAAGTAATTGGACAGGCCGCCGACGTTGGGCGAGATCGACATCTCGTTGTCGTTGAGGATGACGAGCAGATTGGCGTCGAGATCCCCGGCGTGGTTGAGCGCCTCGAAGGCCATGCCGGCGGTCATGGCGCCATCGCCGATGACGGCGACTACCTTGCGGTCCAGGTGGTCTTGCTGGGCGGCGATGGCCATGCCAAGCGCGGCGCTGATCGAGGTGCTGGAGTGGCCGACGCCGAAGGCGTCATACGGGCTTTCACAGCGCTTGGGGAATCCCGCCAAGCCGCCTTTTTTGCGCAGGGTGTGCATCTGCGCGCGCCGGCCGGTGAGGATCTTGTGCGGATAACTCTGGTGGCCCACGTCCCAGACGATGCGATCATCCGGCGTGTTGAAGACGTAGTGCAGCGCGATGGTCAGCTCGATGGTGCCGAGGCCGGAGGAGAGGTGTCCGCCGGTCTGCGAGATGGACTTGATCAGGAAGCGGCGCAGCTCATCGCGCAGCTGCGGCAGCTGATTCTGCGCCAAGGCGCGCAGCTGCTCCGGTGAGTCGATCTGGTCCAACAAGGAAAAATCACTGCTAGCGTCTGCCATCATGTGGGGATCCAAATCGCTCAAGATGTGTGTGTCCGTCATCGGCGCCGCCGCCTTCAATGTTTTCGGGTAATGATGTATTCCGACAACTGCCGCAGCGCGCCAGCCCGGTCACCAAAGACCTCCAGACTGTCGACGGCCGCCTCATGCAGCTCCTTGGCCATGCGTTTTGCATCACTCAAGCCCACGATCGCCGGATAAGTGGGCTTGTTGCGGGCGATGTCGGCCCCTTGCCGCTTGCCCAGGGTGGCGGTGTCGCCTTCGACATCCAGGATGTCGTCCTGGATCTGGAAGGTCAGGCCGATGCACTTGGCGTAGTGATCGAGCTTGTGCAGCAGCGCGGGGTCCAGCCCCGGCTTGCTCAAGGCGCCGAGCATCACGCTGGCGCGGATCAGGGCGCCGGTCTTGTGGATGTGCATGTCCTCAAGCTCGACCAGGGAGAGCTCTTTGCCGACGGCGGCCAGATCGATGGCCTGCCCGCCGACCATGCCGCGCGAGCCGCTGGCCTGCGCCAGTATGCCGATCATTCTAACACGTACCGCCGCATCCGCGATCATGTCGTTGTCGTGGCTGAGGATATGGAAGGCATGCGCCTGGAGGGCGTCGCCGACCAGGATGCCGGTGGCCTCGTCATAGGCCTTGTGCACGGTGGGCTTGCCGCGGCGCAGGTCGTCATCGTCCATCGCCGGTAGATCGTCGTGGACCAGGGAATAGGTGTGGATGAGTTCTATGGCGCAGGCCGGGCCGTCGAGCTGCTCGGGTGCGACGCCGAGCATCTCGCCAGTGAGATAGACCAGCAGAGGCCGCACGCGCTTGCCGCCGTTGAAGCAGGCGTAGCGCATGGCCTCGTGCAGCCGGGTGGGGTGGGTGTCGGCGGCGGGCAGCGAGCGATCGAGCGCCTGCTCCACACGTTTGCCGTACTGTATGAAATAGTGTTCAAGATTCAAGCAGACTGCCTTTTGATAAATCGGATTGGGGGCTCGGATTAATTCAGCGGTACCTAGCCCGGATATTTCACCACGAATCTACTGCGGTCGCGTAATCCATTGAATCTACGTGACGTACTCGCTTTTGCCGGTTCGACATAGTGTCGACTATGCCTTCACCGTCAAAAGCTCCGTGCGCCCCGAATCTTCAATGCCTTACGCGCCCTCGCTACGATCCGTGGTGAAATATCCGGGCTAGTCTTCGGGCTCGAAGTCTTCCACGGTCTCCTGGCCGCTCTTCTCCAGGAGGATCTGTACCTTTTGTTCCGCCTCGGTCAGGGCCTGCTGGCAGGCGCGGGTCAGCGCGATGCCGCGCTCGAAGTATTTAAGGGAGTCTTCCAGGCTGATGTCGCCGTCTTCCATCTTCTCGACGATCTCTTCGAGCTCTTGGAGGGCGGCTTCGAAATCGGGGGTCTTTTTTCTGGCCAAAACCGGTGCTCCTGTTGCGGATGCGCTACCCTACCGCAGGTGGCCGCATGGGTCAATGTGGCCACCGGCGTAAAGTGCTGCTAGGATTGGCCCGATTGTCGAAACCGGGGAAAACAAGGGTTACAGCATAAGTCATGAGCAATTACGATGCAGCGTCGATCGAGGTATTGAGCGGTCTGGATCCGGTGCGCAAGCGCCCGGGCATGTACACCCAGACCGACCGGCCGAATCATCTCGCCCAGGAGGTCATCGATAACAGCGTGGATGAGGCCGTCGCGGGTCATGCCAAGGGCATCGAGGTGCGGCTTTATAAGGATGGTTCGCTGGAGGTGCGCGACGACGGCCGCGGCATGCCGGTGGACATCCATCCCGAGGAGAAGGTGCCGGGGGTGGAGGTGATCCTGACTAAGCTCCACGCCGGGGGCAAATTCTCCAACAAGAATTACCAGTTCTCGGGCGGGCTGCACGGGGTGGGGGTGTCGGTGGTCAACGCCCTCTCCATGCGCCTGGACGTGTGGGTGCGCCGCGACGGCAAGGAATACAAGATGGGCTTCGCCCACGGCCACAAGGTCTCCGCCCTCGAAGTGGTCGGCGAGGTCGGCAAGCGCACCACCGGCACCACGGTGCGGTTCTGGCCCGATCCGCAGTTTTTCGATTCGCCGAAGTTCTCCGTCCCCCGGCTGCTTCATCTGCTGCGCGCCAAGGCGGTATTGTGCCCGGGCCTGCGCATCAGCTTCGCGGAAGAGGGCGGGGAGTCGCACGAGTGGTATTACGAAGACGGTCTGCGTGATTACCTGGTCGAGGCCCTGAAGGATTTCGAGAGCCTGCCGGCCGACGGCCCCTTCATGGGCAGTTTCGCCGGCAACCACGAGGCGGCCGACTGGGCCGTGGCCTGGCTGCCCGAGGGGGGGGAACTGGTCACCGAGAGCTACGTCAACCTGATCCCGACCACCCAGGGCGGCACACACGTCAACGGCCTGCGCACGGGGCTGACCGAGGCGGTGCGCGAGTTCTGCGAGTTCCGCAGTCTCCTGCCGCGCGGGGTGAAGCTCGCCCCCGAGGATGTGTGGGACAAGGTGTGTTACATCCTCTCGGTCAAGATGCAAGAGCCGCAGTTCGCCGGGCAGACCAAGGAACGGCTGTCCTCACGCGAGACCGCCGCCTTCGTCTCCGGGGTGGTCAAGGACGCCTTCAGCCTCTGGCTGAATCAACACCCCGAGCTGGGCGAGCGGCTGGCCGAGATGGCCATCGCCAACGCCCAGAGCCGCATGCGCGCCGGGCGCAAGGTGGTGCGCAAGAAGGTCACCCAAGGCCCGGCGCTGCCGGGCAAACTGGCCGATTGCACCGCCAGCGATCTCGCGCGCACGGAACTGTTTTTAGTGGAAGGCGATTCCGCCGGCGGCTCCGCCAAGCAGGCGCGCGACAAGGAATTCCAGGCCATCATGCCGCTGCGCGGCAAGATCCTCAACACCTGGGAGGTCGATCCGGCCGAGGTGCTGGGCTCGCAGGAGGTGCATGATATCTCGGTGGCCATCGGCGTCGATCCGGGGTCCGACGATCTCAAGGGGCTGCGTTACGGCAAGGTCTGCATCCTGGCCGATGCCGACTCCGACGGCGCCCACATCGCCACGCTGCTCTGCGCCTTGTTCCTGCGCCACTTCCGACCGCTGGTGGACGCCGGGCATCTCTTCATGGCCATGCCGCCCTTGTACCGGGTCGATGTCGGCAAGGACACCTATTACGCCTTGGATGACGCCGAGCGCCAGGGCATCCTCGACCGCATCGCGGCGGAGAAGAAAAAAGGCAAGATCGCGGTGACGCGTTTCAAGGGCTTGGGTGAGATGAATCCGCTGCAATTGCGCGAGACGACGCTGTCGCCCGACACCCGCCGCCTGGTGCAGCTGTCCATCCACGCCGGGGACGACACCCATCAGCTGATGGACATGCTCCTCGCCAAGAAACGCGCCTCCGAGCGCAAGAGCTGGCTGGAGGAAAAAGGGGATCTGGCGCAGGTGGTGTAGTGCAATAAAAATGAAAAGGGCCTGTCGCGGAGACAGGCCCTTTTTGTTGATGCCGGATTACATCTGGTTGGCGACTTCACGAAACTGGGGCAGGCATTTCCTGACCTTTTCCAGCGCGTCCTCCGCCTTGAGCTGATTGATCCCGACGCTTTCGAGCAGCGCGGCGGTATCGAGATAAGCGCAGGAGTCCTTCATCCCTGGATTGCCGAGCATGCGGTTGGCGATGGCCACCAGCTTGGGATAAATGGCATTTTCACCGCCGAAGTCCGGGAAATGGTGTTCCGAGACGGCGGTGATGACCTCCGGCGGCATGTTCCAGGCGCGCAGCAGCCAGGTGCCGACCATGTCGTGCGTGATGCCGAAGGCGTGCAGTTCCAGATCGCGGATGTCATCCTCGGGATGGGCCTCGACGAGCTTGCTCAAGTAGTTGTAGTGCTCGGGGTACCAGTGGCCGAACAGGAAGTAACCGAAGTTGTGCAGCAGTCCGCTGAGATAGCACAGGCCGCTGGAGGGCCGAATCTTCTTGTCCACCAGGGGCGCCAGTTGCTGCGCCATGGCCGCTGTCGCCAGGGCCTGTTGCCAGATCTGTTGACGGGCCAGCGGGCCGGTGTTCGGCGTGTTCAGGAATTTACCGCTGGCGATGCCCAGCGTCATGAATAAGGCGTTTTCAAAGCCCATCACCAGGGAGATGGCCTGCTCGATCGAGGTGAGCCGGTCACCATACCCGAAGATGGACATCTGCGCCTGGCGCATGATTTGCGCGGACAGGCTCGGGTCGCGCTTGATGATGGCCGCCAGATCGTTGATATCGGCATGCGGATTATTGCGCAATCGCAGCAGATCGTGCGCGAGTTCAGGCAAGGGGGGGAGCGCGGTCGTGTTTTGCAGGCGTGCGCGGACCTGGGTGGCAAACTCTCTTTTTCCTACGATTTCCATCTTTCCAGCCTCGGATGCAGTGAGTATTTATTTGTCGATTTTTTATTATGTTGAACAAACGGATGTAATGCCGTTTAATTTATGGTCTTTCTGCCATTGCATGACACAGTCCATATCGGACCTGGGGCTGGCAAGCTTTAGAGGAATTCTGAAAATTTGTTCACGAAACAGGCGATCAAGGGGTCCTCGCGCAGGGGATACGAAAATGAGCGTATGGTCAGATCATGAGTGAGAGCGAACACATCAATCACGAAGGCATCGAGAAGCAACCGCTGAAGGTCTTTGCGGAGAAGGCCTATCTCGATTATTCCATGTACGTCATCATGGACCGGGCCCTACCGAACATCGGCGATGGGCTCAAGCCGGTGCAGCGGCGGATCATCTACGCGATGTCCGAGCTGGGGCTGAACGCCGGGGCCAAGTTCAAGAAATCCGCCCGCACCGTCGGGGACGTGCTGGGTAAGTTCCACCCGCACGGCGATTCGGCCTGTTACGAGGCCATGGTGCTGATGGCCCAACCCTTCTCGTATCGCTATCCCCTGATCGATGGCCAGGGCAACTGGGGCTCGCCGGATGATCCGAAATCCTTCGCCGCGATGCGCTACACCGAGTCGCGGCTGACGCCGTTCTCCGAGCTGCTGCTGGCTGAGGCCAATCAGGGCACGGTCGACTGGGTGCCCAATTTCGACGGCACGCTGGAGGAGCCCGCCGTGCTACCGGCCCGCGTGCCCCATGTGCTGCTCAACGGCACGACCGGCATCGCCGTCGGCATGGCCACCGACATCCCGCCGCACAATCTGCGCGAGGTGGTCAGCGCCTGCATCCGCCTGCTGGAGTCACCCAAGGCCACGCTCGATGAGTTGCTGGAGCATGTGCGCGGGCCGGATTATCCCACCGAGGCCGAGATCATCACGCCCGCTGCGGAGATCCGCAAGATGTACGAGACCGGCAACGGCTCGGTGCGCATGCGCGCCCGCTGGATGCGCGAGGAGGGCGACATCGTCATCACCGCGCTGCCGCATCAGGTCTCGGGGGCCAAGGTGCTGGAGCAGATCGCCGGCCAGATGCAGGCGAAGAAGCTGCCGATGGTCGAGGATCTGCGCGATGAATCCGATCACGAGAATCCCACGCGCCTGGTGATCGTGCCGCGCTCCAACCGGATCGATGCCGATCAGCTCATGGCCCATCTGTTCGCCACCACCGATCTGGAGCGCAGCTACCGCGTCAACATGAACGTGCTCGGCCTCAACGGCCGGCCACAGGTCAAGAACCTGCTGACCATGTTGCAGGAGTGGCTGGAATTCCGCGTGGCGACCGTGCGCCGGCGGCTGGAGTTCCGGCTGGAGAAGGTCCGAGAGCGGCTGCACCTGTTGGATGGCTTGCTGATCGCCTTCCTCAATCTCGACGAGGTGATCCACATCATCCGCCACGAAGACGAGCCCAAGGCGGAGCTGATGCGCCGCTTCGGCTTGAGCGAGCTGCAAGCGGACTTCATTTTGGATACGCGCTTGCGGCAATTGGCGCGCCTGGAGGAGATGAAGATCCGCGCCGATCAGGCCGAGTTGGCCAAGGAGCGCGACGGGCTCGAACAAACCCTCGGTTCGGAGCGCCGCCTCAAGACTTTGGTGCGCCAGGAATTGCAGGCCGATGCGGAAAAATATGGCGACGAGCGCCGTTCGCCCATCGTCGCGCGCGAAGCCGCCAAGGCCCTGGAGGAAAGCGCGCTCATCGGCGCCGAGCCGATCACGGTGGTGCTCTCCGAGAAGGGCTGGGTGCGGGCGGCCAAGGGGCATGACATCGATCCGAACAGCCTGGCCTACAAGGCCGGCGACCGTTTCCTGGTCGCGGCCAAGGGCAAGAGCAATCAACAGGCCCTGTTCCTCGACAGCACCGGCCGCAGTTATTCCCTGCCGGCGCACACGCTGCCCTCGGCGCGCGGCCAGGGCGAGCCGCTGACCGGCCGGCTGAGTCCGCCGGAGAAGGCGGAATTCGTCGGGATGGTCATGGGCGCCAATGAACAGTGGTGCCTGATCGCCTCCGACAGCGGTTATGGCTTTGTCACGCGGCTGGAGAGTCTTCACGCCAAAAACAAATCGGGCAAGACGCTGCTCAATGTGGCGGAAGGCGGGCGCGCCTTGGCGCCGGTGATGATCAACGACCTGGAGCAGGAGTTGGTGGCCGCCGTGACCAATGACGGCCGCATGCTGGTCTTCCCTGTGAAGGACTTGCCCGAGCTGGGCAAGGGCAAGGGGGTGAAGATCTTCGGCATCCCCTCCGCGCGCGCCGCCGCCCGTGAGGAATACCTGATTGGACTTGCAGTTTTATCGCCGCATGATACCTTGAAGATTCACGCCGGACAGCGGCATTGCAAGATCAAAGGCAAGGATCTGGAACACTATTTCAGTGAACGCGGACGCCGTGGGAACAAACTGCCGCGCGGTTTCCAGAAGGTCGACCGGATCGAGCTGGGGGAATAAGCAGTTGGTTTCGAGGTGGGTGTGGGGGCGGTAGCCGATTCGATCAAGCAGATTTGGACGATGGTCAGACAAGGCGGGGCGAAGAATTTACCCCTCCGGGACTATCGGCTCAAGTTCGAGCTGCCCAATTATCTGAAAGGGCGCGGGGAACGGCCGGAGACCAGCGCCGGCGCCGTGGCCAAGGTGTTACGCTCCTACAAGGGCACGCCGCTGGTCGCATTGGAATACGGCATTTCCCAGCTCGCACTGCTCAATCGTCACAAGATCTCGACTTGGCGCCGCATGCGGCTGCTGGAGACCTATCTGCGCCACCTTGCGCCGCATATCGCCAGTGTCTACATCACTTGCCGCGACAATCACGCGGTGCCGGAATCCAGCGCGCGCCGCGAGAATCTCGACCGTGTCGGCGAGGCGCTCAAGGAACTCTCTGCAGGTTACGAGCGCATCTTCGATCATGACTACCGGCTGTCCGACTTCCGCTATGCCCTTAACCGCTCGCGCTTGCGCCAGGGAGGCCATCGCCTGCTCGATCTGGTCCTCGCCGAACAGCGGGTCAACGCCCTGCGCTACCAGTTACTGCCCGCCAGGCGCTGGGCGGTGTGCAATCAAGTCTTTTTCATCCTCTGGCACTATGAAGATGCTGCCCAGGCCGCGCGGCTGTCGGGCTGCATCCCCACCTATCTGCGCGACAACCGCTCGGGGATCGAGGCCGGCGCGATCAAGGCATCGGCCCAGCAGCTTTATGTGTCCATCCAATTGCTGGGCATGGTCGATACGCTCACCTGGCCGGCCGAGCAGATCCATGTGATGGATGCCTACATGAAGATCATCGAGCCCAAGGTCAAGATCCGCGATGATGTCGGCGGCGAGGTGCCCAGCGGGCATTTATTGTGTCTGTACGGGCTGGATCGCCCCGCGGTGTATGTCCGCAAGGACAAACACGCCACCGGGCTGCTGCTGGACATCAGCGCGCTGAAGGCGCAGGTCAACGACGATCACGCGATCATCTACAGCCTGCCGCCCGAACAGGCCATGGAGAAGATGTCCCCGCCGCTCTCGGTGCTGGGCCCGCAAGACCGTGGCCTGTTCCTCGAACGGCTGCGCCTGCGGCTGCATCCGCGCCAGCGCCGCGGCGAGCGCCAGCCGGTCAATCAATACGAGGATATGAAGGCATTCTTCGGGTTTACCGAATCGCACCGGCGCCTGCTCAACATCCAGAATCCCAAGGTCAAGACCCGGGAAGTGACCCTCTCGGAGATGCTGGCCGGCCGCAGCGCGGTGATGGCGGACGACAGTCGGCAGACCCTGGATGAGGCACGCTGGTTCGTGGTCAACGACAGCGCGGGCGGCATGCAGATCAAGACGCGGGAGACCAGCTACGTCACCCCGATGGCCATCGGCCAGATCGCCCTGTTCAATGTCCTCGAAGGGGCAGGTCAGGGTTTCATCATCGGGTATGTCGGGCGCATCACCCGGGCGAGCGGCGACCTGCTGATCACCCTGATCAAACTCGCCGACGAGATCCGGGCCATCGCCGTGCAGACACCCAACGAGCAGAAGGCGGAACAGGCCTGGCCGGCCTTTCTGATCCGCAATCGCGATGCCCGTTGGCAGATCGTCGCCCACAACAAGAACAAGCTGAGTTCGGGCGCGAACGTGTATTTGCGTCAGGACAAGAAAACCACCTCGGTGATACTCGGTGAAGCCGCCTCGCGTCACGAGGAGTTCACCATCTTCTCGGTCCAGCCGGAAGATCCCGCCGAAGAGATCGCGTTCTAACCACACTTGAAAATCATCTGTGCGACCCTAATCTATAAGAACGGCGCGAACGCGCCGGATCACGCCCTTCCGGCCCCCGCGCCATGCTAAAATGTGGTTTCTGTCGGTAATTTCTGGAGTGTTAGATGAAGCGGATTTTTCTGTTTCTGGTGACAAACATGGCCATCGTCCTGGTGCTGAGCGTTACGCTGCGGCTGCTCGGAGTGGAAAGCATCCTCGATCAGCAAGGGGTGGATTTGAATCTCAACGCCTTGTTGATCTTTGCCGCCGTCATGGGTTTTGGCGGTTCCTTGATTTCGCTGGCGATCTCCAAATGGACGGCCAAGCGCATGACGGGCGCGCAGGTGATCGAGCAACCGCGCAACGAGCGCGAGCGTTGGCTGGTGGATACCGTCGCCCGCCAGGCCAAGGCAGCGGGCATCGGCATGCCGGAGGTGGCGATCTATGACAGTCCGGATGTGAATGCCTTCGCTACCGGCATGTCGCGCAACAACGCGCTGGTGGCGGTGAGCACCGGCCTGCTGCAGAACATGAGCCGCGACGAGGCCGAGGCCGTGCTCGGGCATGAGGTCAGCCATGTGGCCAACGGCGACATGGTGACCCTGGCCTTGATCCAAGGCGTAGTCAACACCTTCGTGATCTTCCTCTCGCGCGTGATCGGTCACCTCGTCGATCGCGTCGTGTTCAAGAACGAGCGCGGTCACGGACCGGCCTTCTGGGTCACGGCCATCGTCGCCGAGCTGGTGCTGGGCATCCTGGCGAGCATCATCGTGATGTGGTTCAGCCGTCAACGCGAATTCCGCGCCGACAGCGGCGGGGCGCAGCTGGCCGGCCGCGAGAAGATGATCGCCGCGCTGGAGCGCCTGCAACGCAACGTGGGCCAGCCGCATCTGCCGGATCAAATGGCCGCCTTCGGCATCTCGGGCGGGCTGGGGCATGGCATCAAACGGCTGTTCATGACCCATCCCCCGCTGGAGGAACGTATCGCCACATTGAAAAGCCAGCGCTGATCCGCGGCGTGGATGAACAAAGAAAAAGGCGTGCCGCGGCACGCCTTTTTGCTTTTGCGGTCTGTTGATTCGATCAGGTGCTGGAAAAATCGTACTGCATCTGCGGGGCGGGCTTCTGCAGATAATAGCCCTGCACGAAATTGACGCCGTATTGCCAGAGCATGGCCAGGGTGTTGGCGTCGTGCACGAACTCGGCGACGGTGAGCTTGTTCTGGGATTGGGCGATGCTGGCGATCAGCTTCGTCGCCTCCTGGCTGCTGGAGTCGTTGGTGATGCTGGAGATGATCGAGCCGTCGATCTTGATGTATTTGGCCGGCACGTGCCGCAGGTAGTTGGATTTGCTGATCGCCGCGGTGACATGGTCGATGGCGATTTCGCAGTGCAGTTGTTGCAGTCCGGCGGCGAATTCCTTGACGAGATTCAGGTTCTCGTGAATGCCTTCCTCGCTGAGTTCGAAGACCAGGCAATCGCCGCGCAGCCGCGCCGCGTTGAGATAGGCGTTGATCCAGGGCAGCAGGCCGGGATCGGCGAGGGATTGTTCCGAGAGTTTGACGAACAATTTGAGTTGCTTGCCGTTGCGCCGCTGATAGGCGAGGGTGCTCACGCTCTGCTTGATGACCCAACGGTCGATTTCGGGCAGCATGCTGGACATCTCCGCGACGGGCAGGAAGGCGGCCGGTGAGATTTCCTCCCCGTTGTCCCCCGTCATGCGCAACAGGACCTCATAACGCTCGCCCGGTTCCGCGTGCAGGCTGACGATGGGCTGGAACACGAGTTTGAACTTGTTGTTGTCCAGGGCGTGGCGGATCTTCTTGGCGGAGTCCTCGGCGCCTTCCACCACCATGGTCTGCATGGTGCGCACCGTGTTGCCGCCTTCGGTTTGCGCGGTGGTGCAGGCGCGCTCGGCCTCGGTCAGCATGCGCTGGGCGGTCTTGTGGGTCGGATTCATCTGCACAAAGCCGATGCTGACGGTGGTGGAGTAGGTTTTTCCTTCGAGCACGATGACATGTTCGCCAATGATGTCGCGCAGTTTTTCGGCCAGACTCATCGATTCTTTGGGGTCGTCATTGCGCACCAGGATGGTGAAGATGTCGTCCGAGAAATGCGCGGTGCACACCGAGTGCGGTATGGCGTGCCGGATGAGGTCCGCAATGTCGCGGGCGGCGATGTCGAAGCCTGCGGTGCCGATGCTGTCCTTGAGCACGCCGTAGTTGTCGAGTTTGAGAAAGATCAGGTGGTTCTTCTCGATCTCCTTGCCGCCGATCAGCCCGGTGATGGTTTCGATCAGGTATTGGCGGTTGAACAACCCAGTCACCAGGTCCGTGGTGGCCAGCTCCTTGAGTTTGCTCTTGAGCTCCTCATCCTGGGAGATGTCTTGGATGACCACTTGGATGCAGGGTTCACCGTCGACATTGGCGCGGGAGAATTTCATCGCGGCCTTGAAACCGCTGTCGTTGGCACGCCTGGCCTGGAAGATGAACTGCTTGTCGGGATCGATCTGATCCTCATCCAGCGTTCTCAGCATCTTTTTGAACTCGCCCTGGTGTTCACTGCCGATCATGTCCAGGATGGGCATGCCGGCGAGTTCGTCGGCGTTGGTGATGCCGAACATCTCCAGATAGGAGTCGTTGGTGTAGATGTGCATGCCGTCATGGATGTAGGCGATGGCATCGCGCGAGCTGTCCATCAGGCTGCGGCAGCGCAACTCGCTTTCCTGCAGGGCTTGGGCGAGTTGCGTGAGCTTTTTGCGATTGTC
>CAZKZP010000036.1:9500-10699 GCA_964557295.1 uncultured Chromatiales bacterium | reverse complement strand
TGTCGACGTGTTTGACCTCGCGCAGCAGCGCCAGGCGGAAGCGTTCGGCTTGCGTCCGCGGCATGCAGTGCGCGGCGCCGGATTTGAGCAGTTTTAGGGCCTTGTCGATGTCGTCCTGCTCGGTGATCACCAGCACCGGCAGGTCGGGGGATTTCGCCTTGCAGAGTTTGACCGCATCCGCGGAGCTCAGTCCCGCGGTTTGCTCGGCGCAGATCATGATGTCCCATGGCTTGTCCGCCAGCGCTTCTTCCAAGGCATCGAGGTTCTTGACGACATTTTCGCGTACTGCGAAGCCGGCGTTTTTCAATGTATTGAGATGCTGCTCGATGTCTTCAGGGGTCGATTCGGCCACCAATAGATAAACAATCTGCTCAGTATTCACTCGTATCTATTTCCTGTTTGGGGTGAATTTTATTGTTATCGTCGTTTTTGGGTGATAACTGAGTTCAGATATTATCAAAGTGCCCGTGGCCCGCAAGTTTTTGATGAAATGGCGTGGATTTATGCATTTCTTCCGGCACTTCGTGGTAGTAGAACCGCGCGTAATGCTCATTGTGTTCGATGGCCTTGCCCAGTTTGAGCGGGAGAGTCTTGCCGTCGAGCTTGAGTGTGATGCGGTCCGCCGAATGGCAGTCGATCGGCGTGACGAGGCTGCTGGGCTGATTGAGTTCGGGCATTCGCGGGAGGATCAAGCAGGCGACGTTCCGGGCGTGCTGGGTGTCGATCCCCTCCGCCGGGATGACCGAGCTGGCCAGCAGTTGGATGCCGCAATCAAGCTCCTGTTCGCCGCGCCGGCGCAGCCATTTTATCGAACCGATTCCTATGCCGGCGTCCGCTGTGGCATCGTCAAGGCGCACGCTGATCAGATCGCCGACCATGAGCCGTGGCATGGCCTTGGCTTGACTGACCCGGAGACGAAATCCTCCCTGGCTGCGATCGAGGACCTTCAGCCGGATGTGCGCAGCCTTGGGTGCTGCGTTGTGGCTGGACTCTGTGGGCTGGAAGTGGATGTTGGCGCTGATCCGGGCGTTGATGTCGCTCTCCCAGGCCTGTGGGTTGACCGGGCTGAGGGATGATCCTTCGAGGCTGCCAAGGAAGTGGTCCAAGCGGTCGTGGCGTTGGATCATGGCAGGCTCGGTCTGGACAGCGGCTGCGGCCGGTTTGAGTGATTCGTGAATGGCGTTGAGGCTGATCTGAGC
>CAZKZP010000036.1:0-9490 GCA_964557295.1 uncultured Chromatiales bacterium | reverse complement strand
GATCTGAGCCCAGATTTCTCCTTGGCGTGGGGCGCGGTCGAAGTGGCGGTGTTGTTGACCTTGCCACACGGCGATCAGGCGGCTGAGTGTGGTGTGGTTGGGTTGGTCCACGTGTTCGAGCACGGCGTCCGGATTTTGTTCCGCCAGCTGCATGCTGATCAGCTCGGAGAGGTCGGTGGTGTCGAAGAAACGCGGTTCTCCGGCAGTGGGCTGCCCTTGGCGCGGCGCGATGTTCGGACCCTGATCACTTGAGATGTCCACGAAGTAGCGCTGTTTGAATTCCGGTGTGAGGGCGTCTGCCTTCATCGGCGGGCACAGGGCGGACCACTGCTCCAGACTTTGGTACAAACGCGTCATTTGATATTGGCTCAAGGCGTGGGGATCGGAGAGGGCCAGCAGCAATATGCGCGTGTATGCGTGGTCGAGGGTGGGGTGTTCGGGGATGAACTCCAGCGTCCCCAGTTCAAATTGTTCCGCCAGCCGATGCAGGACGTTAAGCTCGCGCCAAATCGACGGGGGTGTGCCGTAGGTCTGGTAGCCGAGCAGCAGTTGCCGGCCGAGATAGGTCAGCGGCCAGTACAGGCAAATGGCCAGCTCTTTTTGACTGAGCTTGACCTTGGGGTGTTCCAGGAAGTCCTCCAGGATGCATTTGTAACCCATGCCCAGTTCATCGAGCATGTGCCGGGTGAAGCGGACGACCTTGCCGCCTCTTTCATCCAGCGGGATGGGTTGTCCGAGATAATGTTTTTCCAGTGACTTCAGGATGAATTCCGCCGGCTCGCGCAGGATCGTGAGCAGCTTGAATCGATCCTCGGCCTTGATGTGGGTGCGGTTGGTTTCAAACAACACCTTGGTGAGGAGCTTGGCGCTTTCAGGGACATTGGCGAGTGGCAAGGCATCGACCCAGGCGCGCACCTTGCGCGGGCGCACATCGAAGGTGTCAGGGGTGGGCGGTGCTCGGTGGGGCGTGGTAAATCCGTATTCGTTGATATCCGCCATGTGGCCTCCTCGATTCCATGGTTAAGCAGGCATGCTATTTAAGAGAGTATGGCGTAGAGGGGGCGGAATGTGAATTGGTTCACGTCTGGGGCGCGGGGGTATTCGTTCAATCACATCGGAAGCTTATGTGGGTGGCCTGGGATTTCCTTTACCAGACAAGGAATAAGATACCCGGGCAGGCGTTGCCGCAGTGTCTCGATGAGGGCCGTGGCGGTGGCGGTATCGACATCGAAGTGCATCGCACCGGCCACCGGATCGAGCAGGTGCAGGTAGTAGGGCAGAACGCCGATCTCGAACAGGGACTCGCTCAGCGCCGCCAGCGCCTCGACCGAGTCGTTGACCCCTTTGAGCAGCACGGCTTGATTCAACAGCGTCAGGCCGGCGTCCTTGAGCGGCCTGACCGCCGCCGCGACGTGCTCGTCGATCTCGTTGGCATGGTTGATGTGCAGCACCATGACCACCGCCTGCGGCAGCTTGGCGAGCATCCCGATCAATTCAGGGGTGACGCGCGCGGGGATGACACTGGGCAGGCGGGTGTGGATGCGCACGCGCTTGAGCTGCTTGAGCCGGGTGAGGTCGTCGAGCAATCCGGCGAGGCGCTGGTCGCTCAGGCTCAAGGGATCGCCGCCGCTCAGGATGACTTCCGTGATGTCGGGATGCTGCTCGATGTAGGCCATGGCCGCCTGCCACTGCGCGGGGTTGAGCTGGCTTTCCTGATAGGGGAAATGGCGGCGAAAACAGTAGCGGCAATGGATCGCGCAGGCCCCGGTGGTGATCAGCAACACCCGCCCGTGGTACTTGTGCAGCAGGCCCGGGACAGGCATGGCATCGAGGTCGCCGACGGGGTCGGGCACATAACCAATGGCGGCGATGGCCTCTTGCGCCTGCGGCAGCACCTGTAGCAACAACGGATCGTTGGGGTCGCCCGGTTTGATCCGCGACAAATAACTCCGCGGCACGCGCAGTTTGAATTGCTGATGCGGCAACTGCATGCCGGGGAGGGCATCATTTGGCAGCTGAAGATGTTGCAGCAGCTCGGCCGGATCGCGCAGCGCGGTGGCGAGTTCATTTTGCCAATCGGGGATCTGCCAACTTTGACGGGAACGAGGTATCATAGGCGCACTTTTTTCAATTCGACAATATTCTCAAAACGAGGGAAAAATGGCTACTTATAGTACAAGCGAGTTTCGCAGCGGTCTGAAGGTCATGCTCGACGGGGATCCGTGCGCCATCATCGAGAACGAGATGGTCAAGCCGGGCAAGGGCCAGGCCTTCAATCGCGTCAAGCTGCGCAATCTCAAGACCGGCCGCGTCGTTGAGCGCACCTTCAAGTCCGGGGAAAGCATCGAGGGCGCGGATGTGACGGACGTCGAGATGCAGTATCTCTACCATGACGGCGAATTCTTCCACTTCATGGACCCCAACAGCTTCGAGCAGCTGGCGTCGAGCGAATCGGCGGTGGGCGATGCGAAACAATGGCTCAAGGAGCAGGACATGGTGACCCTCACCCTGTGGAACGGCCAGCCGATCTCCACCACGCCGCAGAATTTCGTCGTGCTCGCGGTGGTGGAAACCGATCCGGGCGTGCGCGGTGATACCTCGGGCGGCGGCGGCAAGCCGGCGCGGCTGGAGACCGGTGCGGTGGTGCGCGTACCGCTGTTCGTCGACATCGGCGATCTGATCAAGTGCGATACCCGTTCCGGTGAATACGTCTCCCGCGTCAAAGAGTAATCGACCCGCGCTGTGAACACGCCACCCTGGGCTCCCAGCGCCACACTGGACAATCTCCGCGCCCGTGCTCGGCTGCTGGCCGCCATCCGGCGGTTCTTCGCCGAGCGCGAGGTCCTGGAGGTGGAGACGCCACTCCTCTCGCAGGCGGCGGCCACCGATCCCCATCTCGATAGTTTCGTCACCGCCTACCAGGAACCCGGCGCGGCGCAGGCCGCATCCTGTTACCTCCACACCTCCCCCGAGTTCGCGATGAAGCGGCTGCTGGCCGCCGGCAGCGGCCCGATCTATCAACTCTGCAAGGTCTTTCGCCAGGGCGAACGCGGGCGGCGCCACAATCCCGAATTCACCATGCTGGAGTGGTATCGGCCGCACTGGGATCATCATGCCTTGATGGACGAGGTGGAGGACTTGGTCCGGTCCGTGCTGCCCGCGCGGGGGGCGCTCGGCCCGACCGAGCGGCTGAGTTATGTGGAGGCCATGCGGCGGCTTGCGGGGGTTCATCCCTTGGAAGACAGCATCGAACAGCTCGCCGCGTGCGCCCAGGGACATGGGATCACGATGGCTTCGGTGCTTGTAGAGCGGGATGATTGGCTGGATCTGCTGATGAGCCACGTGGTCGAGCCGCGCCTGGGCGAGGCGGGGCTGTGTTTCATTTACGATTATCCGCGCAGCCAGGCGGCGCTGGCGCGGATCTCGCCGAGTGATCCGCGGCTGGCGCAGCGCTTCGAGTTGTATTTGCGCGGGGTGGAGCTGGCCAACGGCTTTCACGAATTGACCGACGCGGCGGAGCAGCGGGCGCGGTTTCAGGCGGATTTGGCGCGGCGCCGGGCGGAAGGTTTGAATGTGGTGCCCATGGATGAACATCTGCTGGCGGCGCTCGCCTTCGGCATGCCCTCATGCGCGGGTGTGGCCCTCGGCGTCGACCGTTTGTGCATGCTGCGCTGCGAGGCTGAGCGGATCGACGAGGTGATCAGTTTCACCTTCGAGCGCAGCTGACGCCTTACGGCTTGTGCTTGTTGTTCCCATGTATTTGCCGCTTCCATTTGTCGAAACACTCCTGGCCGCAGAAGTGATAGACGTACTCCCGACCTTCTTCGCTCTTGGCCACATCCCTCGGGATCTCTTTCATGCAGACGTCGCAGGCAATGAGCTCGGGCGCTTCGGGTTTCATCTTCTTGTCGGTCATGGTCGTCTCCTGACTGCCTTTACACCATTAAGACGCCTCTAAAAATTCACATTTTGTCATTCCAGCGAATGCTGGAATCCAGAATTTTCTAAAGATCTGGACACCGGCCTTCGCCGGTGTGACGAATTATTAGAAGTACCCATTAAATATAGACCGACTTGGCGCCCAGAGTTGTGTTCATGCCGGGGATGTGACGGCCGCCAGGCGTTGCCCCATCCGCACGGGGTTCCCATGCTGGATAACCTGATCCAGGGTGATGGCTGGATTGGCGAACACCGCGATCACGGTCGAGCCCATGTTGAACCGCCCCAGTTCTTCGCCACGCCGCAGCGCGGGTGCCGGCTGCTGGCCGAGCGGATAGGTCCAGACGCGCGGTTCATGCCGGGTGGGCGGGGTGATCACGCCCTGCCACACGGTTTCGATGCTGCCGACGAAGATGGCGCCGACCAGCACCAGGGCCATCGGGCCGTGGGCCGTGTCGAACACGGTGACGACCCGTTCGTTGATGGCGAACAATCCGGGGACGAGTTTCACCGAGGCCTCGTTGACGCTGAACAGGCGGCCGGGGATATGGCGCATCTCGCGCAGCGTCCCGTCGCAGGGCATGTGGATGCGATGATAATCGCGCGGCGAGAGATAGAGCGTGGCGAAACTCCCGCGCCCGAATTCGCGGGCCAGCGCCGCATCCCCCAGCAAGGCCTCCAGACTGTAGTCGTGCCCCTTGGCCTGGAACAGCTGGCCGTCACGTACCGGGCCGGCCTGGCTCACCTTGCCGTCGACCGGGCAGGCCAGTTCGTCGCTGGCGCTGACCACGGCGCGCACGCCGGGCTTCAGCGGGCGGGTGAAGAACTGATTGAAGGTCGGATAATCCGCCGGGGCCGGCGCCGGGGTCTCGTTCATGTCGACCTGGAAGTGCCGGATGAACCAGGCGATGTGCAGATTTTTCACCGGCGCGAAGCGGATGCGGGTGAGTGCCAGCATCAGGCGCGAGAGCAGATGCTGAGGCAGGAGATAGAGCGGCCAGGCCTTGAGGTAGTCGATCAGGGTTGCGGAGGCCGCGCCGGGATGATTTGATTTGTCTTTGGTCATGTATCTTAGTACTTTACTTGAGTTTTTGGGTCACGGGCGCATGGCACCTACTTAGGCATGTGGTTCGCATTTCCGTCATTCCGCCGGGATGACGGCGTTAAGCAAGTGCCATTCGGGTCACGGGCTGTTCTGGGAAAACGGCGCTGATTATCGCATTTAGGGTTGCCTCCGCACAGCAATTTGACGCGCGGCCGGGCAGGATGAAAACAACGAGGTGTGGAATGACGAGCTTCAAAGGCGAGACGTATCAACATGACAGCGCGCAAAAGGTCGGCGTGCTCTTGATGAACCTGGGCACACCGGAGGCGCCCACACCCGCCGCGCTGCGCAAGTATCTCGCCGAATTCCTGTGGGACCCGCGCATCGTGGAGCTCTCGCGTCCGCTCTGGTGGCTGATCCTGCACGGGATCATCCTGCGCACCCGTCCGGCCCGCTCGGCGCGGGCGTATCAAGCGGTGTGGAGTGATGGCGGTTCGCCGCTGCTGGTGACCTCGCGCAAGCAAGCCGAGCTGTTGCGCGCAGCGGTGAAGTCGACGGGGCTGGACAACGTCGTCATCGCCCTGGGCATGCGCTACGGCAATCCCTCGGTGGCCAGCGCCCTGGCGGAACTGAAGCAGGCGAACGTCCGCCGCATCCTGGTCCTGCCCCTGTATCCGCAGTATTCGGCCACGACCACGGGTTCGACCTTCGATGCGATCGCCGATGAGCTGAAGACCTGGCGCTGGGTGCCGGAGCTGCGCTTCATCAACAGCTATCATGATCATGAGCTGTATATCGAGGCCCTGGCCGCGAGCGTGCGCCACCACTGGGCCAGCCACCCGCCCGGCGACCGCCTGGTCTTTTCCTTCCACGGCACGCCGCGGCGTTATTTCGATAATGGCGATCCGTATTACTGCCTGTGCCAGATGACCGCGCGACGGGTAGCCGAGCGCCTGCAACTGCCGGAAGACAAATGGATGGTGACCTTCCAATCCCGCTTCGGCAAAGAGGAGTGGTTGCAGCCCTACACCGACAAGACCCTGGAATCCCTGCCCGGCGCGGGGGTGAGAAAAGTGGATGTGATCTGTCCGGGGTTTTCGGTCGATTGCCTGGAGACGCTGGAAGAGATCGCCGAGGAGAACCGCGAGATCTTCCTGCACCACGGCGGCGAAGCCTTTCACTACATTACCTGCCTCAACGACAACAGTGATCACATCAAGATGATGCTGGCCTTGGTGCAGACGCATACCCAGGGTTGGCCGGTGGCCGCTGTGGCGAGCCGCGATGAGCTGGCGCTGACCCAGCGCCGCGCCCAGGCCAAGGGCGCGGGGCGATGAAATGCCCTGCGCGTTCTTAAACTTTGCGGGGGTGGAACGACGCAGATGCGGAGTGAGCACTTAAGGGGGACTCTTTTTTCGCACGAGTGCAATGATGCGCTAATGCATGATCTCCTTTTTTACTTTTTCGAAAACAGTGAGTAATGCGTTAATGCAAGGTCCCGTTGCTCTCATGAGTAAGCGTGCCGCGAGCCGTGGTGAGACTGGGCTGCCTTGACAACTTCGGTGAACGCGACCGCGCAGGAAGAATCTGTGGCTGAGGAACGTCGTTGCTGCGTGCCATGATAGGGATCTCCTAGGTGGCCGCCGGGCTGTGCCCGGCGGCTATGTCGGGTCACGCTGCTTTCGCACTTCGCGGTGTCACGACCGGGAAGTCGATATCGGTGTTCGCCACGAGGTTTACGTAGTTGGTAAAAATGTTTGCCACCACGTTGGCGATCACCTCGACGACGTCCGCATCGCTCAAACCAGCACGCTTGGCTTCTTGCAGTGCCGTATTCGGAATGGCGCCGCGCTCATCGACGATCCGGCGCGCGAACCGCAGGACTGCCGTGATGCGGGGATCCGAAGCTTGTGCCACCCGCGCGGCATCGATGTCTTGCTGAGTCAGGCCCGCGCCCTGGCCCAGCACGCTATGGGCCGAGAGGCAGTAGGCGCAACCGTTCGCTTCCGCGACAGCAAGTGCGATGCGCTCGCGTAGTTTGGCGTTGAATGTCCCTTTGGCAAGCGTGCCGTTCAGGTTGAGCAGGCCCTCCAAAGCCGCCGGTGAATTGGCGGTGACGCGGAAGAGATTGGGGACGATCCCCAGGCTTGCGCGTACGGCCTCTAACATTGTCTTGGTCTCGCCTTCGGCGACGTCGGGATCCACGGTGTTCAGGTAAGTCATTACAGTTCTCCTCTCAGTAAATTGATGGATTACATCTCAATGCCTCGGCGGATTTCGGCCTGGCAATACGAACTATGGACTAATTCTTTCCTGAAATTAATACTTATCTTTGCTATATTATTAATCCACATTTTGTACTAATAGGACCTCTCGCCGTGGACCAGCTCGGTGCGATGCGCACGTTTGTTGAAATCGTCGACCAGGGAAGCCTGTCGGCGGCCTCCCGCCGCCTGCAAGTTTCCTTGCCGGTGGTTGTGCGCACCTTGGCGGCGCTGGAGAGAAGACTCGGCGTGCGCTTGCTCAACCGCACCACGCGACGTATCCATCTCACTGAGGCAGGTGCAGAGTTCTACCAGCGCTGCAAGCGGATCGCTGCCGAAGTCGAGGAGGCGGAGCAGGCGGTATCAGAGCAGCGGCGGACGCCGTCCGGAACGCTCGTGGTCAACGCGCCGGTGCTCTTTGGGCGCCTGCATGTGTCGCCCCTGATCGGGACGTTCCTGGAACGGTATTCGCAGCTCGTGGTCGAGCTAACGCTGTCCGATCGTAATGTGGACATCATTGAAGACGGCGTGGATGTCGCCGTGCGGATCGGGCATCTGCCCGATTCGAGTCTCGCCGCGACGCAACTGGGTCTCACCCAACGGGTACTGGTGGCGAGTCCCGCTTATCTGCGTCGGGCCGGGACACCGAAGGCACCCGAAGACCTAAGCAAACACAACTGCCTTCGGTTCACCGGACTGACGCCGGGCCGCGCCTGGCATTTCGTGCGCGCCGGGCGGGAAGTCGACGTGCAGGTTTCGGGTAACTTTGCTTCCAACAGCGGAGACGCAGTAATCGAAACCGCGCTACAAGGTCGCGGCATTGCCTGCGTGCTGTCCTACCAGGTGACGGACCATGTTGCCTCTGGCAAGCTGCGCCTACTATTGCAGGAGTTTGCACCGCCTCCGGTTCCCATCCACGCGGTCTTCGCGCATCCCAAGCTCGTTTCGGCCAAGGTGCGTGCCTTTGTAGACCACCTGAAACATAGCTTTGATGGGCGAAGCTTTGTGCCCGTTGAGTCGAAAGGCCAGCGTGCTGCGCGCGTGCGTGGGGCACCGGTTAGCTAACGCGTTCGGCAGGGCATTGAAGGGAAGGAAGAACAATCTGTGGTCATTCTTGGAGTTTCTAGACCATAGATCATCACTCAAGGCCGTCACGCACTGCTCGGAAGTTACAGGGCTTTCCAGCAAGCTTCACGAAAAAGCCGATGAGGAGTGCTCGGACCTGCGCAAATAACTACCCGAGAGCGTCCTGCAATGCCCCCGGGTAGTGGGTGCCTAGGCAGCGACTTTGCCTTCGCCTTTCTCGACAGGTAGTCCCGCATCGCTCCAGTCCTGCTTTCCCCCCGCATATACGGAGACATCGGTGTAACCGATCTGCTGCAGGACATTCGCCGCTATGTGCGAGTTCTGACAAGTGCTGCTCGCGCAATAGACGACGATTTCCGCCGACCTGTCAGGTACGACGCGGGGTGCAAGGATGCGGGCCTCATCGTGCGGGAAATGTCGGGCACCGGGGAGGTGCCAATCATTGAAGTATTTCTCCGGCAGCGCCTCAAGTAGCACCAGACCGGGATTCGCCTTTAGGCGGACCTGTAGTTCATTGCGGGTAACGAACTTGCTCATGACGATCTCCTCTGGTTAAGCAATCAAAGTGATTGCATTTGCAACTATAGTTCATGGTCGTTGCATTTGCAACTATCTATGATATGATTTGCACTATGTCTACCACCTCCGACCCCCGCCAGCTCGCCTGGGCTCGCTTTGTCACTGCTCAGGCCATGCTACTGGAGCGCATCGAAGCCACCCTCGCCCAAAACGAGTTGCCCCCGCTTGCCTGGTACGACGTCCTGTGGATTTTGGAAAACGCGGACGGTGGTCGACTGCGAATGCACGACCTCGCGCGCAAGGCGGTAATCTCGCGTAGCAACGTGACCCGTCTCACCGACCGAATGGAGCAAGCCGGCCTCGTCGTACGCGCCGCCTGCCCCGAGGACGGGCGCGGTACCACTTGCTCGCTGACCGACGCGGGGCGAAAGATGCGCGCCCGTATGTGGCCGCTATACCGGGGACAGATCAACGCACTGTTCGGAAGCCAGATAGATGAGCGTGAGGCGGCGTCGCTGGCGAAAATGCTTAAAAGGATCATCGAGAATCTTCAGGAACAGCCATGACACCCATCTCTCGACGCTGTTGTTCCTGCCCAGAGTGCGGCGGGAAGACGAGGGAAGGCGGGGGCAAGGGA
>CAZKZP010000035.1:0-27655 GCA_964557295.1 uncultured Chromatiales bacterium | reverse complement strand
ATTTTGCTGAAAGCGCGGTACTCTCAGCAAAATTCTCTATCTATGTAAAACCGTGGCGTGGGTGGAGCTCATTGCGCGAACCCCGGGTTTCGCTCCGCTCCACCCAGGCTACGTTACGTTCAACTTACTTCGCGATGTGGCGCACGAAACGCATCATGTTGCAGGTGTAGCCGTACTCGTTGTCGTACCAGGCCACCAGCTTGACGAAGGTGCCGTCCAGCGCGATCCCCGCTTCGGCGTCGAAGATCGACGAGTAGCCACAGCCGCGGAAGTCGGTGGAGACCACCTTCTCGTCGGTATAGCCCAGGGTTTCGCTGATCGCACCTGACTCCGAGGCCGCCTTGACGGCCGCGCAGATCTGTTCGTAGGTGGCGGACTTTTCCAGCTCAACAGTCAGGTCGACCACGGAGACGTCGGAGGTCGGCACGCGGAAGGCCATGCCCGTTAGCTTGCCATTGAGCGCGGGCAATACGACGCCAACCGCCTTGGCCGCGCCGGTGGATGACGGGATGATGTTTTCCAGGATGCCGCGGCCGCCGCGCCAGTCTTTCTGCGAGGGACCATCCACAGTCTTCTGGGTCGCCGTGGCGGCGTGCACGGTGGTCATCAGGCCACGCTTGATGCCGAACTTGTCATGGATGACCTTGGCCAGCGGGGCCAGGCAGTTGGTGGTGCAAGAGGCCGCGGAGACGATCTTCTGGCCGGCATAGGTCTCGTGGTTGACGCCGTAGACGAACATCGGGGTCTTGTCCTTGGAGGGCGCGCTTTGCACGACCTTCTTGGCGCCGGCGGTAATGTGCTTTTGGCAGGTTTCGTCGGTCAGGAAGAAGCCGGTGCACTCCAGAACGATGTCCACGCCGACCTCGTTCCACTTCAGATTGGCCGGGTCCTTCTCGGCGGTCAGGCGGATCTTCTTGCCGTTGACGATCAGCGCGCCGTTGTCGACGGAGACATCCCCGTCAAAGCGGCCGTGGACCGAATCGAACTTCAGCATATACGCCAGGTAGTCAGCGTCGAGCAGGTCGTTGATCGCAACGATTTCCATGTCCTTGAATTCTTTTGCGACGGCGCGGAACGCCATACGACCGATGCGACCGAAACCGTTGATACCGATTTTAATTGCCATTGTGCTTATCTCCCAAAGAGTTGTGTAAATCCTTGCCTGCCTGTTGAGCCGGTAAGCCGCCAGGCAGGCTGGTAATCGCTCGTTTAGAGGACGCTCTCGACCGCGCCGACGACCTTGTCTACGGTAAAGCCGAAGAGCTTGAACAGTTCACCGGCGGGGGCGGACTCACCGAAGGTATCCATGCCCACCACCTTGCCGTTCATGCCGGCGTACTTGTACCACGCGGCGGTCACACCCGCTTCGACCACCACGCGAGCGGTGACGGCGGCCGGCAGCACGGCCTCGCGGTAGGCCGCATCCTGGGCCTCGAAGCGGTCGACCGACGGCATGGAGACCACGCGGATCTTCTTGCCCTTGGCGGTCAGGGCATCGGCGGCGCCGACGGCCAGCGCGATCTCAGAGCCGGTGGCGATGATGATGGCGTCCGGCTTGCCATTGCTGTCCTTCAGCACATAACCGCCCTTGGCGATGTCGGCGATCTGCTGCGCGCTGCGCGGCTGGTGCGGCAGGTTCTGACGAGTCAGGATCAATGAGGTCGGACCTTTCTTGTATTCAATCGCCGCCTTCCAGGCCACCGCGGTTTCCACCGCGTCGCACGGACGCCATACCGACATGCGCGGGATCATGCGCAGGGTGGCGGTCTGCTCGACCGGCTGGTGGGTCGGGCCGTCTTCGCCCAGACCGATGGAGTCGTGGGTGAACACCTCGATGTGCTGGATCTTCATCAGCGCGGCCATGCGCAGGGCGTTGCGCGCGTACTCGGAGAACATCAGGAAGGTGGCGCCGAACGGGATGAAGCCGCCGTGCAGGGCGATACCGTTGACGATGGCCGCCATGCCGAACTCGCGCACGCCGTAATGGATGTAGTTGCCGTCGGAGACGGTGCTGCTGATGGCCTTGGTGCCCGGCCAGGTGGTCAGGTTGGACGGCGCCAGGTCGGCCGAACCGCCCAGGATCTCGGGCAGGAGGTTGGCAAAGGCGGTGATGCAGTTTTGCGAGGCCTTGCGTGTGGCCGGGCTCTCGGCCTTGTCCACCACGGCCTTGATGAAGGCCTCGGACTTGACGGCCCAGTCGGCCGGCAGTTCGCCCTTGATCACGCGGCGTTCGAATTCGGCGGCCAGTTGCGGGTGAGCCGCTTTATAGGCGGCGAACTTGTCTTCCCAGTGCTTCTGCGCGGCAGCGCCCTTCTTTTTGGCGTCCCAACCGGCGTAGATCTCGGCCGGGATCTCGAACGGGGCATGCTTCCAGCCCAGATTTTCGCGGGTGGCGGCGATCTCGTCGTCGCCCAGCGGGGCGCCGTGGCAATCATGGCTGCCGCACAGATTTGGCGCGCCGTAGCCGATGACGGTCTTGCAGCAGATCATGGACGGCTTGTCGTTGACGGACTTGGCTTCGTGGATTGCCTTGTCGATGGCGGCGGCGTCGTGGCCGTCGACATTGCGCACGACGTGCCAGCCGTAGGCCTCGAAGCGCTTGGCGGTGTCATCGGTGAACCAGCCTTCGACGTGGCCGTCGATGGAGATGCCGTTGTCGTCCCAGAAGGCGATCAGCTTGCCCAGGCCCAGGGTGCCGGCCAGCGCGCAGGACTCGTGCGAGATGCCTTCCATCATGCAGCCGTCGCCCATGAACACATAGGTGTAGTGGTCGACGATCTTGTGGCCTTCGCGGTTGAATTGACCGGCCAGGGCCTTCTCGGCGATGGCCATGCCCACGGCGTTGGTGATGCCCTGACCCAGCGGACCGGTGGTGGTCTCCACACCCGGGGTGTAGCCGTATTCGGGATGACCCGGGGTCTTGGAATGCAGCTGGCGGAACTTCTTCAGCTCGTCCATCGGCAGGTCGTAGCCGGTGAGGTGCAGCAGAGAGTAGATCAACATGGAGCCGTGGCCGTTGGACAGCACGAAACGGTCGCGGTCGGCCCACTTCGGATTGGTCGGGTTGTGCCTCAGGTGGCTGTTCCACAGCACCTCGGCGATGTCCGCCATCCCCATCGGTGCGCCCGGATGACCCGACTTAGCCTTCTGAACCGCATCCATACTCAGGGCGCGGACGGCATTGGCTAGCTCTCTACGTGATGACATGTGTGTCTCCCAAAGGTTTAATAGTCTCAAGAACCGTGATATTCCACCCCGGCCTGGCCGGAATGAATTGAAATCGTTTGATCTGCGCGCGCTTTTTCACTTGCTCGAGGTCGTTCAGGGCAGTGATAAAATTCACTTCTATATGCGCTAAGCACGCTTGGGAGCGGCAATTTTCCAATAAAAGCAGGCGTTCGGCAATAGGCCGACGCCCCCTTTCTTGTTCCACCTCAAGATTATCAACGAGTTAAAAGACGCGCGCCGAGCCCTCAGCCATAGACGCCCGCGCACTCTTTTACTCGCGCCACTTGATGGAACACCCCATGCTGGGGATCTGTTCCCGGGGACCCTGGCCGGTTTGGGCCACTTGCTTCATGGCCTCGAACAGATCGCGGCGCGCATCAGCCGGCGCGGTTTCCTTGCGGCTGGCATCGAGCCGTCCGCGGTATTGCAACTCGAGCTTGGCGTTGTAGCCGAAGAAATCCGGGGTGCAGACCGCCCCATAGGCCTTGGCGATCTCTTGGGATTCATCCAGCAGATAAGGGAAGGAAAAACCGCACTGCGCGGCGACCTTCTGCATGTTTTCGAAGGAATCTTCTGCGTTGTGGGCGGGGTCGTTGGACATGATGGCCACGGAATGCACCCCCAGGGCCTTGAGTTCGGCGGTGTCGCGCACGATGCGCTCCATGATCGCCTTCACATAGGGGCAATGATTGCAGATGAACATCACCAGCAGGCCGTTTGGCCCCTGGCATTGTTTCAGCGTCCAGGTTTTGCCATCGACGCCGGGCAGGGAGAAATCAAGCGCGGATTTACCAAAATCGCAGACGGGGGTTTCAAGGCGGACCATCATTCACTCCTAACTTCGACGGGACGCGTATTGTAGCCGCATTACCCCGGCATAAAAAGCCCGGACTTTTGGGGTTTTGGCGCATACATCCGATCGTGATTGCGGCCAGCAAGGCCATGAGAGATGGGGTTGTGTATTTGACTCTGTTGCGGGGCATGCTGCCGCAAGGCGGCGCATCGAGATGATCGTTGAAGAATGCGACGGGGTGATGCTTAGCCATCACAACGAACGATTCGGTGAAAAGAAAAGGGCGCCGAAGGCGCCCTTTTTTGCAGAAAGCTGATTACCGCGGAGTTACGTTAGCAGCTTGCAGGCCTTTTGGGCCACGCTCGGTTTCAAATGAAACGCTTTGGCCTTCGTCCAGGCTCTTGAAGCCGTCACCGGCAATGGCGCGGAAATGAACGAAAACGTCTTCGCCGCCGTTGTCTTGAGTGATGAAGCCGAAGCCTTTCTCAGCGTTAAACCATTTAACAGTACCAGTTAATTTAGACATGATGTCTCCTAAAGATATAAATATATTGCATGCAGTAGCACGTTCAGGTCAGCGGGATGAATTACTTGATGACGACATACAACTAGAGAGTGAAGATCTTCAGGGCAACAGGTCTTATAAAGACTAAGAAGAGATGCAGCGAAGTGTTTCAGTTTCAAATGTTACATCAGCAAGTCTGTTTCAGCAGACCCGGACACAGAATACCAGATATCCGCCAAATGTATACCTTTATATTTTGCGCGGGGTGCAAAGGCCACAATGCATGGCGCTTGCCAGCACCGCAGTAGCCACTATGATATGGCCCATCCCGGCCCGACTTCGCGAGGTTCCAATACACTGTATGCGGCTCGTATCCTTCGATGCGCTTCGTACCCTCGGCATGCCGGGTGTCCGACATATCAAGCCTGAGCTCATGTTCCGGGAGCAGGCGCTGCTGCAAGAAGCCGATTGGCTGCTGTTCCCGGAGTACTGGCAGGTCAACACGCTGATCTACGGCCTCAAGTCGCGCATCTTCCCCAGCCCGGCCTCGTATCATCTGGGCCACAACAAGATCGAACAGACGCGGCTGTTCGAGATGATCGCCCCGGCGCACGTCCCGCTGACGCTGATCCTGGCCAACACCCCGGCCAATCAGGAGACCATCCTGGCGCAGCTCGATTTCCCCTTCGTGGCCAAGGAGCCGAAGAACTCCATGGGCCGCGGCGTGTTCCTGATCGAAACCCGCGGCCAGTTCGCGCAGCACTGCGCCGCCAATGACATTCTGTACGTCCAGGAATTCCTGCCGATCGACCGCGACCTGCGCCTGGTGTTGATCGGCACGAAGGTCGTCGGTGGCTACTGGCGCGCTGGCGAGGGCTTTCACAACAACGTCGCTCAGGGCGGGCGGATCTGCCACGGACCGATCCCGGACAGCGCCCGCGCCCTGGTCGAACAGATCGCCGCGACCACCGGCATCGATCATGCCGGCTTCGACATCGCCATGGTCGGCGAGCATTGCTACCTGCTGGAATTCAACCGCCTGTTCGGCACCCAGGGCATCGCGGAACTCGGCATCGACTGCAACGCCCTGATCCTCGACTACCTCGCCAGCCAGCAAGCCCGAGGCGCCGCCGGGATATAACGTGGTCTCGTCCCGGCAACGATTCGTGCTAGATTAGCTTCACAAGCCGAAACACACTGACAAATCAATGACCGACCACTCCTTCTATTGGTACGACTACGAGGCCTTCGGGCTCGACCCGATGACCGACCGCCTGGCGCAATTCGGGGGCATCCGCACCGATGCGGAGTTCAACATCATCGGCGAGCCGCTGATGCTCTACTGCAAACCGTCCGACGACTATCTGCCGAACCCCGCCTCGTGCCTTATCACCGGCATCACCCCGCAGAAGGCCCAGGCCCTGGGCGTGCCCGAGATCGAGTTCATCCGCCGCATCAACGAGGAATTCAGCCGGCCCAATACCTGCGTGCTCGGCTACAACAACCTGCGCTTCGACGATGAATTCACCCGCTACGCGCTCTATCGCAACCTGCTCGATCCCTATGCGCGCGAATGGCAGAACGGCTGCTCGCGCTGGGATCTGCTCGATGTGGTGCGCATGACCCGCGCGCTGCGCCCGGAAGGCATCGTCTGGCCGACCAACCCCGAGGGCCTGCCCAGCGTGCGGCTGGAGGATCTGACCGTGGCCAATGGCATCGAGCACACCGCGGCCCACGACGCGCTCGCCGATGTATACGCCACGCTCGGGGTCGCGCGCCTGATCCGCGCGAAGCAACCCAAGCTGTTCGACTTCGCCTGCCAGAACCGGGGCAAGCAGAAGGTCCTGCAAATGCTCACTCTGCGCGAACAGCGCCCGGTGCTGCACATCTCCGGCATGTACCCGGCGGAGAAGGGCAATATGGCCGTGGTGATGCCGCTGGCCATGCACCCGATCAACAAGAACGGCGTCATCGTGTATGACCTGAGCGTCGACCCGAAGGATCTCATCTCTCTCGGGCCGAAGAAGATCCACGAACGGCTGTTCACGCGCAACGATGAACTGCCTGAGGGCGTGGCGCGCATCCCGCTGAAGGTGGTGCACGCCAACCGCTGCCCGGTCATCGCGCCCATCACCACGCTCGATGGCGCGGCCGCCAAGCGTTACGGCATCGACCTCAACGTCTGCCGCCGCAACCTGGAGGCGATCAAACACGAGAAGACCCTGCCGCAGAAGGTGCAGAAGGTCTTCACCGAAAGCGAATTCGAACCGCACACCGACCCCGACCGCATGCTCTACGGCGGCCCGTTCTTCGGCGACAGTGATCGCGCCCACATGCGCGAGATCCATCACATGTCCGCGCAAGAACTCGGCGGCTACACGCCACCCTTCACGGACCCGCGTCTGCCGGAGATGCTGTTCCGGCTGCGCGCGCGCAACTACCCCGAGAGCCTGCGCCCGGAAGAACAGGCCCGCTGGCAGCAATTCCGCCACAGCCGCATCCGGCTCGATGACTATTTCGCCCAGATCACGCAACTGCGCGATGAGCCGAGCCGCGGCGCGCGCGACCGGACGATACTCGATGAACTCGAAGTGTACGGGCGCCAGTTGGCCTAGCGTTTTTCATCGCAACCCGGATGCACAGGCGCGTAACGCCTAAAGATGCAGCACAGTTTGATCAGGTGACCCAGCGGGCAAGAAGAATGATCCAACACCGACCTGTCCCTCCCGAACCCTGGCTGGCGCTGGGCTTTGCCGCTCTGTACGTGGCGATCGCCTACGGCATCGAGCTGCCGGAGCACGCCCAGCACTGGTTCAGCGACCTCGCCTGGACGCTGGCCGCCCTCGCCGCCGGGGTGCGCTGCCTGGTCACCGCTCAGCAACTCCGTGACTTCCAACGCACCAGCTGGCGCCTCTTCGCCCTGGGTTGCTTCGCCTGGGGCGGCGGGATGCTGATCTGGAGTTATGACGAGCTGTGGCTGCGGAACTACACGCCGTTTCCGGCCTGGTCAGACGTCGGCTTCCTGCTGCTGGCCCCCTGTTTTCTGCTCGGCTACTACCTCTGGTATCACACGGCGCGCCAGTCGGCGCTGACCCTGCTGCAACTGAGCCGGATCGGGATACTGCTGAGCAGCCTGGCCATCATCCACGTCATGGCCTTTCAGCCGTATTTCGCGCAACATCCCCAGCTGTGGCATGGCGTGACCGCCCTGGCGTATCCAATCCTCTATATCGGCGCATTCATCTACGGTGTGGCGCTGTTATGGAAGATCCGCAGCCAAACCACCCTCCATCCCCTCGGCCTGCTGACAGCCGGATTTGGCGTGCACACCTTCACCAACTCGGTGTACGCCTATCAGTTGCTCGGCGAGCAATATGCCGTGGGCGGTTATCTCGATGTGTTGTGGCTGCTGGGATTTGCGCTGATCTATGTGGCCGCGCGCGCGCAGGCCCCACACAGCGCGGGCAAGGTGGACGCGCCCGCGTTTCTCAAGACCGAGATCCGCTACGACACGACGCTTTCAGCGCTCAGTCTATGCGCGATCGTGATATTCGGTTTTTTGTTGCGCGAGCGTCTCAGCCTCGAAACCGTGTATTCGCTCGCGCCCTTCGGGTTCATCCTGATCGGCTTCCTCACCCTGCGCGAACTGGCCAGCATGCGTTATGAAAACACCATCAAGATGCAGCTGCGCCAGAGCCGCCAGGCGCTGTCGGATGTCTTGAATACCGTGCCCTACGGCGTGGAGGAGATCGACACCGACGGCATCATCCGCTACAGCAACCGCGCCCACCATGACCTGCTCGGATACGCCTATGGGGAACTGCCCGGCCGGCATATCAGTGACTTCGTGCCCAACCCGCAAAAGCGTGACGAACTCAAGCACTACCTGGCTTGTCTGGTGCGGGAGCAGCCCGCGCCGACCCCCTACACCACGCTGAATCTCCGCAAGGACGGCCGGCCGATCCTGATGCAGGTCGACTGGAATTACAAACGCGATGAGCGCGGGCGCCTGACCGGATTCAGCGCCGTCCTCACCGACATCACCGAAAAGCGCCGCGCCGAAGACCAACTGAAGCAGGCCGCGGCGGTGTTCGAAAACACCGTGGAAGGCGTCATGATCACCGACAGCGCGGCCAACATCGTCGCCGTCAACCGGGCCTTCACCGACATCACCGGCTACCAGGAAGACGAGGTGCTGGGGCGCAATCCGCGCCTGCTGCGCTCGGATCGTCATGATGCGGCCTTTTACACCGCCATGTGGGAGACGCTCGTGCACGAAGGGTTATGGCGCGGCGAGGTCTGGAACCGGCGCAAGAGCGGGGAGATCTTCCCGGTGTGGCAGGCCATCAGCGCGATCAAGGACGAGGCGGGCGGTGTCATCAACTACGTGTCGGTCTTCTCCGACATCTCCGCCCTCAAGCAGACCCAGCAGCGCCTGAACTATCTCGCGCAGCACGATCCGTTGACCGGCCTGCCCAACCGCCTGTTGTTCGAAGACCGCCTGAACCAGGCCATGCAGCGCGCCCAGCGCGAGCGGCGGCTGACCGCGGTCATGTTCATCGACCTCGATCGCTTCAAGAACATCAACGACAGCCTCGGCCATCCGGTCGGCGATGCGCTGCTGGTGGAAACGGCCAAACTCCTGCGCGCCACCATCCGCCGGGAAGATACCGTCGCGCGGCTGGGCGGTGATGAATTCGTCATCATCGCCGAGGCCTTCGACGATCCCACCGACGCCGCTCAGCTGGCACGCAAGCTCATCGAGGCCTTCGCCCAGCCGCTCCAGGTCAAGGAACACGAGATCCACATCACCCTGAGCATCGGCATCAGCCTGTACCCGCGCGATGGCATGGACATCGCGAGCCTGCTGAAGAATGCCGACATCGCGCTCTACCGCGTGAAGGAAAGCGGTCGGAATAATTTCCAGTTCTACACCGAGGAGATGACCACCGCGGTGCTGGAGCGCATCCGGATGGAAGCGGAGCTACGCCGTGCCTTCAACAACGGAGAACTCACTCTTTATTACCAACCGCAGATCAATATGGCCGAGCGCCGCCTCGTCGGCGTGGAGGCCTTGCTGCGCTGGCATCGAGCCGACGGCGAAATCCTGCCGGAGCGCTTCATCCCGCTGGCCGAAGAGGTCGGCCTGATCATCAGCATCGGGGCGTGGGTACTGGAAGAGTCCTGCCGGCAATTCATGTCATGGCGCGCCGAGGGCATCCTCCTGGAGCGGATGGCGGTGAATGTATCGGGCCTGCAATTCCAGCGCCCCGATTTCTTCGAAACCGTGCGCAGCATCGTGGAACGGACCGGCATCCTGCCGCAGTGCTTGGAACTCGAGATCACTGAGAACTACATCATGCATAGCCATGATCGCGCGCAACAAACCCTTGCCGCGCTGGAGCAACTCGGGGTGCGCGTGGCCATCGATGACTTTGGCACCGGATATTCCTCACTGACCTATCTCAAGCGCCTGGCAGTGGATAAGCTGAAGATCGACCGCTCCTTCGTCATGGACATGCCGCAAGACACCGACAGCACCGCCATCGTCCGCGCCATCATCGCGCTCGGCCAGGTCATGAATCTCGAAGTCATCGCCGAGGGGGTGGAAACCTGGGAGCAGCAGGCGGTGTTGCTGAGCCAGGGCTGCCACCTGGCGCAGGGCTTTTATTTCAGCCACCCCCTGCCACCTGCCGAGCTGCGGCCCCTGCTTGCAGACCTCAACCATCACGATGCCGGTCATGAAAGCGGTCAACCCGCCAATCTTGACTCAGTCTAAGCCTGTGCTAGAGTGGTATCTGACTGCCACAGTCAATTAATAACCCGGAGGTCTACCATGAATACCCCAATTGCTCGCGCCGCCGCCGTTTTGGTTGGCGCCCTGTTTTCCGCCGCTGCCATGGCCGGCGGACCCGAGTGCGATTCCATGAAACAGAGCGGCCACGAGCACAGCGCCGAATACCACAAGCAAGTCATGCCCGAGGGTCATCCACCGCTGAGCTGGGAGCAGGCAAACCCCGCCACCGGCCAAGCGGACGACAAGGCCGCCACTCAGCCCGCACCGGCTGCGGACAAGAAACCCGCGGCCAGCATCTAACATCCCGCCTCACGCGGATGCACCAGGCGTGCATCCGCGTTTTGTATTCATAGCCTGCTCAACAAGCGGCCGAATTCCTCCACCTGCCCCCAATCGGTAAACTCCACCACCGCGTCCGGATCGGTCGGCCCGCCGGTCAGCCACATGATCAGGCGGATGACGGCCCGGTCCCGCGGCTTGTACTTCGGATAATTGATCTTACCGGCGAACACCGCCACGGCGTCCGGTCGCCAGGCAATGGTTTTGAGAAACTTGCGCACATAGGGATTGGTGTGTGGCGCGGCCTTTTCCGCCTTGCGCGCCACGGCATTCACGGAGAAGAACGCGCCCCGCTTCGCCTGCAACAACGGGAGATGACGCTGGATGAACTCCCGCACCTCGGGACGGTGCTTGCCATAACGGATGCTGGCGCCGATCACGATCCTGTCGAACGCCGCCAGATCGAGTTCACTCGCCGCCTCCAGCGCCGACACGCGCACCTGATGCCCGCCTTGCACCAGCACCTGCTCCAGGCGCCGGCAGATCGTCAGCGTGTGTCCGTCGATGGTGGAATAGAGGATCAGAAAGCTCGCCATGGTGACCATCGCATGTGATTTACCTTACGTAGGAGCAAGCCTTGCCTACATGGAGGTAGGCAAGGGGCGTGAGTCTGGAGCGGAAGCTTCAGCTTGCGATGCAATGTCCAATCGCCATCTAAAGATGGCTCCTACAAATTCTGTTACACCTCATCCGCGCGCCACAGCTGCGCGGCGCCGCGCACCCCGGAGCTGTCGCCATGCACGTTCTTTAAAATCGGCGTGCGGAATTCATCGTTGAATACATACTTGGCCACCGCCGCGCGGCCTTCGGTGTAGAGCCGGTCGATGTTCGACAGCCCGCCGCCGAGCACCACGACATCCGGATCGAGGATGTTGATCACCGTCGCCAGCGCACGGCCGAAGCGGTCGAAGAAGCGTTGCAAGGCATCCTCGGCCAGGGCATCGCCTTGCGCGGCGAGCGTGACGAGTTGCTCGGCGGTGATCTCGCACGGCGCGCCGAGATGCGCTAGATAATCTTGCACCAGGCCGGGACCGGAGATCAGCGTCTCGACACAGCCCTGATGGCCGCAGTAACAGGCCGGCCCATTGAGTTCGAGGATGTTGTGCCCCCACTCGCCGGCGATGAATTGCTTGCCCTCGTGCAACTGGCCGTGATGCACGATGCCGCCGCCCACGCCGGTGCCCATGATCACGCCGAACACCATCGCCACATGGCGGCCCGCGCCGTCGCGCGCCTCGCTCAGCGCAAAACAATTGGCGTCATTGGCCATGCGCACCGGGCGGCCGAGAAAGCGTTGCAGGTCCTCGAACAGCGGCTTGCCGTTGAGACAAGTGGTGTTGCAGTTTTTCATCGCGCCGGTGCGGCTCGAGCGCGCCCCCGGCGTGCCAACACCGACCACGCAGCGCTCGCCGGCATCCTGCTCCAGATCCTCCACCAGCAGCGAGATGGTCTCCAGGATGGCCTTGTAGCCTTGCGGCGCCGGCGTCGGCACCCGCTTGCAGCAGACGATGTCACCCGCGGCATCCATCACGATGCCTTCGGTCTTGGTACCTCCGAGATCGATTCCGATACGCATACCGCACCTCAAAAAAACGATGAGGACAGAAGTTTGTAGGATGGGTGCAGCTCAGCGTAACCCATCATAGTCTGCTGCGAGCGATGTTGTTGGGTTGCACTTCGTTTCACCCAAGCTACGACTCACACCCTAAAATAGGGTGTAATGTTGCAACGATACTCGCGTCTTAAGTCTAAATAAACCCATTCAAGGCCGGAACAGCTCAAGAATGAATACCAAAAAAGTCCTCGCGCTGCTGATCATCGCCGTCATGCTCGGCGGTTTTTTCCTATTCGATCTGGGCCAGTACCTCAGCCTGGACTATTTCCAATCGCAACAGGCGGCAATTGCGCGCTATCAGGCCGATCATCCCTGGCAACTCGCCGCGATCTATTTTGTGATCTACGTGTGCGTCACCGCGCTCTCGCTGCCGGGGGCGACGATCATGACCTTGATCGGCGGGGCGATCTTCGGGCTGGGGTGGGGCGTCGTGATCATCTCGTTTGCCTCGAGCATCGGCGCCACGCTGGCGTTTCTGGTCGCGCGCTTTCTGTTGCGCGATTATGTGCAGGCGCGGTTCGGCGACAAGCTGCGCGCCATCAACGCAGGCATCGAAAAAGACGGCGCGTTTTATCTTTTCACCCTGCGCCTGGTGCCGTATTTTCCGTTTTTCGTGATCAACCTGCTGATGGGCCTCACCCCGCTCCGCGCCTGGACCTTTTACTGGGTGAGTCAGCTCGGTATGCTCGCCGCCACGCTGGTGTATGTGAACGCCGGCACGCAACTCGGTCAGATCGACTCACTGCGCGGCATCCTCTCGCCGGGGCTGGCGCTCTCCTTCATCCTGCTCGGCATCTTTCCGCTGCTGGCGAAAAAGGCCGTCGGCCTCATCAAGGCGCGCCGGGTGTATGCCGCCTATCCCAAGCCGAAGCGCTTCGACCGCAACCTGGTGGTGATCGGCGGCGGCTCGGCGGGGCTGGTCAGCGCCTACATTGGCGCGGCGGTCAAGGCCAAGGTTACCCTGATCGAACAACACAAGATGGGCGGAGATTGCCTCAACACCGGCTGCGTGCCCTCGAAGGCGCTGATCCGGTCGGCGCGATTCATGAGCCATGTGCAGCGCGCGCGCGAGTTCGGCATGCGCGCGGCGACCGTGGATTTTGCCTTTCCCGAGGTGATGGCGCGCGTGCAGCGCATCATCCAACAGATCGCGCCGCATGACTCGGTCGAGCGCTACACCGGCCTGGGCGTGGAGGTCATCCACGGCACGGCGCGCATCACCTCGCCCTACCGCGTCGAGGTCGATGGCCGGTCACTCACCACGCGCAACATCATCATCGCCACCGGCGCCAAGCCCACTGTCCCCCATATCCCCGGCATCGAGGCCGTGGGCTATCTCACCTCGGATACGGTGTGGGACTTGCAAGAGCTGCCGCCGCGTTTATTGGTGCTCGGCGGCGGACCGATCGGCTGCGAGTTGGCGCAGGCCTTCGCGCGCCTCGGCAGCGCGGTCACCCTCGTGCAGCGCGGGCCACGGCTGCTGCCGCGCGAGGATGCGGAAGTCTCGGAACTGGTCGCCGCGCGCTTCGTCAGCGAAGGCATCACGCTGCGCATGGACCACACCGCCTACGCATTCACGCTCAAGGACGGCCGCAAGAGTCTCGTCTGCGCACACGCGGGCCAGACGCACGAAATCGAATTCGACCAGGTGTTGATCGCCCTCGGCCGCAGCGCCAACACCCAGGGCTTCGGCCTGGAGGAACTGGGCATCGCGACCACCGAAGCCGGCACGCTCGAGGTCAACGAATATCTGCAAACCAAGTATCCGAACATCTACGCCTGCGGCGATGTCGCCGGGCCGTACCAATTCACCCACACCGCCGCGCATCAGGCCTGGTATTGCGCCGTCAACGCCCTGTTCGGGCGCTTCAAGCAATACCGCGTCGATTATTCGGTGATCCCGTGGGCCACCTTCGTTGAACCGGAGGTCGCACGCGTGGGAATCAACGAACAAGAGGCCACGGAACAGGGCATCGCCTATGAAGTCACCCGTTTCGACATTGATGATCTCGATCGCGCCATCGCCGACAGCGAAGCCCATGGCTTTGTGAAAGTGCTGACCGCACCAGGCACGGACAAGATCCTCGGCGCAACCATCGTCGGAGCCCACGCCGCCGACCTCCTCGCCGAATACGTCCTGGCGATGAAACACAACCTCGGCCTCAACAAAATCCTCGGCACCATCCACATCTATCCCACGTTAGCCGAGGCCAACAAATACGCCGCCGGCGCCTGGAAACGCGCCCACGCCCCGCTGGGATTATTGAAATGGGTAGAACGGTTTCATCGATGGATGCGGGGGTGAGGGCCAGAGCCTGGCATGGTTCAATTCAAGTCCGATGACGGCAAGACTTTCAATGTAAGGTGGGTTAGCGTTTTTCGCGTAACCCACCCAGCGTCTCGCAGAGATCCAATTTATATAAACATTCGGCGCAATGCCCTTGGGTTATTGCCCTAAGGGCTCTGAAATGATCATCTCAGAGGGGAGTGCCAGCGATGCCCCGCTCCCGGGCGCAGATGAGCGATCAGTGGGCCGATACCCCGGTTGATCATCGATCGGCAAAGTTCTGCGTCCAGTAAATCCGGTATCGCGATGCGGGGTTTTCCGCTGAGGCGGTGCCTATTTCGGTAAACCTGGAATTCATGAGGTTGGCGCAATGACCAGGGCTGCTCAACCAACCGTTCACAACATCCTCCTCAGCGGAATACCCGGCAGCGATATTTTCTCCATAGGCTCGCCAAACATAACCGGTTGCCGTTATCCGCTCGCCAGGATTGGAACCATCGAGTCCGGTGTGGCTGAAAAAGTCATTATCTGCCATGGAAGTAGAATGCCCCTGGGCGGCCCGCTCCAAATTGCAATGCCAGGCAAGCGGGGGCGCCGCCGCATAGTGTGTGGCACCGCATGACCGTGCAACCGCACGCGCATTGTTGACCAATGTCAGCAAATGTTTGTCGCCCGCATCCATGCACAGGCCGATCGTGTCCTGATCCGTATTTCCCAAATTGTATTGAGAGCCGGTCGTAAAACTCCAGCTCTCACCCTGAGTGCCATTACCAGCGCGATCCTGCACACCGGCAAGCGTTACAGTGTAGCGGGTGTTCTCGGAGAACGCCCTCAAGGGAGTGAGTGTGATGCGGCGGTGATTGCTGTCATAAGCGACGCTGCCGGCAAGAGCGACGCCGTTTTCACTGATCGTCAGGCTCCGGTTGTCGATGAGGTTTTCGATCAGCGGTTCGTCAAAGGTGACACTGATAGTAGTCGTGGTGACGACACCGGTTTCGTCAGGCAAGGGCGTCCTGGAAACGATGGAGGGAGGGGTGGCATCCGTCAAGGGTGATATCAGGATATCGATGCTAGCGCTGCCAGCAAGTGCTCCATCGTTGACGCTGAGTTGAAAGGTGAATATCGCAGGTTGTGTCACCGTCGGCGCGATAAAGCTAGGAGTGGGGCTAGCATTGCTCCCCAGATTGACGGTCTCGCCCTGGGTCTGGGTCCAGGCATAATTGAGCGCGTCGCCATCGGGGTCGGAAGAAGCGGAACCGTCGAGGATTACCGTCTCACCCGAAATCGCGCCCAGAGGAGCACGGATCTGTGCGCTTGGCTGCCGATTGACCCCCGCTTCCACCGGAGGCGCCTCCTCTAAATCCGGGCCCTCATCCATACTATTGGTACTCGAATCGACAGTATCCGAACCGCCGTTGCAGGCGCTTATCGCAAAACCCAGCAATAAAAGCAGCCCGCCGATCTTCTCGTTATTGTGCATATCCCTCTCCTTATAAATACCAAAATAAAGACCCACTTTACGGACTTGGGCCGATCATCAGGTGGTTGCTCGAGTAGGCCGAAGTTCATTGGATAGAGAAATAAAAACTACAGTAACCAATGACTCGCACCAACGGGCGAGTTCACAAATTGGGAAATCTGATGTGGTCCAATAATCCCGGACACTACGACACCGTTGGCACTGCACTACTGTGGGCCCTGGAGAAGGGGCTCGGCAGCGCTTTCACCCCTGAGGTAAGGGACGCCTGGGCCACGACCTATGACGTGCTGGTCACCTCGATGAAGGACGCCGCCTACGCTACCAATACAAAAAAGTGACAGATTTATTTTCTAGCCACAGGATGTGAAAATAAATCTGTCATCTTTTCAGAATCCCGATAAAGCATGGCCAGGGATTAAACAAAATCCTCGGCACCATCCACATCTATCCCACGTTAGCCGAGGCCAACAAATACGCCGCCGGCGCCTGGAAACGCGCCCACGCCCCGCAGGGATTATTGAAATGGGTAGAGCGGTATCATGGCTGGATGCGTGGATGAGACGACGCAGGCAGCATCGCTCGAAGAGCTCTGTAGGTTGGGCTGAACGCTTTTTGTGAAGCCCAACATTACAACGATGAAATGGATAATGATTGCATGTGGTGTGGCATATTGGCCGTGAAGGCTGTCGACAAACTTTACAGGCCTCTCCCGCTCGCAGAGGCAGCTGGTTGAAAATTATGATTTATTAATATCGGCGCGATTATTGCTGCGGTCTGAGGTTGCAGAACTGGCCGTCCGGCGCCGCGTTACAGCGCCACGCCGACCACCTCGCACGGGATATTCGAATTACAATACATATACTACGAGAGGAAGGCCATGAATAAGACATTACACAAGCTTGCCATCGCCACGGGTCTGGCAGCTGGACTCATCACCGCACAGACTGCTCAAGCCGTCGTGATCCACGGTGTGGCCACCGGTACCGTGAGTAGCGGTGTAGATAGGGATACTGCTAACTACGGTGCCAACGCAAACACCTGGGGTTTCACCGGCACCACGGACCTGACCGGCCAGGAATTCAGAGTGGATTTCAGCTATGACACCGCCCTCGCCCCGCCTGACTCCAATGCGGGTCCCAATGCGGGGCTCTATAGCGACTGCGGCGATGGCATCTGTGGTGATCAGGCCGGTTGGTTGGGCATGGATCTCACCATCAACAGTGTCACCCGTCACTTTGGCGGCACATCTCAATCCTTTGTAGCTTTCATCGACGATGGTTCGAGAGACTTCTATGTAACGGTGTCAATTGATGATGTAACTAACGCTCACCACGCTTTATCCCAGTATCTCATCCTGCAACTCTTTCCCCCTGCCCAAGATTTCCTCTCGGGCGATGCCCTGACCCAAACCTTCTCGTGGGGTCCAAGCGAGAGCAACCCTGTAACCAGTGTTTTCGCCATCGGGGACCGTGATTATGATCAAGGAACCTATGCGGCCTCTCGCGGGATCCTTGCCCTCACTAGTCTAACGCTCACCACCCACGCCGTGCCCGAGCCCGCTCCACTGGCCCTGCTCGCCGCCGGGTTTATTGGTCTTGCCTGGAGCCGCCGGCGGGCGGGACGAGACGCCTGCTGATCCCCGCATCGGTGCTTGACCCTAAGGGGTGGCGGGCTTTGGCCCGCCACCCCTTTTCTATCCCGATCTTACAAGTTTTAGGCAAGCCTGTTAAAGGTAATGCGAATGAGGCCAAAGCCCTTATCGTTATACCTTCACGCCACTGGTAAAATTGACATCGATTTCCAGCCACAGGCCCTGCTCGCCGCACAGGGATTTCAGCTCGTTTAGATGCGCCTGTTTGAATGCGTCGAGCTGGTCGCCGAGTTGTTCGACGAGGCCGCGAAAGCCGGCATTCCATACCACTTCCCACCAGCCATCGAGATCGATGTGATAACCGAGGGAGCGCCGCTCGATCCGCATGTCGGTCAATCCGGCTTGGGTGAAGATCTCCTGCAATTGTTCGGGCTCCGACATGCGCTGCCAGCCGATCTGTTCCGGGACTTCCAGGCCATGCGCGCGCAGCCGGTCCAGGCAGCGCTTGGCCATGGGCTGGAAGGAGTCGCCGCGAAAGCCGCTGATCAGCACCTTGCCGCCGGGTTTGACGGTGCTGGCGAGGTGCTTTAGCGCGCCGCTCATGTCGTCGACAAAAAACAGTCCAAAGGCGCAGGTGGCATGATCAAAGCAATGCGGACCGAACGGCAGCTGTGTCATGTCGTGGGCCTGAAAGATGATGTTGGTCAGCCCTTGCTCGGTGGCGGACCGGCGCGCTTGCGTGAGCATGCCCGCGGAGAAATCCACCGCGGTGACCTGTCCCCGCGGCAATCTGCGCGCCAGGGGCAATGCCGCCGCCCCGGTGCCCGATGCGACATCGAGCACGGACTCATCGCCCTTCAGCGCCAACAGCTCGGCCATGGCCTCGCCGCTCAAGTGGAAAAAGCGGCTGGCCCGGCGGCCGTAGTCCTGGGCGACGGTGTTGAAGGTCTTCTGGATGAATTGCTTGCGCTGCGCTTCGTTTTGCATGGATCGATTTCCATCCTTGTCGATGAATCGAGGGGTTCCGCGAGACATGGAGTCCGCGCGCTGGGTTGTGCGGTTTTAGTCTATCGAAGAAATTGCATGGGTCAATTGGTGAAGTCGCGGCGTCTCTGTCTCGTTGGAATTAGGCGAGGCCAGTAATTCCTACCCGCTTTATCGTTATCCCTCTCTCCGCCGGTAAAAGTCCGAAGATCCTCTCAAGCTCCGGCATGACCTGACGATAATCCCCATATCGAATCAGGTGAATAAGCCGCATGACCGTCTGTGCGCTACAACATCCAGAACCTGAATGATGCGATAAATGCGGCACATGCCCAGCGGCGATATTCGCTCCACTCATTACCCGCACTCGGGGGTGACAGGGATGTGATCCATCACGCCATGCCGGCGCGTATGGAGTGCGCATAAAGAAAGTAAGCGATCTGCCGCTACAACACCTGCCGCAGGGAGCAGAATTTTCTAATAAGCAAGAACTCGGGAGTGAGCCATGGGAAAAACCATCATGATCGTTGATGATGCCGCCTCGTTGCGGCAGGTCGTTGCCATCGCCTTGAAAGGCGCGGGCTACGCGACCATCGAGGCATGCGACGGTAAAGACGCTCTCAGCAAAATGACCGGGCAGAAGATCCATCTCATCATCAGCGATGTCAACATGCCGAATATGGATGGCATCACCTTCGTGAAGAACGTCAAGCAACTGCCCAATTACAAGTTCACCCCCATCATCATGCTCACCACCGAGAATCAGGATGAAAAAAAGAAGGAAGGCCAGGCCGCCGGCGCCAAGGCCTGGGTGGTCAAGCCGTTCCGGCCCGAGCAGATGCTGGATGCCGTTTCCAAACTGATCTTGCCATAAGCGTGCAATCGCTAAGAGGTAACACCCGATGAGCGCCAACCCTCGCCGCAAAAAACGCGCCTGTTGCGCCAGAATCGAAGGCGATATGACCATCTACACCGCCGCCGAGATCAAGCCGACGCTGCTGTCGCTGCTCGAAGGTTGCACCGAGGCGGAGGTCGATCTGTCGCAGGTGACAGAAATCGACGCCGCCGGGCTGCAACTGTTGCTGCTGGCCAAACGCGAAGCGGCGCGGGCGGGGAAAACCCTGCGCTTTGCAAACCACAGCCAGACGGTGGTCGAATGCCTGGATCTGTGCAATCTAACCGCGGTGTTCGGCGATCAGGTATTCCTGACGTCGCAGACCTGAACCGGGAGATATGCAGATGAATCTGGATGAGGCGCTACAGACCTTTCTGGTCGAAAGCCGCGAGCTGCTGCAGGCGATGGAAGACGCCCTGCTGCGCATCGAACAACAGGGAGCCGGCGATGAGGAGGGCATCAACGCCATCTTCCGCGCGGCCCACACCATCAAGGGCACCGCGGGGCTGTTCGCGCTGGATGACATCGTCGCGTTCACCCATGTGGTGGAGAGCGTGCTTGACCGGATCCGCAGACACGAGATCGCATTCGACCATCAACTGATATCGCTGTTTCTGAGCAGTTGCGATCACATCAACCAACTGGTCGATCAGATCGCGGAGGGCGCCGCCGGCGCCAGCGCCGAGCTCCAGGCAGCAGGCGAAAAGACCTCGCAACAGCTGCGCCGCTACCTGGGAGACACCCCCCCGGCCGCCACCGTGCCGGAGCTCCATCAAACGCGGATCGAGAGCAGTGGTGGCGGTGTGGTGGAGTCCGACAACTGGCACATCTCGCTGCGTTTCGGACCCGATGTCCTGCGCAATGGCATGGATCCCCTGTCATTCCTGCGCTATCTGCAACGGATGGGCGAGATCGTCACCCTGCATACGCTGGCCGAGACCATGCCGGCGGCGGCGGAGATGGACCCCGAGTCCTGTTATCTCGGATTCGAAATCAACTTCCGCAGCGCGGCCGACAAGGCCGCGATCGCCTCCGTCTTCGACTTCGTCCGCGACGACGCCGTCATCCACATCCTGCCGCCGCGCAGCCGTATCGCCGAATATATCGCCGTCATCCACAGCCTCCCTGAAGATGAGATGCAGCTTGGCCAGATCCTGGTTCGCTGCGGCAGTCTGACCGAGGCGGAACTGCAACAGGGGCTGAAGGAGCAGGCGGAAGCCGCGCAGCCCAGCACCCCGCTGGGCGAGATCCTGGTCGCCGAGGGCAATGTCGCGCCCGCCGTGGTCGAGGCGGCGCTGGCCAAGCAGCAGCAGGTCAAGGAGGTCAAGGCCAAGCAGAACAAGGTGATCCGGGTCGACGCCGACAAGCTCGACCATCTCATCAACCTGATCGGCGAGATGGTGATCGCCGGCGCCGGCGTGAGCATAAACGCGCAGCGCTCGGGCGACGAATCGATGCAGGAGGCCGCCTCCACCATGATGCGCCTGATCGAAGAGGTGCGCGACAGCGCGCTGACCCTGCGCATGGTGCAGATCGGCGAGACCTTCAACCGCTTCCAGCGCGTGGTGCGCGATGTGAGCCAGGAGATCGGCAAGGACATCCGGCTCGAGATCAGCGGCGCCGAAACCGAACTGGACAAGACTGTGGTCGAGAAGATCGGCGATCCGCTCATGCACCTGGTGCGCAACTCCATGGACCACGGCATCGAAGCCGCCGAGACGCGGCTCACGCGCGGCAAGTCGGCGCAGGGCACCGTGCGCCTCAACGCCTATCACGACTCCGGCAGCATCGTCATCGAGGTGAGCGACGATGGCGGCGGCCTCGACCGCGAGCGGATACTCAATAAGGCGATCGAGCGCGGGATGGTTCAAGCTGGCCACCAGCTCTCCGACCAGGACGTCTACAAACTCATCTTCGAGGCCGGCTTCTCCACCGCCGAGCAGGTCACCAACCTCTCTGGGCGCGGCGTCGGCATGGACGTGGTGCGCAAGAACATCGAAGCGCTGCGCGGCAGCATCGAAATCGACAGCATGGCAGGCCAAGGCACCACCATCCGCATCCGCCTGCCGCTGACTTTGGCCATCATCGACGGCTTCCAGGTGGGCGTGTCGGACACCTCGTTTGTCATCCCGCTCGACATGGTGGTCGAGTGCCTCGAACTCAGCGAGGCCGATCGCCAGGCGATGCATGAACGCAACTACATCAATCTGCGCGGCAAGGTGCTGCCTTATCTCTATTTGCGCGATCTGTTCGGCATCGAGGGCAAGCCGGTGCGGCGCGAGAACATCGTCGTGGTCCAGTTCGGCGGCAACCGCGCGGGCTTCGTGGTCGACAATCTGATGGGCGAATTCCAGACGGTGATCAAGCCGCTGGGACGGATCTTCAGCAACCTCAAGGGCATCGCCGGGTCGACCATCCTCGGCAGCGGCGAGGTCGCCTTGATCCTGGATGTGCCCGCGCTGGTCAATCGCGCCGTGGCCAACGAGGACAAGGCCGCATAGATAGGACACTTTAACCAATCTGCAACAAGCAACAACTAAGCAAAAGGAGAACGAAATGTTCAGAAACATGAGAGTCGGCACACGGCTGGGATTGGGATTCGCCGTCATGCTGATATTGATGCTGGTGATCACCGCAATCGGCATCACGCAATTGAGCAACATCAATCACAAACTCGACGAAGTGCTGCACAACTACCTGCCCAAGGTCAATTGGGCCAACGGCATCGCGGACAATGCCGACACCATGAGCATTGCGATGCATGAGATGGTCATCACTAAGCAGCACGAGGAGATGCAACATCAAATCGAGATCATCCAAGCCGCGCGCAAGTCGAACAAGGAGCACTACGATCAATTGGAGCAGCATGTGGTCAACGAGCGCGGCAAGGAGCTGCTCAAGGCGATGATGGATAAGCGCGCGGCCTATAACCGCGACCAGGACAAATTCATTGAATTGGTGCAGGAAAAGAAATTCCAAGAGGCCGAGGCCTTCCTGATGGCCGATATGCAACATGAGCTCGACGCCTACGCCCATGCGATCGCGGCCATGGTCGAGTACCAAGAGAAGCTGATGGAGGAAGCTGGGGAGCTGGCTGCAAAAGAATACCAAACGGCGCGGATGGAAATCTTCGCATTGTCCGGCGTCGCGCTCGTGCTGGCGATCGTGATCGGCGTCTGGGTCACCCGCTCGATCACCCGGCCCTTGAACGAAGCCGTCGGCGTGGCCAACAAACTGGCCGAGGGCGACCTGATGGTGCGCATCGAGGTCAAATCACAGGATGAGACCGGCAAGCTGCTGGAGGCCATGCAAGGCATGGTCGCCAAACTGACCCAGATCATCACCGAGGTGCGCGGCGCGGCCGATGCCCTCTCCTCCGCCTCGGAAGAGGTGAGCGCCACGGCGCAGTCGCTGAGCCAGTCCGCGAGCGAGCAAGCCGCCGGCGTCGAGGAGACCACCGCCTCGGTCGAACAGATGTCGGCCTCCATCAGCCAGAACAGCGAGAACGCCAAGGTGACCGACGGCATGGCAACGAAGGCTTCGCGCGAGGCCACCGAAGGCGGCGCGGCGGTGCGTGACACGGTGACCGCGATGAAGAGCATCGCCGAGAAGATCGGCATCATCGACGACATCGCCTATCAGACCAACCTGCTGGCGCTCAATGCCGCGATCGAGGCCGCGCGCGCCGGCGAGCACGGCAAGGGCTTTGCGGTGGTCGCCGCCGAGGTGCGCAAGCTGGCCGAGCGCTCGCAAGTGGCCGCTCAGGAGATCGGCGAAGTGGCCAAGAACTCGGTCGGTTTGGCAGAGCAGGCCGGCAAGCTGCTCGATGAAATCGTCCCGTCGATCCAGAAGACCTCCGACCTGGTGCAGGAGATCGCCGCGGCGTCCAGCGAGCAAAGCACGGGGGCCGGACAGATCAACAGTGCAATGAACCAACTGAGCCAGGCCACCCAGCAGAATGCCTCGGCCTCCGAGGAGCTGGCGGCGACGGCCGAGGAGATGAGCAGCCAAGCCGAGCAGTTACAGACGTTGATGCAGTTCTTCAAGGTCGATGTACAGCATGCGCACATGCAGGGCCAGGCGGCAGCGCGTGGTGCATCCGCCAAACATGCGCCGATGGCAGCCTCCGCCAGGTCAGTGCCCGGCGCGTCCGTCGATGAAAGCGCGTTCGTCAAATTCTGATCGCCCGGGAGGACCTTATGACCAACATCGTCACAAAGGATGTCGCCAGGGCGGCGGCCGCGCCCGCCGTGCAATCCGCGCATGAGGAACAGCACCAGTATCTGACCTTCAACCTCGGCGGCGAGATGTACGCGATCGGCATTCTCCACATCAAGGAGATCATTGAATACGGCAGCGTAACCACAGTGCCGATGATGCCAGAGTTCATCCGCGGCGTAATCAATCTACGCGGCGCGGTGGTGCCGGTGGTGGATCTCGCCTTGCGCTTCGCTCGCGCCTCCTCGCCGGTCACGCGCCGCACCTGTATCGTCATCATCGAGGTGGAAAGCGACGAGGAGCGGCAGGATGTCGGCGTGATGGTCGACGCGGTCTCCGAGGTGCTGGAGATCCCCGCCACCGAGATCGAACCCGCGCCGAGCTTCGGCGCCAAGATCCGCGCCGATTTCATTCAAGGCATGGGCAAGGTGAACGGCAAGTTCGTCATCATCCTCAACGTGGGCAAGGTGCTCTCGGTGGATGAGATGGCGATGCTGGGCGCCTGCGCCGGCGGCACGGAGGCGGCGCCAGCATAGCGGTTCAAGCTGGGGCGGGATATCCCCGCCCCAGCGGCTTGCGTTTGAGAATCCGAACAATGATAGATGCAGTCCCACTTTCCGATCAGGAATTCGAGCAGTTCCAGCGATTCATATATAACGTAGCCGGGATCAGCATGTCTTCCGCCAAGAAGGCGCTGGTGAGCGGACGGCTGGCCAGCCGTTTGAAGATCCACGGCTGCGCGAGTTATGGCGAATACTTTCGCCTGGTGATGGCGGGCGGCAGCAATGAGTTTCAGATCGCAGTCGATCTGCTCACCACCAACGAGACCTATTTCTTCCGCGAAGCGAAGCATTTCGATTTTCTGCGCGACACCATCCTGCCGGCATTGCCGGCCGGGCGCGCGGTGCGGATCTGGAGCGCCGCCAGCTCCAGCGGCGAGGAGCCCTACACCCTCGCCATGGTGCTGGAGGATGCGCTCCGCGGCCGCCCGTGGGAGGTCTTCGGTTCCGACATCAGCACGCGGGTGCTGGAGCGCGCCCAGACCGGCCACTATGTCATGGAGCGCGGACGCGACATCCCCGCCGACTTGCTGAACCGCTACTGCCTCAAGGGCGTGGGGCCAAACGAGGGCACTTTTCTCGTGACGCGCGAGTTGCGCAATCGCGTGAAGTTCGCTCAGATCAATCTCAACCACACGCTCCCCGGCCTGGGTGAATTCGATGTGATCTTTCTGCGCAATGTGATGATCTATTTCAATGCCGAGACCAAGCGTCAGGTGGTCACACGCTTGTTGGGAGCCTTGCGCAGCGGCGGTTATTTCATCATCAGCCACTCCGAGAGCCTCAACGGCATCAACGAGACCCTGAAGATGATCAAACCCTCGATCTACCGCAAGCCATGAGCAACGCAGTCCCGGCGCAGATCGTCGACATTTATCTCGAACCGGGGGAATTCTATTTCGGCGAAAGTCATGCCCGCATCCGCACCCTGCTGGGCTCATGTGTCGCCATCACCCTGTGGCATCCGCGATACCACATCGGCGGCATGTGCCACTTCATGCTGCCGCACCGCGAGCGCAGCACGCACGATACCCTCAATGGCAAATACGCCGACGAAGCGATGGCGCTGTTTCTGTGCGAGACCGCGCGTTGTGGCACGCACCTCACGGACTATGAAATCAAACTCTTTGGCGGCGGGAGCGTGCTGGAAGCGCTCGAACGCCACGCCAAGCTCGAGAACATCGCACAGCAGAATATTCAAGCGGCGCACCGGTTGATGGCGCGGCACGGCCTTGCCATCAAGGCGGAGTCGCTCGGTGGCGTCGGCTACCGGAAGGTCATCTTTGAATTGTGGAGCGGCGATGTCTGGTCGCGCTTCGTATCGAATGCCTCGCTATTGAATCAAAGGAGCCCGTAATGAACCGCACTCGTGTATTGATCGTGGATGACTCGGCGGTGGTGCGCCAGGTGCTCACCGACCTGCTCTCCCACGACCCCGGAATCGAGGTGCTCGGCAGCGCGGCGGACCCCATCTTCGCCATGGAAAAGATGCAGAAACAGTGGCCCGATGTAATCGTGCTCGATGTCGAAATGCCGCGCATGGACGGCATCACCTTCCTGAAGAAATTGATGGCCGAGCGGCCCACGCCGGTGGTGATCTGCTCCACCCTCACCGAGCGCGGCGCGGAGACCACCATGCAGGCGCTCGCCGCCGGCGCCGTCGATATCGTCACCAAGCCGAAGATCGGTCTGAAGAATTTCCTGCAGGAATCGGCGCAGGAATTCGTGCGCGTGGTCAAGGCGGCGGCGCAGGCCAAGCCGAAGCGGATGATCCTGCCCACGCCCGCGGGGATTGCGCCAAAACTCTCCGCCGACGCGGTGCTCTCGGCCGCCACGGGACAGGCGATGGCGCAGACCACCGACAAGGTGGTGGCCATCGGCGCCTCCACCGGCGGCACCCAGGCATTGGAGCAGGTGCTGGTCGCGCTGCCGCGCACCACGGTTGGCATCGTCGTGGTGCAGCACATGCCGGAGAAGTTCACCGCCGCCTTCGCGCAGCGGCTCAACAGCCTCTGCGCGGTCGAGGTGCGCGAGGCGCAGACCGGCGATCGAGTCATCCCGGGCCGCGTCCTGATCGCCCCCGGCGGCCGCCACATGCTGTTGCGACGCAGCGGCGCCCAGTATCAAGTGGAGGTGGTCGACGGTCCGCCGGTCAATCGCCACAAACCCTCGGTCGATGTGCTGTTCCGCTCCGTGGCCAAATGCGCCGGGAAAAACGCCATCGGCATCATCATGACCGGCATGGGCGACGATGGCGCCGCCGGCATGCTGGAGATGCGCGACAGCGGCGCCCTGACCATCGCCCAGGACGAGGCAAGCTGCGTGGTGTTTGGCATGCCCAAGGAAGCGATCAAGCACGGCGGCGTGATCAAGGTGTTGCCGCTGGGCAATCTGGCGGGCGAGATCAAGGCCGTGCCGTTGCATTGAACACCCATATTGGCGGGGGCGGCCCGCCCATTGCGGGCGCGGTCCTCCATGAACCGAAAAAATTCAGCCGGCCCCTTCCGTAGAAGCGGGCCGGCTGAAATATCGTGCGGCGTATCGCTACACCGCGAGATTCACCGATTATTTTTTGATTTCAGACAGCAGCTTGGGATTGACGACCAGCTTGCGCACGCCGTGGGCGTGGTCTTCGGCAAACTCATTCTGCTCACACCACTTGCCGACGGTGTTGATGTCCACCTTGGCGCACTGCGGGCGCACGCTCCAGGTCACTTGGAGCGGTGAGCAGCTCTGCTCGGAATATTTCGGGCCCGTGGTCGAACCCAGGAACTCGACCGGCTTGCCGGTGTTGTTCGGGATCGCCTTGGCCTGGTGGTAACCGTTGACCATGTTGCCGTCGTAGTCCAGGGTGTTGAAGTCCAGCGCCTTGGGATCGTTAACCAGGGTGAACACCTGGGTCTCTACCCGCAACTCGGGGTTGGCGCAAGACTCGGACAAACAGGAACCCAGGCCCTTGCCGGGTTTGATGTCACACGAGGAATGCACCCAGTGCACCTCGATGGTGTCGCCGGGCTTGAGTTCGCCGTGCTCACCTTTGCAAATCGCACCCTTGGTCGGCGCCAGCTCGGCCTTGCTCAGTTCCTTGCTGATACCGCATTGATAGCCGCTTTCGTAGCCGTGACCATCGCCCTCACCGGCGTAGATGGCAAAGGCCTTGGCCTTGTGCTCGGCGTTCTTGTGGAAGTGGATGTTGCACAGATTCATTTCGGTGTGGCTCGGGGCCGGTGTGAAGGCGCGCTTGTTCTCGCCTGACAGGCTGTCGATGTCGCGGGGTGTTTGCGGGCCGAAGCCGACGCAGGCAGCTCCGGCAGCGCCAAACGCGGCTGATGAGGCTCTATGGCCTTTCGGCCTATGACGCCC
>CAZKZP010000034.1:10742-28507 GCA_964557295.1 uncultured Chromatiales bacterium | reverse complement strand
CGCCTTGCGGGCTGACCGTCTAGCCGCCCGCTGAATGAGGCTTTACTACCGATCGGCTTAGTAACCACTGCCGTTGAGATCGGCGGCATCTCTCGAAACCCGTCACGCTCGTAAATGCGCTGACACCGTGCCTTTGGTTCTGTAGGTTTTTGCGTGGGCGGGCGCGAGAAACGAAAAACGTCGAGGCGCTCTGTTTAGGAGAAGATTTTACCCTAACGTTGCATAAATTTTTGGATGCGGGGGCTTCTAGAGTGAGCCTTGAATTTTTTCGGGGCAGAAATTTCTCAGGCAGCGCTAATCACTTCCTTGTCTGATTGGGTGTGCATCGAGGGCGGCGGGCGATATCTCGATATTCCCGGCTCGCCCTATATGACAAATATCCATGAAGATCAATATAGATAGTTATCATGAATTTTGTCTTTTCTAACGAATAAATCGAATGATTTCTGGCGGTTAATGCTATTTACTTGAGTGAATGCCTCGGTTAAGTTTGGGCGTAGTGAGAGTCGTCAACGAATAGTCCCAATACCCCGGCACGGTTGTATGTTGCGGAAACCAGAGGATCACACGATGCAGCTACTTCGCCATTTACCGTCATCGATACAGTCAGACCGCCTGGATCAGGTCGGCCAACTGATAAGCCAAAATCTTTGCGGCGATTGGATACTCCGTATCGAGCATGCGCCCAGTGATACCGACCCTTATCTCCACTGGCAACCGTGGGGGGATCCGTTCTTCGCGATAAGTAGTTCAGCGCCGGTAATTGAGGCTATTAAATCCTGTCGTGTGAACCTGCCAAAAAGTTCGATTAGGCTGTGCGCGGAAAAACTGCGCCCACAGACCCGTCTAATATATTGGGTACATAACCCGGGAGAGGATGAGTCGCATGCAGTTGGCCGCGCCCACTCGGCATTACCTGAAGCCATTGCTGCGAACAATTCCAATACGGTACCGTTCCCTGTGCGCGACAAGAAGCGCGCTGCTTGGCATTATGCTGCGGCACTTGGCGCATTCGTGAGCTTGTTTTTGCTAATCGAAGAAACACTCGTGTAAAAAATCTGAATCAGCTAGAGTCTTGCCATTCCTGACCCTTTTGGGGAAAGGGTGTCGGCGCCGTGATCATCTTAGGGAAGATCTGAACGTGCCATTCTGGAATTAGTAAGAGCGTCTCCAGGATATAGAGACATCATTGCCGCTGGCGGCAAATAACAATCCGCTACACTAGCCCGGATATTTCACCGCGAATCTGCTGCGGTCACGTAATTCATTGAATCTACGTGACGTACTCGCTTTTGCCGGTTCGACATAGTGTCGACTATGCCTTCACCGTCAAAAGCTCCGTGCGTCCCGAATCTTCAATGCATTACGCGCCCTCGCTACGATCCGTGGTGAAATGTCCGGGCTAGCCACCAAGTTTTGACATGAAGCGCACGATCTTCTGCGGGGCGCTGTTGAATTCGTGCTGCCGGGGTTTGAGCGCAAGGGCGCGGATCAGGGCCTCCTTGAGATCCCCGTCGTTGATGCCTTCTTTCAGCAAAGGCTTCAACTCAAAGGTGTGCTCCTGGCCCATGCAGAGGTAGAGCGTGCCTTCGGCCGAGAGGCGCACGCGGTTGCAGGTCTCGCAGAAGTGTTGCGAGATGGGAGTGATGAAGCCGATGTTGCAATCGGTGCCTTTGATCTTGACGTAACGTGCGGGTCCGCCGCCGGCCATGACCGAATCGATCAGCTCGAACCGTGTGGCGAGCTGTTTGCGCACGGTGTCGAGATTCAGATAATGTTTGCTGCCTTCGCGGCCGCTCGCGCCCATGGGCATGGTTTCGATCAGGCGCAGGGTGAAGCCATGTTCTAGACAGAAGTGCACCATGTCCTCGACTTCGTCGTCGTTGATGCCTTTCATCAATACCATGTTGATCTTGATCGGAGTCAGCCGCGCGGCCTTGGCGGCCATCAGGCCATCCAGCACTTCGTCGAGCCGGCCGTTGTGGGTGATCTCCTGGAAGCGCTCGGGGCGCAGGGAATCGAGGCTGACGTTGATGCGCGAGATGCCGGCGTCTTTCAATGCCTGCGCATCGCGCGCCAACAAGGTGGCGTTGGTGCTCAAGGAAAGATCGTCGATCTGCTCGATGGCATGGAGCCGTGTGATCAGGTCGCTGAGATCCTTGCGCACAAGCGGCTCGCCGCCGGTGATGCGCACGCGGCGCACGCCGAGCTCGGCGAAGGCGCGGATCACCCGTGCGGTTTCGCCGACACTCAGCCAATTATCCGGGGTTTCGAAATCCTTGTGGCCTTTGGGCAGGCAATAGAAGCAGCGCAGATTGCACTTGTCGGTCACCGATAGGCGCAGGTAGTCGATCCTTCTGCCGAAGGGATCGATCAGGCCGGATTGTGGGCGTTGGGTGCTCATGTTGTTTATCGTGGTATGCTCAGGAAGCGGTTAGCTTCATGTAATTTATAAACCAGGGTAGCCGAAAAGTCGCTGCTAATGATGGAGTACCCCCCAAGTGGTAGTCATCCTGCGTAGTATATCGCTCTGGAGCAGGTGTTGCCGAAGCAAGTCGTTGATATCCTTGTCAAGTAGAGGGCAATACGGGTGGGGAAAATAATGATCTCCAGAATTCTGGTAATGGTAGGACTGTTGATCCTCTCGCCACTGCTGCAGGCCGGCGAGGTAAGGGTGGCGGTGGCCAGCAATTTCCTGGAGACGCTGCGGGCGCTCGCGCCGGTGTTCGAGCGGCAGAGCGGACATCGCATCACCATCAGCGCCGCCTCCAGCGGGGTGTTGTTCGCGCAGATCACCCAGGGCGCGCCGTTCGATGTGTTGCTCGCGGCGAATGCCGAGTATCCAGCTTTGTTGGAGCAGCAGGGGCGGGCGGTGGCGGGTTCGCGCCGGACGTATTCGCTTGGCCGGCTGGTGTTGGTGAGTCACAAACATATACCGGGTGACAGCGATATCGCGGCGATCCTGCGCAACAGCACGGGCCGCATCGCCATCGCCAATCCACGCACGGCGCCGTACGGGAGTGCCGCGCGGGCCGCCATCGAAAAGCTTGGGTTGACCGCGGCGTTACAAGAGCGGCTCGTGGTGGGGGAGAATGTCGCGCAGACCTTGCAGTTTGTCGTCACCGGCAACGCCGAGCTAGGCTTCGTCGCCCTAGCCCAGGTGTTGGACAAGGCGGGGTCGTGGTCGATCAGCTACCGGGAGCTTCCCGCGGGTGCCTATCCGCCGATCGAACAGCAAATGGTGTTGCTGAAGCAAGACAATCCAGCCGCCGTTGCGTTTATGCAATTCATGCAGCAGGATTCGGCGCGTGATGTGATGAGCCGGCAGGGCTACGGCCTGCCGGCGCCGTGAAATGCCAAAGGACAAGCCCGCGTGTTAGAGATCGTATCGCCAGAATTGATGGAGACCGTGCTGCTGAGTCTGCGCCTGGCGGGGATGACGGTGGTGCTGCTGCTGATCATCGCCACCCCCTTGGCGTGGTGGCTGGCGCACACGCAGAGCCGCTGGAAGGCGGTGATCGAGGCGGTGGTGGCCCTGCCGATCGTGTTGCCGCCGACGGTGCTGGGATTTTATCTCTTGCTCGCCTTCTCGCCGCAGAGCGGGCTGGGCGGGCTCTGGCAGCAGCTCACCGGCGCGTCGCTGGCGTTCACCTTCACCGGCTTGCTGATCGCCTCGGTGTTGTACTCGCTGCCGTTCGTGGTGCAGCCGTTGCAAGGGGCGTTTGAGAGTGTCGGCAAAAAATATCTGGAGGTGGCGTGGTGTCTGCGCGCCAGCCGGTTCGACGCCTTTGTGACGGTGGCCTCGCCGCTGGCCTTGCGCGGTTATGTCACCGCCATCGTGTTGGGATTCGCGCATACGCTGGGTGAATTCGGCGTGGTGTTGATGGTCGGCGGCAATATTCCCGGCGAGACACGCGTGTTGTCGATTGCGATCTATGATCATGTCGAGGCGTTGGATTACGCCGCCGCGCATCTGCTGGCTGGAGGCTTATTGGTGTTTTGTTTCGTGGTGCTGCTGGTGGTGTATGTCATCAATCGCCGCGCGCTGGTGCGGGTGTGATGAATCGATTGCAGGCGCGGTTTGAATTGACGCACGGCCGCTTCTCCTTGCAGGCCGCGCTGGATGTTCCGGCGCACGGCGTGATCGCCCTGTTCGGCCGCTCCGGCTCCGGCAAGACGACCGTGCTGCGCTGCCTGGCCGGGTTGGAACGCAGCCCTTCGGGGTATCTGCGGTACGGCGAGCACACCTGGCAGGACGAACAACGCGGCGTGTTCGTGCCGGTGCAGCAGCGCGATATCGGTTTTGTGTTTCAGGAGCCGCGTTTGCTGCCGCATCTGCGCGTGAAGCAAAACCTGGACTATGGCTGGTCGCGCACGCCGGCGGGGAAGCGGCGCGGCACCTGGGACGGCGTGGTGGAAAGCCTGGGTGTCGGCGCGTGGTTGCAGTCCTATCCGCATCAGCTCTCGGCCGGGCAGCAGCAGCGGGTGGCCTTGGCGCGCGCCTTGTTGTCGAGCCCGTCGCTGTTGCTGATGGATGAGCCGCTCGCGGCGCTCGATCAACAAAGCCGGCGCGAGCTGATGCCGTATCTGCAACAATTGCATCGGCTGTTTTCCGGCACCGTCGTCTATGTCAGCCATGCGGTGGACGAGGTGTTGCAGCTGGCCGACCACATGGTACTGCTGGATGAGGGCAGGGTGGTGTGCGCCGATAATGCGGCGCAGGTCTTCGCCCGGGTCGATGTGGCGTCGTATCTCGGCACCATGCTGGGCGCGGTGCTCGAAGGGCATGTGGCGGAACATGTTCCGGTGGACGGGCTGACGCGCATCGCCTGTTGCGGGCGCGATGTCTGGGCGCCGCTGTCCAGGCATGACACCGGCAGCCGGGTGCGCCTGCACATTCCCGCGCACGAGGTGGCGATTTCGCTGGCACCGCTCGGCGCGCAACACAGCGTGCAGAATGTCTTGCCGGCGGTGGTGGTCAAGATTCACCAGGGCGAACAGGAAGGCGCCTCGGCGATCGTGGAGCTGGATATCGGCTGCCCGCTGCTGGCGCGCATCTCGCGCCGCTCATTGCGCGAGCTGGCGCTGGAAAACGGCAAATCGGTCTACGCTTATTTCAAGGCCTTGTCGTTGCAGCCCAGAATGATTGGTTGAATTCATCAGAGAAACGAGTACGTGATATGACAGATCAACTCACACATTTCAATGCCCAGGGCGAGGCGCACATGGTCGATGTCGGCGCCAAGGCCGAGACCCAGCGCGAGGCTGTGGCGTGTGGCCGGATCGCGATGCGGCCCGAGACCTTGCAATTGATCATCAGGGGCGAGCATAAGAAAGGTGATGTGCTCGGCATCGCGCGCATCGCCGGCATCATGGCCGCGAAGAAGACCCCGGAACTGATCCCGCTGGCGCACCCGATCAGCTTGACGGCGGTGGAGCTGGAGTTGGCGCCCGAGCCGCAGACCAATACCGTGCACTGCCAGGCCACGGTGCGTTGCTGCGGCAAGACCGGGGTGGAGATCGAGGCATTGATGGCAGTGCAGATTGCGCTGTTGACGGTCTATGATATGTGCAAGGCGGTGGATCGCGGCATGGAGATCTCCGCGATCAGGCTGCTGGAAAAGCGCGGTGGCAAGTCTGGCGTATGGCGCCGTGATGAGTGATCGCAGCGGAGGTGGTATGAAGGTTAAGGTATGTTTTTTCGCCAGCATGCGCGAGCGCATGGGGGTGTCGGAACGGATGGTGGAGACGCGACAAGCCGAGCTGAGCGTCGATCAACTGTGGTCGGAGTATCTCAGCCAGGAAGCGCTGCCCGCTAACACCCTGATCGCAGTGAACATGGACTACACCCATCGCAATCATGTGCTCAAAGAGGGCGATGAAGTGGCGTTCTTCCCGCCGGTCACTGGAGGCTGATGATGCAGGTCGTGGTGCAACAGGCGCCGTTTGATCCCTATGCGGTGCTCGAGGCGTATCAAGCGGCGCATCTGCCGGCCGGCAAATATGGCGCCGCGGTTTCCTTCGTGGGCACCATGCGGGATTTTGGCGAGCAAGATTCCGTGACGGCCATGTGCTTGGAGCATTATCCGGGCATGACGGAAAAGCAGATCGAAAAGGTGTGCCGCGATGCGGCGGTGCAATGGGATGTGATGGATATGCTCGTGGTGCACCGCTACGGCGAATTGCATCCGAATGATCCCATCGTGCTGGTGGCGGTGTGGTCGACGCATCGCTCCGATGGCTTTGACGCCTGTCGCTACATCATCAATTTTCTCAAGCAACGCGCCCCGTTCTGGAAACGGGAAATCGGCGCGGCGGGCGCGCAGTGGGTGGAGTCGAATACGGAAGATTCGGGGATATAATGCATTCAAGGGTTTCTGCGCGCGGCGACATCATGCCGTGCGATCGATACCACCCTCCCGCACACGCTTCTTGCCATGGCCCCTGCCGAGATCAGAAGTCCTCATCTTTGAATCTATCCCGATAAGGGTAGCTGTCGGTGTCGTATTCGTCGCCCGGTTTGTTGGGACTATACGCTGTTCCGTATTGATCAATGCTACGACTTTTTAGCTCGGTTTTTGAGCTGGGATTGTGCATGGCATGAGAGCACCCATGCAAAGCGGCGCCGATGATCAGACAGCTTAGAATGCAAACACTCCACTGAATTTTCTTGCCCATAGCATTTCCTCCCCAAACGTCGTGGTGCGGTATCATGTTGAGCATTAATGACTAAGGTGAATTTTTCCCTCTTACGTTGTGTTGATCGCGGCATGCGGGTTCGGCAGTCGCGTGGATATTTTTAGCTCCTTAAGCTAACGCTATATTTATGCGATGATCATCGGAGTGGTCGCCTCCATCATGATCATCTGAATCACTGGCATCAATCCCAACCGCCACTTGTTCCGCCCGTGGTTCCACCGGTCGTTCCGCCGGTGGTGCCACCCGTAGTACCTCCTGACGTGCCACCGGAGGTCGAGCTGCCACCACCGCATACCGCATCACGTATCGCGAGGATATCGGCGGGATTGACATTGGCATAGCCAGCCATGGTGTTCAGCTTGTCATCACTGTCAATACAGGGGTTGGGTGAGGAATAACCGCCAGTGCCCGTCGGACTGGGCATGATGTGACAACTTGCACAGGCTGCGGGAAAAGCGGCGGCACCCCCCGTTGTGCCACCGGTCGTTCCGCCCGTGGTGCCTCCAGTCGTGCCACCCGTCGTGCCACCGGTCGTGCCACCGGTCGTTCCACCGGTCGTTCCACCCGTCGTACCACCGGTGGTGCCGCCCGTAGTGCCACCAGTCGTGCCACCTGTTGTGCCTCCCGTCGTTCCACCGGTCGTTCCGCCGGTGGTGCCACCAGTCGTTCCACCAGTCGTTCCGCCTGTGGTTCCACCGGTCGTGCCACCCGTAGTGCCGCCAGTGGTTCCACCAGTCGTTCCACCCGTAGTGCCGCCGGTCGTGCCACCCGTGGCAGGTCTATTGCCGTTGAAAGTTCCAGATGTGCTGCTTTGTTGATTTTGCCATGTGCCGGACAGCGCGCCAGATTGATCAATGTTGCCTGTGAAGATGGTGTTGGGCCCTAAAGCATTCAGTGTGAAGGTGATGTCACCGTTGCTGTGGACTTGTCCCGTCTTGACGGTGTTGTCGAAGACATTGCCGAGCGTATCGACCACAACCGCCCATGTTCCGCTCGCATCGCCGGTATAGTTGCCGCTGTAGGTGGCGGCAAAAAGGGCCAGCAGCGAGTCCTTCAAATGCTCCTGGGCTGACGAGGTGCTGACCAGCATGCGAGGACCCGCGCTGGTCACCGATGTAATTTCGGTAATCGCTGTTTGTACTGCGCCATTAGTTTCGAAGTCCGTGGTGTTTAGAAAAAAGTTCACGGATTTACCCGACGCTCGATCGCGTGCCAATTGGGTGATCTTGATGCCGTTGGTGGGGTTGCCGTCATCATCGGCAGTCTGTATGAAGCGTGCGATGTTGGTGACCGTGGGATCTGTTTCATCGGATGCGCCCGCAACCAGGTCCACCGGTGTGATGTTCGGAGAGCCATTGGTTTGGCCAAAGACAATGTCGCCTATGGAAAACATCACCGGTGCGCCGTTTTCATATGAAAATGTGCCGTCAGCACCTGTTACGCCATTTTGACTGCCGGATTGATAGGACAACCCCTCGACCGGGGCATCTATGAAGCGGCCTTGCAAGATCGTTTTAGATCCGTTGTCATCATCATCATCGTCGTTATGAAGGCAGCCATGCAGCGTGATGCTGATACCAATAAGAATGGCCGTGTACATGCCCCAATGTTTTATTGTGTTCATAAAATTCCCTCCGAGAATGTGTAGTAGATGAGCGCCTACAGCATTTATGGCGGGGTATTGTGCTTAGATCGAAAGTGCAGATGAGATCGAGGGTTTATGCAGTCCGTCAGCATCCGAAGTGCTGCGTATCGTCATGCTGAACCCATTGAGCTGGCGAAATGGCGAGATACTTGCTCAAGTGTAGATCATGAAGACGCGCGAGCTAATTAATGATTTTTATCGTATGAAGTGCAAGTCATTTCAGTGAGCAGAACGATGGGCGTGGTGCATAGACAATTGGTTGGCTGGATTTCGCGGAGGTCGCCATGTCACTCTCGCCCCACTGCTCGCCGCATCGTTCCGATGGCTGTGATGGCTGCCGCTGCATCGTCCAACCCCTCAATCAACGCGCTCCGTTTCGGGTGCGGGAGATCGGTGCTATGGGCGTGCAGCGGCTAGTGTGGAAGACCGGGGGCGCGTGGAGGCATTACTTCTTCAATGTCAGGATGTAGTCCACCAGCGCCTTGACATCGGCCTCGGGCACTTGATTCTGCGCCTTCATGTGAACCTTGTTGCTCCATTTGCCGCTGCTGCCGGTGAGCACGCTGTGCACGAGTTTCGTGTGTGCGTCGGGATCGTCCTTGTATTTGGCCGCCACATCATTCCACGCCGGGCCGACGATGGTTTTATCCAGTGCGTGACAGGCGAGGCAGCCGCTTTTCTTGGCCAGGGCCAAGCCGTCGTCGGCATGTGCATGGGGCGTGATCAGCAGCAGTGTGGCGGGGATCAGGCTGGAAATCAGTGCTTTTTTCATGATGGCTTCCTTCGTGGGTGATTGGTGGAGAGTCGATGAGGGGTTCGCTGGCTCTGTCGGTTCCCGGCATGCGGGTGGCGCTGTTGCATAATCAGCGCCGATGATCGGTTCCATGCACTCAATACTATCATCTATTTCGGGTGTTGGTTACCCACACGGCTACTTCCACGCGTGAGCGGAGGTGAAGTTTTTTCAGCAGGTGCTTGATGTGCACCTTCACTGTGCCTTCGGTGATGCTCAGTTCGCGGGCGATGTGTTTGTTGCTCTGGCCTTTGGCAATGAGATCGGCGATCTGGCTTTCGCGGTCAGTCAATCCCGCTTGCGCCGGAGTCTGTGGCCGGCTTTCGCCGCGCAAGGCGTGCGCCAGCAGTTCGGTGAGTTTTTCGTTGATGACCAGTTTGTGTTTGGCGGCATTGTGCAGGTGCGCCAGGATGTCTTCGGGTTCCATGTCCTTGAGCAGGTAACCGTCGGCACCGGCGCGCAATGCGGCGATGACGTGCTCTTCGCTGTCGGAGACCGTGAGCATGATCACGCGGGAATCCAGTTCATCGTGTTCCTTGATGGCGGTGAGGGTTTCGATGCCATCCATACCTTTCATGTTCAGGTCCAGGAGTATCAGATCCGGATTGAGTTTGCGGGCGAGTTCGAGGCCGTCTTTCCCCGAGGCGGCCTCGCCGATGAGTTGAAACGCGTCGTCCATGCTGAGCAGATCCGCCACGCCTTTGCGAAACAGCGGATGGTCGTCGATGACAATGATGGTTGTCTTTGCAGTGCTGGTCATTGGATTGTGCGTCTCAGGTCTCGATCTCACCATATTACAGCGGCACGGCCGCGCGGAAAACAACTTCTACCCGGGTTCCGCCTTCAGGGCGGCGGGTAATACGCATCTCGCCGTTCAGGGTGCGCGCGCGCTCCTCCATGATGGCCAGGCCGTAGTGGTGCAGGCGCTCGGCGGCTTCCGGGATGCCGATGCCATCGTCTTCGATGGCGACCACCACATGTCCTTCCGCTCCCTTCTTCAAAACCACATTGGCGTGTTGCGCCTGAGAATGGTGTATGACGTTGGAAAGCGCTTCTCGAATGATCTGGTGAACATGGATCTCCTGATTGACGCTCAGCTGATGGCTGTCGAGCTGATTATCCAGGGCGATCTGGACGTGGCTGCGGCTGCGAAAATCTTCCACGGTGGTGAGCAGCGCGATGTGCAGGCTGCTGCCTTCCAGGGAGAGCCGGAAGGTGGTGAGCAATTCCCGCAGCTGCCGGTAGGCGCTGCCGATGCCTTCGCGCAGCTGGCCGATGATCGGGCGCGCGTCGGCCTCATGGCCGGGTTTGGCCAAGGCGGCCTCCAGCCGGCTGATCTGGATCTTGAGGTAAGAGAGCGACTGGGCGAGCGAATCGTGCAATTCGCGGGCGATCACGCTGCGCTCCTCGAACAAGGCCAGCCTGCGTGTTTCCAATACGCGCTGTGTGATGTTCAGCGCCATGCCGATGTGCTGCGCGACCGCTTCGAGCAGGCGGGTCTGCCATTCTTCCAAATGTTTTCCAGGCGGGATCTCCATGACCAACACGCCATAGTGCTGTTCCTGATCCTTGATCGGGGTGACAATTACATGCGCGGCCTCTTGCGCGGTGCCGGTGAGCGTCAATACCGTGGTCGTGGTGTGGCGGATGCAGCTGGCGCATTTTTCCGGCGCGCAGTAGCGCTGTTGTTCGAGATGGGTAGGATAGCTCGAGGCCAGTTTGTAAGGCTTTTCGGTGTATTCTTCCGACAGGCAGACGTTGCCAGGCCCCAGTCCCAGCCGCTGCTCGACATCGCGCAGCAGGCTGCCGTAGGTGCTGTCGAGCAGCGGGGCTTCGCTCAGATGACGGATGGTGTTGTAGAGCACATCGAGTGAAAGATTGCTGCGCTCCAGATCGGCGGTTTTTTTCTGCACGCGCTCTTCCAAGTCTGTATAGGTTTTGGAGAGATCCTCGGCCATGAGATTGAAGGCGTAGCCGAGCTGGCCGAGTTCATCTTCGGTCGTGTGACGAGTGCGCACGGAAAAATCGCCGCTCCGCGCGCCGTGCGCGCAATCGAGCAAGTCGCGCAGGGGCGCCAGCACACGCGTATTGACGAGATACATGGTGCGCATCACTAAGGCGAGGGTAAGGAAGAGGATGATCACTTGGATCAGGCGCAGGCGCTGGATCTTGGACTCGGTGTCATCTTCCAGGATCCCGACCAGATCATCGATCTGGAGCACGAACCGATCGACCACCGACAAATACTGTTGCACCAACTGGATGTTGCTTGAAAATGTTTCCTGCACAGGGTTCTCTCCTGCCGGCGCGTGGACAATCAGCATGGGCAGGATGCTCATTTCCCACTGCCGCACGAGATCATCATAGGCGTGCTTGAACGCGTCATTTTGCTGCATCACATTGACCAGCCGCGGGCTGCGCAAGCGTCGGTCGAATTCGCTGACCTGGGTGTCGATGCCCTGCCAGTAGATCTCGATATCGCCCACTTCATCGTTCATGACATTGGTCGCGATCCGATAGGCCTGCATACGCAGGGAACCGGCCTGATTGATCGCCGCGGCGTAACCTTGCGTCATGTCGGCGGTGAACACGGAGCTGAGCAGGCCGATAAACGCCAGTGTGAAGATGCCCGCCATCGCCAGCCCCAGGCGCAGCAACAATGAGCCGCTTTGTGTTCTGTTCATGGGTTCTCGAATCCTCGGTGGTCTCACGATAACTTAACGGGTTGTTTGAGGTAATACTACCAATGATCCTATCTACTTTCTTCCGCCAATCGCTTGGTCGCTTGCTCGCAAAAAAATGCATGAAAAACAATAGGAATTGAGCCCTATCACTTCTACCACCAAAGTGGTATTCGGCGATGTTTTCCGCTAATGCCACCCCGTTGTTTTATTGCCGTGAAGGTTCACAATCACAACAACCAACAAGAAAAGTTATAAATCGAGCGGAAGGAGTGCAGTATGGTCAGCCGAACTACGCAGCAGATTTCGGTTCTCGTCATGAATACCACGGCCTTCACCGCATGCTTCGCAGTATGGGTGATGTTTTCGATCATTGGTATTCCGATCAAGACGATGCTTCAACTCAGCGACACCCAGTTTGGCTTGCTGGCGGCAACCCCCATCCTCACTGGATCGCTGTTGCGTCTGCCGCTGGGCATGATGACCGACAAATTCGGCGGCAAGCCGGTGTTCTTCGCCTTGATGGTGGCTGTCATCGCTCCACTCTACATGATTTCGTATGCCACTGAGTACTGGCAATTCCTGGTGCTGGGGCTGTTCGTCGGAGTGGCGGGATCATCGTTTTCCGTGGGCATCGCCTACACCTCGCGCTGGTTCACCAAGGAGCGGCAGGGCTTGGCCATGGGAATCTTCGGCGCGGGCAATGCCGGGGCGGCGGTAACGAAGTTCGTCGCGCCCACGATCGTGGTGGCGTGGGGATGGCAGGCGGTGCCGAAGGTCTATGCCGTGGCGATGATCGTGGTGGTCATCCTGTTCTTGTTTTTGACGTACTCCGATCCCGCGCACAAGGTTTCTTCGACGGTGACCTACCGTGACCAGCTGCGGATGCTCAAGGATCCCAATGTCTGGAAGTACTGCCAGTACTACTCGATCGTCTTCGGCGGCTATGTCGGACTGTCGCTGTGGATGACCAAGTATTACATCAGCGAATACGGCCACGGCATCCAGGAGGCGGCGTTGCTGGCGGCCATCTTCGTGTTGCCCTCGGGGGTGATCCGCGCCCTGGGCGGTTGGCTATCAGACCGCTTCGGCGCGCACACCGTGACGTGGTGGATCATGTGGGTCTCGCTGATTTGTCTGTTCTTCATGTCTTACCCCCAGACCGATGTGTTGGTCAAGACCGTGAAGGGTGAGAGCGTCACGATGCACTTGGGCGTCAACGAATATGTCTTCACCGCCCTGTTGTTCACCGTGGGTATTTGCTGGGGCTTCGGCAAGGCGTCGGTCTTCAAATACCTCTCCGACGAGTATCCGAGCAATATCGGCGTGGTGTCGGGCATCGTCGGGTTGGTCGGCGGCTTGGGTGGATTCCTCTTGCCGATCATGTTTGGAATCATCCTCGATATGACCGGCGTCAACAGCACGGCATTCATGCTGCTGTTCGGTATCACGCTGGTGTCGCTGGCGTGGATGCAATATTCGGGCGAGCGCGATCGGGATCGGATGACGAAGAAACTCAAGCAAGCGGATTTGATGGAATAGGGCGCAGGCAAGTGCGGCCTGGCGGAATTATCTGGTAACTAAAGAAAGGGTGGCATCATGTCAGATATCACAAAGTGGGATGTCGAAAATCCCGAGTTCTGGGACAAAACGGGCAAGAAAACCGCCCAAAGGAATCTCTGGATCTCCATACCGAGCCTGCTGTGCGGGTTCGCCGTGTGGATGATGTGGAGCATCATCACGGTGCAGATGTTGAATGTCGGATTCCCGTTCAAGGCCGCTGATATGTTTACCATCACGGCGATCGCGGGTCTGACGGGCGCTACCTTACGTATCCCCAGCAGTTTCTTCATCCGCATCGCGGGTGGCCGCAACACCATCGTTTTCACCACCGCCTTGCTGATGATCCCGGCCATCGGCACCGGCATCGCCTTGCAGAGTAAAGAGACGCCCCTGTGGGTCTTCCAGCTGCTGGCATTCCTGTCGGGTATCGGCGGGGGCAACTTCGCCGCCTCGATGTCCAATATCAGCTTCTTCTTCCCGAAGCGCATGCAAGGGCTGGCGCTGGGCTTGAACGCCGGTCTGGGCAATGCCGGGGTCACCACCATGCAGATCCTGATCCCGCTGGTGATGACCGCCGGTATCTTCGGCGGTGTGCCGATGATACTGGAAAGCGCCTCGGGCTCGCTGATCGGCAAGGTGCCGGCGGGTGCTGAGACCTACATCCATAACGCCGGCTATGTCTGGCTGCTGTTGCTGATCCCGCTGACCGTGATCGGCTGGTTCGGCATGAACAATATCCGCACCGAAGAGGTTTCGCCGAATCTCGGCTCGCCGATCAACGCCTGCTCCAAGGTCACGGGGATGTTGTTGATCGGGTTCGCGGCGGCGGCCGCGGGGTTGTATCTGATCCTGCCGGCGCCGGTCGGCATGGGGCTGCCGGGCTGGACCAAGTGGATCGTGCTGCCCATCATCATTGCCGTCACGGTGTTTCTGTTGAAGCTCATCCCCGGCCCGATCCAGACCAATCTGCAACGCCAGTTCAAGATCTTCGGCAACAAGCATACCTGGGTCATGAGCGTCATCTACACCATGACCTTCGGCAGCTTCATCGGATATTCCGCCGCCTTCGCCCTGGCGATCAAGGTCATCTTCGGCTTTAGCCATGTGGTCGGCGCCGATGGCGTGATGACCCACACCACCGTCAATGCGAACGCGCCGAACGCCCTGATGTATGCCTGGATGGGGCCGTTCATCGGTGCACTGATCCGCCCCGTGGGTGGTTGGATTTCCGACAAGCTGGGCGGCGCCAAGGTGACGCAGATCATCACCATCGTGTTGGTGGGCAGCGCCCTGGGTGTGGCCTATTACATGAAGCTCGCGTATGCCTCGGCCACGCCGGAAGAGTATTTCATGCCGTTCTTCCTGCTGTTCCTGGTGCTGTTCGCGGCCTCCGGTATCGGCAACGGCTCGACCTTCCGCACCATCGCGGTGGTCTTTCCCAAGGAGCAGGCCGGTCCGGTGTTGGGGTGGACTTCGGCGGTGGCCGCCTACGGCGCCTTCATCATCCCGCAGGTCTTCGGTGAGCAGATCAAGGCCACCACGCCGGAAAATGCGCTGTATGGGTTTGCTGTGTTCTACGTCGTCTGTCTGCTGTTGAACTGGTGGTACTACCTCGGTCCCAAGGCAGAGTTCAAGAATCCATAAGGTTGTTCACGATGCAAGGTTTGACTGGGTCTGTCTTTAAAAATACTGCCTCCCTCCATGAGTGCTGTTATTTCGGGCAGATCCAGTTTTTAGAAATGAGGCATGCACCTCAACTGATCCCCAGGAGAAGCTGCTATGAGTCACTTTTTCGATAGATTGAAATTCTTCAACAAGACGCAGGAGACGTTTTCCGACGGACACGGCATCGTTACCAACGAGGATCGCCGTTGGGAAGAGGCGTATCGCAACCGCTGGCGCTTCGACAAGATCGTGCGCTCGACGCATGGCGTCAACTGCACCGGCGGTTGCAGCTGGAAGATTCACGTCAAGAACGGCCTGGTCGCCTTCGAAATGCAGCAGACCGACTATCCGCGCACCCGCCCGGACATGCCCAATCATGAGCCGCGCGGCTGCCAGCGCGGGGCGAGTTTCTCCTGGTATCTGTACAGTCCGCACCGCATCAAATATCCGTTGATCCGCGGCCGCCTGCTCGAGCTCTACCGCGCCGAGCGCGCCGCGGGCAAGGATCCGGTGCAGGCCTGGGAGGCGATCCAGCAGAATCCGGAGAAGCGCAAGCGTTACACGGCGGTGCGCGGGCTCGGCGGCTTCGTGCGCTCGCACTGGGATGAGGTCAACGAGATCATGGCCGCGGCCAACGTCTACACCATCAAGAAGCACGGCCCGGACCGCATCTACGGCTTCTCGCCGATCCCGGCGATGTCGATGATCAGCTATGCCGCCGGATCGCGTTATCTGTCACTGATCGGCGGGGCGTGCGGCAGCTTCTATGACTGGTACTGCGATCTGCCGCCGTCCTCGCCGCAGGTGTGGGGCGAGCAGACCGACGTGCCCGAGGCGGCCGACTGGTACAACTCGACCTATCTGATCATCTGCGGTTCCAATCTGCCGATGACCCGCACCCCCGATGCGCACTTCGCCATCGAGGCGCGCTACAAAGGCACCAAGGTGGTGTCGATGGCGCCGGACTACGCGGAATACGTGAAGTTCGCCGATCTGTGGATGCCGGTGAAGCAGGGCACGGACGCTGCGGCGTTCCTCGCGATGGGGCATGTGGCGCTCAAGGAGTTCCACATCAACAAGCAGGATCCGTATTTCACCGAATACCTCAAGACCTACACCGATATGCCGAAGCTGGTCACCTTGCGCAAGTCTGGTGATTACTACATCAGCGACCGCACCCTGCGCGCCTCGGATTTCAGCAATACCTTGGGGCAGAGCAACAATTCCGAGTGGAAGACCGTGGTGTATGACGCGAAGACCAAGGCCTATGTCTGCCCGAACGGCTCGGTGGGCTTCCGCTGGGGCGAGGAGGGGCGCTGGAACATCCTGCCGAAGGATTCAGTCACGCAAAATGACATCGATCAGAAGCTGTCCTTGATCGATGACAAAGATGCCGTGGTCAGCGTCGCCTTCCCGCACTTCACGCCGGGCGAGAAGGACAAGCTGCTGCGCAATGTGCCGGTGCGCAAGGTGAAGACCGCATCGGGTGAAGAAGTCCTGGTGGCCACCGTGTTCGATCTGCAAGTGGCGCAATACGGCATCGATCGTGGCCTGGGCGACAACCTGGCGCTCAGCTACGATGACGCCAACGTCGCCTACACCCCGGCGTGGGCCGAGAAGGTGACCGGCGTCAAACGCGCGGATCTGATCCGCACCGGGCGCGAGTTCGCGGAGAACGCCTCCAAGACCAAGGGCAAGTCCATGGTCATCCTCGGCGCGGCGATCAATCACTGGTATCACTGCGACATGAACTACCGCGCCATCATGAACCTGCTGCACATCTGCGGTTGCATCGGGCAATCCGGCGGCGGCTGGGCGCATTACGTCGGTCAGGAAAAACTGCGGCCGCAGGCCGGCTGGGCGCCGGTGGCCTTCGCGCTGGATTGGCACCGTCCGCCGCGTCACATGAACAGCACCACCTTCTGGTACTTCCACACCGATCAGTGGCGCTATGAGAAGATCGATGCCGACGGCCTGCTCGCCTCGACTGCGAAAGGCAAATACAAGGGCTATCTGCTGGCCGACTACAACGTCGTCTCGCAACGGCTCGGCTGGTTGCCGTCCGCGCCGCACTTCAATCGCAATCCGGTCGAGATCGTGCGCGAGGCCGAAGCGGCGGGCGCCACCGATGAGGCCGGCGTTTCGAAATACATCGTCGAACAGCTCAAGTCCGGGCGGCTGGCCTTCGCTTATGAGGACATCGATGCGCCGGAGAATCATGTGCGCAATCTGTTCGTCTGGCGCGGCAATCTGATCGGCTGTTCCGCCAAGGGCCATGAGTACTTCCTCAAGCATCTCCTCGGCGCGCAGAACGGCGTGCTGCAGGAAGGCACCGAAGGGGCCAAGAGCAAGGAGGTCAAGTGGCATCCGAAGGCGCCGACCGCCAAGCTGGATTTGATGGTCGACATCAACTTCCGTCTCAACAGCACCGGGGCCTATTCCGACATCGTGCTGCCGACCGCGACTTGGTACGAAAAGAACGACCTCAACACCACGGACATGCATCCGTTCGTGCATCCGCTCTCCGAGGCGGTGGATCCGGCGTGGGAATCGAAGTCCGACTGGCAGATCTTCAAGGGCCTGGCGAAGAAGTTCTCGGAACTCGCCGAAACCCATCTGGGCACGCGCAAGGATGTGGTGGCGCTGCCGATGCATCACGACACGCCGACCGCCCTGGCGCAACCGCTGGGCGTGAAGGACTGGAAGCGCGGGGAGTGCG
>CAZKZP010000034.1:0-10732 GCA_964557295.1 uncultured Chromatiales bacterium | reverse complement strand
AGGTGGTCTCACGCGATTACGCCAACACCTATCGCAAGTACATCGCGCTCGGGCCGCTGATGACCAAACTCGGCAACAACGTCAAGGGCATCGACTGGAACACCGATGAGGAATATGAGCACCTCAAACACCACAACGGCACGGTGAAGATCGACGGCGTCTCCAAGGGTATGCCATCGCTGGAAGAAGACATCTATGTCTGCGACACCGTGCTGCTGATGGCCCCCGAGACCAACGGCGAAGTCGCGCACAAATCGTGGAAGGCGCTGGGCCGCAAGACCGGCATCGACCACAACCATCTGTGCGATCCACGCCGCGACGAACGCATCACCTTCCGCGACATCCAGGCGCAGCCGCGCAAGATCATCACGGCGCCGACCTGGTCGGGCATCGAGTCCGAGCATGTCAGCTATAACGCCGGCTACACCAACATCCACGAGCACATCCCGTTCCGCACCCTGACCGGACGCGCGCACTTCTATGTCGATCACGAATGGATGCTGGATTTCGGCGAAGGCTTCTGCGCCTACCGTCCGCCGATGGATCTGAAGGCGCATTACACCGTGCCGGCCAAGGTCAAGAACAAACCGCACCTGGTGCTCAACTGGATCACGCCGCACTCCAAGTGGGGCATCCACTCCACCTATCAGGATACCAACCGTATGCTCACGCTGTTCCGCGGCGGACCCTACATGTGGGTGGCGGAGGACGACGCGAAGTCAATCGGTCTGGAAGACAACGACTGGGTGGAAGCGGTCAACGCCAACGGCGCGACCATGGCGCGGGTGGTGGTCAGTCAACGCGTGCCGCGCGGCATGGCGATCATGTATCACGCGCAAGAGAAGAACGTCAACGTGCCGGGGTCGAACACCACGGGCAAGCGCGGCGGCATTCTCAACAGCGTCACGCGCGTGGTGGTCAAACCCACGCACATGATCGGCGGATATGCGCAGCTGTCCTTCAGCTTCAATTACTACGGCACCATCGGCTCGCAACGCGATGAGTATGTGGTGCTCCACAAGATCGAGGATCAACACATCGATTGGCTGGAGCGGCCGCTGACGCCAGAGCGGGAGGCAGCATTGAATCCTCCCGGTATCAATAACTGATTTGGTGGCAACCTGAGTTTTGAGGAGATAACGATGAATATCCGCGCACAAATCGCCATGGTGTTGAATCTGGACAAGTGTATCGGTTGCCACACCTGCTCGGTGACCTGCAAGAATGTCTGGACCAACCGCAAGGGCGTTGAATATGTATGGTTCAATAATGTCGAGAGCAAGCCGGGCATCGGCTATCCCAAGGAATGGGAGAATCAGGACAAATGGAAAGGCGGCTGGGTAGTCAAGGACAAGAAGCTGGAGTTGAAGGCCGGCGGCCGCGCCAGCAAGCTGATGAAGATCTTCGCCAATCCCGACATGCCGGTGATCGACGATTACTATGTTCCGTTTGAAATGGACTACAAGAAATTGCAGACCACACCGCTGCTGGAGGCTTGCCCGACCGGCCGCCCGCATTCGCAGATCGACGGCAGCGTAATGAACAAGATCGAGTGGGGTCCCAACTGGGAAGACGACTTGGCTGGCGAGTTCGACAAACGCAGCATTGATCAGAACTTCAAGAACATCGACAAGGACATCTACCGGCAGTTCGAGAAGACCTTCCACATGTATCTGCCGCGGCTGTGCAATCACTGCCTGAACCCGGCGTGCGTGGCGTCTTGTCCCTCCGGTTCGATCTACAAGCGCGAGGAAGATGGCATCGTGCTGGTCGACCAGGACAAATGCCGCGGCTGGCGCATGTGTGTCAGCGGCTGCCCGTACAAGAAGGTCTACTACAACTGGGAATCCGGCAAGGCGGAAAAATGCATCGGCTGTTATCCGCGCATCGAATCCGGCATGCCGACGGTGTGCGCCGAGTCCTGCGTCGGCCGCATCCGCTACATGGGTGTGATCCTCTATGACGCCGATCGCATCAGCAGTGCGGCGGCCACCGATGAGCGCGGCTTGTATCAGGCGCAGATGGATATCTTCGTCAATCCGCACGACCCGGCCATGATCGCCCAGGCCAAGGCCTGCGGCATCCCCGACAGCTGGATCACCGCGGCGCAGAAATCACCGGTGTGGAAGATGGCGATGGAGTGGAAGATCGCCTTCCCGATCCATCCCGAGTTCCGCACGCTGCCGATGATGTGGTATGTGCCGCCGCTCTCGCCGGTGCAGACCCATATCGACCAGGGTAATCTGCCGACCGAGGCCGATGGCAATATCCCGAAGGTCGAGGCGCTGCGCTTCCCCGCCAAGTATCTGGCCAATCTGCTCTCCGCCGGGGATGAGCGCGTGATCATCGATGCGCTGCGGCGCATGATGGCGATGCGCAGCTATCAACGCTCGGTGCATGTGGATGGGGTGGCCAATACCGCCGCCCTGGATACCGTGGGCATGTCGGAAGACATGGCGAAGGAGATGTATCGCTATCTCGCCATCGCCAACTACGAGGACCGCTTCGTGATCCCCACCGCGCACGAGGAGTATCGTCAGGAAGACTACTACGCCTTCCAGGGGCAGATGGGCTTCAGTCCCGGCAACGCATCATCGAGTGGTGTCAGCGGCTTCTCGCTGTTCCCGGACCGTAGAACGAAGAACGAGGTTCCGCTGGAATATGTGCCGCTGCCGAAACGTCGCGAAAAAGTGTGAGGAGAAGAACTATGAACGTCTATATGGTGTTGTCGCGTTTACTGGATTATCCGACGCAGGAGCTGGTGGACAATCTACGTCTGCTGCAGAAGTCGGTCGACAAGAAAATGGAGCTCGCCCCCGAGGAGCAGGAGGCGATCGGAGGATTCATCAAATGGATGCGCAAGCATGACCTGCTGGAGTTGCAGGAGATCTATGTGCAGACCTTCGACATGCAACCCGAACACAGTCTGCATCTGACGCATCACCTGTTCGGCGATGACCGCGGCCGCGGCCCGGCCTTGGTGGATCTGGGCGAGCATTACAAGGGCGAGGGGATGGAGGTGAAGAGCGGCGAATTGCCGGATTATCTGCCGCTGATCCTCGAATATGTCTCGACACTCGATGACTTTGCCGCGCGCGTCTTCCTGGCGGACGCGGCCAAGGTATTGACGGTGCTGGCGGCCAACCTGGAGGAATCCAGCAGCCCCTATGCGCCGTTGGTCCGCATCGTCGACAAACACGGCCGCTTGGTCCAAACCGCAGCTTGAGGAGTAAATCATGAACAGCCTGCACGATTTTGCATTCGGCATCTATCCATACATCGCACTGGTGGTCTTTATCCTCGGTAGCTGGATCCGCTTCGACCGCGAGCAGTACACCTGGAAGAGCGATTCGAGTCAACTGCTTTCCAAGGCCAATGTGCGCGTTGCCAGCAACCTGTTCCATGTGGGCATCATCGCGATCTTTTTCGGCCACTTCGTCGGACTGCTCACGCCACACAGCTGGTTCCTGGCGATGGGCGTCTCGGATATGTCCCACCAATACATGGCGATCGTCGCCGGTTCGGTGTTCGGTGTGATGTGTCTGCTGGGCGGGGCCATGCTCTGGATCCGCCGGGTCAGCAATCCGCGCGTGAAGGCCAACAGCCGCGCGATGGATATCTTCATCCTGAGCTGGATAATGATTACGCTTTTGCTCGGTCTTTCCACCATCCCGGTCTCGATCAGTCACGCGACGCACGGCAATCCCGGCGTGATGATCGCGTTGGCTGAATGGGTGCAAAGTGTAGTAACATTGCGCGCGGATCCAGCGTTACTCAGCGGGGTCAACACCATCTTCAAGATCCATCTGTTCTTCGGCATGACGGTGTTCCTGTTGTTCCCCTTCTCTCGTCTGGTACATGTCTGGAGCGCGCCGTTCGGTTATCTGACGCGCGCCTATCAGATCGTCCGTGTGAAACAGGTTTCTGCACGATAAGTCAGAGCGCGGCGGGAGCGCCGCGCAACGCGAGAGGTCCGGCTCCTCCTGCTCATGGGGGGAGCCGAAACAAGGCCGGATATCAATAAAAAGTGTTTTGTCTTTAATCGATTCTTAGGAGCGCGATATGAGCAGGTTGCAGTCGATGTACCTCCCACAACTTCCGCTGGTCAGACGAGTCGTATTCTCAGGTGCGCTCTGCATTCTCGGTCTTGGATATCTCTTTGCCGGGATCTTCATCTTCCAGTCGCACCACGGCCGCGATGGCGATCCGATGCTGTCGGTGGAGGATATCGCGATTGCCTATGCGGGCAGCAAGGAAGGTACCAAGCTCGAAAGCGCATTGCGCGGTCCGATGTCGAACATGCTGCCATCGAACGAAAATCTCGAGATTGTGGCCTGGGTGCGCGCCGGTGCCAGCAAGGAAGAATATGAGTCAAAAATGAAGGAGATTTTCGACAACCGCTGTATCGCCTGCCACAACAACAACAATCCCCATTTGCCGTCACTGGAAGATTACGAAGGCGTCTCGCATGTGGCGCAACAAGATACCGGATTCAATGTGCACACCTTGGTGCGCGTATCGCACATCCATTTGTTCGGGCTCACCTTTATCTTTTTCATCACCACTTTTATCTTCTCTCATGCCTATTTTCGCAACGTGTGGTTGCAGTCTGCGATCATCGCCGTACCGTTTCTATCCATCGCGGTGGATATCGGCTCCTGGTATATCACCAAGATGATCGAGACTTTCGCGTGGGCAGTGTTGCTCAGTGGCTCGGTCATGGGCACATGTTTTGGCATCATGGTGTGCGTGTCGCTCTATCAGATGTGGTTCTACGAGCTGCCTGAAGACGTGAAATGACGGCGGGCTGGTGAGGCATGCCTCGAAGTTTGATGCCTTGAGTGCATCACGACGTATAAGAAGGAAGCCGTACTTGATCAGGTTGGAGAATGAATCATGAGACATGCAGCTTGGTTTTTGTTTTGCGCCGCTCTGGTAATCGCTGGCTGCGATTCGAAGTCACAGCTTGATGTGACGAGTGTCAAGAAAGAGCTGGAGGAAAAGGCCGAGAAGGCGGCTCATTACGAGTCCAAGATCATCGGCGATGCCGCCGCCGGCAAAAGGCTGGCCGAGGAGAAGTGCGCCCTGTGCCACGGCATGGATGGCGTGGCCGCCAACAGCGGCGCGCCGTTCATCGCCGGCTTTCCGCAGGACTACCTCACGCGCTCGATCCTGGCGTATAACAACGGATCGCGGAAAAACGCGGATATGCAGGCGGTTGCCGCCGCGCTGTTGCCCAAGGAGATCGAGGACATCTCCGCGTATTATGCCGCGCTGACCACGCCTTGGTATGGTGATCAACTCGCCGCCAAGGGCAAGCCTGCGTTGATCACCAAGGAGGCGGTTGCCGCTGGCGCTGTGATCGCCCGCCGCTGCAATTCATGTCATGGCCATGAGGGCGCGGTTGATCACGATGGCGTCTTCCCCAGTCTCGCCGGCATGCCGCCGGAGTATTTTATCCCGGCGCTGCAGGCCTATTTCAACGGCAAGCGCCAGCATGCCATCATGAAGATCTTCCGGGACTCACTGACCAAATCCGAAATCGAGCAACTGGCGGCGTATTACGCTACGCGCGCTCCGAAAAAGGCGCCCACCCCCAGGAGCGGCAATGCCAAGCTGGGCAAGGAGGCTGCGGCGGCCTGCGCCGGGTGTCATGGCTACAACGGCAACAGCACCAATCCGCATATCCCGAATCTCGCCGGCTTGCCCGCCAAGTATCTGGTCAAGGCCATTACGGATTATCGTGACGGCCTGCGTCAGGACAAGCTGATGCGCGGGGCCGTGCAGGGTTTGAATAACGGCACCATCAATAACCTCGCCGCGTATTATGCCCAGCAGGTTCCTGAGTCGATCTATCAGCGCGCGCAGGTGCAGTCGCAGTCATTCGATCCAGTGGCGGAAGGTGAAAAGATCGCCTCGTCTTGTGCCGCGTGTCACGGCGAGAAGGGCATTAGCACTCGTCCAGGTTACCCGAGTCTGACCGGATTGCATGTCAAATACTTGATCGCGGCAACACGCGCCTATCAGACCGGCGCGCGGGTCAATGATGAAATGGCTACCATGGTCTCGCACCTGAGCGATGTCGACATCGAAAAGGTCAGTTATTATTTCGCCGCGCAGACTCCCGCGGAAGCCGCTAAGGCGGTGAGCGGTGATGCTGCGGCCGGGGAAAAGATCAGCGCCAAGTGCGAGGCATGCCATGGCAAGCAGGGGCATAGCAAGGATCCAAAAAATCCCTCGCTGGCGGGGCAGGATCAGCAGTATCTCGTTTCCGCCATCAATGAATATGCTTCCGGGAAGCGCGCGCATGAGGGTATGAAAGGCGCAGTTGAAGGATTGTCGGTGGATGACATCAAGGCTGTCGCAGCCTATTACGCGAAACAGGCCGCGGCCAAACCCGATATCTTCCTGCCCACGGAACCTCATCTCGTGATCGAGCAGCGCTGTAGCCACTGCCACGGCGATCGCGGTTTCAGCAATGAACCCGGCAAGCCGCGTCTTGCCGGCCAGGTCGAATCCTATCTGGTGGTTGCCATCAATGAATATCAGGATGGCACGCGCAAGAACAAAGCGATGAACGCGGTGTCGGATGTTCTGAGCATGATCGAGATCAGGGCCATCGCCGCATATTACGCGCAGCAAAGAAAAGACCAGTGATGATCTGAAGATATGGGGGCGGCCTAATTGCAGGCCGTCCTTTCTTGTCGTGACACTACATTTGCACTGCACGACTGACTGAGTCAGCGCGCCATGCCATTTTCGTTCGTCAATGTAACATTCAAATTTTTCAGAATGCCGTCGTCAAGTCGGTAAATGAGGCCGTGTATCGCCAGCGGTTGGGCATTCTGCCATGCCTTCTGGACGGGATAGGTTTGGGCGAGATTGTGGACCTGCTCGATGACATTGAGTTCGCACAACCGATCAAATTTGGTCTGCGTCGATGCAAGATGGTCGAACTCCTCGTGATGGCTCAGATAAATCTCGCAGATCGGGCTGATCCAATGGTCGATCAGCGGACTGATGGGCTTGCCTTCAAATGCGGCGCGCACCCCACCGCAGCCGTAATGCCCGCAGACGATGATATGTTTCACTTTGAGGATTTCGACGGCGAATTGAACTACGGCCAGGCAATTGATATCGGTGTGTAATACGATGTTCGCGACATTCCGATGCACGAAAAGTTCGCCGGGATACAGGCCGACGATATCGTTGGCCGGTACACGGCTGTCGGCACAGCCGATCCAGAGGTACTCCGGGCTTTGTTGTTTGGCGAGCTTGTGAAAAAACTCAGGATCCTTTGATTTAATATCCTTTGCCCAGCGTTTGTTGTTTTGGAACAGTAGTTCAAGCATGGTCGTCCGATTATCCTGCGCGGAATCCCGATACTTTATGCTATGGCTCCACTGTCGTTAGTAGAAGGGAAATATGGTGGTATGTGAGCATTACCACGCATGAGGTAGTGGATTGTAATTGATGGTTGCGCATCCACTCTGGATACGGCTGAATATGGGCGTCCTGGTGGGGTTTGATAATAACCTTTCAAGTTATAGGAAACATAGCAAAGCACTAGACTTTCATGACAGTCATGCTACAGTTCCAGGTACCGCAGGGCTGAGCTCGGGGATTGCTGGAGGGGCTGTCACAAGCTTGGCTACGCGGTAGCGACACGAAAATAATCGATACATAGAGCGATATTTCATAGGAGAAGAATATGCACGGGTTAGTCGAACATAAGATCACGCCTATTCTCAATGCCATTACGGTTGCCGCCTTTTCACTCATCGGAATCTGGGTTGCAGGCGTCGCCTACTGGCACTTGTTTGCGGGCTAGATTTCCCAGCTTATCCTGGGTATGAGTTCAGGGCATGCGGCTCGAGCCGCATGCCCTGAACTATTTTATATACAGACAAATTTTCCCCGTATGTGTGAAGTGCGTTGCCGTCGATTAGCGGTTGGTTTTATGCGGCGCAGTACATTAGGATCCCTACTGGGAAATCCGAGATCATGCGGAAGCCAGCGGGTGTGGAGCCAATGAAAAAGCGGCATCAGCAGTATGCCAATGCCGCTTGGGCGTTAGGAGGGACTCTTCAGTCTTCTTTCTTGATCAGGGGCTTGATGGCGATATAAAGCGCCAACAGCAATACCAGGGCATAGAGGACTGTCGGATAGGGTGAGCCACTACGTAATGAGCGATCGTAGTAGTTCATATAGCTGCGATACAGGTCATTTTCAGCATTGCCGGTACTGTAATCGCTGAGCGTGTTGATCAGATCACTGACCTTCTCGCTGCTCGTGATAACCACTTCCAGGTGATCGGAGAAGGACCTGAGCGCCAGTTTGAGGCTGCGGGGTTTTTCAACGGCGACTCGGCGAATCCAGTTGATGTGCGCGAGAGCGTCACGCCGCCATTTTTCTTCGCCCTTGATGGTGTACATGATGGTGAAGCGCAGGGCGTCTTCGATGCGCCGATGCAGTACCTCATCATTTTCCTCGCCCATTTCGTTTTGGTACATGTTGTTGAGGGCGCCCGGAAGATAGTCGAGCGAGTTTCTCATCAGGCCGTTATGCAGTTTGAAGGTGGTGATTTGATCGGCCTTGTTTCCGATCAGCGCGGCGAGCTTGTCGAGCTTTTCGTCGACGTCGTTATCGCCGATCTTGTAGATCTTCCCCTCGCCATTTTTGAGCAGGTTGACCTTTTGCTCAAGCTTCCTCAAGTTGTTTTCGAGCGAATCGTAGTTTTTCAGCGCGCCCTGACGGATTTTCACGATGTCCGAATTGAGTTCGGCATTGGTTTGCATGAGGCCGCGAAGCAGGTCGATCGACTTGTTGTGCAGTGCCAGTTTGCCGGGCTGCATCATGAGATACACGTATGTTGCCACGGCGATGATCGCCAATGAGACGAGAAGGGGTTTTGTAATTTTTTGCATCACAATGGATTCCCTTTGAATTCGCCGGTCAAGGTTTTCAGGAATTTCACGATCAGGTCTATGTCTTTTACGGGCAGGTCACGGCCCAGCATATACCGGCCCATTATGTCCACGGCCTTCTCGAGCGTGTCGGCGGAACCGTCGTGCAGATAGGGATGGGTCAGATCGATATTGCGCAGTGTGGGAACCCGGAACACGTATTTGTCACCGAGGTTGCCAGTTTTGTTAAAAAGACCCAAATCGGCAGTCGTTTCATTGCCCCGATCTTTGATGAAATTGCCGAAAATGCCGGCCGGCGCCATCATGTTGCCGCCGATATTGACGCCTTGGTGGCACGATGAGCAGCCGTATTCCTTGAATAGGTGATAGCCTTCCCGCTCGTCCTTGCTCAGAGCGCTGGTGTCGCCGCGCAGATATTTGTCGAAGCGTGAGTTGGGAGTGTTCAAGGAGCGCATGTACTCTGCCATGGCGTCTTTAACATTGTCGGCCTGAATGCCATCGGTATATACAGAGCCGAACAGGCTCTTATACTCCGCGCTGGCATCCAGGCGCTTGACCAAATCAGGCATCTCGATCGCAAGTCCCTTCTTGCTCTTGATGACACCTTCGGCGACATCTCCCAGATTCGAGCGTTTGCCGCTCCAGGTCAGGAGCTTCATCTCCCCGATATTGAACATGGTGGGAGTATTGAGGTCGCGATCCTTGCCATCAATGGCGGGGGAGTGGGCTTTTTGGTCTGTCATCCCTTTATCTGCCAGATGGCAGGTCTCACATGAGAACTTACCGTCCGCCGAGAGGGATTTGTCCTTGAACAGCTTTTCACCAAGGGCAACTTTTTTTGGATTGAGATTCAGGCTCTCGGTCAAGGGAAGCGGTAGAATCGGCTCAACATCGATATTCAATCCCGGATCGAAGACCATCAATCCCGTGGTGCCTGAGGTTTGATAGTTCAGGTTCTTGTCGTTTTCTTGGGAGTGTGCGGGCGTTGCCGCGGCCATCAGTGCGGCGACGAGTGTCAGACACCGGGTCTTCCACACGGCTGCTCCGGGCACAGGGCATGGAGTCTTTTCGTTAATCACCAATAGTAACCCTTTTGTGAGAATTTTTATTACCAACCGCAGGGCAAGCGGGCACTTGATGCGGTTTGGGTTCCCAAAACTGGCATGCGTCAGGAGTCTACTACACAGGCAACTGTGACGCTGCATTTGCAGCAAAACCGAGCATACCATATCAGAAAAATGATTTTTACATATAAATCATATCGGGTATAGCGGCATATGCCGAGTTAGCTTGAATCCAGAATCTTCTTTTATCGAAATCAGCCGTTGTGGGCAAGACGGTTTGGATGCTTTTATGGAACGGGACGTTATTTGCTCAGGGAGATGTGTCGGTTGTGTTCGGATTCACAATAGGGTATTGGTGGGTTTTGGTCTTGGCAGCATGATCTGAAATCCCTCAGTTTGTCAGGCGGGTATGGCCTCTTGGCGAAGAGCCGCCTAGCGCCGCATGCCCCGCTTTTTTTGCGTATACCTACGCTGGCTGACTTTGCCCTTGCAGTTTGTGTGATGCTCGGGGGACTGCGGTAAAGAAATTCGACCGGCCAGACGACTATTAAAGGAAGCCCCGACTCAGGTTTGAGGGGCATGACGCTGCATCGGTTTTGCCACATAAATGATCACGGGTGACCAAGGCTGGAGTGTGATAGTGGCGGCGCAATGTCTGGTATTTGCGTCGAGCTTCTGTAACTGATTGATTTGTATTTCTTTGTCATGTGCCAGGGGGGCGGGGCATGGGTGATTGACGAA
>CAZKZP010000033.1:0-28610 GCA_964557295.1 uncultured Chromatiales bacterium | reverse complement strand
CCCGGTGCGGACCCGCATGCCGGGTGGTGTGGCAGGGGCGCAGCCTATAATGGCTCCCCCTATGCCGATTGCATTTTGGCGCGACCGCTTCCCTGCCGCTGGGTGGACCTGATAATTTCCCCCGAGACAGACTGGAGCGGGTATGATATATGGCGGTTTCGTGGTCCATTGGGGCATACTATATCCCCATGCAAAATGTAGCAGTGCACACAGGCGCAAGGTAAGTGACAGAAAAAAGATCCATCAAGCGACTCTTTTCCTCGGTGCGAATTCCTATCGCATACAAGGTCGCGTTTCTGTTCACCGTGGTGATCACCACGGGGATGGTGCTGATGGGCGGGATCATCGCCCACGATCAAAGCCGCCTGTTGGATCAGCAAACGTTCCAATTCGGCAGCGCGCTCGCCAAACAATCGGCCGAATCCGCCAAGGATGCGATCATGGCCGACGATGCGCTGGCGCTGGAGGTGGGGCTTTCCAACCTGGTGTCCAATCAGCAGATCCTCGGCGCCTCCATCTATTCCGAGGACATGAGGCCCATCGTTCAGGCGGGCCTAGTGCCGCCAAAGTATTTGCTCACCAAGAAGCTGAGCACCGAAGCGGTGATCAACTGGCAGCTGGGGATGGGGAATGAAAAGCCGTTTCCGCTGGCGTCGTTCGTCGCCAAGGCAGAGTTCGAGGGGGTTACCGTCGGCTACGCCGTGGTCACCTTCGATTATTCAGTGCTCAACCAAGCTCGGCAAGACACCTTTCAGGCGGTGGCCGGTACCACGGTGGTGCTGATCCTGCTGGGTGTGTTGATCTCCATCCTCCTGGGGCGGCGGGTCAGCCGGCCGATCAATACCCTGGTGGATATGACGGATTCGATCTCCCGTGGCGATTATGAAATCGAGGTCGATTATTCACGTAAGGATGAAGTCGGACGGATGATCGAGTCGATGTCCACCATGTGCGAGCAGCTCAAGCAGCGCGAGATTCTCGAAAAGAGCTTCGCCCGTTATGTGTCTCCCAAGGTCGCAAAGGCGGTGGTCGAAAATACCGGCCCGGTGCAGCTCGGCGGCCGCTATGTGGAAGCCAGCGTCGTGTTCGCTGATGTGGTCGGATTCACCAGTCTGTCGGAAGAGATGTCGCCGGCGGAAGTCAGCGATCTGCTCAACGAGTATTTCCGTTATATCGCCCAGGCGACGCAGATGTGTTGCGGACACGTGGACAAATACATCGGCGACTGCGCCATGATGGTCTTCGGCGTGCCGGAAGAAGACGAGCTGCACGCCTTCCATGCGGTGTTTTGCGCCTTGCTGATCCAGAAGGTGATCCAGGTCATCAATCGTCATCGCAACAGTCGCGGCTTGAATTCCGTGCATTTCCGCATTGGGGTCAACAGCGGGCGCATGCTCGCCGGCAACATGGGTTCGCCCGAGCGCATGAACTATACCGTCATTGGCGATTCGGTGAATCTGGCTTCGCGGCTTTCCTCCGTCGCTAGCGCCAATCAGATCGCCATTACCGAAGCCATGTTCGAGATGTTGAGCCGGGCGGGTTTTCCGTTGAAGGTGAAATATCACGGCGAGATCCCGCTGCGCGGCAAGAAACAGCCCGTGGCGGTGTATTTCGTTACCGATGTCCAGGCGCCCTATCAGGGGCAGATGGTCGAGATGTCCAAGCAGATACTGGAAGCATGATGCCGATGCGAGTGGTGCAGAGTTTCCTGGCGCTGATCATGCTTTCGATGGTCGGATGCGCGCAATTGATCGTGCCAAGAGGCGATATCGCAACCCAGGCGGACGGGCTGGTCGAGCGTAAAGAGTATACCCGCGCCCTCGACACCCTCAGCTACATTCGCAAGGAAGATGAAGGCTATGACGCCGCACAAGCCAAGCGCAATCAACTCATGGAGTTGATCGAGTCCTATGAGGCGGAGTTCAGCTTCAATGTCGACAAGGCCATCAAGAAGGGCGATTGGGCGGAGGTGGGTCGGCTGGTCGACGCGGCCAAGCAGAGCATCCCCGGCCGGCCGAGTCTGGGGGCGGCGCTGGAGCGGATCGCAAAGGCATCGGAAAGCGCCCGCGCCAAGATCGAGGAGGAGCGCCTGATCGCCGAATCCCAATGGTTGGTCCAGAGCATCGCCTTGGATGAGGCCATGGCCTTGCTGGCGCCGGGTGATTTTTCAGTCCAGTGGCAATTGTACAACTCGCGAATCAGGGCAAAAGAGCTGGGCGAAAGGATGCTGCTGGTGGGGCAAGGCGCGCTCGAGCGGGATGATTTAATTAAGGCGAAATTGTTTCTCACCCTGGCAGTACAATTATCCCCTTCGGAGAACGCGCAGCACACCAATCAGCAGATCGATGAGCGGATCAACCGACAGCAGCAACAGAAAGAAGTGCAGCAGCGCAAGGTGCAGGAGGAAAAGCAGGCGCGTGAATATGCCGCCTTGCTCGACGCCATCGAGCAGTCCTTGCACCAGCAAGAGCTGGTGAAGAGCCAGAGCCTGATCGAGCAGGCCGAGCGCTATGGTTACAAGGATGATCGGCTGGTGGCACTGCGTGAGCGGGTGCGCACGGCCATCAAGGCCGCCATCAAAACCAGGATGGACGAGGGCATCGTATTGTACCGCGACGGAAAGTTTAAGGAGGCCATCGTCAGCTGGAACAAGGTTCTCACCCTGGATCCAGGCAATGAAGAGGCGGTGTCCAATATCATCCGTGCGGAGCGTGTCCTGGAGAAGTTGGAGAAGCTGCGCGGTAAGCAGTCGGACAAGTAATTTGATAGCGACACGCCTCCCACGCCCGGCTGTGTTATGTCAGCAATCCGTTTAATTCAAAAGAGTTGTAAAGGACCAGGCATGAGCCACCGGTATACATCCATGCTGTTGAGCCTGATCGTAGGGGCGGTGCTTTCCGCATGCGTCACGACGATCGACCGAGAATACATCCTCAACAGCACCCTGCTGGGGTATGAACGAACAATACGCTGGGGTGATTTCAATGCCGCGACCGGTTTTCGCAAGGAGGGGGATGCGGTTGCGGCCGCCGCTGCGACCTCCGGTCGGCAGCTCAAGGTGGGGGCCTATGACATACTGAGCATGACGGTCACCGCCGATGGCCAGGTGGCGCAACAGGTGGTCGAAATCGGGTATTACTACAGCGACGATGTTCGGATGAAAAAGGTCCGGGATACGCAAACGTGGGAATACGACGGCACGCAACAGCGCTGGGTGATCACCTCGCCGTTTCCAGTGTTTGAATGAGCATCACGCGGGCAAAAAAAAGCCCCTGATTCAGGGGCTTTTTTTTGAAGGAATCTTTAGTACTACTGCGGAATTACCTTGGTCGTTTGCGGGCCTTTGGGACCGATTTCGCTTTCGAAGCTCACAGACTGGCCTTCATTCAAGGTCTTATACCCGTCAGACTGAATCGTAGAAAAGTGTACGAACACATCTTCACTTCCGTCTGTAGGACTGATAAAGCCATAGCCTTTTGCGCTGTTGAACCACTTCACGGTGCCATTTCGCATGGTGTAACTTCCTCGAATATCAAAATTTGTAACTAAGGAAAGCTGTTGATGAGAATGTCGCTAGAGGATATTCAGATGTCCAGCCGTCCGGTCTTACAGCAATACTGCGATTGCTTGCCCGATTATTATCGATTTGCCGCTGAAGTGCGAGTATTTTCTTTCATGAGACGCCATCTACGTTTGTGGCAAGGCCTCTGTGACGAGCCCGATCCCGGCATCCGGCCGGTGGGCGTGCTCACTCAGGTGGCGGCGCCAGGCGCGCGCGCCGGGGACGCCTTGGTAGAGGCCGAGGATGTGCCGAGTAAGGTGATTGAGCCGGCACCCCCCGCGGAGTTGCCTCTCGATGTAGGGCAAATATGACTGGATGATTTCCGCCCGGCTTGGGATGGGATGATGATCGTCGTAGATCAGGCGATCGACCTCGGCGAGCTGGTAGGGATTGTGATAGGCCTCGCGGCCGAGCATCACGCCATCAACGTGCCGCAGGTGATCGAGGGCCTGATCCAGGCCGGTGATGCCGCCGTTGATGATGATCTCCAGATGGGGGTAGTCCTGCTTGATCCGATAGACGCGCGTGTACATCAGCGGCGGAATCTCACGATTTTCCTTCGGGCTCAGACCGTGCAGCCATGCCTTGCGGGCGTGCAGGATGAAGGTCTGGCAACCGGCGGCGGAGACGACCTCGATAAAGCGGCGCAGGAATTCATAGGAGTCATGCTCGTCGACGCCGAGACGTGTTTTGACCGTGACCGGCAGCGGAGTGCGCGCGCGCATGGCGGCGATGCAGTCTCCGACTCGTTCGGGCTCGAGCATCAGGCAGGCGCCGAAGCGGCCATCCTGCACCCGGTCGCTGGGGCAGCCGACATTGAGATTGATCTCATCATAGCCGTAGTCGGTGGCGATTGCGCTACAGGCTGCCAGTTCACGCGGATCACTGCCGCCAAGCTGCAGGGCAAGTGGGTGCTCGAATGCGTCGTAGCCGAGATGGTGCGCGCGATCACCGTGCAGGATGGCCGCAGTGGTCACCATCTCGGTGTAGAGCAGGGCGTGGCGGCTGATCAGGCGCAGAAAGTACCGGCAGTGCCGGTCGGTCCAGTCCAGCATGGGCGCGACGGCGAACCGGCGCGAAATCGGGGCCGCTGCCGCAGACATCTGCCGTATCAGTCGCCGTAAGTGAAGGGTACGGAGATCAGCACATTGCCCTGCTCGTCCAGGACCAGCACATGCCAAGGACCCTGCAACTGCGGAATGAGTTTCTTGCTGGACCACCCGCGCCAGCGCGCGCTGGGGACTTCAAACGGGACTTCTGCCATGAGCTGATTTTTGTGCAGCCACTGATGACGGATGGTGTGGCCGGCGAGATTGTTGATCTCGGTGAAAAAAAACACTCGATCGATTGATGTGGCGACCTTCTCGAGCTTGTCGGTGGGCTCGCGATCGGCGATGGCGCTGGTGATTTGCGCGCGGCTGATGGATGTTGCGGCTTCCTCGGCGCGCGCGGCGGCCTGCAGGCTTGCCAACATGAGAAACAGGAGGCATGAGATCACGGTTGTTTTCATATTTTGGTTCGTCCTTTGTGGTGGTGGGGGGCAGAGTTCTGCGTGACGCTGCGCGAGCAGCGCAGTTTAAGTGCTTGCGCGGGACAATGCAAAATGGCATGCTGCCTTGATGATGACAAAGACAATTGCACAACGCCTTGTTCGAGTGCCATGCGCGATGCGCTGGGTGGCAACGGGCGCTGTGTGTCTTCGTATCTAGATAAACAATAACAATCATTTATCGTTCGAGGGCCGCAGCTTGCAGAAGCTGCGGCCCTTTTCGTTTCAGGGAGAAAAAAATGTCTGTGCCCGCCGCGTATTTTGGGGTCATCCTGATCTGGTCGAGTACGCCGCTTGCCATCAAGTGGAGCGGTCAGGAAGTAGGCTTTCTGTTTGGCGTCACCGCGCGCATGGTGTTGGGGGCGCTCGCCGGGCTGGCGGTGCTTTTGGCGCTGCGTCAATCCCTGCCGCTCGATCGCGCCGCCCTGCGGGTGTATGCGGCCGCGGCGGTGAACCTGTTCGGCGGGCTGCTCTGTGTGTACTGGGCGGCGCAGTATATCCCCTCGGGGATCATCTCGGTGATCTATGGGCTGATGCCGCTGCTCACCTGTGTGATGGCGGTCTTCTGGTTGAAGGAAAGCCTCACCTGGAACAAGCTGTGCGGGTTGTTGCTGGGCGTGGCGGGATTGAGCGGTGTGTTCGCCTCTGACCTGAGTGCGGGCGCCGGCGCCTATGGTTTGGTGGCGGTAGTGCTGGCCGTGGTGCTGCAATCCTATAGCGGGATTGCCGTGAAAAAACTCGCGACCGACCTTTCCCCGCTGGCGGTGACGGTCGGCGGGGTGCTCTTCAGCGTTCCGGGTTATCTGATATTGTGGTGGTGCTTCGGCGGCCCATGGCCGCAGGAGATTCCGGACTATGTGCTGGGCTCCATTGTTTACTTGGGCGTCTTCGGTTCGGTGCTGGGCTTTTTTCTCTACTTCTACGTGCTGCGGCACGGCAGCGCGGTGACAGCCGCCTTGATCACGCTGGTCACGCCGGTGACGGCGCTGCTGCTGGGCAATCTGTTCAATGCCGAACCCGTCACGGCGCAGACGCTGCTCGGCGCCGGTCTGATCTTGTTTGGACTGCTGGTGTATCACTGGGGCGGGGCGGTGTTCAAGCGGAGACGGAATGGCGCAGGCGATGATGCGGGCTAGCCCGCATCACGTCCTCAACGCGAGCTTGCGAAAACCGGCTGTTTGTTGAAGTAGGCATAACAACCCTTGAGCTCCTTCGTTTGTACGGTGTTGAGATCGGTGAATTCCACGCCGCACAGTTGCCGTTCGCCTTCCTTGCGTTGCCAGCGCACCACTCCCGTGATTTCGATCGGTGTCTGTCTTTCGTATTCGGCGAGATCGGGGAGCGGTCGGAAGAGCTTGAGCGTGATGGGCGTTTTCTTGTCGAGCGTCGTGGACAGGCGCAGCTTCATGCCGGTCATGCTGAAATCGCTGCAAATGCTTTCAGTCAGCGCTCCGTTTTGCAGCACCTGCACCCGCAGCTGCGAGCTGAGGCGCGGGGACTTCCTTTTTTCCTGCTCGTTCATGGCAAAGGTCTGTTCCCGCTCGAAGACGAAATGCGAGAGCAGCGCCTTCATGCTTTCCGAGACGCGATAGAGGTCTTCGCCGATATTGGCGGTGGTCGCGACCTTGGAGGAGTTCTGCTGGAAGGTGTCGAACAGGCTGTCCAGGCGTTTTTTCAACGACTCGAAATAGACCGATTGCTGCTCCGAGACCATGCTGATCTCTTGGTTCGCAGTGGTCGAGGCGCCGATCGCCTGGGACATCTGCTCGATGACCTCGGCGGTTTTCTGCGCCGTCTGCTTGCTCTGTTGGACGTGTGAGACGACGTCGTTCATCTTGCTCGCCACGTTGGCCACGCGCACATTGATATCGTTGATGATGCGCGTGATCTGCTCGGTGGATGTGGTGGTTCTTTGCGCCAGACTGCGCACCTCGTCGGCGACCACGGCAAAGCCGCGCCCGGAATCGCCGGCCCGCGCCGCTTCGATGGCGGCGTTGAGCGCCAGCAGGTTGGTCTGCTCGGCGATTTCCTTGATGGTGTTGATGATTTGATAGATTTCCTTCGAGGAGTCCTTCAGGTCGCCGACCTGGTCGGAGGCGATGCCGACCTCGGCGGCGGTTTTGCCCATTTCCTCGATGTTCTTCTGGACGATTTGCAACCCATCCTTGGCGACGACATCGACATGCGAGACGCGCTCTTGCGCCTCCTGGGCCAGGGAACGCACGGTTTGGGTCACTTCCTTGAGCTGTGTCGTGGCGTCGGAGACTTCGGAGGAGTGGCTGTGTTCGCGTTTGGTGATCTCGGCGATCTCGTGCGAAATGGCGGCGACCTGATAGGCGGACTGCGCCATCTGGCTACTGTTGTCGTCGATGTTGCGGATGATCGAGTTCAGCTGTTTGAGCATGGAGTTGAAGCTGCGCTCCAGGATACCGATTTCATCCAGCGATTCGTTGGCCACCGGAGTGGTGAGATCGCCCTTTTCGGTGCGCTCCATGGCTCTGCACAGGTTTCTGATCGGGGTGACGAAACGGTTGGCCAGTATGCCGATGATCACGAATAGGATCATGAACTCCAGTCCGGACTGCCAGAAGGAGGCGGTGATGTAACTCGACAGCCCCTCGTCGAGCTTGGCCAGCAGCTCCGGGGGGACGTCGTGTTCGCGCGCGGCCTTGATCAGGCGCTCCATCTCGCCGTAGCCGACCACGCGATTGATGATGATGGTGATCATGGTGACCAGAAAGAAGCTCAATTGCAGCTTCCATTGAATACTCATGGCTGACAGCCATTTCGGCATGAAGTCGTTCATGGTGGCGCTTGCTTGCTCGCTGGGTTGGAATGGGGTGGCGCATGCTTTTCGCGTATAATGTGCTAGGTGTATCGGCCGGAGTTCTGTCAGATTTAGTCTCTTTGTCACAGGTGCCATAAACCCATGCGGGTGTGCGACAGCCATTGTCATCTCGACTTCCCGGAATTCGATGAAGACCGAGAAGCCATCCTCGCGGCTTGCCGGCGTGAGGGCATCGCTGTGCTCGTGGTGCCCGGGGTATGTGCGGCGGCGTGGCCCCGTGTGCTCGATCTGTGCGCCCGCCACCCGTCGCTGTATCCGGCCTTGGGGTTGCATCCCATGTTCCTGGAGGAGCATGAGCCGGATGATGTCGCGCGGCTCAAGCAGTGGGTGCAGCGGCAGCGGCCGGTGGCGTTGGGTGAGATCGGACTGGATTTTTACCTGCCGGAGGCCGACCGCGATCGCCAGCAAGCTTTGTTCACGGCCCAGCTCGAGATCGCGCAGCAGCATGCGTTGCCCGTGATCCTCCATGTGCGCAAGGCCCATGATGCGGCGCTTTCGTGTCTGAGGCGCACGCCGGTGAAAGGTGGGATCGTTCATGCCTACAGCGGCAGCCGGCAGCAGGCGGCGCACTATATAGAGCTTGGATTCTGCCTGGGCTTTGGTGGGGTGTTGACCTACCCTAATGCCCGGCGTGTCCGACAACTGGCCAAGGAGCTGCCGCTGGAGTCCATCGTGCTCGAAACCGACGCCCCCGATATGGCGCCGCAGGGGTGGAAAGGGGAACGAAATTCACCGCTGAATGTCTTATTGGTCCTGGGTGAGTTGGCGCGTATTCGCGGGGAGCACACGGAGCTGATCGCGCAGGTTACGACCAGAAACGTGGAAAAAATATTGAATATTGTGATCTAACTCGGGTATTAAGTGATATCCGCTGTAAAATAAGCAGATTTAATGCTCTAATGATCGCCTGTTTCTGGCCGGTGCGCATGCCTGGAGGAGGGGGTGCGAAGGGCCGACAGGGGTCACGAATATGCCGCGATGGCAAGTGGTTATGGCAGAAGCGATGATTGACGGACGCTGGACTGCGGGCTGTCTGGATTTTGGGTCCTGTGGGGGGCGAATTGATATCTCAGCGTGATTTGAATTTTCTGGTCGCCAAGAGCGAGTTCATCCAGGACTTAATCGTTCGGCGGCTTCCTCCGATAATGACGTACCTGGGGCTGTTGCTGGCGTGTGCCATGTTGGCGGAGTTGACCTGGAAGTGGATTTATACACCCGATCAATCCGCGGTGGTATTGCCGGCGATTCAGAGTCCCGCGGAAAACAAACCGGCCAAGGTCATCAATGTCTCCGCCATCAGCACTCAGCATCTCTTCGGGCTGACCTCGGGTCCGGCCGTCGAAAATGCGCCGATACAGGAGACGCGGCTGAAGCTGGAGTTGCGTGGCGTCGTGGCGACGGGCAAGGTCGGCGGGGCGGCCATCATCGGCGATCCTTCCGGCGGTGAAAGTTACTACCGGGTGGGTGATACCCTGCCGGGCAACGCGCGATTGCACGAGGTTCATCCCCAGCAGGTGATACTGGAGCGAGGCGGGCGTTATGAAACCCTGAGCCTGCCGCAAGCGCAAGACTCCGGGCAAGCGGGGGGCGCGCCGCCGGGTCCCGAGCAATACGAGGCGCCGCCGGAGGCGCAGCCGCCACCGGAGGTCACGGGATCTTCCCCGGAGGCGCCGCAATTGCTGAAGCAATATCGGCAAACTCTGGCCACCAAGCCGGAGAGCATGATGAATCTGGTGCAGGCGGTGCCCGTGATGCGAGGTGGACAACTGTCGGGATATCGCATCGGTCATGGGAGGGACCAGACTTTATTGGGAAAGTTCGGACTTAGACCGGGGGACATCGTGACCTCGGTCAACGGCGTGGCGCTTAATGATCCCGCCAACGGGCTGAGTGTGCTCAAGAAGCTCACCACAGCCGAGGAACTCTCTCTCCAAGTCGAGCGCAACGGCGTATCGCAGTCCATGGTATTCAGACCGGAGTGATCCCCACGCCGGTACGAGTTAGGTAAAGCATATCAATGATCTCTAAGAGTGGTGAAGCGATGTTGTTTATAAAAATATCTCATAGGATTGTGACGCGCGGGTGTTTCGGATTTTTGCTCTGGTTGTCGTTGTTGGGAGTTGCCCAGGCGCAGCAGGGGACGATCACGCTGAATCTGAAGGATGCGGACATCAACGCCGTGGTCGAGTTGATCGCCCGGGAGACGGGCAGGAACTTCGTGGTCGATCCCCGCGTCAAGGGCAAGGTCACCATCGTCTCCTCGCACCCGATGACCAAGGACGAGACCTACGAGGTGTTCCTCTCGGTGCTCGACGTGCACGGCTTCGTCGCGGTCCCGGCCGGTGGCATCATCAAGATCGTGCCGGCGGCCAACGCCAAGATGATGAGTGGCGAGTCGCGCGTCGGCGGCGACGACGCCTTCATCACCCAGGTGATCCATGTCAAGAATGTCTCCGCCGCACAGATGGTGCCCATCCTGCGCCCCTTGGTCCCGCCGAACGGCCATATGGCCGCGCATCCGCAAAGCAACACCCTGGTGATCTCCGCCACGCGCGGCAACATCGAACGCATGATCCAGATCATCGACCGCATCGACCAGCCGACCAGCGGTGATGTGGAAGCGATCCAGCTAACCCATGCCTCGGCCGCCGAAGTCATGCGCGTGCTGTTGAGCATGCTGGCGCAGGACAAGAAGACCGATCCGCAGATCTCCCAGCCGATCGTGGTCGCCGATGAGCGCACCAATACCATCTTCATCGGCGGCGAGGTCGCGGGCCGGCTCCAGCTGCGCGCCATGATCGGTCACTTGGACACGCCGACGGAGTCGGTGGGTAACACCCACGTGATGTATCTGCGCTACGCCAAGGCCAAGGATCTGGTGCCGGTCTTGTCCGGCGTGGCCGACAGTCAGGTCAAGGAAAAGCTCAAGAATCAGCCGAACGCTCAGGCGATCTATCATATCCAGGCCGAAGACACCACCAATACGCTGGTGTTGACCGCTCCGCCGGATGTCTTCAAGGCATTGAGTTCCGTGGTCCGGCAGCTCGACGTGCGCCGTGCCCAGGTGTTGGTCGAGGCGATCATCGCCGAGGTGTCATCCGACCGCGCGGCCGATTTGGGGGTGCAATGGTTGTTTGACGGCAGCCCGAAGGGCTCCGGTCCGGTGGGCTCGATCGGCTTTGGCAAGGGGACCGGCGGCAATATTCTCGAGATCGGCGCCACGGCCCTGGCCGGCGGCGTACCGGTCGTGGACGGCATGATGGTCGGCGCCGGGAAATTCGACGATCCGGATCTGAATTTCGGTGTGTTGCTGCGTGCGCTGGAAGGCGATGGCGTCACCAACGTATTGTCCACCCCGAGCATCGTGACGCTGGATAATCAGGCCGCCGAGATCGTGGTGGGTCAGCAGGTGCCGTTTGTGACCGGCTCATTCTCGCAGGCGGCCGGCGCCGGTGGCGCTGTCAATCCGTTCCAGACCATCAAGCGCGAAAACGTCGGTATCACCCTGAAGGTGGTCCCGCAAATCAATGAAGGCAGTTCCATCAAGCTCGATATCGAACAAGCGGTCGACAGCATCAATACCACGGCCACCGGCGCATCGGACATCGTCACCAACACCCGCTCGATCAAGACCAGCGTCCTGGTGGATGACGGCAAGATGATCGTGCTCGGCGGTCTGATCAAGGACGACCTGCTCGAAAGCGAATCCAAGGTGCCTTTGCTCGGCGACATCCCCTTGCTCGGCATGCTGTTCCGGAGCAAGTCTGCCAAGAAGATCAAGACCAACTTGATGATCTTCCTCAAGCCGACGATCCTGCGCGATCTCGAAGACAGCGTGCGCGTGACTTCGGCCAAGTACAATTACATTCGCAACAAGCAGCTGTTGCAATATCAGGAAGGGGTATCGCTGCTGGATGACGAGCGCGTGCCGGTGCTGCCGCGTCCGGGGTCGTTCCTGCAATATACGCCGGCGGAGTTGCAGAATCAGGGCGCTGCCGCCCCTGCCGAGGGTGACGCCACGACTGATGAGTTGTTCCAGCATGAATGATGCAGTGCAAGATCCCGTTGGACAGGCGCCGGAGACGGCGCCTGTGCGCGCCGCGCGGTTTCCCTTTGCCTTCGCCAAGCGCCACGGGGTGCTGGTGAAGACCACGGGGACGGAGTCTGCCGAGGTGGTTTGCCGCGAGAACGTGACCAGCCATGCATTGCTCGAGCTGCGGCGGTTTCTCGACCTGCCGGTGCAGATCAGTTCCGTGCCCGCCGCGGAATTCGACCAGCTCCTGCAAAAGGCCTACGAGGATGGTTCGTCACAGTCCATGAACATGGCCGGTAACATCGATGAGGAGTTGGATCTGTTTCAGGTCGCGCAGCAGATGCCCGAGCCGGAGGATCTGCTGGAGAGCGAGGACGATGCGCCGATCATCCGCTTGATCAATGCCACGCTGACCCAGGCAATCAAGGAAGGCGTCTCCGATATTCACATCGAGCCGTATGAAAACAAACTGGTGATCCGGTTCCGCGTCGACGGCGTGCTGCGCGAGGTGTTGCAGCCCAAGAAGGTGCTGGCGCCGCTGCTGGTCTCGCGTATCAAGGTCATGGCGCGGCTGGACATCGCGGAAAAACGCCTGCCCCAGGACGGCCGCATCTCGCTCAAGCTCGCCGGCCGCGCGGTGGACGTGCGCGTCTCCACCATGCCCACGGGCGCGGGGGAGCGGGTGGTGATGCGTATCCTCGATAAGCAAGCCGGTAAACTCAGTCTCACGCAGTTGGGCATGTCCGGCATCGTGCGCGAGGGCATGGAGCGCGTCATCCAGAAACCCCACGGCATCCTGCTGGTGACCGGGCCGACCGGTTCGGGTAAATCCACCACGCTGTATGCCGCGCTGATCCAGATCAACAATGGCCAGCGCAATATCATGACGGTGGAAGACCCGATCGAGTATTCGCTCGAAGGCATCAGCCAGACCAATGTGAACACGAAGATCGACATGAGCTTTGCCCGCGGTCTGCGCGCGATCCTGCGTCAAGACCCCGATGTGGTGATGGTCGGTGAGATTCGTGACCTCGAAACCGCCGAAATCGCCGTGCAGGCGAGCTTGACCGGTCACTTGGTATTGTCGACGCTGCACACCAACACCGCGGTCGGCGCGGTGACCCGGCTGCGTGACATGGGCGTGGAGCCGTTCCTGCTGTCGTCGAGCCTGATCGGCGTGTTGGCGCAACGGCTGGTGCGCGTGCTGTGCCCGCACTGCAAGCAAGCCTACACCGCCAACGAGGCCGAATGCGCCACCATGGGGATCAATCCGGCGCACCCGCCCACGATCTATCATTCCGTCGGTTGCGAACGCTGTAAGAGCCAGGGCTTTTGGGGACGCACCGGTATGCATGAGCTGTTCGAGCTCGACGATAAACTGCGCATCATGATCCATGACGGCGCGGGCGAGCACAGCATGGCTGAATACTCCCACAAGCGGCATCCCAGCATCTTTCAGGACGGCGTCAAGAAGGTGCTCGCGGGCGTTACCTCGCTCGAAGAGGTTCTCCGCGTCACACATGAAGGTTAACTATGGGCGCCTTTGAATACGCAGCACTGGACGACAAGGGGCGCGAACGCAAGGGCGTGCTCGAGGGCGACGCGCCGCGGCAGATCCGCCAGCAGCTGCGCGAGAAAGGCTGGGTGCCGCTGGATGTCAAGCCGGTGAAGCAGCGCACGGTGCGCAAATCCGGCGGCGGCTTTGCGCTGTCGTTCGGCAAGCGCGCCTCATCCTCGGATGTGGCGATGATCACCCGGCAGTTGGCCACGTTGATCCGTTCGGGCATTCCGGTGGAGGAGGCCCTGGGCGTCACCTCGCAACAGACGGGCAAACCCCATCTCGAATCCATGCTGGCCTCGATCCGCGCACGTGTGCTGGAAGGGCATGGGTTGTCGTTGGCCCTGAGCGAGTATCCGCAGGCATTCTCCGAGATGTATCGCGCCACGGTCTCCGCCGGCGAGCAGTCCGGCCATCTGGACGTGATCCTCGAACGCCTGGCCGATTACGCCGAGGGCCAGCAGCAGATCGGGCAGAAGATGATCCTGGCGCTGATCTACCCGGCGGTGCTGACCACCGTGGCGCTGTTGGCGGTGATGTTCCTCACCGCGTATGTGGTGCCGCAGGTGGTTGAGGTGTTCACCAGTCTCAAGCAGGAACTGCCGCCACTGACGCGCTTGGTGATCTTCGTCAGTGATATGCTGCGCGGTTACGGGATTTACATGATCATCCTGGTGTTCCTGGCGGTCATGATGTTCCGTTCCATGATGAAGGTGGCTACCTTCCGCAAGAGCGTGCACCACTTTCTTTTGCGCATGCCCCTGATCGGCAAGATGATCAAGGGCGTGAACACCGCCGCCTTCGCCCGCACCTGCAGCACCTTGCTGGCCAGTGGTGTGCCGGCACTGGAGGCTCTGCATATCGGCGGGCAGGTCATCACCAACATCCCGATGCGGGAAGCGGTGGAGGTCGCCGCTCGACAGGTGCGCGAAGGGACGAGTCTGAAGGTGGCCTTGCAAGGCACGGGATATTTTCCGGCCCTAATGATCCACCTGGTGGCCAGCGGCGAGGCCAGTGGCAGGCTAGATGAAATGTTGCTACGCTCGGCGGAATCTCAGGAGCGGGAGCTGGAAACCACCCGCGCCGCCATGCTGGGTGTGTTTGAACCTTTGTTGATTCTGGTCATGGGCGGCATGGTGCTGGTGATCGTCACCGCGATCCTGATGCCGATCCTGGATCTGAATACCCTGATCAAATAACTTTCATGTTTAAGTAGGAAGAAGCAACGATGTTGAAGATGAAACGTCAAGCCGGTTTTACGCTGATCGAGTTGATCGTCGTAATCGTTATCCTCGGTGTGTTGGCATCGATCGTGGTCCCCAAGCTGATGGACCGCCCGGACGCCGCGCGTATCGCCAAGGCCAAGCAGGATATCCGTACCCTGGAAACCTCGATCAATCTCTACAAGCTGGATAATTATTTCTACCCCAGCACCGAGCAGGGTCTGGAGGCGCTGGTGAAAAAGCCTAGCGGCGATCCGCAACCGCGCAACTGGAAATCGGGTGGTTATCTGGACCGCCTGCCGAAAGACCCGTGGGGCAATGACTATCTGTACCTGAATCCGGGTGTGAAAGGCAGTGTCGATATCTACACGCTGGGCGCCGACGGCAAGCCCGATGGCGAGGGCGTGGCGGCGGATGTCGGCAACTGGAATCTCGAATAAGCCTGCTGCGGTTTTCGCGCCTTTTCTCCATGACCCACACCCAGCCCGATCGCCCGCACTATCAACGCGGGTTTACGCTGCTCGAGCTGGTGGTGGTGATCTTCATCATCGGCATCATGACCGGCTTTGCCGTCATGTCTATCGGACTGGGGCAGGCGGACGAGACCGAACGCGAGGCTAAGCGCCTCAGGGCCATCCTAGAACTCGCGCTTGAGGAGGCCGTGCTCAACGGTCGTGACCTTGGCCTGATCGTCAACGAGGACGGCTACCAGTTCACCGAGTTCGTCGCGGGCCTGTGGATGCCGATCGAGGAAGACGATCTGCTGCATCCGCGCGTGCTTCCCGAGGTGATCCGGCTGAAATTGGAGCTCGACAAGGAGGTGGTGAAGGTCACCGCCTTGGAGAAGGTCAAGGCCAAGGATCTGAAAAAGGTCTCCGACGAAGCCCTGGAAAAGGTCTCGGACAAGGCGCTCGAAAAGGTGAAGACCGGCGGCGCCTCCGAGAAGGACGAAGAGGAAGGCGGGCCGCCGCCCCATGTGATGCTGCTTTCCAGCGGCGAGGTCGAGCCCACATTCAACGTGACCTTCCGTCATACAGTCGAGAAGCGGGAGTACCGGCTCGATGGGGCGCTGACCGGCGCTATCAAGATTCAGGCCCTTGAGGTGCAGGATGAGAGACGCTAGGTCGCAGTCCGGATTCACGCTGCTGGAGATCATGGTCGCGTTGCTTGTGCTCGCGCTTGGTCTGAGCGCGGTGATCAAGACCGTGACCACCCATGTCAAGGCCAGCGCCTATCTCCAGGACAAGACCCTCGCCCAGTGGGTGGCGGTCAATAAACTCACCGAGCTGCGCATCGCGGAGAAGCCGCTGGAGACCGGCAAGCAGGAAGGCAAGTACAAACTCGCCGGCGTGGAGTGGAAGTGGAAGATGGAGGTCAAGTCGCTGGAAGGCAACGCCTACTTCAACGAGGTCACCGTCATCGTGTATCTCGATGACGAGAAAAATCCCTACACCACCTTGGCCACCTATTTCGGGAAGCCCTGATGCGCCATTATCGTTCCACTTATCCCTCGCGCGCGGATGGATTCACCCTATTGGAACTGATCGTCTCGCTGGTGATCTTTTCGATCATGTCGATCATGGCCTATCAAGGGTTGCGCAACGTGATGGACGCGCGGGAGACCGCCGAGCACAAGGCGCAGAATCTCCGCGAGTTGCAAAAGGCGTTTCTGATCATGGAGCAGGATTTCGGGCAGCTGGCCAACCGCCCGGTGCGCGATAGCTACGGCGCGCCGCTCGCCGCCTTTTTGACCCCGCCGAGCTACGAGGACAAGCGGGTGGAATTCACCCGTGCCGGTTGGCGCAATCCGCTCGGCCGTCCGCGCAGCAATCTGCAACGTATCGCCTACGGCATCAAGGACAACACGTTGATCCGTTATCACTGGGTGGAGCTGGACCGCGCGCTCGGCAGCGAACCCATCGCCACCGAGCTCCTCTCTGGAGTCGAAACGCTGGAGCTGTGTTTCTATACCCGCAACAGCCAGGGTCGCTGCATCGAAACCTGGCCGCCGGCGGCCACGAGCACCGGCGCGCCGAACCAGGAGCAGGTTCCGGCGTTGCCGTTTGGCATCGAGGTGCGGCTCAAGCTCAAGCAATGGGGTGAGATCACCCGGCTCTTCCTGGGCGTGGGGGCATAGCATGCGCCAAAGCCGGGGAGGACAACGCGGGATCGCACTGGTGACGGTGCTGTTGGTGGTAATGATCGCCACGATCACCGCCAGCGCCATGGTCGCCCGGCAGTTCTTCGATATCCGGCGCACCGGCAACGTGCTCGACCACGAACAGGCCGTGCAGGTGGCCTACGCCGTGGAGGAATTCGCGCTGCGGGTGCTGGAAGAGGACCTCAACGGCAACAACGCCGACGACCTCAGTGAAGTCTGGTCCACGCCTATGGAGTCCGAGGAGCTGGGCGGGAAGGTCAGCGGTCAGATCGAGGACCTCAGCGGGCGCATCAATCTCAATGACCTGGTCAATCAAAAGGAGGAGATCGATGAACTCGTGCGCCGGCGCCTGGAGCGCTTGATCAACAAGGTGCAGGAGAAGAACCGCGAGACGCTCCCGCCCGAGTCGCTGGTGCAGGAAAAGGATCTGGTCGATGCCATCATCGACTGGATCGACAAGAACGATCAGCAGTCCGGTTACGAAGGGGCCGAGGACATGTACTACCTCAACCTCGAACGCCCCTACATGGCCGGCAACAGCCCGATGGTCTCGGTCAGCGAGCTGCGCCTGGTCAAGGGCATGAGCCCGCAGTTATACGCCGTGCTCGAGCCGTTCCTTGCCGCCTTGCCGCGCGGCAACGCCCCGGCGCGGATCAATGTCAACACCGCCCCGCCCGAGGTGTTGGCGGCGGCCTTCGACAGACTCAAGATCGAGGAGGCCGAACCCCACGCTTTCCAGACCAATGAGAGCGTCGAGAAATTTACCGATGACATGGATCAGGAGGGCTTTCGCTACGAGAGCAATCCGAACCTCAATACCAAGGCGGAAAAAGAATATATGTCCGTATTCAGCGAATATTTCAAACTGAGCGCCACCGCCACCTTTGGCAATGCCACGGTTCAATTGTATAGTGTGCTCTATCGCGATAAACAGAAAAAGAAGGTTTCGGTGATCATGCGCAGCCAGGGGAGTTATTGATGCCTGCTTACACCTTCGTACGGTTTGACAAATTACCGACACAGAATGAAACGGTCCGGTGGCTGAATCCGGGCGATGCATCCGGCGACCTCGCCGAAGGAACCGTGGAACAATTGGCGGTTTCCGCCAAGGGTCATCCTTTGGTGGCGGTGATTCCAGGGGAAGTCGTGCTGACGCTGAACGCCCGCGTGCCGACGCAAAGCCGCGCCAAGATGCTGCGCGCCGCCCCTTATGCCGTCGAGGATCAGCTCGCCATGGATGTGGATGAGCTGCACTTCGCCCTGGGCGAGCGGCAGGGCAGCGGTGTTCAGATCGGCGTTGTCAGTCATGACAAGATGAAGCAGATCAGCGAAGCCCTGTCGGCGCATGGACTGGAGCCGGACATCGTCGTGCCCGATTATCTGCTGCTGCCGCACGAGGCGGGCGCCTGGCAGATCTGGTATGAAGAAGCTCGCATCCTGGTGCGGCGGGGCCTGCATGATGGCGCCGCGCTCGAGACCGACAACTTCGCGCAATATCTGAAGCTGGTCCTGGCCGAAGCCGAAGCCGCCCAGCGCCCGGCGAAAATCATGATCTACCAAGCCCAGGCGCATGACTGGGCCTGGCTGCAAGAGCTCTGTGCCCGACTGGAAATCCCCGTGGAGTTTCTCGAGCATCAAGGGCCGTTGCTTGCGCTGGCGGCGATCGGTTTCGCCGAGGGGCAGACCCTGAATCTACTGCAAGGGGACTACAGTCGGCGCGAGCAGCTGGGCCGAATGTGGCGCCCGTGGATTCCGGCGGCGGCGATCTTCGGCGGCCTGATAATATTCCAGCTCATCACGATGGGCATCGACTATTTCCGCTTGCAGGCGGAATATGCGCGCCTCTCCGACGAGGTCAAGCAGGTGTATCTCAACACCTTCCCCGACGCGCAGAAGGTGGTCGATGCGCGGGTGCAGATGGAGCAACGCCTGAACAAGGTGCGCAGCGTGCGCGAGGAAGGCGGGGATTTGTACCTCGGGCTGCTGGAGAGTTTCAGTCAGATCTATGCCAACGGCCTGCGTCCTGAACTGGAGCGGATGCGCTTTCAGGATCAAACGCTGACCGTCGACATGATTCTGGAGAGCCTGGGTGCGCTGGATAATCTCAAGGCGCAGCTGGCGAAAGATCAGAATGTCCAGGCCGAAGTCATTTCGGCGGACACCAAGGGCGATAAAGTGATGGCCCGCTTGCAGATAAAGAGGGTGGGTGGATGAATGAGTGGTTTCAAGGCTTGAGTGACCGCGAAAAGCGCATCGTGCTGGTCGGTGCCGTCGCGCTGACGATCATGCTGTTTTACATGCTGTTGTGGAATCCATTGAGCGGCAGCGTCTCGAACCTGCACAAATCGGTGGAGAGCGAGTCAAAGAACCTGGCGTGGATGAAGGCCGCCGCGCAGGAGGTCAAGGGCAAGAATCGAGGCGGTGGCGCGGGGGTACAGCGCGGCGACGAGTCGCTCATGACCCTGATCGACCGCACCGTTCGGGAAGGTACTCTGGGAGCGGCGCTCAAACGCGTGCAGCCCGACAAGGACGGTGTGGTGCGGGTATGGCTGGAAGACGCCCCGTTCGATGACATGGTGTTCTGGCTGGGCAGTTTGAAAAACGCCTACGGCATCACCGTGGATAACGCGGTGATCGAGCGGTCGGAACGCCCCGGCTATGTGAAGGCGCGGCTCGGATTTGCGGAGGCAGGCGGGTGAAGGGCTGGATTCGATATCTTCTCGTCGGCATCCTCGGCTATGCGGTGTTTCTCGTCGCCATGGTGCCAGCAGGTTTCGTGGCCAGATTCCTTCCGCCACCGAGCAAGGACTTCGGCATCTATGAAGTCAGCGGCACGCTCTGGTCGGGCAAGGCCGGCCTGATCGAGGTGGGGGGCTATCGGTTCGAGTCCATCGAATTCAGCCTTTCGCCGTTTGCGCTGCTGATCGGGCGGCTGGGAGTCGATTGGAGTTCCGAAGGGCCCTCCATCTTCGGCAGCGGCGAGGTGGGTTATAGCCTGTTGAACAAGGCGATTAGTATCAGCGACACCGAGGCGCGTCTGCCGGTCGCCGATCTGGCGAAATTCTTCAAATTTCCAGGCGTGAAACCCGATGGTGCGCTGAATATCACGCTGGAAGACTTCAGCATGGCGGATAAGGGCATCGAGGATCTGGAAGGCGTCGTCACTTGGCAGAATGCGCTGCTCGCCGCGGATGTGCCCATCGGCGACCTGGAGGCACTGCTGGCGATGGAGGGCGAAAACGCCACCGTCAAGATCCAGGACAAGGGGGGGCCGCTTAGCGCCGAAGGGCTGCTCAGCATCAAACCGACGGGGGAGTACCAGTATAAAGGCACGGCTGGAGCGAAGGACGCGCAGGACACAACCTTGGTGGTGGTCACGCGCATGCTGGGACAGCCGCGCCCTGACGGCAAGGTTGAGATGCAGTTTGCAGGCAGGTTGCCGCAGCTGGCGGCCAAGCCCGCGCCGTAACACCGTCGCAATGAATTAAACTGACGAAGGCTCGGTGTTAGAATAACGCTCGTTTTCGCCGCAAGGCTGCCACTATCACGGAGTTCCCATGAGCTATCAGAAAATCGTTGTTCCCGCACAGGGCGAAAAAATCACCGTCAGCGCCGCTGGCGTGCTGAAGGTGCCCAACAATCCCATCATCCCCTTCATCGAAGGTGACGGTATCGGCGTCGACATCACGCCGGTGATGCGTGAGGTGTTGGATGCGGCGGTGGCCAAGGCCTACGGCGGCAAGCGCAAGCTGGCCTGGATGGAGGTGTATGCGGGAGAGAAGTCGGTCAAGGTCTACGGCCAGGATACCTGGCTGCCCGAGGAAACCCTGAAGGCGGTGCGCGACTTTGTCGTTTCCATCAAGGGACCGTTGACCACACCCGTGGGCGGCGGCATCCGTTCGCTCAATGTCGCCTTGCGCCAGGAACTCGATCTGTACGTGTGTTTGCGACCCGTGCGCTACTACACCGGCACCCCAAGCCCGCTGAAGGAGCCGGAGAAGACCGATATGGTCATCTTCCGCGAGAACTCCGAGGACATCTACGCCGGCATCGAGTGGGCCGCCGGGTCGCCCGAGGTGAAGAAGGTCGTCGATTTCCTCCAACGTGAAATGGGCGTCAAGAAGATCCGCTTCCCGGAAAGCTCCGGCATCGGTATCAAGCCGGTCTCGCGTGATGGAACGCGCCGTCTCGTGCGCAAGGCCATTCAATACGCCATCGACAACGACCGCCCCTCGGTCACGCTGGTGCACAAAGGCAACATCATGAAATTCACCGAGGGTGCATTCAAGAGCTGGGGCTATGAGCTGGCCAAGGAAGAATTCGGCGCCGTGGAAATCGACGGCGGCCCGTGGTGCCGTTTCAAGCATCCGAAGAGCGGCAAGCCCATCGTGATCAAGGATGTGATCGCCGACGCCTTCCTGCAACAAATCCTGCTGCGTCCGGAAGAATACGATGTCATCGCCACCCTAAATCTGAACGGCGACTACATCTCCGATGCCTTGGCGGCGCAGGTCGGCGGTATCGGTATCGCACCCGGGGCCAATCTCTCGGATACGGTGGCGATGTTCGAGGCGACGCACGGCACGGCGCCGAAATATGCGGGGCAGGACAAGGTCAATCCCGGTTCGCTGATCCTGTCAGGCGAGATGATGCTGCGTCATCTCGGATGGGTCGAGGCGGCGGATCTGATCGTCAAGGGGATGGCCGGCGCCATCCAGGCCAAGACCGTGACCTACGATTTCGCGCGCTTGATGGACGGGGCGCGCGAAGTGAGCTGTTCGGCGTTCGGCAAGGCGATGATCAAGCATATGTAAGCCCCGCGCGACGCCGCACGGTAAAACAAAAAGCCCCCGGATGGGGGCTTTTTGTTTTTGCATGATGATCAACTATTGTTTATTTCAGGTTGCGTTGACTGAGAATTTGGCAGTCGAATCTTGGTGGCTTGCAGGCCTTTCGGACCTTGCGTGTACTCAAATTCAACTGTTTGCCCTTGCTTGAGGGTTTTGTATCCTTCCATCTCGATGGAGGAGAAATGCGCGAAGATATCGCCACTCCCCTCTTGTCCCGCAATGAAACCATACCCCTTTGCATTGCTGAACCACTTCACTACACCATACTCCATCTTGCTTAGATCCTCCTCTAATTGGACTTCTCTACTTGACAAAGCATTGTTCTTATTTTTGTGCCTTGCGTTTATAAATTTGGTACGGAGTTACGGGGTAGTCAAGTTTTTTTCCAAACCTCAAAGGGGCTGTCGAATTGGCCTGGGGCGGGAGAAATTCGTGCTATAATGATTTTGTTGATTGTATCTTTATGAAATATAAAGAATTGTTTTTGCTTCGGGGTGGGAAGGCATGGCTCAGGAACATATCAGAGATCCGGATGGCGGGCTTGCGGTAGAAGAGGCGAAACCCAAGCTTAAACGCCCGCCGATGTATAAAGTAATCTTGATTAATGACGACTATACACCCATGGAGTTTGTAGTGCATGTGTTGGAGTCGTTCTTCTTCATGACTCGTGAAATGGCGACGAAGGTGATGTTGCAGGTGCATACTCAAGGCAAGGGTGTTTGCGGTTCTTTCAGCCGGGATGTGGCTGAGACTAAAGTCGTGCAGGTCAATGAATACTCGCGCAAGCATCATCATCCATTACTGTGTGTGATGGAGGCCGAGTGAGTACGCCAAGGTCAACGAGCGGTAGCAGGTGAAAGTATGATTAGCAAAGAACTGGAACACACATTGAATCACGCCTTCCAGTCGGCGCGTGAACAAAGACACGAGTTCATGACGGTCGAACATCTTCTGTATGCACTGCTGGAGAACTCAGCCGCCTCCGCAGCCTTGAAGGCCTGTGGCGCCAATCTGCAACAGCTGCACGAGGAAGTCGATCGCTTCCTGAAGGAAACCAGTCCCACGGTGCCGTCCCACGAAGAGCGCGAGGTGCAGCCGACCCTGGGCTTTCAGCGCGTGCTGCAACGCGCGGTGTTGCAAGTGCAGGCCTCGGGCAAGAAAGAGGTGTCGGGTGCCAATGTGCTGGTGGCGATCTTCAGCGAACAGGAATCCCAGGCGACCTATTTCCTCCACAAGCAGAACATCACGCGCTTGGATGTGTTGAATTACATCTCGCATGGCATCTCCAAGGTCTCCGAGGAGAACGATGAAGAAGGCATGGGGACTCCCGGCGAAGAGACCGAGGAGCACGATGCCGAGAACAGCCAGAGTCCGCTATCGGTATACGCCGTCAATCTCAATCGCAAGGCGTTGCAGGGCAGGATCGATCCGTTGATCGGCCGCGAGAATGAAATCGAGCGCGCCATCCAGGTGCTCTGCCGGCGTCGCAAGAACAACCCGCTGCTGGTGGGTGAGGCCGGCGTAGGCAAGACCGCCATCGCCGAGGGTTTGGCGAAGAAGATCGTCGACGGCGAGGTGCCGGATGTGCTGAGTAACGCCACGGTGTATTCGCTCGATATGGGCGCGCTGCTCGCTGGCACCAAGTATCGCGGCGATTTCGAAAAACGCCTCAAGACCGTGCTCAAGCAGCTGGCGCGGGAGCCTGGCAGCATCCTGTTCATCGACGAGATCCACACCATTATCGGGGCGGGTGCCGCCTCGGGTGGGGCGATGGATGCCTCCAATCTGCTCAAGCCGGTGTTGGCCTCGGGCGAATTGAAGTGCATCGGCTCGACCACCTATCAGGAGTTCCGGGGCATCTTTGAAAAAGACCGGGCGCTGGCGCGCCGCTTCCAGAAGATCGATGTGCCGGAGCCCAGCGTCGATGAGACCGTGAAGATTCTCCAGGGGCTCAAGAGCCGCTTCGAAGATCATCACGGCATCAAGTTCACGCACGCCGCATTGCGGTCGGCGGCGGAGTTGTCCGCGCGCTACATCAACGATCGTTTCCTGCCGGACAAGGCCATCGACGTGATCGATGAGGCCGGCGCCTATCAACGCATGCTACCGGTGGCCAAGCGCAAGAAGACCGTCGGCGTGAAGGAGGTCGAAGCCATCGTCGCCAAGATCGCCCGCATCCCGCCGAGGAGCGTGTCGCAATCGGACAAAGACGTGTTGCGTAACCTCGGGCGCGATCTCAAGCTGCTGATCTTCGGTCAAGACGAGGCCATCGACGCGCTGGATGCGGCGATCAAGATGTCGCGTTCAGGTCTCGCTAACGTCGAGAAGCCGATCGGCTCGTTCCTCTTTGCCGGGCCGACCGGCGTGGGCAAGACTGAGGTCACGCGCCAGTTGTCCTATCTGCTCGGTATCGAGCTGATCCGCTTTGATATGTCCGAGTACATGGAGCGGCACACCGTTTCCCGACTGATCGGGGCGCCGCCCGGTTACGTCGGATTCGATCAGGGCGGCTTGTTGACCGATGCGGTCATCAAACATCCGCATTGTGTGTTGCTGCTCGATGAAATCGAGAAGGCCCATCCCGATGTCTTCAACCTGCTGCTGCAGGTGATGGACCACGGCACGCTGACGGACAACAACGGTCGCAAGGCCGATTTCCGCAACGTGATTTTGGTGATGACCACCAACGCAGGCGCCGATCAGCTGCATCGCAAGTCCATCGGCTTTACCGTGCAGCGCCATGACAGTGATGCGATGGAGACCATCAAGCGCGTGTTCTCGCCAGAGTTCCGCAATCGTCTCGACGGCATCATCCAGTTCAAGTCGCTCGACAAGAGCACCATTGGCAATGTGGTCAACAAGTTTATCCTGGAGCTCGAGGCCCAGCTGCAGGAGAAGGGTGTCACCCTGGATGTGGACAGTCTGGCGCGGGCCTGGTTGGCCGAGCACGGGTACGATGAACTGATGGGCGCGCGCCCGATGGCGCGTGTCATCCAGGAGCACATCAAGCGTCCGCTCGCCGAAGAGTTGTTGTTCGGAGCGCTGGAGTCCGGCGGACATGTGGTGGTGACCGAGAACAATGGCCGGTTGGAAGTGAAGTGCCATCGCAAGGAGGCCGCGACCGTCTGACCCTAAGCGGGAGAAGGGATGTGCAAAAAGCGCCCTGTCGGTGTACAACCGGCAGGGCGCTTTCGTTAGGAGGCAATCAACGGCCGCGGAATATGATACGACCCTTGCTCAGGTCGTAGGGGGTCATTTCGACGGTGACCTTGTCTCCGGTGAGGATGCGAATGTAGTTCTTGCGCATCTTGCCCGAGATATGAGCGGTGACGATGTAACCGTTATCGAGTTGGACACGGAACATTGTGTTGGGCAGCGTCTCGAGGACGGTGCCTTCCATTTCGATGTGATCTTCTTTTGCCATGTAACCTAGTTAAATATCCGATTGGGACCCAAATGAGGCGTAATAATGCCTTTATTGGCGAATTTTTTCAAAGTTTTTCTAAAAAATATGCTGGGGAACCCCATTTTCGCCCCCGATGCGCACAGGGCTCTGGCGGAGGAAGAGAAAATTTAGGGTGCTCCGGCCTCGGACCGGAACACCCTTTCTTGGGGAGTTGGGGCTTGATATTCACATGATTATGGGGGGAGGTGAATACCGCATTATTCAGCGGCCGTGGCGCGAAAAACTTTAGCGGTGTTGTTGGAGTGTTCGCCATTGGTTGTCCTTAAGGATCTCGGCGGGCTGATAATGGCTCTTGTAGGCCATTTTGGGATTGGCTTCGATCCAATATCCCAGATACAACCAGTGCAGATCGAGCCGCCGCGCCTGATGGATCTGCCAGAGGATCATGTAGACGCCCAGGCTGCGCCGGGCGGCGTCCTCGGGTGAGAAATAGCTGTAGACCGCGGAGAGTCCATCGGTGAGTTTGTCGGTGACTGCCACCGCCACGAGTCTGCCGCCCTCGCGGAATTCATAGAACCACGTCTCGCTCCATGGGCTGGTCAGAAAGTCAAACTGCGTTTCGGTATCCATCTGGTCCATGCCGCCGCCGGGATGCCGGCCCGTGATGTAGCGGGAGAACAGCGCGCCGTGCGTGGCCCGGTCCGGGGTCTGAGTGGTGATGACCTGGAGATCCAGGTTCTTGTTCCAGGTGCGCCGTTGCTGGCGATTCGGCCGAAACTGCGTCACGGCAACGCGTATCGAGATGCAGGCCGCGCAATTGGGGCAATGCGGGCGGTAGAGGTGTGTTCCGCTGCGCCGGAAGCCATTTTCGATCAATCGGCTGTAAAGCCCGGTGTCGGGCGTGACCTCGGGATCGAGAAAGAGATTGCAGGCGGTTTCCTGCGGCAGGTAGCTGCAGGGGTGGGACGTGCTCAGGAACAGGCGCAACTGATGCAGCTGGGTCATGGCACAGGGGACGGCAGTTTGTCGTTGCGCCAGGCATCCGCGCATGGCTTCTGCGGCAACAGGCTGTCCAGCAGCGCCATGAAATCGGCGCGTGGAATGTCCACCGCCCCCAGGCTGACCAGATGCGTGGTATGCATCTGGCAGTCGATTAGTTCATAGCCCCACAGCTGCAGGAGCTGGGACAGGTGAACGAGGGCGACCTTGGAGGCATCGGTCATGCGGGCGAACATCGACTCTCCGTAAAAGACCTTGCCTAGCACGACACCGTAGAGGCCGCCCACCAGCGCCCCACCGTGCCAGGCCTCGATGGAGTGGGCGTGGCCCAGCTGATGCAACCGGTTATACGCGGTGTAGACCTCGGAGGTGATCCAGGTCTCGGTGGTGTAGCGGCGCGGGGCGGCGCAGGCCTGCATCACCTCGGGGAAGGCGCGGTCAAAGCTCAGCTCGAAGGTGTTTTTACGCAGGGTTTTTTGCAGGCTGCGGGAGATGCGCAGCAAGTCCGGAAACAACACGCAGCGGGGATTGGGCGACCACCAGAGGATCGGCTCGCCGCGCCCATACCAGGGAAAGATGCCCAGGCGATAGGCGGCCAATAATCGTTGGGGTGAGAGGTCGCCGCCGATGGCCAGCAGTCCGTTGGGCTCGCGCAGCGCCTGCCGCGGATCGGGGAAGGCGAGCGAGGCGGGATCGAGCAAGAAAGGGGCGCCGGAGGTCGGATGGATGCTCATGGTGAAATTCTAGTCGCGCGGACGGGAAGTCTCCACAATGCGCCGATTGTGGAGACCCGATGCGGATGGCTTATTTGCCCAGGCCTTCGAGGTAACGCTCCGCGTCCAGGGCGGCCATGCAGCCGGTGCCGGCCGAGGTGATGGCCTGGCGATAGACGTGGTCGGCCACATCGCCGGCGGCAAAGACGCCGGGCACGCTGGTCTGCGTGGCGTTGCCGCGCAAGCCGGTCTGCACCTTGATATAACCGCCTTCCATCTCCAGCTGGCCCTCGAAGATGGCGGTGTTGGGTGAATGGCCGATGGCGATGAACACGCCCATCAGCGGGATCTGCTGGGTGCTGCCGTCGGTAGTGCTCTTGATGCGGATGCCGGTCACGCCGCTTTGGTCGCCGAGCACCTCGTCCAGCTCGTTGTTCCAGTGGATGACGACATTGCCGCTGCGGCTCTTCTCCATCAGGTGGTCGATGAGGATCTTCTCCGCCTTGAACTTGTCGCGGCGGTGGATGACGTGCACCTTGCTGGCGATATTGCTTAAGTACAGGGCCTCTTCGACGGCGGTGTTGCCGCCGCCGATCACGGCGACCGTCTGCTTGCGGTAGAAGAAGCCGTCACAGGTCGCGCAGCCGGACACGCCGCGGCCCTTGAAGGCCTCTTCCGATTCCAGGCCGAGATACTTGGCCGAGGCGCCGGTGGCGATGATCAGCGCGTCGCAGGTATAGGTGCCGTTATCGCCCTTGAGGGTGAATGGGCGCTTTTTCAGATCGGTTTCGTTGATATGATCGAAGATGATCTCGGTGCCGAAGCGCTCGGCGTGCTTCTGCATGCGCACCATCAGTTCCGGGCCTTGCACGCCTTCGTTGTCACCGGGCCAGTTGTCGACATCGGTGGTGGTGGTCAGCTGTCCGCCCTGTTGCATCCCGGTGATCAGCACCGGCGTGAGGTTGGCGCGTGCGGCGTACACGGCGGCGGTGTAGCCGGCGGGGCCGGAGCCCAGAATCAGCAGACGGCAGTGTTTGTTATTGCTCATGAATTAAACTCCAAGCGTGGATGGTCGTGATTGATATGGGAGGGCAGAAAAACCGGGGCGCGGGTTTTTCTGCTGATATGATTTTATGGTACGAGATGCCCATGCCTGGGTAAAGGAGAGCGAGTATGCGTATTGGTATTCCCCGCGAGATCAAGGTGCTGGAAGGCCGTGTGGCGATGATCCCCGAGGCTGCCGGCGAGCTGGTGCGCCACGGCCATGAGGTGTTCATCGAGACGCAGGCCGGTGTGGCCAGCGGCTATTCGGATGCGGACTATGCGCGCCTCGGCGTGACCATCCTGCCGGATGCCGCGACGCTGCACCGGGAGATCGCGCTGATCGTCAAGGTCAAGGAGCCGCAGCCGCAGGAGCTGGCGCACTATCGCCCGGACCATGTGCTGTTTTCGTATCTGCACCTCGCGGCCGAGCCGGTGTTGCTGCGGCGGCTGTGCGACATCGGCATGACGGCGGTGGCCTTCGAGACCGTGAGCGAACACGGCGCGCTGCCGCTGTTGGCGCCGATGAGCGATATCGCCGGACGCATCGCGGTGCAGGTCGGCACGCATCTCTTGCACCGGCCGCAGGGCGGCAAGGGCCTGCTGCTCGGCGGACTGCCCGCCGCGCCGCGTGGCAAGGTAGTGGTGCTGGGGGGGGGGGTGGCCG
>CAZKZP010000032.1:17896-29002 GCA_964557295.1 uncultured Chromatiales bacterium | reverse complement strand
TCGTACCGTGACGGGAGCACGTATTCAGATCCACCCGCAAAGGTCTTGAGCGCGATGAATATGTCGAGCGCCTGGCGAGACAGGAACACCAGATGCGGGTTCCTTCGTTTCATCCGTTCTTTCGGGATAATCCAAAGCGCCTCGCTGAAATTGATCTCTGGCCATTTGGCATTGGACAGCTCCGATTTTCGAACCATCGTCAGCAACAACAGCTTGATCGCCGCTCGGTATTGCGGCGAAGTCCCCACTCGATCCATGTACCGAAACATCAGACCGATCTCGGCCGGTGTCAGCGCGCGGTCGCGTGGCTCGAATCTGGCGATGCTTGTCGGGCGCACCATTTCCGCCGGGTTCTCCACTTTTTGCCCGCGTTCGATTGCCCAACGGTAGATTTGCAACACCACTTCACGGGCATGCACTGCCGTGGCTGGCGCGCCCCTGTCGACGATGGCATCGGTCAATGCGCGCAGATCCTCATGCGTGATTTCGGCCAGCTTCTGATTACCAAATTGCTTTTTCAGTTCGCGTGTATAAACCGACTTGCGCATGTCGCGCGTCGAGTCAGCATCTGGTAACCACGCAGCCACTTTTCGGCCCATGCACCGAACGTCTCGGCATCCTTCACGCGCGCCTTGTCACGCGCCTTTTCCCTGGCCGGTGATTTCCCGGCCGAGATCATCTTCTTCGCTTCGTTGAGTCGTTCCCGCGCCTCCGAAAGCGTGATGCCACCTGTCCCATAGCGGCCTATCGTCAGCGTCTCCTGTCGCCCGTTGATCGAGTAGTTGTATCTGAACGAGATGGCTCCTGCCGGCGTCACCGCCGCATAAAGCCCATCGCGGTCGTTCACCTTGTAGAGCTTGTCTCCAGGCTTCAAGTTGCGCAGCTTGGTATCCGTCAGCACGACAACGTCCTCCCTTGGGTATTAAATACCATGATTCGTTACGCCATGTTTTTCGATGAAAAACACTGCAATTTCAATATCATGAATAATTTCGATACCATGATCAGCCAAAAAAACATGGTATGGTATTTTGTCGCGATCATGTTATGGGATATGACGATACCATCAAACATACCATTAAAAAAGGGCTGCTTGGGCGTGCTAGTCAGTGCCGGCAAGTACCAGCTCAAAACGAAAAAAAGCCCGCATTTACGCGGGCTTATGTGTGATTTGATGCCTTCAGGTGCCAGCCGGTGCTGGACGTGGAATCATTCCCACTCGATCGTCGCCGGCGGTTTGCCGGAGATGTCGTAGGTGACACGCGAGATGCCGTTGATCTCGTTGATGATGCGGTTGGAGCAGGTATCGAGCAGCTCATAGGGCAGGCGCGCCCAGCGGGCGGTCATGAAATCGATGGTCTCGACGGCGCGCAGCGCGACGACGTAGTCGTATCGGCGGCCATCGCCCATCACGCCGACCGAGCGCACCGGGAGGAAGACGGCGAAGGCTTGGCTAACCTTGTCGTAGAGTTCGTGGCGGCGCAGTTCCTCGATGAAGATGGCGTCCGCGCGGCGCAGCAGCTCGGCGTATTCGTGCTTGACCTCGCCGAGGATGCGCACGCCCAGGCCGGGGCCGGGGAAGGGATGGCGGTAGACCATGTCGTACGGGAGGCCGAGTTCCAGGCCGATCTTGCGCACCTCGTCCTTGAACAGCTCGCGCAGCGGTTCGAGCAGTTTCAGCTTCATGTCCTCCGGCAGACCGCCGACGTTGTGGTGCGACTTGATCACGTGCGCCTTGCCGCCCTTGGTGCCGGCCGATTCGATCACATCCGGATAGATGGTGCCCTGTGCCAGCCAGGTGACGTTGCGCAGCTTGGCCGCCTCTTCATCGAAGATCTCGACGAAGAGATTGCCGATGATCTTGCGCTTGCGCTCGGGATCGCTCTGGCCCTGGAGCGCGTCGAGGAAACGCTGCTGCGCATTCACGCGGATCACCTTGATGCCCATGTGCCGGGCGAAGGTCGCCATCACCTGGTCGCCTTCGTTGAGGCGCAGCAGGCCGTTGTCGACGAACACACAGGTCAGCTGGTCGCCGATGGCGCGGTGCAGCAGCGCGGCGACCACCGAGGAATCCACCCCGCCGGAGAGGCCCAACACCACCTCCTCGTTGCCGACCTTCGCGCGGATGGTCTGGATGCTGTCTTCGATGATGTTGCCCGGCGTCCACAACGCGGGACAGCCGCAGATCTCGTGCACGAACCGCTGGAGGATGCGATGGCCCTGATGGGTATGGGTGACCTCGGGATGGAATTGCAGGCCGTAGAAGCGGCGGCTTTCATCGGCCATGCCGGCGATCGGGGCGCTGGCCGTGCCGGCGATCACCTCGAAGCCATCCGGCAGCTTAGTGACGTGGTCGCCATGACTCATCCACACATCGAGCAAGCCGCGGCCCTGCGCGTCGGTATGATCCTCGATGCCGTGCAGCAGCTCCGAGCCGTTGTAGGTGGTGACCTGGGCGTAGCCGAACTCGCGGTGCGCGGCGGCCTCGACCTCGCCGCCTAGCTGCGCGGCCATGGTCTGCATGCCGTAGCAGATGCCGAGCACCGGCACGCCCATCTCGAAAACGATCTCCGGCGCCTTGAGGGTATCGGCGGCGGTCACCGATTCCGGTCCGCCCGAGAGGATGATGCCCGCAGGCGCGAACTTCTCGATCTCAGCCGGTGACACCTCGCAGGAGCGCAGTTCGCAATACACCCCGGCCTCGCGCACGCGGCGGGCGATCAACTGGGTATATTGCGAACCGAAATCGAGGATCAGGATGCGGTGGGAGTGGATATTGGTTTCAAGCGTCATAGGATTCCGACTGTGTGCAAGCGATACTGAAAACCCGCGCGGCCGGAGGAAGCCCCCGGCCGCGCAGCAAACGACTAAACGCGGTAGTTGGGCGCTTCCTTGGTGATGGTCACATCATGGACGTGGCTCTCCGCCATGCCCGCGGGGGTGATGCGCACGAACACCGGCTTGGTGCGCATCTCCTCGATGATACGGCAGCCGGTATAGCCCATGCTGGCGCGCAGCCCACCCATCAGCTGATGCACGATGGTGATCATGGTGCCTTTGTACGGCACGCGGCCTTCGATGCCTTCCGGCACCAGCTTGTCGGCCTCGCCGCCTTCCTGGAAATACCGGTCGCTGGAGCCCTGCTGCATGGTCATCGCGCCGAGCGAACCCATGCCGCGATAGGATTTGTACGAGCGACCCTGATAGATCTCGACCTCGCCCGGCGCCTCGTCGGTCCCGGCCAGCATGCCGCCGACCATCACCGCGTGGGCCCCGGCCACGATGGCCTTGGCCAAGTCGCCGGAGAAGCGGATGCCGCCGTCGGCGATCAAGGGCACATCGGTCCCCTTCAAGGCCTCGGCCACATTGGATACGGCCGTAACCTGCGGCACGCCCACGCCGGCCACCACGCGCGTGGTGCAGATCGAGCCCGGCCCGATGCCGACCTTCACGCCGTCCGCGCCGGCCGCGACCAAGGCCTTGGCCGCCTCGCCGGTGGCGATGTTGCCGCCGATGACCTGCAAATCCGGATAGTGGCGCTTGATCCAGCTCACACGATCCAGCACGCCTTGCGAATGGCCGTGGGCCGTATCGACGACGACCACATCCACGCCGGCCTCGACCAGGGCCGCCACACGCTCATCGGTCCCGGCGCCGACACCCACCGCCGCGCCCACCCGCAAGCGGCCCTGCTCATCCTTGCAGGCGTTGGGCTTGTCGGTGGACTTCTGGATGTCCTTCACTGTAATCAGGCCTCGCAGCTTGAAGGCATCGTTGACCACCAGCACCTTTTCGATGCGGTATTTGTGCAGCAGTGCCAGGATCTCGTCGCGCGGCGCACCTTCCTTCACGGTGATCAGACGCTCCTTCGGCGTCATGATGGTGGAAACCGGCGCGTCGAGCTTGGTCTCGAAGCGCAGATCGCGGTTGGTGACGATGCCGACCAGTTCCTCGCCATCGACCACCGGCACGCCGGAGATATTATGTTCGCGCGTCAGGATCAGCACATCACGGATGCTGGCCTTGGGCGAGACCGTGATCGGGTCCTTGATCACGCCGCTTTCGAATTTCTTCACCGCGCGCACATGCGCGGATTGTTCCTCGATGGACATGTTCTTGTGGATGATGCCGATGCCTCCCTCCTGGGCCAGGGTAATGGCTAGGCGCGACTCGGTCACCGTATCCATGGCCGCCGATACCAGCGGAATGTTCAGGCGGATGCCGCGGGTCAATTTCGTTGCCAAATCAACCTGTTTTGGCAGCACCGTGGAGAGCGCCGGGACCAGCAGGACATCATCAAAGGTGAGTGCATCTTGAACAATACGCATGTGTGGAATTCCTACACAATTCATTAGATTAAATAAACCGGCTATTATATAGTCTTCGACTGCCTCAACCAACCACTATCGACAAAATCATCACCGGACGCCGGCGCAACAAGGCGGCCGCAAATGGGACATAGGCTATGCGCGATAGACACTTGATCATCTTCACGCTGCTGGGCGTGAGCGGATGCGCCTCGGTCGGCTCCATCGCCGATTATTCCGACCTCACCATCCAGGTGGCGGAATACAAACTGATGCAGGCCGAGCAATCCGGCGGCACGTGGCTGGGCAGCGATGAGTTGTTGTCACGGGCCCGCGAGGCCTACGCGCGCAAGGACTACCCGCTTGCCTTGAACCTGTCGCGCCAGGCGCGCTTCGAAGGCGAAACCGCCCACGCGCAGAACCTCTCGCAGAAAGACGCCAAACCTTGGCAATATTGATCACGCCACCCGCAAGCACGCAGTAACCACGCATGAGCGACCTCACCCCGCCATCCGAGCCCCTGCGCTTCGTCTACAGCGTCAGCCACCTCAACACCGAGGTAAAGGAGCTGCTGGAGGGAACCTTCCCCCTGATCTGGGTTGAAGGCGAGATCTCCAATCTCTCCGCCCCCGCCTCCGGCCACTGGTATTTCAGCCTGAAAGACGCCGCCTCCCAGGTGCGCTGCGCCATGTTCCGCATGCGCAACGTGCACGTGCGCTTCAAGCCCGCGAACGGCATGCAGATTTTAGTCCGCGCGCGCGTCAGCCTGTTCACCCCGCGCGGCGATTTCCAGCTCATCGCCGAGCACATGGAGGAGGCCGGCGACGGGGCCCTGCGCCGCACCTTCGAGGAACTCAAGCAACGGCTGGAACAGGAAGGGCTGTTCGCCCCCGCGCGCAAGAAAGCGCTGCCCGCCTCCCCCGCGCGCATCGGCGTGATCACCTCGCCGACCGGCGCGGCGATCCGCGACATCCTCACCGTGCTCAAGCGCCGCAGCCCGTGGATCCCGGTGCTGATCTATCCGGTGGCGGTGCAAGGTGAGAAGGCCGCGCCGGAGATCGCGCGCGCCCTCCGGCGGGCGTCGCAACGGCGCGAATGCGACGTGCTGATCGTCGGCCGCGGCGGCGGTTCGCTGGAGGATCTGTGGGCCTTCAACGACGAGGCGGTCGCGCGCGCGATCGCCGCCTGCGAGATCCCGGTCGTCAGCGCCGTCGGGCACGAGATCGACTTCACCATCGCCGACTTCGTCGCTGACCGGCGCGCCCCCACCCCCTCGGCCGCCGCCGAGCTGGTCGGCCCGGATCGCATGGAACTACTCGCGCGGCTCAAACGCGATCAATCCCGGCTACTTTACAATCTGCGCAGCACCCTGCGTCACAAGCAGTCCACCCTGAAGTGGCTGCAACAGCGCTGCCAGCTGCCGCAGCAGCGCGTGCAGTTGCTGGCGCAACGGCTCGATGAGGCCGAACGGCGGCTGTTCGACACCCTCAAGCACCGGCGGCGCGATGCGATGCATCGGCTGGCATCCTTGTCGGCGCGGCTCACGCACCAAAGCCCGCTGCAACGGCTGCAACGCCTGGCGCTGCGTTTTGAAAACATCTCGCAACGGCTCCATCAGGCCATGAAGCACAACCTGCAACGCAAGCAACAGCGCCTGACCGCCAGCGGCCAGCATCTCGACGCCGTCAGCCCCCTGGCCACGCTGAGCCGCGGTTATGCTATCGTTGAGAAACTGCCTGAACACATCCTGGTGCGCGGCAGCCGGCAGCTCAAATGCGGCGATACCATTGAAACCCGGCTCGGGGCCGGGCGCATCCAATCCGAGGTCACCGAGGTCATCGATGAATAGAGTCATCCTGTTGTTCTGTCTCTGGCTCACAGGCGCGCCGGTCCACGCCATCGACCTGCCCATGGAAAGCCGCGTGCCCGGCGGCCTGGCCCTCATCGAACTCGGCATCCCCACCTCCGAAGCCGCCCCCGAGGTCCGCTACGACAACCGCCGGGTCCTGCTCATGCCCCGCCAGGACCAATGGATCGCCGTGGTCGGCATTCCGCTCACCGCCGCCCTGGGGGAGCACGTCATCACGGTCATGGGCAAGAAGGCCGGCAAGTTCGCCTTCCAGGTGCAGGACAAGCAATACAGCACCCAGCATCTGACGGTGAAAAACAAACAGCATGTCACGCCGGATGAAAAGAACCTCGAGCGCATCAACCGCGAATCCAAGATCATCAATGACGCCCTGCAAACCTGGAACGATCGCCTGCCCGCTTCCCTGCTGCTCGACCTCCCCGCGCCAGGCGCGCTCTCCAGCCCCTTCGGTCTGAAGCGCTTTTTCAATCAACAGCCGCGCAAGCCCCACAGCGGTGTCGACATCGCCGCCGCCACGGGCACGCCGATCGCCGCACCCGCCGAGGGCGTGGTCATCACCACCGGCGACTTCTTCTTCAACGGCAACACCGTCTTCATCGATCACGGCCAAGGGCTGATCACCATGTACTGCCACATGGAAAAAATCGCAGTCGCCCCCGGCCGCCGGCTCCAGCGCGGGGAGATCATCGGCACCATCGGCAACAGCGGCCGCGCCACCGGCCCGCATCTGCACTGGGGCGTGAGCCTCAACAACGCCTTCGTCGATCCTTTTCTCATCACCCCTGCGCTCCGGGCGCTGGCCAGCTCTCAGTGACGGGCACCCCGGCCGGCCCGAAGGCACGTTCTCAGATTTTTCCTCGGCCGTCCCACCCAAGCCTCGAAAAATAAAGTAATTCCGTCCATCGTCGATATACCAAAAACCGGGAAAAAGTTTCGGGTCCCGCCGCCCGAACTTTGTTGGTCATTTCACACACCGGGCAGTAATGATCCAGCACACAGGACGATGGCATGAGTTCAGAAAAATTCGATATCACAAAATGCAAGATCCTGGTCGTCGATGACTTCGGCCAGATGCGCAGCACCTGCAAGCGCATGCTGGCGGAATACAAGGCCTATGACGTCGACGACACCGGCAACGGCGAAGAGGCCATCGATAAAATGCGCATGAAGAAATATGACATCATCCTGTGCGACTACAATCTCGGCGAAGGCCAGGATGGACAACAAGTGCTGGAAGAAGCGCGGCACGAAGGCATTCTCGACATCGCCTCCGTCTTCATCATGCTCACCGCCGAAAACACCAGCGGCATGGTGCTGGGCGCCGTGGAATACGAACCGGACGACTACATCACCAAGCCCTTCACCAAAGAGGTGCTGCGGCTGCGTTTACAACGCGTCATAGAGCGCAAGGCCGGCCTCCAGCAGGTCGCTTTAGCCATCAAGAACAAGGACTACAACGCGGCCATCAATTACTGCAATCAACTGATACTCGAACATCCGAAAAACGCCATGTTTCTGATGAAAACCAAGGCCACGATCCACTTTGATCTCAACGAGTATGATCTGGCGGAACAGATATACCAGAAGGTGCTGGAAAAACACCCCGCCGCCTGGGCGAAACTCGGGTGGGGCAAGATCCGCTTTCTGCAAAAGGATTACTGGGCGGCAAAAAAAATCTTTAGCGAACTGATCCGGGAGTTCCCCAATCAAATCGAGGGCTACGACTGCCTCGCCAAGACCCATGAAGCCTTGGGTGAGCTCACCAATGCCCAGGCCATACTGCAACAGGCCTGTGGCAAGTCCCCCAAGGTGCTGGTGCGCCGCCAAAATCTCGGCGACATCGCCCTGAAGAACAACGACATGGAAACCGCGGAGCTCTCCTTCAAGGCGGCGGTGAAACTCAGCACCGGCTCAAGCTACCGGCGTGCCGATGACTTCACCAAACTGGCCCAGATCTTCATCGAGCAGAAAAAGGACCAGAAAGCGCTGCAATTCGTGAAACAAGGGCGCGACATATTCAGAAGCGATCCCAAGGACCTGCTCCATCTCACGGTCACCGAAGGCAACATTCATCATACCTTCAACCGCGCGCGCGATGCGGGTGAATGCCTCTCCCGCGCCACGAAAATCTTCACGCAACACACCGAAACCCTGCCCACCGACTCGCACCTGGAATTCGCCGAAGGCTGTCTGGTCTACGGCGACAAACAAAAGGGCATGGAGCTGATGAAGGAGATGATCTCCAACAACCACGATGATGAAGCCGTCCTCGGCAGGATCCGCGCCACCTTCACCAAGGCGGGCATGGCCGCAGAAGGCGAAGAGCTGGTCAAGAACGCGGTCAAGATGATCATCGATATCAACAACGAAGGCGCGCGTCTGGCCAACGCCGGGAAATTCGAAGAAGCCATCGCGCTCTTCGGCAACGCCGCCAAGAAACTGCCCAAGAACAAGATCATCAACCTCAATGCCGCGCAGGCCTTGGTCATCTACATGGAAAAGAACGGCCCGGACCATGCGAAATTATCCGCCTGCCAACACCATCTGGACGTCGTCAAACAGATCGATCCCAAAGACAAGCGCTACCGCAGCCTGTTGAAGTCATTCACCAAGCTGACTGAAAAACTGGCCTCGGCCGGGTGAACGAAAAGGAATTGCCCCAAGATGAGCAAGAAAATGACGCTGGATTTCGCCACCCTGCTGGCCTCGGCCGCCCACGACATGAAGAATTCGCTGAGCTTCATGCTCAACAGCCTGAACGAGATCGGCGAAGACTATGAGGCGGCAGACACCCATCTCAGCGGCAAGCTCAACCTGCTGCGCTATGAAACCAAGCGCGTCAGCAATGACTTGGTGCAACTGCTCACCCTCTACAAACTCGAGAGCCAGTTGTATTCCCTGAGCATCAATCAACAATCGGTCTACGAGCTGCTTGAAGAACAACTCGCGTATTTTCAGGCCGAGCTCACCGCACGAGACATCAGCACCGAACTCTCCTGCGCGCCGGATCTGGAATGGCATTTCGACGCCGGCCTGCTCGCCGGGGTGATCACCAATGTCATCAATAATGCCATCCGGTATACCCGAGACAAGATCCTGCTCGCCGCCGCCATCGAGGGCGAGTTCCTGGTCATCACCATCGAAGACAACGGACCAGGCTATCCCGCCAGCATTTGCGCTCAAGTGCCCGGACCAGGACACGGCGCCGCGGACCATATCAGTGGGAGCACCGGCCTGGGACTCTATTTTTCCTCGCTGATCGCGCAACTGCACAGCACGCAAGCACTCACCGGATACATCTCGCTTTCCAATGACGCCGCGCTGGGCGGCGGCAGCTTCAAAATCCACCTGCCGCAGCATTGAGCGGTGTCACCGCCGTCCCCGCGCCCAACAAAAAGCCCGCTGAGCGGGCTTTTGGTTTATGGCAGTTCGTCGGCCTCGACATCTTCCTTGGGCGGAGGGAGTAAATCCTCCCGGCTCACGCCCATCATCAGGGCGAAGGCGCTGGCCACGTAGATCGACGAGAAGGTGCCGACGATGATGCCCACCACCAGCGTCATGGAGAAGCTGTGAATGATGTCGCCACCGAACAACAGCAGCGCGATGACCGCCAGCAGCGTCACGAACGAGGTGATCGTGGTGCGCGAGAGGGTCTGGTTGATGGCATCGTTGATCACCGCGACGGTGGGCATATCGCTGCGTTGCTTGCGGAAGTTTTCGCGGATCCGGTCGAACACCACCACCGTATCGTTGACCGAGTAACCGATCACCGCCAGCAAGGCGGCCACTACTGTCAGGTCGAAATCAAGCCCCGTGACGGCAAAGAATCCCAAGGTAATGATGATGTCGTGCAATGTGGCGATGACCGCCCCGGCGGAGAACCGCCATTCGAACCGCAACAGCAGGTAGACGAAAATACCAATCAAGGCAAACAGCACCGCCAACATCCCGTCGTTGGACAAATCCTCGCCCACCTGGGGACCGACGAATTCCACGCGGCGCAGTTCCACACCGCTGTGCGCGGTTTGCAAAACAGAGAGGATCTGGTTGCTGAGCTGCGCACTGTTGGTATCCGCGCGCGGGGCGATGCGGATCAGCACATCAGTGCTACTACCCACATGCTGCACGACCGCGCCCGAGAAGCCCGCCTGCTCCAGCGTGTGACGGACCTCGTTGAGTTCCGCGCTCTGCGGGTAGCGCACCTCGATCAAGGTGCCGCCGGTGAAGTCGATGCCGAAATTAAAGCCACGCGTCGCTATCGCCACGATCGAGATGAGCACCAGCGACAGGGAGATGATCACGGCAAGCTTGCGCTGGCCCATGAAGTCGAGGTTGAGATCATTGAGAGAAAATCGAGTCATGCCGGATACCTTGTTAGATTGAGAGGCGCGTTACGCGGCTCTTGCCGCCGTAGACCAGACTGACCAGCACCCGTGTTCCGGTCAGCGCCGTGAACATCGACGTGAGAATCCCCAGACACAGAACCACCGCAAAGCCCTTCACCGGCCCGCTGCCCAGGGCGAACAAGAACACGCCCGCGATCAGCGTAGTCAAGTTGGAGTCGGCGATGGTGGCAAAGGCGCGGGCGTAACCGGCCTCGATACTGGCCAGCGGCGTCACGCCGTTGCGCAATTCCTCGCGGATGCGTTCATTGATCAGGACGTTGGCATCCACCGCCATGCCGACGGTGAGCACGATCCCCGCGATACCCGGCAGGGTGAGCGTGGCTTGCAACATGGAGAGCAAGGCCACGATCAGCACCAGATTGGCGAACAGCGCGATGCTGGAAAACACGCCGAACATCTTGTAGCGCCAGATCATGAAAGCAATGACAAAAATGAAGCCGATGATGCACGACCACAGCCCCTTCTCGATGTTCTCCTTGCCGAGGCTCGGGCCGATGGTGCGCTCCTCGACGATGTCCACCGG
>CAZKZP010000032.1:15799-17886 GCA_964557295.1 uncultured Chromatiales bacterium | reverse complement strand
CCAGGGCGCCCGCGCGCAGCAGCAGCGCCAGATCGCGCGCCTCGGTGGGGCTGTCCAGACCGCTGATCTGGAAGCGCTTGCCCAGCTGCTCGCGGATGCGCGCGGTATTGATGACCTCTTCCACCTTGCGCTTGGTTTTCACTGTCTGGCCGTCGACCACGCGGGTATCGGTCTTGGTCTCGATGAAGACCACGGCCATCAGCTTGCCGACATTGTCCTTGGTCGCCTGGGTGAAGAGGCTCGCCCCCTTGCCATCCAGGGTGATGAACACCGCAGGCGAGCCGGTATCCTGCTCCATGCCGGAGGAGGCATCGACGATATACTCACCGGTCAACATCACGCGATTTTGCAACAGCACTGGCGCGCCGCCACGTTCGAAATAAAGCTTGCTGCCCGGAGGCACCCGTCCGGCGGCGGCCTCCTGCGGATTGCCTTTTTCATCCACCATGCGGAATTCCAGCGTCGCGGTCGCCCCCAGGATCTCCTTGGCGCGCGCGGTATCCTGGATACCGGGCAATTGCACGACGATGCGATTTTCACCCTGGCGCTGCACGACCGGCTCAGCGACGCCGAGCTCGTTGACGCGATTGTGCAAGGTAGTGATGTTTTGCTGCACCGCCATGGTCTGCACTTCACGAATCGTGGCTTCGGTGAGGCTGGCGAAGATATAAGGCGCGCCTTCCTGCTCCACATCCACCAGCATCAGTTCGGGGTAATCCTTGCGGATGAGCTTGCTAGCGCTTTCCCGGTCTTCCGGGCTGCGCAGCTTGATCAAGACGCCATCCTTTTGGTTGTAGGCATCGCGCTCGATGGTCACATAGCGGATCTTGCCCTCGCGCAGCAGATTGCGGAAGTCGCTGACATAACGCTCGTAGGCCTGCTTGTTCGCCGCCTCCATGTCCACTTCCATCAAAAAATGCACGCCACCGCGCAAGTCCAGCCCGAGGTACATGGGCACGGCATTGATCGCCTTGAGCCAGCCCGGCGTGGCCGGCGCCAGATTCAGCGCCACGATGTAGCCATTGCCCAGCGCGTTGGCGATCTGATCCTTGGCCTTGAGCTGCGCGTCTTGATTGTCGAATCGCACCAACAAGCCGCTCGCGCTCTTCTCGATGGATTGAGCGGTAAGCCCTGCCTCCTGCAACTGCCGGCTGATCCTGTCGGCGGACAACTTGGCGGTATCTTCTTCGCGCACGCCGCTGATCTGCACTGCCGGATCTTCGCCATAGAGATTGGGCAAGGCGTAGAGAATGCCCACGACCATCGCCACGATGACCAGCAGATTCTTCCACATGGGGGTTTGAATAGACATGACCTACCACTCGTTGTTATTTAGTTCGCCGCGTCGATGGTGCCCTTGGGCATCAGGCTGGCGATGTAGTTCTTCTGCACCTTGATGGTGGTGCCTGGCGCGATTTCGAGGGTGAAGAAATCCTGCCCCACGTCGATGACCCGGCCGAGCACGCCGCCGTTGGTGACGACTTCATCGCCCTTGCCGAGGGCTTCCAGCATCTTCTTGTGCTCTTTGACACGCTTGGATTGCGGGCGGATGAGGAAGAAATAGAAAATTACGAACAGGAGAATAAAAGGAATCAGGCCCAGGAGGGGATCGCCGCCGCCCTGCGGGGCGGCGGCGGTTTGCGCCATGGCGTCAGAAACAAAAAAACTCATCGTGCTCTTCCTCGGTTTGTTTATGTTGTGATCCGCAATGACCCCATGATCAAAAAGGGTTCGGTTTCATTCGGCCCGGTATTATTACATAGACGGCGGCGTTTGTGACCTCAGGGCGTAAAACTCGCGGACATACTCCCCCAGCCGCTGGGCGGCGATGGCATCCCGCAGCCCCTGCATCAGCTCTTGATAATAGTGCAGATTGTGCAGGGTGTTGAGCCGCGAGCCGAGCATCTCGCCGCACTTGTCCAGATGGCGCAGGTAGGCGCGGCTGTAGTGGCGGCAGGTGTAGCAACTGCACTGCGGATCGAGCGGTGTGTTGTCGAACTCATAGCGGGCGTTGCGGATCTTGATCACGCCATGGCGGGTGAACAGGTGACCGTTGCGGGCGTTGCGCGTGGGCATTACGCAGTCGA
>CAZKZP010000032.1:0-15789 GCA_964557295.1 uncultured Chromatiales bacterium | reverse complement strand
CGATGCCGCGGCGCACCGCCTCGACGATGTCCTCGGGCGTGCCCACGCCCATCAGGTAGCGCGGCCTGTCCTGCGGCAGGCGCGGCGCGGTGTGGTCCAGGATGCGCAGCATGTCTTCCTTGGGCTCGCCGACCGAGAGTCCGCCGATGGCGTAGCCATCGAAACCGATCTCGGTCAGCCCGGCCAGCGACTCATCGCGCAGGTGCTCGTACATCCCCCCCTGCACGATCCCGAACAGGGCGCTGGGATTCTCCGCGTGCGCGGCCTTGCTGCGCCGGGCCCAGCGCAGCGAGAGGCGCATGGAGTCCTCGGCCTGCTGCTCGGTGGCCGGATACGGCGTGCATTCATCGAAGATCATCACGATATCCGCCCCGAGCGCGCGCTGCACCGCCATCGATTCCTCCGGCCCCATGAAGACCCGGCTGCCGTCGACGGGCGACTGGAAGGTCACCCCCTCCTCCGTGATTTTTCTTAGTTGCCCCAGGCTGAAGACCTGGAAGCCGCCGGAGTCGGTCAGGATCGGGCCGTCCCAGTGCATGAAACCGTGCAGATCACCATGAGCCTCGATCACCGCGGTCCCCGGGCGCAGGAACAGATGGAAGGTGTTACCGAGGATGATCTGCGCGCCGAGCCCGCGCAGTTCCTCCGGGGTGACGGACTTGACCGTGCCATAGGTGCCGACCGGCATGAAGGCCGGGGTTTCCACCGCGCCGCGCGGAAAATCCAACCGACCGCGGCGCGCGCGGCCATCCGTCTGTAATAACGCAAACTGCATGAACGACAAAACGTGCTCTCCTATCGCGGCGTCAAGGCCGGCACGGCGGGAAGAATGAACATCGCATCGCCGTAGCTGAAGAAGCGATACTCCTCTGCGACGGCATGGCGATACGCGGCCATCATCGTCCCATGCCCGGCGAAGGCGCAGACCAGCATCAGCAGGGTGGACTCGGGCAGGTGGAAATTGGTGATCATGGCGTCGACGACGCGGAACTGATAGCCGGGGAAGATGAAGATGTCCGTCTCGCCGCGACAAGGGGCCAGGGTCCCGGCGCGGGCGGCGGTCTCCAGGCTGCGCACACTGGTCGTGCCCACCGCGATCACGCGCCCGCCGCGCGCCCGCGTGGCGGCGATCTGTTGGCAGGTGCGCTCATCGACTTCCAGATACTCGCGGTGCATCACATGCTCGCGGATGTCATCGGCCCGCACCGGCTGGAAGGTGCCCGCGCCCACGTGCAGCGTGACATAGGCGAACTCGACGCCCTGGGCCTTCAAGGTGTCGAGCATCGCCTGATCGAAGTGCAGCCCCGCCGTCGGCGCCGCCACGGCGCCCTTCTTGGCGGCGTAGACGGTCTGATAACGTTCAGTGTCCGCGGCCTGGGCGGTGCGTTCGATATAGGGCGGCAAGGGGATGTGGCCGAAACGCTCCAGCTGATCCAGCGCCGTCGCCTCCCCCAGGAAGCGCAGCTCGAACAGCTCGCCTTGCCGGCCGAGTACCTCGACGTCCACCCCGCCCTCCAGCAGCAGGCGGCCGCCGCCCTTCGGCGACTTGCTGGCGCGCACATGCGCCAGCACCCGATGATCATCGAGGATACGTTCGACCAGCACCTCCACCCGCCCGCCGCTCTCCTTGCAGCCGAACATCCGCGCGGGGATGACGCGGGTATCATTGAAGACCAGCAGGTCGCCGGGGCGCAAATACGCCGGCAGATCGGCAAAACGGGAATCCTGCAACTGACCGCTGCCTCCATCGACACACAACAGACGGCTGGCGGCACGCTCTTGGGGAGGGTGCTGCGCGATGAGGTGTTGCGGAAGATCGTAATGAAAGTCGCGGCGCTTCATGGGGCGACATGGTAGCAAAATCGACTACCTAATTCTTGCCGTTTTGACGAAATTCCTTATAATGGCGGCTCGTCGGTGCGCGGTGGCGCCCGATCATGTCAAATGGCTTCCTGGCGAAATTGGTAGACGCAGTGGATTCAAAATCCACCGGTAGTGATATCGTCCCGGTTCGAGTCCGGGGGAAGCCACCATCGTTTCCGATGGCGGCCCGGCAAAGTCCTGCTTCCTTACCCGCTCTTCGTCAGCAACTGCGGATCGCGTTCGCCGCTGTTGGCCATGCGCTCCAGGCCCTCGATCACCTCCATGCTGGCCTGTTCCATCTGCTGAGCGGCCGCCAATGCCTCGTGCGGCTTTCCGGCGTTGAAGGCCTTGATCGCCTCGACCCCCGCCGCGTGCACCCGCACATGCGGTTGCTCGATCTGCTTATACCCCGCCAGATGCGCGTATAGCTTGGCACCCTCGCCCTGGTAATACCACTTGCCGAGGCGGCAGGTCGTGTGATTGGCGAAATCATCGGGACGTTTTTCGGAAACCCCCATCAGGATCTTGTAGATCTCGAATTTGTAGACGAGATGATCGGTCTTGGCGAGTTCGACGAAACTGCGCAAGGCGCTGGCCGAGATCACGCTTTCGATGCGTTGCGCCAGATCGAAGGCCGCGCTCATACCATTGCTGGACTGCTCGCCGACCTCCTGCAGATGGCTGGCCTGCTCGGCCATATTGATCATTTGCTGGCGCGCCTTGACGCTGGCGTCCTGAATCATCGCCACCTCTTGCGAGATCTCCTTGGTGGCATCGTTGGTCCGATGCGAGAGATTGCGCACCTCATCGGCCACCACGGCGAAGCCGCGCCCGGAGTCCCCGGCCCGCGCCGCCTCGATCGCCGCATTGAGCGCCAGCAGATTGGTCTGCTCCGAGATCTCCTTGATCATGTTGAGTATGCGGCTGATCGCCTCCACCCGCTGGTTCAGGCTTTCGACGATATCGACTGCCGCCTTGCTCACGTCCGCCACCTCTTTGAGGCTGCTGACCATCTTCTCACTGCCGCTGCGGGCCGCGGTCGAGGCGGAAGCCGTCTCGACCGCCGTGGTCCGCTCCGACTGCAACACGCCCGCCATCGAATTCAGGCTGTGCTGCAATTCCGAAAAACTGCGCCCGAAAAATTGCATGCACTCGAAAATCCCATGATTGACACCGGCGTCCTCCCTAAGTCGCTCGCACTCCGCGGCCGCAGACTGTTTTTCCTCTTCCAGCGCCTCGAGACGCTGCTTGAGACTGGATATTTCCCTGTCGCGCTGTTCCATTTTTTCTTGAAGTTCAATCAGTTGTTTTTTTGCTTTGAGGTTGAACATACCTTGCCTCTGTCGAGATCACCTGATGGTTGTTGTGATGGTTACCGCGCACTGTAGGGCTGGATCTGCACTTTCTATCGGCACAAACCCCCGCTGGGTTAATCGGCCCTTGAAAAAAGATTCATGAATGGAAATGACGTAGACCTCGCGCAGTTTTGAACTAAGCTTTTGCTTCGCACCTCATGACATGGAGCCAGATCATGCACATCACACCCGAATCCGTCACTTCGCTGCACTTTCAGCCGCCGCAGTTGTGCCACCCCTCCCCGCTCGACTGGCGCGACCAATTCATCTATTTCCTGCTCGTCGATCGCTTCGATAACAACGCAACCCTCACCCCCTACGCACCCGGATCGGCGCCGCGCGGCCGCCGGGCGGAGCAAGGCCGGATGTTTCAAGGCGGCAATCTCAAAGGCCTTACCCGGCGGCTCGACTACATCCAGGGCCTGGGCTGCACCGCGATCTGGCTGAGCCCGATCTTCAAAAACCGCATCGACCTCGCGGATACTTATCACGGCTACGGCGTGCAGGACTTCCTCGATATCGATCCCCGCTTCGGCACGCTGGAGGATCTGCAGGAACTCACCCGCCAAGCCCATGCACGCGGGATGTACGTGATCCAGGACATCATCTTCAATCACACCGGCGATGTCTGGGCCTATCCCGAGGGCCATCCCTATTACTACCATGATGGCCAGCAGTTTCCCTTCGGGTTCTGGCGCGAGGCCGATCCCGCGCCCGGCCTGCAACGCAACGATGGCGTGTGGCCGAAGGAGCTGCAATCACCGGAGGTCTTCAAGCGCCAGGGCGAGATCCGCTCCTGGGACAACGACACCGAGGCGATGAACGGCGACTTCTTGAGCCTCAAGGAACTGGACCTGAATCAGCACCGCGTGCTCGACACCATGATCAAGGCCTATAAACACTGGATCGCGCTCGCCGACATCGACGGCTTTCGCGTCGACACCGTCAAACACATGGAACACACGGCCGTCGCCATCTTCTGCAATGCCATCCGTGAATATGCCCAACGCGTCGGCAAGCACAACTTCTTCCTGTTCGGCGAGATCGTCGATGACGACGCCACCATCCAGCGCTACCTGGGGCGCAATGCGCGTATCGACGGCACCAACGAACGCTTCCCCTCACTGGATGCCGCGCTGGATTTCCCGCTCTACTTCAGTCTCGAAGAAGTGATCAAGGGATTCAGAAGTCCAAGTGTGCTGCGCGAGCGCTACGAGGCCATGCGTAACAACTACGCCGACCACGGCGAGGCGGGCCGCTATTTCGTCACCTTCATCGACAATCACGACCAGATGGCGCGCCCCTACCGCCGCTTCATGCACGACAATCCGCATCCGCAACAGGCGGTGCTGGCCATGGGCTATCTGCTCACCAGCCTCGGCGTGCCGTGCATCTATTACGGCACCGAGCAGGGATTCGACGGCGGCGGCGACAGCGACACGTACGTGCGCGAATGCATGTTCGGCGGACAGTGGGGGGCCTTCGATACCACCGGCGTCCACTTCTTCAACCAGCAGCACCCGATCTATCAAGGGATCAAGGCCATCGCCCAGCTGCGCCAGCGGGAGCCCGCGCTGCGTTATGGCCGGCAATACTTCCGCGAGATCTCCGGCGACGGCAACGGCTTCGGTCACCCACTCGATAGTCACGCCACCCTGGCCTATTCCCGCATCCTGGATACCGAAGAGGTGCTCATCGCCATGAACCTAAGCGATCAACCGCGCAGCGATTTCATCACGGTGGATTACCACCTCAGCGCCCCGCAGCAGAGGATGCGCAACCTGCTCAAACCCAGTGCACAGCCCTTGCAGATTGTCGAACGCGACCGCCGCGCCTGTGTGCAGGTGCCGCTGGCGGGACATGAGATCGGGATATTCAAGGTGTAGACAGCAGCATCAAGCAGTAGGCCAGCATCAGCATCAGCGTTGCTGGCAATGCATGGCTGGTTGTCGTGGGTTAAGAGAGATCATCTTGGATAATTCGTCATTCCGGACGGAGCGCAGCGTAGATCCGGAATCCAGTGCTTACAATTCAGCGGCTTACTGGATTCCGGCATGTGCCGGAATGACGGAAAGGCAATTGAGCAGAGCCTCCTTAGGAGGAGGCTTTCGCACATAACAAAAAAGCCTGCGGATAGGCAGGCTTTTTTGTTGCATAGCTTTATAGAATCATGGCAGACCTGAACAGGTCATCATCATATTCATCGCCCCACTACAGTTGTTCGCCGTCCAGTTGCCACTAGTGGCAAAACTGCTAATTATTAGTCTCGCACCCACATAGTACGGCGGATTTCCATTAACGGCACTGGTATAAGGTGCGGGTTTGACCGTCCCCGCAAGCTCCCCAACCTCGGGTCCGACATCGTTCAAATTCACCAGCAATGCCTTGTTTTTCCAGCCATGCGGCACGGCCGTGTGGCACCAACTGCAGCGCAATTTACCCAACGTCTTGGCGTGCGCCAGATGCAGGTTGCTCCCGAGGGTTGAATCCAAGCACATTGCTGGATTGCCCACCATGCTGAACCCGCTTGGGCTTGGCGAAGCAGGCGGTGTGGGGTTGCCGTAGGCATTGTAGTCATGACACTTGAAACAGACATCGTAACCCGCTTGGGCGGTGGATGCTGGCGTCACGTCATAAAGACCCTTCAAGATAAAAGGATTGCTTGAGCCATGCGGTCCTGAGTTTTGTCCCAGATCCGGCGAGCTCGGCGTGGGGCCGTTTTGCAATGAATTATCGGAACCATGACAATCCGAGCAATACATGGTTTGCGTGCCCACGGCCGTGTTCCATGGCGCCCGGAAGGCGTTCGCTGACGCCATACTCCTGGATGCCGTGGTCCGCCCGGTGGCACCAATCACAGGATGCCAGCTTCTGTGATTTGGCGCTCCCGCATAGGCCGCTGCCGCGCCAGTATTACTGACGGAATTCAAAGGCGCGAACTCCATCGCCTGGTCAGTCATTTTGTTCGTGCTATTGAACAAGTTCTTGTTAGTCGACGCCCCGATAGGCGGCGGGTTGGTTCCAAACGCATAGGAGGAATGGCATTTGAGGCAGACTTGATATTCCTTGGTCACGGCATCCACACCCAACCCCTTTTTGACGGTGTAACCCGTGGTCTGGTCGAGGATTGTTGCAAATGGAATGCTACCGCCGTAGTTCGGCTCAACCCCCCAGGTGCCGCGCAGCACCCCGGAGGCTTCGTTGGTGTGCGGCACCCCGGCTTGATGCTCGTGCGTAGCGCTGAGATTAGAGCCGCCCAGATCGGCCTGGGTATTTATGGCCACGCGATGGGGGTTATGGCAATCGGTGCACTCGGCGTGGCGCATGGTGTTGTCGTTCGTCGGGCCGGAAAGGGTGGTCGCCGCTTCGGTAAAGTCACCATCCAATATGGTATGCATTTCGGTGCCGTCGACCTTGTCTTTATCGAGCGGCATCTTGTAGGTCAGCTGAAAGTCCTTTTCGATATTCGGCACTTGCGTGGCATCGGTGAGGATCGGCGTGTTGGAGTGACACTGATAGCAGGTCTGCTCGGTCTTCAGCTGGCGCTGGAGACGCTGCGCCCCCTGCACGGTGTGCGGGTCGTGACAATTCAGACAGGCGGCGCGATAGACTGGCAAGCCATCGGGAAATCCGCGTGCCGTGGCGGCGGCAGTGGTATAGGTCTCAGTGGCGACATCATTTTTGGCGTGCGCGGACTCCGCCCAGCCTTCTTTTTTGTGGCAGGCGATGCAGATGATGTCGTTCCCGGCGGTAAACGTGCTGCCACTGGGCGGTGTGGTGCTCTGGAAGCGATTGAGGCGCAGGAATTTGATGTCTTCGGCGGGATCGTACAGGTGCGGATCATGACAGCTGGCGCATTCGACCTTGCCGTTGTTCAGGGGCATCACATCCGTAGTACGGCCGGAATAACCGTTGACGATGTGGGCGGCCGTCGCGGGATCGTGCAGCTCTTTATCGGCGCCCGCCAACGTGGTGTCGTAGGTGATCGATATCGGATGGTCATTTCTCAGATCCACCCCGAGATTCGCCGCCCCCGTCATCTTGTAGTCGGCTCCGCCGACCATGGCGATCTCGCCGGTCGCGGGATTTTGATCCGTCAACGTGCCGCCCACCATGACGTTCACCGCACCAATCGCCTGGGTGCCATCGTGACAGGTCAAACAGAGCTTCGAGGAATTGGAGATATCGCTTGGCGTGGTCGCCTGCAAGGAGCTGGAAGTATAAATCGTGTATTTGCCGCCAGCAGGGACGGCGCGGTTCCACAAGGGGGCACCCGTGATATCGGCACCCGCCTGATCTTTGATGGTCGCATTATGGGGTGTATGACAGAAGACGCAAATGCCGCTTTCCGAGGTCGCCTTCACCGTGCCTGTCGAGCTCGTCGACAGGTTGTGCTTGGTATTAGTGACATCAGATACCTTGGCCGCGTGCGCCGCGCCGCCAAGTGTGATACCCATCAGAATGGCTGATAGTAACCCGATTCGCATTGTGCCCCCCAAATAGCCCCCGCTATCCATAACACGCACTCGATATATCGTCACCGCTTATGCGCATATTTGACAACCTTAACACAAACAATCGGATAAATTCGGGGATAATTGAATAAATCATACCGCATCATTCAGGGACTCGACAATAAACTTAGTCCAATGGGCGTTATGGCTCCCCACCTCGATGATCACAACCTTAAGAAATCACCAAAATCTTCCTTCGCGAATCATAAATCAGTAAATCGACAAATAATTCTTTTATGTTTTTCATCAGGATACACCGTGGCTGCGCAATTAAATTTTGGCTAAAAAAATCTAAATAACGAGTGAAAGCGTCCGATAACAGAAAAACCCGACCTCAGGCAACAGGCGGGTTGATCGCGCAAGTATAATAAAATCAATATCTTTCGATATGTTACATTGGGAACGCGCCAGTAAAGGAAAAGAAAAGAACGTGATGACACATGCAGGAACGGAACCTACAAACTACAACAACGGGGTATGCACGGGATGAATATTCTGATTATCGAGGATGATGAGGGGCTGAGAACCTGTATCGCCAAGTTTCTCGCCTTGAAGGGCCATCAGGCCGATGCCGTGGGGGACGGCGTGACGGGCTTGCATCTGGCCGTGGTGAACAGCTACGACGCGATCGTGCTGGATCTCTCCCTGCCGGGCATCGATGGTCTGAATGTCTGTTCGCGCATCCGCAGCGATGCCAGCAAGGACACCCCGGTGCTGATGCTCACCGGCCGCAGTTCCCTGGATGACAAGCTGGCCGGTTTCGACACAGGGGCGGAGACTATATGGTCAAGCCGATCGAGCTGGAGGAACTCTTGGCCCGGCTGAGCGCCCTATCCAAGCGGCTCAAGACGCAGCAACCCCAAAGCGTTCTGCACGTGGGCGATCTCAGCCTGAATCTCGAAACCCTCGAGGCGCGGCGCGCCAGTCAACGCATCGACCTCACGCCGATCGCCTTGCGTATCCTGGAAACCCTGATGCAGAACGCGCCGCATGTGGTCAAACGCGAGCAGCTGGAAAAGGCGATCTGGCAGAAAAAGCCGCCGAGCAGCAACTCGCTGCAAACCCACATTCATTATCTCAGGGATGCCATCGACAAGCCGTTCGAAAAGCCGCTATTGCATACCGTGCACGGGATCGGGTATCGGATGAGCGACAATGCTGAGACGGGCTGAATTGTGCCGGTTTGTTGATTCTCGTAGGAGCCAGCCCTGCTGGCGAACAGGCCACGGTAGTTGCCCCATCTCTTCGTAGGAGCGCGCCCTGCACGCGAATAAGCCACGAGTGATTGGCCCATCTCTTCGCCAGCAGGGCTGGCTCCTACGGTCTGAGGATTTCACTCCCACTGTCTGAGCCGTTTCAGGAACTCCGCTTCGTCGATCATCTCAACCCCCAGGCTCTCCGCCTTGGCGGCCTTGGAGCCGGCCTCGGCCCCCACGACCACGAAACTCGTCTTGTTCGAGACACTCCCGCTGACCTTCGCGCCCAAGGCCTGCAGCCGCTGCTTGGCCTCGTCGCGCGTCATGCCGGCAAGGGTACCGGTCAGCACCACGGTTTTACCGGCCAAGGGTTGTGCCGCCGCAGGCGCCTTGTGGACCGCCGGCCAGTGGATGCCGCCTTGCGCGGGGTCGGTCAGTTGTTCGATCACCTCGAGATTGTGCGGCTGCCCGAAGAAGTGCTTGATGCTTTCGGCGACGACCGGCCCGACATCCGGCGCCTTCAATAAGGTTTCGATATCGGCCTGGAGCAACGGCTTCAGATCGCCGAACTCCTGGGCCAGGGTCTGCGCCGTGGCCTCGCCGACCTCGCGGATCCCCAAGGCTAAGATGAACCGCGCCAGCGTGGTGGACTTGCTCTGCTCCAGGGCATCGAGCAGGTTCTGCGCGGATTTCTCGCCCATGCGGTCGAGACCGGCGAGCTGTTCCTGCGTCAGGCGGTAGAGGTCGGCCACATTCTGGATGTAATTCTGCTCGACCAGCTGGTCGATGAGCTTCTCGCCCAACCCTTCGATGTCCATGGCGCGGCGCGAGGCGAAATGCCGGATCGCCGCCTTGCGCTGCGCCGGGCAATACAGCCCGCCCACGCACCGCGCCACGGCTTGCGCGTCGGGGCGCACCACATCCGAGCCGCACTCCGGGCACTTATCCGGCATGACGAATTCCTTCGTATGCTTGGGGCGGCGCTCCTTGACCACCGCCACCACCTCCGGGATCACATCCCCGGCGCGGCGCACGATCACCGTGTCACCCACGCGCACATCCTTGCGGCGAATCTCGTCTTCATTGTGCAGCGTGGCATTGGTGACCACCACGCCGCCCACCTGCACCGGGGCGAGTCGCGCCACGGGCGTCAGCGCGCCGGTGCGGCCGACCTGGACATCGATCGCGAGCAATTCGGTGAGTTCTTCCTGCGCCGGAAATTTGTGCGCCGTGGCCCAGCGCGGGGCGCGCGCGACGAATCCTAAACGCTGTTGTTGCTCCAGGTCATTGACCTTGTAGACCACGCCATCGATCTCATAGGGAAGTTGGTCGCGGCGCCTGAGGATGTCCTGATAATATTCCAGGCAGCCCGCGATGCCCTGCACCACGCGGATCTCGCCCGAGACCGGCAAGCCCCAGTCGCGCAGGCGCGCCAAAATCGCGCTGTGTTTATCCGGCAGCGCGGCACCGCTCACCTTGCCGATGCCGTAACTGTAAAAGGCCAGCGGGCGCTGCGCGGTGATGCGCGAATCGAGCTGGCGCAGACTGCCGGCCGCCGCGTTGCGCGGATTGGCGAAGGTCTTCTCGCCCTTCTCGGCCTGGCTCGCGTTGAGTTTTTCAAAACCGGACTTGGGCATGTACACCTCGCCGCGCACCTCCAGCAGCGGTGGATGATCCGCGCCCAGCAATGTCAGCGGGATCGCCTTGACGGTGCGGATGTTCTGCGTGACATCCTCGCCGGTCTCGCCATCACCGCGCGTGGCCGCGCGCACCAGATGCCCGTTTTCATAGATCAGACTGATCGCCAGACCGTCGAGCTTCGGCTCGGCGGTGTATTCCACGGCATCGACGTTCAAGCGCTCGCGCACGCGCCGGTCGAAATCCTGGGCGTCTGCATCGGTGAAGGTGTTGGCCAGCGAGAGCATCGGCAGCTCATGGCGCACGCTGGCAAACGCGGCCAAGGGGGCGGCGCCCACGCGCTGGGTCGGCGAATCGGGCGTAATCAGTTCGGGATGCTGTTCTTCCAGCGCCTGCAACCGGCGGAACAGCCGGTCGTATTCGGCATCCGGGATCTCGGGGGCATCGAGCACGTAGTAACAATAGTTGTGATGGGCGATGCGTTCGCGCAGCTGCGCGATTTCATCCACGACGGCGTGCGAGGCTTTCATGTGATTGCCGCGCGATTACGCGGACAGCTGCGCAAGGGTTTCCGCCTGCCACCGTTCCAGCCGATCGGCGTCCATCGGTTCGCGCTGCGCTGTGCAGACCTGGGCGTTGAGTTCGCGGCTGAGCTGCTTGGCCGCGCGCAGCATCGCCTCCAGCGCCACGGTCATGTTCTCCTGCTCGCCGGCATTCATGAACAGCACCACGCCGGGCGTGGCGAAGGTTTCCAAGGTGGTCAGGTCGAAGGTGCCGGGTTCGATCACGTTGGCCATGCTGTAAAGCGGCGCGCCCTGATCGGCGATATGGTGATGGAAGATCGACATCTCCCCGAAGCGCAAGCCCGCGCGGTTGGCCGATTGCACCAAAGAGGCGCCGCGCAGTTTCTGCTGATTCTTCGCCAGCACCAGCAATGAGACGATCTGGAACTTCGACTCGCGCTCCAGCTCCGCCCCCTCCTGCGACGCGGAGGCTCCCGGCTGCTCCAATTCGGATTCCAGCCGCGGCTCATCATATGCACCGAGGCCGCCAGCCGCCGCCTCCAGCACCGGTTCGCGCCGCATGGTCTGCGTGCGCCGCGTCACTTGGCGCCGGCTCCAGAAATACACGGCCGCCAGCACGACGGCTCCGACCAGGATCAGGCTAATGCGCAGGGTATCCACAGATGACTCCCAACATAATATTCCAGTGCTCTCTGAAGTCATTCCCTCTCTCAGGGGGAGAGGGGACTAAAATTTCAACACACGCTAACCCACCGCCATCTCATAGGCCTCGTCCACATCCACCGCCACCAGGCGCGAGACGCCGGGCTCGTGCATCGTCACACCGTTGAGCTGCGAGGCCATTTCCATGGTGGACTTGTTATGGGTGATGAAGATGAACTGCACGCGTTGAGCCATCTCCTTCACCATGGTGCAGAAGCGTCCGACGTTGGCCTCGTCGAGCGGGGCGTCGACCTCATCGAGCATGCAGAACGGGGCCGGATTGAGTTCGAAGATGGAAAACACCAGCGCCACCGCGGTCAGGGCCTTCTCGCCGCCGGAGAGCAGATGGATCGAGCTGTTGCGCTTGCCCGGCGGGCGCGCCATGACGGTGACGCCGGTGTCGAGCAGGTCCTCGCCGGTGAGTTCGAGATAGGCGTGGCCGCCGCCGAAGAGTTTCGGGAAGTTGGTCTGCAAGCCGGTGTTGACCTTGTCGAAGGTCTCCTTGAAGCGCGTGCGCGTCTCGCGGTCGATCTTGTGGATGGCGCTCTCCAGGGTCTCCAGCGCCTCCATCAGATCGGCGTGCTGGGCATCGAGGTATTCCTTGCGCTTGGATTGCTCCTCGAACTCGCTGATGGCCATCAGATTGACCGGCCCGAGACGCTGAATGCGTTCGCCGACCTGCTCGGCCTGCTTCTCCCACTCCTGGATCGCGGCCTGTTCCGGCATATCCTCCAGCAGTTGCTTGAGCTCCCAGCCGGTCTCCTGCACCTTCTCCACCAAGGTCTGGAGGCGCACTTTCATGCCCTGGAAATTCATGCGCAGCTGTTCCATCTGGGTGCGATGATCCTGCACGGCCAATTCGGCCTGATTGCGCTGGGTGGTGCCTTCGCGCAGATCGTGTTCGATCCCCTCGACCGTACGCCGCACCTCGGTCAGTTCGCGTTCCACTTCGATGCGCCGATCGAGTTTGTCGCGCAAGTCGAGATTCATCGCGTCGATGTCATCGCCTTGCGCGAGTCCTGCCTTGAGACCTTCGCGGCGCTGCGCCTGCTGGGACAACTGCTCCTGCATGCGCCCGAGGGTCTGGCGCGTGGTTTCCAGCGCGCTGTGCATGGATTGCAGCCGCAGGGCGATCTCGTGGGCGCGGTCGCGATCGGTGCGCGCCTTGTCACGCGCTTGCAGCAAGGCATCGCGCAACTGATCGCGCTGGCCGATCAGTCCTTCGCGCATGCGGCTCAGGTCATCCATCTGCGCCAGCGCCATGCTCAGGCGCTCATTCGCGGTGTCGAACTGTTCCTGGTCGCGCGTCAATTGCTGCTCGAGCTCTTGGCGCTCGTGGGCGATGCGTTCGGTGCGGCTGCGGCGTTGGTCGAGCCGCGCCTGGCGCGCGCTCAGGTGACTGCGCACCTCGGCCAGCTGCCGATTGGCCAGGTTCACTTCGCGCTGCATCTCCTCGCGCTGTTCCTCGGACTTGCGCACGGCCTCGCGGGTCTCGTCGAGCGTGTTTTGCAGCTCCTCGACCTTGAACATCAACTCGTCGATCTCGGCCGCGATCTCCTTCAATTCCTGTTCGCGGTGCAACACGCCGGCCTTCTCGTCGGCGTCGCGCACCACGCGCAACCAGCCGTTGCCGAGCCAGATCCCCTCGCGGGTGATCACGGATTCATGCGCGGCCAATGCCCCGCGCATGGCCAGCGCCTGGCCCAGATCGTCGGCCAGATAGACGCCGGCCACCAGCGCATCCAGGCGCCAGGGCGAGTCGAGCTTCTCCAGCATGCGCGGATAGGCGTTGATGGCGGGCGCAGCAACTTGGGATGTGGTGTCGAACACCGTCAGCGATCCGTGTTCGAGTGATTGCAGCACGCCGGCAACCGGGTCGAGGCCGGCCACGCACACCGCTTCGAGATGAAACCCGAGCACGCATTCGACGGCGCGCTCCCAGCCGTCCTTGACCTTGATGCCTTGCGCCAGGCGCTGGGCGTTACTCAAGCCTTGGCCTTCCAGCCATTGGCTCACCGCGCCCTGGCGCTTGCCGAGGGCCGCCTGTTGCAGGGCTTCGAGCGAGGACTGGCGTCCGCGCAGGCTCTGCACGCGGCTGCGCGCGGCGTCGAGCTGGGTGGAGAGGTCACGGAGCTGTTCGCGTTGCTGATGGATGTTTTGTTGGCGCGACTGGAGTTCATCGTGCATGCGCGCCGTTTTCTCTTCGCCGATGGCCAAGTCTTCGGCGTAACGCGCGATCTCCGCATCCAGCTCATCGGTCGACAGCCCGCGTTGCTCTTCTTCCAGGCGCTGCGTGCGTTGCTTGGCTTGCAGCATGTGCTGCTCCAGCTGCTGCATGCGGGCGCGCTCGACCTGCGCCACCTGCGAGGGTTCGGCGGCGCGCTGATTGAACTGCTCCCAGCCGGTCTGCCAGTCGTGCATCTGCTGTTCGGCCAGGGTCAGCGCCTCGGCCGACATCTCCTGCGCCAGGCGCAGCTCCTCGTGTTGCAACTGGTTTTCCTCGGAGCCGAGCGTGAGCTCCTCGATCTTGAACTTGTCCGCCTCGATGTGGCCGAGCAGATCCTGGTAGGCGCGTTCGGCCTCTGCCAGATCGCCCTGCAACTGGGCGCGGCGATCCTTGGCGTGCTGGATCGCCTGCTCGATGCGCGCGATCTCCGCGCCCTGGGCGTAATAGCGACCCTGCACCTCGTTGAATTTGTCATTTGACTCAGTATGTTCCTCGCGCAGTTTCTCGATGCGCGCCTCGATGTTGCGCTGCTTGGCGATCATGGCCTCCTGCGCGATTTCGCCTTCGCCGATCAAGCCCTGCTGCGCGGCGCACTCGCCATCCAGCGCCCTCCAGCGCAGCGCGCCCAGCTGCCCCTTGAGCAGACGCTCCTGCTCCTTCAGTTCCTTGTAGCGCTCGGCGGTCTTGGCCTGGCGTTGCAGGTGCGCGAGCTGCTTGTCGAGCTCCTCGCGCAGGTCGTTCAAGCGATCGAGATTCTCGCGGGTGTGGCGGATGCGGGTTTCGGTCTCGCGGCGGCGTTCCTTGTATTTGGAGATCCCCGCGGCCTCTTCCAGATAGATGCGCAACTCCTCGGGCTTGGCCTCGATCACGCGCGAGATCATGCCTTGTTCGATGATCGAGTAGCTGCGCGGCCCCAGGCCGGTGCCGAGGAAGAGATCGGTGATGTCGCGGCGGCGGCACTTGGTGCCGTTGAGGAAGTAGTTCGATTGGCCGTCGCGGTGGACGGTGCGCTTGACCGAGATTTCGTTGTACTGGGCGTATTGGCCGCCAACGCTGCCGTCGATGTTGTCGAAGATCAGCTCGATGGTGGCCTGGCCGACCGGCTTGCGCGAGGTCGAACCGTTGAAGATGACATCCGCCATCGAGTCCCCGCGCAGGTGTTTGGCGGAGGACTCCCCCAGCACCCAGCGCACCGCGTCGATGATATTGGATTTGCCGCAGCCGTTCGGCCCGACGACCCCAACCAGATTGCTGGGCAGCGGAATAGTGGTGGGATCGACGAATGACTTGAAGCCTGCCAGCTTGATCTTACTTAAACGCATCTCGGGCCATTGATCCGTACATGGAAATATCGTTTCAAAGAGGGGTAGAATACCCCCCTCCCCAGTGAGCGAAACAAGTTACCACAGAGACGGATATATGCCTAGCCAACCCAGCCGAGACTTAGAGACCTTCGACAATCCGAATCCGGAGCGCGATTATACCATCCGCATCGACACGCCGGAGTTCACCTGCCTGTGCCCGAAAACCGGACAGCCGGACTTCGCCGAGATGAAGCTGGAATACGTGCCCAGCAGAAAATGCATAGAACTCAAGTCGCTGAAACTCTATTACTGGTCTTACCGCGACCAGGGCGCCTTCCATGAGAAGGTGACCAATCAGATCCTCCAGGATCTGGTCAACGCCTGCCAGCCGCGTTTCATGCGCCTGACCGCGATCTTCAATGTCCGCGGCGGCATCTACACCACGGTGGTCGCCGAGCACCGCGCA